>MSXO01000014.1:55470-135836 GCA_002083615.1 Proteobacteria bacterium ST_bin11 | reverse complement strand
CTGCGTTTCATCGAGGCTACTTGCTTTTTGCCTAGTTTAAGTGCGTTGGGGTTGTTGGGGAATTCTTAAGAAGGCATTTTGATATAAGCGTTCCGACCGAATAAGTTTGACAGAAGGGGCTTTCGTCCCCTTCAACATACGTACGCGCCGTTATTTTCTAACGATTGGTCGGTTGGATTTCATTAGTTTTGGCCACCGAGACCTAGCCGACCATCAGCAAAGTCATGGTCGTTACCCATTCTGACGGCAAACACCTCTGGTTTGCTGCTACTGAAAACTGTAGCAATTTAAACCAGCTATTTGCATTGTAGGGTTGGAAATCAGAACGGCTCATGTTTTTTAATCGCGCCGTTTTGTGCAAGATGTGGTTTGATCGTTTAAAAATGCACTGACTTGTTATGAGCAATAGTTGGTTGGACTGCCAATGCTCGTTACCGACCTATTGTTGTCTATCGCTCGAAGTCATTCAATGGCCGCTATCAAACCATTACCTGCCAGTATTTTGCTCACTGAATGATGCATAGATAGAAAAAATCATAAGCAGATCAATAAAATAGGTTGGAGACAAGCTTTTTCTGGTACATATACAGCAACTTTCTAGTAACTAGTTAGATTTCATCAATTATGAGCAATCGAAAACCGTCTGCAGTAATTTATGGCGAGGCCCCATTTATTGAGGATATGGGCGTACTTACGACACTTTGCCTTCTGCATGACGAAGTGCTTCTTTTCGGAAGCAAGTCGCTTGAAGAACATCTGAATGACTATTGGGATCGATCGGATGCGAGAAGGAATGGCGCATCGTCAGCCGTGGTCGAGCAACTCTTTCAAGTACTTCTTCCGGAAGGCGTCATCTCATTTCTGGAGCCGGCTGATGTTGAAACCCGATTTCCCGGTGGGTATCATATCGAACTACCAGGTATCGAGGGATTTGACACCGTCGTAATTGATGGAAAGCCTTCGGTGGTAATGAAAGCTGACGCAAAGAAGCTCAACCATGTGTCGCAGTTGATCCTCAGTGGCCTCGCTGACGGGCAGAGAACGGTCTCTTCATTGTTGAGAGACGTAAATATCATTTCAACCGCAGTCGGCACGGGGTTGCCGATAGTTTGCGAGCATGCCCATATAGCCCCCAATCCATCGACAACGCGTGTTTCAGAAGTCGCCAACTTTCTTTCACATAGGACATTCCAAAAACTTGCGCTTCCGGAGTTGAGGGCCTATCACGCAGAAGATATCTTGGAGGCACGGCTGAAACTACGTGATTCACGGGAGGAATTCCGGGTAGGTATTCTTGAACTAGTCTGGCTGCTACATCAACGCAACGATCTCTCCGACGACCTGAGCAAACTGGGCCACGACTGCGATGTCCTGATTGAAACCAAGATCACAGCTGCAATATCGATGTTGGAGCAAGCGATCCAAAAGCACGAAAGCAAAGCAATTCGACGAATTCTTAGAGCTGCTGGCGGTGCGCTCGTGGAACTTGGAAAATCACTAATCGCACCGAGCATACCGGGGGTTCTGGTTGGCGGAAGTGGCGCACTGATGAAGCTCTCTGAAAGTATGGAGGCCCAGCAACCAAGTATCCAAATCGCTTCATTCGTCTACAAAGCGCGCAAAAGGGAATTCTGAAATTTAACATTTCAGTCGAGTGGGCCTGCGCGAAAAGCCTCGCAGGCCGCCCACTTCGACGTTAACGGTCAATTTTTAGCTTTAACCGGTCACTGAATAATCAGAGTCGAGGGACAGGTAATGGCCGATTGTGTTGAAAAAGGGCAGTTTTGCAAAAAATGCTCGTTTTATAAAAATTATTAGTCATTAAAAACAATAGGTGAAGAATTGTAACGCTGTCAAAATTGGCCTAAATTGACTGAAAACCGCCTTTTTCAACAGAATCGGCCGTAACAAGACGATCAATCTCTAATCAACCAAGCCAAGAGATATCCGAAAGTCAAATTCCAACCAGTTGATCAAATTCAACGATCAAGACTGTCGGCCATAAATCCAACCTCATTCTGCAAATAGCCTTTAAACCTTTATATTTCGCCTTATGGCAAACTCTGAGCAGTTCTTCTATGCTTAAAATCAACAATTAACGGCCCGGAGGAGTTGATGAGCATCAAGAATTGGCCTGCGGATGAACGTCCCCGCGAAAAACTGTTGCAACGCGGCGCTACCGCACTGACCGACGCCGAATTACTGGCGATTTTTCTGCGCACCGGCACGCCCGGCAAATCAGCGGTGGATATGGCCCGCGATTTGTTGAGCGAATACGGTTCCTTGCAAGCTTTGCTCGGCGCCGATCAACATCGTTTCTGTCTGAGCAACGGTTTGGGTGATGCGAAATACGCCCAGTTGCAAGCGGTGCTGGAAATGGCGCGCCGGCATTTCGCCGAGATACTGCAGCGCGGCAATGCATTGACCAGCCCGGAGATCACTCGCGCCTATCTCAGCGCCCAATTGCGCGGCTATAGTTATGAAGTATTCGCCTGCTTGTTTCTAGACAATCAGCATCGAGTGATTCAATGGGAAGAACTATTTCGCGGCACCATAGACGGTGCCAGTGTCTATCCGCGCGAAGTCGCGAAAAGAGCCCTTTTTCATCATGCGGCGGCAGTCATTTTTGCCCACAACCACCCATCCGGCATCAACGAGCCGAGTCAAGCCGATAGACACATCACCGACAAACTCAAGCAAGCCTTGGGACTTTTTGATATCAGGGTACTAGATCATTTCATCGTTGGTGACGGTGAGCCTTATTCCTTTGCGGAACACGGCTTGCTGTAACCATAGAACGCCATTATTGGCTGTCCTGTCCAATCGTCGGCTTGTATTGACTTAACACCCGCTCGGCCAAGCGCGAAAACGGCATGCTCTGGATCCAGACCGAACCTGTCCCTTTCAGTGTCGCCAGAAACAAACCTTCCCCGCCGAACAGCATGCTTTTCAGACCGCCGCTCATGCTAATGTTGTAGTCGATATCGCCGCTGAACGCCACCAAGCAGCCGGTATCCAAGCGTAAGGTTTCGTTGCGTAATTCTTTGCGAATCACCGTACCGCCAGCGTGAATAAAGGCCATGCCGTCTCCGCGCAAACGTTGCAGAATAAAGCCCTCGCCGCCGAAAAAGCCGCTGCCCAAGCGTTTATTAAAGGCAATATCAACTTGGGTGCCAAAGGCTGCCGCCAAAAATGCCGATTTTTGACAGATGACTTCCTCGCCCAGCTCAGCCAGATTCAAAGCAGCAATCGAGCCCGGAAACGGCGCAGCAAAAGCTACGCGGCGCTTCTGACCGCCAGTGTTGGTGAAATGGGTCAGGAACACGGATTCGCCGGTCAACATGCGCTTACCAAGGCCGAACAGCTTATCCATCACCCCACCGGAACCGTCACCCATCTTGGCTTCGAAGTCGATCTCCTGTTCCAGATAGGTCATCGCCCCGGCTTCGGCGATTACCGTTTCCTGGGGATCGAGTTCGACTTCGACCATTTGAATATCATGGCCGATAATTTGGTAGTCGACTTGGTGGCAACGCATAGCAATATCCTCTCGTTTGAATGAAAAATTAAATAGCTAGGGCTCGGACTTAATTGAGCTCAAAAAATTCATAGCGGCCTCGGCCATGCTGTTTGGCCAAGTACATGGCCTGATCGGCGTGGCTCAATAAACAATCCGGGGTGCTCGAGTCCATCGGACATAAGGTGATGCCGCTACTGACGCCAATCTCGGCAGTTTGCGCGGCCAACTGGTAGGGTTGGCAGATCGCCTGATGAATCCGCTGCAAGGCTTGCTCGCACTGCGCTTTGGACTCAATGCCGCCCACCAGCAAGGCAAATTCGTCGCCGCCTAATCGACACACCGTGTCATCCTCGCGCAGATTGGCCTTAATCCGCTTAGCCACCTCGATCAACAACAGATCGCCGGCCTCGTGACCAAGCTGGTCGTTGACCTGTTTGAAACCGTCTAGGTCCATATAGACCACACCCAGCAGCGTGTTATCGCGCTTGCAGCGAGCCAAGGCCTGCCGAAATCTATCGTTGAACAAGATACGATTGGGCAATTGCGTCAACGGATCATGGTGAGCCATGTGCTCCAGCTCCTGTTGTTGAAGTTTGGATTGCGTGATATCGGAAAACAGGCCGACATAGTTTAGGATTTCGCCGGTGCGATTACGCATCGCAGAGATAGTCAGCAACTCAACGTACAACTCACCCGATTTCTTGCGATTCCAGATTTCGCCTTGCCAACAGCCATCTGTTTGCAGCGTTTGCCAGAGCTCTTTATAGAAGCCCACATCATGTTTTCCCGATTGCAAAATACTATGGTTACGGCCTATCACTTCCTCGCGCGCATAACCGGTTATCGCACAAAAAGTCGGATTGGCATCAATAATGTTGCCCGCTGCATCGGTGATGGTAATGCCTTCATGCGCATCGCTAAACACCCGAGCCGCCAGTTGCAGTTTATCCTCGGCGCGCTTGCGTTCGGTAATATTGGTCAGAATGCAGTGAATAGAAGCTGAGCGGGCTTTGTCAACTTGCAAGCGACCATCGAGAATCACGGTCAGCGTATGCCCCAATCGTGTGAGTAACGACAATTCGCATTCCAGCAAGCCGTAATGGTTGAGCATTTGTAGTTTCAGTTGAAAATCCTGCCCGGTGTCCGGCGAAATAAACTCAAATAGTTTTCGGCCTATCAGTTCATCGCTGCCGTAGTCCAGCAGGGCGCATAGTTGCGGGTTTACATCCAACAAATTGCCATGTCTATCCAAGGCCAAATACGCGACGGGCGAGTTATCAAATAAGCTGCGAAACCGACTTTCGCTTTGCCGCAGCGATACCGTCAATTGCTGAGCAATCGCGGCGTTTCTGCGGGCATTGATATAAGCCCAAGTGATAAAAAACAGCAAAAAACTGATCAGCACCAACGCCAACACTTCGACCCAGGGCGGTTCGAATTTTGCGGTCTTGCTGAAGGCCGGCATCGCACTGTATCGCAGCGTCCAAAAGTGTCCGCCTAAATCCAGACGTTGGCTGCGTATCATGGCGTCCCCCTGGGTTTTAAACGCCGCCGGCACCTCGCTGGTCTGACTATCGTAAAGTAGCCCGTCGGCACTAAGATCGTCCTGATCGAAAATCTCCAGTCGCAAAGCCAATAAATCTTGTCCAAGGATGGCTTTGAGTAAGTCGTTCATGCGGTAGGGTATATAGACCCAGCCCAATAGTGCCGCGCGGCGCTGTTGGGTGGTTTGCGGGATACTCCCGTTACGATACACCGGGAAATACGCCAATATCCCAGCTTGTAAATCAGCCTTGGTTTCCTGGATTAAAATCACTTTCCCAGTGTACGCCAGCTCGCCGTTATCACGTGAGCGTTCCATCGCCCTGCGCCGAATCGGTTCGGAGTACATATCGTAACCAAACGCACGCAGATTGCGCCCGCCGAACGGCTCTAAATAAATGATGCTGGAATAATCGGCGCGCGGCTCTAACGGATTAACTACATAGTCTGGGAAACCTTGCCGGCGAATAGTGGCAACATGCTGTGCTAACTGCCCAGCGGGAATCCAGACTGCATAGCCCACGCCTTGCACCCCCGGATGGTTGCGGTCCAGCTCCAACATTTCGATAAAAGCCCGCCAGTCATCACGGGTGACTTCTTGACTAGCGGCAAATAATCCGGCTGCACTCCGCAGCGTTTGACCATGCAAAGCCATACGTTTGCTAATGTTGCTGGTAAGCCGCTGGGTTTCGAAATCGAAATATTCCTGCAAGCGTTGCTGATAACGTGAGTTCAGATCTTGCCAAGCCAGAAATAAAGCCGACAGCGAAACCAGCAAAATCAGGAGAGCCGGATAATAATGCCGGTAGCGCGCCGATAATTCTTTTTGTGCAGGGCTGTTAGTCATCCTTCCCCCTGTTAATATCAGAATACGCCTTAGCAAACTGTCGTCCGAACTTACGCGTAACCCTCACTTCAAAAGTATAGCGTGGTCGTTGGGATTAGTATCGAGCGAAACATTGAAACCAGCATTGGCCCGGGCAGGGGGGTGGATGGGTGATTACTGCTTTCGGACTGAGGCGCGTTGGGAGTTAAATTCCTTTCCCAGCCCTTTAATTGATGGCACGCTTTCAGCGGTTTGCCGGCTATTGTGATTTGCTGAATATTTTCTTCGATTTTTCAGACCTTTAGTGCGGGCGACGAAGCCGGGCTCCCTCGCTTGCGGGAGCCCGATCAGCTTTGCAATTACTCAATCGATTTGTTCTAACACCACGGGCTTGGCGCTAAAGACTTCGGCGACTAGCTCCAGTTGCGCGGCAAATAGCGGCAGGGTCGGAATTTTCCAGGCTTTACCAGTGAATTTGGCCAGGATGTTGTTCAGCCAAAGCCGGTCGGAGCTGGCGCGGTGAATGATGAAACGGTAGGACTCGCCGTCGTTGAATACCGCAAAATCTTCCAAGGTCACTTCTATGGTGTGCTCCTCGCCGTACAGCCGGGTCTGCACGTAGACTTTTCGGGCGTCGAGGTCGAAGTTGAATTGGGTCAACTCCGCAATGCCCTTCATGACGATATTCGCGCCCCAAATGATCAGCGCGTTGGGTGTTAATTTGATGATAAAGCGGATCACGCTGGATTTAAAACTCATGGCAGGCCTTCATAGGGTGGCAGGGATAAAGTCATGATTTTAAACATTGTTGACAGGATTGTTTCGTAAATATTTCGATGCGTCTAAGATACCAGATAAACCCCAGGTTTGACGGGCGTCAGCGGCTGATAGCATTGAGGCGGCTATGATAAAGCTGCGATCCCCGGCGAGGGAAGGGCCCCCGGTTTTTGCTTGTGTCGGGTTTTCCGTCGTCGTAACCGGGGTATTTTGACTCCGATCAAGGCTGGGATAAATGCGCGTAAGCCGGAAAGGCTTTCAGGCGACTGTCGTCCAGCGGTTCGCCGATGGTGAAGTGATACAGGCTTTGCCAGCCGTTATCTTTTAGGCCCAATACGCCATGCACCGCATCGTCGAAAAAGCAGCCGATGCCGGTGCCGCGCACGCCGGCGGCTTCTGCTTCCAAATACAAAATCTGTCCCAGCAGGCCGCTTTCCCAAAATAGCCGGCGATAGCGCCAAGCTTCGGCTTCCACATTCTTTGCAAAGCGCGCCAACATGCCTAAGCTAAAAGCGCTGTCGCTGGCGATGGGTTGGTGGCAAGACAGGGTTTTTGCGGCTTGCCTGACGTTGCCACCCGTCAGCCGATAAAATTCGAATGGTGCCTCAACCCTTTCCCATTCGTAGTCTTCAGAACAAGCCTGCTTTAATTCCGCCGCTGCATCTGTGGTGCGCGGCAGCAAATATAAGCCCGGTTCCAAATCTGCTACCCGATGCACAAATAAAACGATATTAACTTGAGCCGGCCAATTCCAGGCAGTAAAGGGTGGTTTGGTATTCGGTAATAGCGCAGCCAGCATCCGAAGAAAGTCGGCCAAGGGCAGGTCTGGGGACTTACCATTAAAGTGCTGGGCGCTGCGGCGCTGGCGAATCAGGCGGCTGGCAGGGAGGTTTTGGCTGGGAGCGGGTAAATCCAGGTTCGGGAGCGTTACTCTCTCGGCAACAGTAACTGGCTTGATGGCCTGGACAGCGACTTCGTCGATTATCGGCCAACGGTAAAAATGTCGGCCGCTTAGACGCTCGGCTTTCCCAAACCATTCGGCATTTTCGGCAAGTTCCGGCAAATATGCAGTGGAGAACGCGCCTTCGGCAGATTGGGTAGCATGTAGCCGACAGAATAAATCCGGCGCCTCATGTTCGGTAGCGACAAAATCGTCGCTGCGGTCCAGTCCCAGCCAGGCGGCGATGTCGGCATCGGCAGTCTCGCCAAGCAACTCAATCGACCAACCCAAGCAGGCGGCGGCGTAACTTAAAGCAGCCAGCGCGTGACCGATGTCGTGTTGGCAATAGCGAAAGGCCCGTTCACCGTATTTACAGGCTTCCCGCCAGTGGATAGACGATAGGCCGATATAGACTTCCTTGGCCGCCGTCGCGGCAGTAAAGCGGCTGCGGCGTTCCAGATGGTGATCGTGGCTGACATAGTGATATGCGCCGGGCTGCAATAGCGCCGGGTCAGTGCACAGCAAATAAGCCTCGGTCGGATGTAAGTTGCCACTGGACGGATTGCAGCGCAAGGCCCAACGGTCCGGGCCGAATTGCTTCCAGGCTGACAAGCCGAAAGACAATTCCAATAGCAGGCCCAGATTGCTTAGATTCAAAGGCTGCTGCTCTACCTGTCCCGGTTTGTCTAGGTCAGCAAACAAACAGCTTAGCTCGGCGCCGGGTAAGGGCAGTTTCACCGCTTCGCAGCCGCTAAAACGCCTAAACGGATTGGGCTGGTCGTCCCAGTCTAGCGATTCGGGGCCTTTGGCGTAGGCATTCAAGTGGTGTTTGGTGCGGTTGTGGTATTGGATGACTGACTCGGAAGGAGTTGGCATGGGTTGGCCTTAATTAAGCTGAGTGTATATTCATTCAAGCACACGCCATGCCTCGGCGCATGCAAACCTTTGATTTCGCCTAGCCCTTACAGTTATCGGAAGCGCCTTCTAGGCGCGACAATGGTAGCCCAATTAACCCATTCCCACGCCAGTGCGCAGGAATGTTTCAAAGCAAGACCTCACTTCACCAGGGCTATCGCACAAGTTTTACCAGGACGTGACCGTTGGCGGCTAAGCCGACCGTCTAATGCTGGGTGAACTCTGCTTAATGGGTCACTAATTCTTCATCCGGAACAATCAAGTCTTCGGTCCAGCAACCAATTGGCCGGCCCAGATTTAGATCCTGGTCTTCAAAGCGGACTAAAAACACGGTGAGCCCGGGTTCTTCCTCAACGTGTCCTTTCATGACAATGACGCCGCGAGCGCCTTCCAGTGCCAACACTTCGCCTTCTTCGCTCTCAGGCATGCTGCCATCGTCCACAATGGTATGCGCGGCATATACCACATCGCCCAAATCCAAATCTTCTACGTTCATGCTGTGCTCCTGTGAGAGGTTTGTAGTAAAGCTGACAAAAACCCCTGGTTTGTTGTGAAACGGCGTGCCGATTAAGGGTGGCCTGCTGCCTTTGTGTTAGTAATTTCAGCGGCTTAGCTGAATTTTTCGCGTATGGCATGCCGGTTGCTTTATCTGTTTACAAAATCAATGCCAAACCCGTTCAGGAGACTTAAAGATGATTACATTAACCGAAAGCGCCATTACAGCCGTGGGTCGTTTTATTAGCAGTTCCGACAAGCCAACCGGTGGGCTGCGCATCGAAGTTACCGATGGCGGTTGCTCCGGACTGTCATATGGCATGAAGTTGGAAGCAAAAGAAAATCAAGACGACACCGTCATCGATTGTGGTGCGGTGAAAGTGTTTGTAGACCCGTTGAGCCTGCCCAGTTTGGACGGCATGTCTATCGATTTCGTCGACAGCCTGGAAGGTTCGGGCTTTAAATTTACCAATCCCAACGCGGTTAAAAGCTGTGCCTGCGGATCATCGTTTACCACCGGCGAGAGCGGCGGCACACCAAAAACCTGTTCTTAAGCATTCGAGGAAATAGCTATGTGGGATTATTCAGATAAAGTAAAAGATCACTTCTTCAACCCCAAAAACGCCGGCGCAGTTGCGGACGCGAATGCCATAGGCGAAGTGGGTTCTATCAGTTGCGGCGACGCACTGCGTCTGACTTTAAAAGTTAACGACGATACCGAAGTGATCGAAGACGCTGGTTTCCAAACCTTTGGTTGTGGTTCAGCGATTGCCTCTTCTTCGGTTTTAACCGAAATCATCAAAGGTCTGACTTTAGATGAAGCCTTGAAAGTAACTAACCAAGAGATCGCCGCCGAATTGGACGGTCTGCCGCCGGAAAAAATGCACTGCTCGGTGATGGGTCGGGAAGCTTTGCAAGCGGCGATAGCTAACTATCGCGGCGAAGAATGGAAAGACGATCACGAAGAAGGCGCGTTGGTTTGCAAATGCTTTGCTATCGATGCTGTGATGATCGAAGAGATGGTGTGGGCTAACAAGTTGCGTACTGTTGAAGACGTAACAAATTACACCAAAGCCGGCGGCGGTTGCGCGGCCTGCCATGAAGACATCGAAGCGATTCTGGAAAAAGTCTTGAAAGAACGCGGCGAAACCTTCGATCCAAGTGCAGCGCCAGCCCCGAAAAAACCGGAGCCGGTAGTGGCCAAAGGACCTTTGACCAATCTGCAACGCATCAAGAAAATCGAAGAAGTGATCATGTCCTTCCGTCCGCAATTGATGGCTGACGGCGGCGATGTCGAGTTGGTGGAAGTGGTGGATAAAACCGCTTACGTCAACATGACCGGCGCTTGTAACGGTTGCCAAATGTCTGCCATGACCATCGCCGGCATTCAACAACGCTTGATGGAAGTAATGGGGGAATTCATTAAAGTAGTGCCTGCCTCGCAAATGCCAAAATTGGTAACCATCGAGGAGGCAAGTCATGCCTGATATCTATCTGGATAACAATGCCACCACCAAGGTGGATAGCGCGGTCGTCGATGTGATGATCCCGTATTTTACTGAACAGTTCGGTAACCCGTCGTCTATTCATCGCTTTGCTGACGGCGTGGCTAAAGCGATCAAGAAAGCCCGTTCGCAGGTGCAAGAACTGATTGGTGCGGAGCACGACTCGGAAATTATTTTCACCTCCTGCGGCACCGAGTCGGATTCCACCGCGATTTTGTCGGCCATCAAGGCCCAGCCTAACCGCAAGGAAATCATTACGACATCAGTCGAGCATCCTGCAGTATTGGCGTTGTGCGAAAACCTGGAGAAAGAGGGCTACACCATTCACCGGATGCCGGTGGATAAATGTGGTCGCTTGAACCTGGAAGCTTATAAAAGCTTGTTGTCCGAAGAAGTGGCGATCGTGTCCGTAATGTGGGCGAACAACGAAACCGGCACCATCTTTCCGGTCGTGGAAATGGCCGAGATGGCCAATGCGGCTGGCGTGATGTTTCATACCGATGCTGTGCAAGCGGTCGGTAAAATTCCGATGATGTTGCAAGACACCAAAATCGATATGTTATCGATTTCCGGGCACAAGCTGCATGCACCCAAAGGGATAGGCGTGCTGTACTTAAAACGTGGCACTCGCTTTCGTCCGCTGTTGCGTGGCGGTCACCAAGAGCGCGGTCGGCGCGCTGGTACCGAAAACACCGCATCTATCGTTGGCTTGGGCAAAGCCTGTGAATTGGCGGCGGAGCATATGGAATATGAAAACGTGCAAGTTAAAGCCATGCGCGACCGTCTGGAGCAAGGCATTATTGCAACTGTACCGCACTGCTTTATTACTGGCGATTTGAACAACCGCCTGCCCAACACCACCGATATTGCCTTTGAATATATCGAGGGTGAAGCGATTTTAATGCTGCTTAATAAAGCGGGCATCGCTGCTTCAAGTGGCTCGGCGTGTACCTCGGGTTCTTTGGAACCTTCGCACGTCATGCGGGCGATGGATATTCCTTATACCGCTGCGCACGGCACCATCCGCTTCTCGTTCTCTCGCTATAACGATATGAGCGAGGTTGAGGAAGTACTGAAGGTTATGCCAAGCATCGTCGCCACTTTGCGTAAACTGTCGCCTTATTGGGATAGTATCAACAACGAGCCCGTTGCTGATCCAGAGCAAGCGTTTCAACCTACCTTCGCCTAAATTTTTTGCTGCGAATCTGCGTTCCCGCTAATGCGGGAGCGTCTTCGTTAGACCCCGCCGTAAATATTATTCACCAAACGGTAAAACCACTGCGGTCTGCTCAGGATAATCCCAAAAGCGATAACCGGCGTTACCGGTACCGGCGCAATATCGACAATAAACAATCCCAACAAGCTTAAAAAGCACTTGATTCTGCTCTGTCTGGTTTGGTCGCCTGCATAGGTTGGGGCCGCCTCGGCGGCGCCGGGATTTGCATACATATTCTCTATCAAATCTTTAAACCAGCGTGGCCGCAGCGCAACCACATACATCCCAATCAAACAGCCGGGTGAGATTGGCCCAAATCCAATAATGGCAAACAGGGAAAATACGGCAAGGCTTTTGAGCTGTGATGAATTCATGGCGGGCGCGGTGAGTAAAAGCCCTGAGTATACTGCCAACATAAAGCCCTAGTGAAAACCGGTTTGATGGCGGGAAGCTAAACTGCCCTCGTTATTTGGCTCTCTGAATTTTCTATTTGTGGGTAAAGGTGGAATAGGGCAGCAGGGCGGCTTTGGAGGGCTTACGCCCTCACTAGCGCAATCTACCTCCAATAGCAGGTGAAAGAGCCACAAAACTCGCATGGCTTTTCGACCGATCCTCGGCTTTTGCCAGTCGCACCACGATTGTCGTCTTTCTAACAATTACGTCTTCAACCACGGGTGTTGTCTTGTCGATATTGCGCTAATCTAGCCCGCCAGCCCTTATGTCTCGGCATCTTTCCAGTTGGCAAGTCTTTTGCATTAGTCATATCGACAGCGTTATTCACGCTCCAGATTTTAAATCTTTCACTTTGCGACTCAAGGTTTAGCCATGAAAAGCAACGCCCGCACCATAGTCATCGACGACACCACGCTCCGCGACGGCGAACAATCGGCTGGCGTGGTGTTCTCGCTGGCGGAAAAGTTGGCCATTGCCGGACAGTTGTCCGCCATGGGAGTGCCAGAGCTGGAGATTGGTATTCCAGCCATGGGCGCGCAGGAACGCGATGAGATCAAAGCCATTGCCAAATTAAACCTGCCCAGCAATTTATTGGTGTGGTCCAGGATGCGCGAGGAAGATTTGCAAGCATGCTTGGGTTTAGGTGTCGGTACGGTGGATTTATCCATTTCCGCGTCCGATCAACATATTCAGCACAAACTCAAACAAAGTCGGGCTTGGGTGCTTGGCACCATCGAACGCTGTGTAAAAACGGCGGTTGATGCGGGCATGCAGGTTTGTGTGGGGGCCGAGGATGCCTCTCGCGCCGATAGCGATTTCCTGGCTTCGATGGCTGAGGCGGCGCAAGCAGCCGGTGCCTGCCGAATTCGCTTTGCCGATACGGTTGGCATCATGGAGCCCTTTGGTGTCTTCGAGGCAATTCGTAAACTGCGCGCCGTCACCGACATGGACATCGAAATGCACGCTCATGACGATTTAGGGTTAGCAACAGCCAACACCTTGGCAGCGGCATTCGCCGGCGCGACCCACGTCAATACCACTGTCAACGGTTTAGGCGAAAGGGCGGGTAACGCGGCGCTTGAAGAAGTGGTAGTCGGTTTGAAGCAACTTTACGGCTTTGAAACGGGCGTGGACTTGCGCAATTTCCCTGTACTGTCGCGTCAAGTTGCCACAGCATCCGGCGACACCATCGGCAGCCGCAAAAGTCTGATTGGCCGCGATGTGTTTAGTCACGAAGCCGGTATTCACGTCGACGGCTTGTTGAAAGATCCTAAAAATTATCAAGGCGTCGATCC
Organism: Proteobacteria bacterium ST_bin11; assembly: GCA_002083615.1. GTDB lineage: Bacteria > Pseudomonadota > Gammaproteobacteria > Methylococcales > Methylomonadaceae > Methylomonas. The sequence goes on along the minus strand of MSXO01000014.1, from coordinate 122,352 downwards.
GGCCTTGGTTGGGCGGAGTCATCAGTTGGTACTGGGCAAGCATTCCGGTAGCCAAGGCGTGATGCACGCTTATAAACAATTGGGTATCCAAATTAATCGTTGGCAGGCGGGTCGCTTGCTGCCGCTGATTCGCGAGTTTGTCAGTTTGCATAAACGCGCACCGCAATCGACCGATTTGAATCAATTTTTACACAGCCTATAACGAGGTGTCAGATGAGTAGCAATCGTCAACAATCAGCCGTGCTTAGCACTCCTAAAGACCAAGTTCCACAGCAAACTGCGGCACAGCAAGAGCAACAAGACGATCGTTATCCTGGCACCTTCTTTCGGGTACCTGGTGTACCGATGCCCGGTAAAACCACTTGGAGCTTAGCAAAATGATGTTCTTCTCGCCGTCGCATTCCAGTGTAGCGTCGGGGCTTTGGCAAGACTGGCGCGAAGATGTCGCTTGCGTATTTGCCAGAGACCCAGCTGCACGCGGGTTGCCGGAAGTGTTATTGGCTTATCCGGGAGTGCATGCGGTATTGCTGCATCGGGTAAGCAATCGCTTGTGGCATGCCGATTGGAAACTGACGGCACGTTTACTCGCCGCCTTTGCTCGCTGGATGACCAATGTTGATATTCATCCGGGCGCGACCATTGGCAAGCGCTTTTTTATCGATCACGGCGCCGGCGTGGTGATCGGTGAAACGGCCGAGATCGGTAACGATGTGACCATGTACCACGGCGTGACGCTGGGCGGTACCACCTGGAATAAGGAAAAGCGCCATCCGACGCTGGGCAACAATGTGTTGATCGGTGCTGGCGCCAAGATCCTGGGTGCGATCATCTTGGGCGATAACGTCCGGGTCGGCGCTAACTCTGTAGTGATCAAAGATGTGCCGCCATGCTGCACCGTCATTGGTATTCCTGGCCGGATTATCCAACAAAAAGGGATAAAAATTCAGGATCCGCGCGGTATTGATCTTGATCACCATTTGGTGCCCGATCCAGTCGGCAAAGCGCTGAGTTGCTTGGTTGACCGTTTGGACGAATTGGAGAATAACCAAAAGCGCTTTGTGGTGGCGGAAGAAACCTGCGGTAGCTGCGAAGCGGAAGGAGTCTGTCACGGTGACGATGTCGTGGTGTTGAAACAAGCGGCGGGTGGCAAGTGATGGAAATGGACCTGTTGCAATTCGACGCCAAAGATCTCTACTACGAGAAAGCGGACAGCCAGGAAGTTGAGGACTTGATCCAATATGCCTCTGAGCTATATGCCAGCGGCGAAGCGGAGTTGCCCCTGTTACAGGCTTACTTAAGAGCTCCGGAATCCTTGAACGTACTGGTGTCTTTAAATCGGTTTTACTACTACCAACACCGCTTGGCCGAAGCCTTGTTGATTTCAGAAAAAGCATTGACCTTGATTCAACCCGGGATTGGATTTCCGGAAGATTGGCGCGAACTGGAACGACATCATATTAGCGAAGCGCCAAAAGACTTATTGACCCGAATCAGGTTGTATCTGTTTACCTTGAAATCCATCGGTTTTTTGAGCATGCGCTTGGAGAATCTGGAATTAAGCAAGGCGATTTTTGAGAAGTTGGTGTCATTGGATGACAAAGACCGAATTGGAGCAAAAGGCCTGTTGGAGTTGGTCGTGCGTCGTCAAGAAGCGGCGGAAGGGATTTTCCGCATGCCGGAAGTTTTCGGGTAGGCATCGCCCATTAATCAGATGCCAACGTAAAGTGATGTTTGTTGTTCCGCGCAATTAACCTAAAGGTGATGGCCATGATGAAGAAACAAAAATCCGATCCATTTTTGGCCCAGACAGCTGTGATGCTGGTGGTTTTATTAGTGGTGTACGCATTGGGAGAACAACCTGCCAATCTTGATCACCTGATGATGAGGTAATGACGATGAGTTTAGAAGAAGATATGGAAGAACTGGAAGCTGCGGAAGACTTCCTGCGGTATTTCGAGCTGGAATTCGATACCACTGTCGTCCACGTCAACCGGCTGCACATCCTGCAGCGCTTCCACAATTATCTGGATCAAGCCGGCGAGAATATGCCGGAAGATGAAGACGCGCTGCGTGAGGTCTACAAAAAATTGCTGCAACGCGCCTACAACGACTTCGTGGACTCGGATGCTCAGACCGAAAAAGTATTTAAGGTCTTCAAAATGATGGAACCGCAAACTGCATTTGTATCATTGGGTGATATCAAGACATGATAGAAGAACGTTACGACGAAGAGCGCTTCGAATTTGGCGAGCGAGTTAGGCTGACGCGTAACGTTCGCAACGATGGCACTTATCCGGGTATGGATATCGGCGATTTTTTGCTGCGCCGGGGTAGTGTCGGTAACGTCATCGAAGTGGGTACTTTTTTACAGGATCAAGTGATTTACACCGTGCATTTTCTGGATGCCGGCCGGATGGTGGGTTGCCGGGCGGAAGAGCTGATTCCGGCTGATGCCCCTTGGAACCCGAGTCGTTTTGAGTTTCGCGATCAAGTGGTCTGCACGATCGATTTGCCTACCCAAGATGGTGGCTTTCCCGCCGGCACCCAAGGCGAAATTTTGAAGGTGTTGCGTGACAGCGATCCATTGCTTTATCACGTGCGCTTTCCCAATAAAACCATGCAGGTTCCTGAGAGTGTATTGGAACCAGCAGACCCGGCCACTTTTCGAGAACCGGAGGCATAATGATGAGCCAATCTTCAATAGAGCCTTATACCCTGCTGCGGGCGGCCTTAAGCCTATTCCAGAAGGCGCCGGCCGAATTGGAGCAATTGCAATTGCGCCAGGTGGAAGTGCAAGCCAAAAACGAATATGAGATTGAAGGCCGGGTCTTAAATTCGGTCGAAGCGACTGGGGTGATAATTTCGGACACCGAGCTGGATAGAGCCTATAGGGAAGTCCATGGTCGGTTTGAAGACGAAGACGCATTTTTAACGGCATTGACCGCCAACGATTTAGATATTGATAAACTCAAAGCCGCCTTGTACCGGCAGTGTAAGGTAGATGCGGTGATGGATCGAGTGGCTGCGCGCGCGCCGAAGGTTAACGAAGTGGAAATAGGGATTTTTTACCACTCGCATCCGGACAAATTTCATAAGCCCGAGCAACGTCAAGCCAGGCATATTTTGATCAGTATCAATCCGGATTATCCGGATAATACCCGCGAGGCCGCTTGGCGACGGATTAACGAGATCGTCGGTACCTTGAAGCGCAAACCGCATAAATTTGCCGATCTGGCGCTGAAGTATTCGGAATGCCCGACGGCGGTGCAAGGCGGCGAAGTAGGTGCTGTTGTTAAAGGCACCTTGTTTCCCGAGCTGGATGCGGTATTGTTTAACTTGAAAGAAGACGCCATCAGCGATGTGGTGGAGACGGAGATGGGCTTTCACTTGATTCAGTGTCTGAAAATTATCCCTGCCGAAACCATGTCTCTGAAAAAAGCGACACCGAAGATTCAGCAGATCATGCAGGATCGTTACCGCAGAAACTGCCAGCGTACGTGGTTGGCCAGTCTGCCCGCAGTCAACAGGAGTGCCTAACATGGTAAAAGAACCCAAGCATTGTTCGTTTTGCGGCATCGAAGCGTCCGCGGCCGTGCCGATGATCGCCGGCACTGAAGGCTACATATGCGAAGCTTGCGTGATGTTGGCCAGCCAAGTGGTATCCAGCTGGGGCAAGAAAAAGGAATTGGCCGATATGCAAGGGCCATTACCCAAACCGGCGGAAATGAAGGCCATGCTCGATCAGTATGTGATCGGTCAGGATTTGGCTAAGGAAATCTTGTCGGTAGCTGTCTACAACCACTACAAACGTTTGAAAAACGTCAGCCGCAAAGCGGGCGGTTTGGGCGATTCCGATGATAGTGTGGAAATCGGTAAATCCAATATTTTAATGATAGGTCCCTCAGGCACCGGTAAAACCTTGCTGGCCAGCACGCTGGCAAAAATCGTCGGCGTACCGTTTGCCGTTGCCGATGCGACGACTTTGACACAGGCCGGGTACGTCGGCGACGACGTGGAAAATATCCTGGTGCGCTTGCTGGATGTAGCCGACGGCCAGATCAGCCGAGCCGAGTGGGGCATGGTTTATATCGATGAAGTGGACAAGATAGCTCGCAGCCCCGAACAAGCCTTTGGCACGCGCGACGTCTCAGGCGAAGGTGTGCAGCAAGCCTTGTTGCGGCTGGTGGAAGGCTCGCAAGTCAAAGTCTCTGCCAAGGGCCGGCGCAAGGATCACAGCGGTAACGACTCGGTGATGATCGATACCAGCAATATTTTGTTTATTGCCGGCGGTGCGTTTCCTGGCTTGGAAAAGCATGTCGAAAAGCGCCTGCTGCCGCCGAAAACGGCTATCGGTTTTCATGCCGAAGTTAGCAATCCTGACGACAAGCCGACCTTGGAAGCGATGCTGAACGCCACCCAGCCCGATGATTTGAAACGCTTTGGTTTGATCCCTGAATTTATCGGCCGTTTCCCCGTACTGGCGCCACTAGAGCCTTTGGACGTGGATGCCTTGATTCAAGTATTGACCGAACCGAAAAACGCCTTGGTCAAACAATACCAACACCTGTTTGCCTTCGATGAAGTTGAATTGGAGTTTACCAAAGACGCCTTGGCGGAAATCGCTGAAAAAGCCATTGCCCGTAACACCGGTGCGCGCGGCCTGCGCGGCATCATGGAACACGTATTGCGCCGCACCATGTTCGATTTACCCTCCAGGCCTGATGTCCAGCGCTGCATCGTTAACGCCGAGGTAATCCGCGGCGAAGCGGAGGTCGAAGTGGTGCCGCGGGAGAAATCCGGCGAGACCGATGATTTAAAACGGTTGTCGGGCGGTGAGTGATTTCCTGTTTTTCGACACTTCGGTTGGTGTCGCTGTCGCGACAGATGATTTTTAAGATCTGTAGGGTGGAAAAGCAGCGCGCATCCACCAGGATTGCCGGATGCGCTGCGCTTATCCGGCCTACGATGTATTTACGCTGTTTTGACTGAGTTATTACGAAGAATTTTAGCTAATTGAGAAAACCACTATGAGCGTTAAAGAAAAAATCTTGCAACAACTTGCCGAAAATCCGGTGATTATTTACATGAAAGGCGTACCTAGCGCTCCGGAGTGCGGTTTTTCCGCGAAGACTATCGGCATCTTGAATGAAACCAAGGTCCCTTACGCTTACGTCAACGTATTGCAATCGCCGTTTATCCGTGAAAAATTGCCTTCCATTTCCAAATGGCCGACCTTTCCGCAGGTGTTTATCAATGGCGAATTGGTCGGCGGGGCCGACATCGTCGAGTCTATGTATAAGGATGGGACCCTGTTACCGCTATTGCAAGCGACGGTTCAGCCCGCCGAAACTGCGGACGCCAGTCAAACCATTACCCATTCCGAAGTGGAAGCCCTGATTTTGGCCTCCTATCCGGGCGCGACCATCGGTATCGAAGGCGCAGGCTGCGATTTAAATATCACCGTGGTCAGCGAATTATTCGCCGATCAAGCCATGATCAAGCAACATCAAGGTGTTATGGCGACGTTGAGCGCGCCTTTGGGTAGTGGTCGGCTGCACGCAGTAACGCTGAAAACCCACACGCCAGCAACTTGGGCTGCGCTTCAGCCAGCGGCTAACCCAGGCTTACTCCAAATTCAAATCTGATCTAGTTAACAAGGAGACAACACTATGGCAAAAGTAGGCATTTTTTTCGGAACCGATACCGGGAATACGCGTAAAGTGGCCAAGGCCATTGCGACGAAGTTAGGCGATGCAGCCGACAAACCGGTCAATATCAACAAAGTCTCCGTCGACGATTTACTGGCTTATGACGTACTGATCGTCGGTTCGCCCACTTACGGCGAAGGCGAGCTGCCCGGCATGAGCGCCGGACACGATAACGAGAGCTGGGAAGAGTTTCTGCCTACTCTGGTCGGAGCCGATTTCTCCGGTAAAACCGTAGCGATTTACGGTTTGGGTGATCAAGAAGGTTACCCCGGCAATTTCGTCGATGCGGTGGGCTTTCTGTACGATGCGTTTGCCGATGCCGGCGCGACCATCGTCGGTATGACCAGTAGCGAAGGATATACCTTTAAAAAATCCAAAGCCTTGCTGGGCGACCAGTTCGTGGGTTTGGCATTGGACGAAGACAACCAGAAAGAACTGAGCGAAGGCCGTCTCAGCGCTTGGCTGGATTCGATCTCGTCAGCCTGGGCTTGATAGGCGAGCCATGATCGAAGAAGCGGCCGTCGTTACCCGCGTTAGCGATGGTCGCACCTGGATTAAAAGTCTACAAAGCAATGCCTGCAGCGGCTGTGCGCAACACCAGTCCTGCGGCACCGCAACGCTGGCAAAAGTCCTCCCCAAACGCGAGTTTCCAGTCGATTGCGAAATCAACTTGCATGTCGGCGATCAAGTAATGGTGGCGATAGATGATAGCCAACTGTTACTCACATCGTTGCTACTCTACCTAGTGCCGTTGATTTTCATGCTAGTCGGAGTCGGATTGGCCGAAGCTTGGCTGCCCGCGCCTTACAATAGCGATTACTTACCCGAAGTCTCCTTAGCCACATTGTTGGCGGGCTTTTGGTTGATCAACCGTTGCCAAAGCCTATTACTGCTCCATCTTTGTTTTAAGCCACAGATCGTCAAAAAACTCGGCGCCGATTGATTTGGCTGTTCCGGCACCGATCAAACCCTCCAAACATTTCAGTTGTAAAACCATCACTTATTCCGAATTGAATCTAACCAGAGTTTGAAGGACTTGGATTGCCCGAGAGATCAAAATGCTGATTACCAATTAATTTCAAGAAGAAAAATCTTCAGGAAACATTTTCCAGAAACCTTCACATTTTGAAGAAATACACACATCGACCTAAGTCGTTAGCTCTAGTGATTAGCTTTGAGATTACGAACAATATCTAGCGATTGGCTTTTAAATCCTTGCTTACGCTGCCGTATTTAAGTCAGAAATTGTGTCGAATTATGTTTGAGTCAGTACGTATCACACTGATTTTAAAGATCAGTGAGGATTTCGTGATGTTTCCGATTGCACAATGGCAACGCCATTTGGCATTCACATTTAGGAAAATCACGATGAACAGTCAAGGGGGCAGGTCTTGAAATATAGCAAAGTCTTTCAGGGATGCTTGATTGCAAGACCTAACCGTTCGCAGTTCAGCATTAAATCTAGCGGGTTAAAGTTCCGTTTAAGGAATTGTCCGCGTTGCAAATCCATGGTTAAGTCTTTCAATAGAGCAACTAATGTAGCCTGGAGAATACGGGGTGGACCATATGCCGCCCTGGTCCCTGACCTTTGGTGTTTGGTGAACCGTAATCACAACGCCTCGAAATATTCGCACCTGTTGGCGCGTTGCTTGTGTGCAATCAATTTGGCTTTTGGTTCACTGCAATTGTTTAGGGCGCTGTTGCTAAAGAATGCGCAATTGCGACAAACATGCGTGGCTGTGCGGCAGCCGGAGCATTTCGACTCGTATGCATAATCGATTTGCCGTAGTTTGTAACCGCAGCGCCAACATTCGCCTTTAGCCTCGCTATTCATCGTTACCCAGCGTTACCAGGCAATCTTTTGATCGGCATATGATTTTCCTGTCCGTTTATCATTTGAGATAGTAAGCCGCCGAAGTGGTGTCATTGAATCAGATCGAGCGATGGACCGCAACGGTCTGCGGCAAGGCTATTGTAGCTTTCAGGCTTGCTTATCGAACCGCGCTGGGTGACTTTGTAGCGTCCGTGAGTTTACCCGTCAGCTAGTCTAAGTGAATTTCCGTTACCCTCACATCTAAAGGATATGGTGTTACTCTCGATATCTCGTTTACTGCCTTAATTGTTGAAACTGCGCCAATAATCCCCCGCAAAATCAGAATGCCCGCTTGAAAAAATTGGCCGGAAGTACAGAATGGACCGCAGAGCGCTACTGCGGTGTTAACACTGCGCAAGCGGTCGATGACGAGTGGAACAAATGAGCGGCAACGCGTGTCCTGTCTGAGGATTGAACGTTAGGGGCAATTACCACGTAAAGAGCGGGTACGGAAAGATTCAAATTGGTGCATAGTGGCGTCGAATTCCCCGAGCAATCGCGGTTTCGTTTTTTGTTCATAATTGGCTGAAATGATGGCAGATGTCTTGGTTAGTGCGGCCTCACGGTAAATATCGGGATTTCTGACTGACTACAGACTTCGAGTCTGACCTCGTCAACGGCATCGGCGGTAGGCTGGCGGGCTAGATGCCACAGTTTAGGCTGTGGAATCTCCCGCCGGCGGGCTCATCATCCATTCCGGTTACTTCTCCCTTCCTGCTTTGCAAACAACGCTTCACTTGTTTCTCGGTGTTAGCGACAATCCTATTGAAACCCCGCCTCCATTCACTGCAATTACATTTAAATTTCCGTGGAATAGGCCTTAACCGGTCAGCGTTGATACAATAAGAGATTATTTCTCAAAGCCTCATTATCCAGGGAGTACTCCATGATTCGCTTTCCAGCAGAATGGGAAACACAATCAGCCGTTATCATTGCTTGGCCGCATCACAGCGGCGACTTTACCAATCTGTCTGCGGTTGAGGACACCTACCATTTTGTCGCAAGTACGATAAGCCGTTTTCAGCCGCTGCTAATTATTTGCAAGGACGGCGAGCATCAGCAGCATATCCAGACTCAATTGGGACATAACGAAAAGATTCATATGTTGCAGGCCGATTACAACGATATTTGGCTGCGGGATACGGTATTTTTGAGCATGGAATGGCAGCATCCCAAAGCCAGTTCGCAATTGCTTAACTTCAGATTCAATGGCTGGGGTAATAAATATCCGCATGCGGCAGACGACGCGCTGAATTTGGCCTTGTTTGCGCATCCAGTGTTTAAAGGCCATCCCACTGCAACGTTAGACCTGGTTTTGGAAGGTGGCAGCGTGGAATCGGACGGTCTAGGTACCTTGATAACAACCAAGAACTGTTTGCTCAATCCCAACCGCAATCCAGATTTGTCGGAAGCGGCGATAACCGGTCAGTTGCAAAACTATCTTGGCGCGAAGCGGATATTGTGGATCGAACAAAGTAACCTGGCTGGTGACGATACCGATGCGCACATTGATACCCTAGCGCGGTTTTGCGATGCCAACACCATCGCCTACACCGCTTGTGAGGATAGCGCAGACCCGCATTTCCAAAGTTTGAAAAATATGGAAGCGCAGTTGAAGACCTTTAAAACCGCAAACGGCGAAGCCTACCGTTTGGTGGCGTTGCCCTTGCCGAAACCGATTTTCGACGAACAAGGCCAGCAGTTGCCCGCCAATTATTCGAATTTCCTGATTATCAACGGCGCTGTATTGGTGCCGGTATATGAAGATGCAATGGATGCGGTCGCGCTAGAACGATTGAAATCTTGCTTTCCTAATCATGAAATCATCGCCACACCCTGCCGGCCTTTGGTACATCAGTACGGCAGTCTGCATTGCGCCAGCATGCAGGTGCCGGCATTTGTTAAGTTGAATTTCTAAATATTCGCCTGATTTACCGGTGCAATTTGCTGTAGCTATTGCACCTTGTTTAGACTTTAAACCGACCCACTTATGAAAAAATCGATTATCGCCTGCGTCGTGCAACAGCCTTGCAATCGTGGCCGGGAAACCAATCTGGCTTATTCGATCAGTCAAATCGAAAAAGCCGCCGAACAGAACGCCGACCTGGTAGTCTTGCCGGAACTGCATCTGGATCATTATTTTTGCCAAAGCGAAGATACGGCCTGTTTTGATTTGGCGCAGTCGATTCCCGGCTCGACATGCGAAACGCTGGCTGAAGTAGCCAAAGCCAATAAGGTGGTGATCGTTTCGACGATTTTCGAGAAGCGCGCGCCAGGTTTGTATCACAATACCGCGGTGGTGTTTGACAAGGACGGCAGCATCGCCGGCACGTTCCGGAAAATGCATATCCCTGACGATCCGGGATTTTACGAGAAGTTTTATTTTACGCCTGGCGACCTAGGTTTTAAGCCGATCCCAACCTCGATAGGTAAGCTGGGCGTTTTGATCTGCTGGGATCAATGGTATCCGGAAGCTGCCCGCTTAATGGCGCTGGCCGGCGCGGATTTGTTGATCTATCCGACCGCAATCGGCTGGAACCCGGAAGACGACGCTGCCGAAAAACAACGCCAGTGCGATGCCTGGATTACAGTGCAACGCGCCCATGCCGTGGCGAACGGGATTCCGGTAATTGCCTGTAACCGTATCGGTTTTGAAGCTGCGCCCGATCAAGCGCCGGGCATTCAATTCTGGGGCAATAGCTTTATTGCGGGTCCGCAAGGCGAGATTCTAAGCAGTGCCGACGAGAATCAGGATGTGTTGTTATTTGCCGAGCTGGATTCGCAGCGCAGCGAGGACGTCAGACGCATCTGGCCGTTTCTGCGTGATCGGCGGATAGATGAGTATGCTGATTTGAAGAGACGGTTCATCGATTAATCGCTATTGATTTCAGCGAGTCGAGAGAGCCGGGCAGCAGTTACAACTGCTGCCCGGCTTTTTTAATCAGTCTTCGCTAGCGCTACGGCTGATAGGTTCTGGCGTTGTTTCAGTGTTGCGATTGCTGCTGCGCTCGGCGAACTCTCTATCATAAGAGCGCGGTTGGCTGTTAGTTTCACCGCCTTCGGAGTAGCTGGGGGTAGGGGCCGGACGTTCGCTGCCTTGATTTCCTAATGGGCTGCTTTCGCCCGATTCGCCACCCGCAGATTGGTCGGGACGTTTCTCGGCGCCATTGCGCGGGCCGCGTCTGCGGCTACGACTGCGGCGGCTGCGTTCTTGGCCGCCGTTTTCTCTCTTGGCGATTGCCGAGGTGTCGCCGGCATTGTCTTGGTCATTCGCTACAGCTTGTTTCGGCTCTACTGCGGCTGGCGCACTGCCGGTCGCGTCTGTGTTTGCCTGGCTGTTGGGCGGGCGACGATTATTGTTACGGCGGTTGCTGTTACGGCCTGATGCTGACCGTTCGCCTCTGTCGCCGCGATCACCACGGTCCCGGCGATTGTTTCTGCCGGACCTGGGTTTGTCATCGCTACTTTTTTCCGTCGCTTCAGCACTTTCCGCCGCTTTGCTGGCCCCGACCAGACGTTGCCAGAAACGTTGAATCAAACCGGCAGAGGTTTTTTTGCTTTGTACCGGAGCAGGGGAATCCGGCAAAAATTCCTTAATCGCGGCTTTTTCCGCTTTGGGGCCGGCTTGCCGCGCAAATTCCGGAACCATGATGTCTTCTTCCTTGATATGCAAATGGCTGGCTTTTTCTTCGCTGCCTTCGACTGCGGATTTGATGCGCTCAATGTCGTAGGCCGGGGTTTCCAAATGTTTGCTGGGCAGGACGATAATGCTGACTTGCAGTCTGGTTTCTATTTCCTGAATGGCAGCACGTTTCTCGTTGAGCAGGAAGGTTGCGCAATCGATAGGCAGATGGGCGATGACCCGTTCAGTGCCTTTTTTCATCGCTTCTTCTTCGATCAAGCGTAAGACGGCCAACGTGACGGATTCGACGTTACGAATGGTGCCCTGGCCTTTGCAGCGTGGGCAAGTCAGTTGCGTGGAATCGCCCAGGGAGGGACGCAGACGTTGTCTGGACATTTCCATTAAACCGAAACGGGAAATGCGACCGGTCTGGATGCGGGCACGGTCGATTTTCAGGGCATCGCGCAAGCGGTTTTCCACTTCACGTTGATTTTTGTTCGACATCATGTCGATGAAATCGATAACGAACAAACCGCCCAAGTCGCGTAAGCGTAGTTGACGGGCGATTTCGTCGGCCGCTTCCAGGTTGGTGTTCAACGCGGTTTCTTCGATGTCGCTGCCTTTGGTAGCGCGCGCCGAGTTGATGTCAACCGAAGTTAAGGCCTCGGTGTGATCAATGACGATAGAGCCGCCGGACGGCAGAGACACTTCGCGGCGATAGGCCATTTCGATTTGGGTTTCGATCTGGTAGCGACTGAACAGCGGTACGCTGTCCTGATACAGTTTGGCCTTGTGAAGATTGTGCGGCATCACCTGTTTCAGGAAGTTATGCACCAGTTTGAAGGCGCCTTCCTGGTCGATCAGGATCTCGTCGATGTCGCCGCGCAAGTGATCGCGCAAGGCGCGGATGATCACATTGCTTTCCTGGAAAATCAGGAAGGGCGCGGTTTGTTCACTGCTGGAGCGGTCGATGGCTTCCCAAAGTTGCAGCAGGTAGTTCAAATCCCACTGCAGCTCCTCGACGTTTTTGTCGGAGCCGGCGGTGCGGATGATCAAGCCCATGCTGTCCGGTATTTCCAGCGCGGCCATGGTTTCACGCAACTCGCTGCGGTTGTCGCCTTCGATACGGCGGGAAATACCCCCAGCTTTCGGGTTGTTCGGCATCAACACCAGATAGGTGCCGGCCAGACTGATGTAGGTCGTTAGCGCCGCGCCTTTGTTGCCGCGCTCTTCTTTTTCAATCTGAACAACGATTTCCTGACCTTCGCGAATATTGGATTTGGACGATTTGCCTTCTTCGTTATCGCCAGTTCTGTATTCGGGGGCGATTTCCTTGAATGGCAGGAAACCGTGTTTTTCCGCGCCGTAATTAACGAAAGCGGCTTCGAGGCTGGGTTCTACCCGGGTGATGATACCTTTATAAATATTGGATTTTTTTTGTTCTTTTGACGGAACTTCGATGTCGAAATCATAGAGTTTCTGACCATCTACCAATGCCACCCGCAGCTCTTCGGCCTGCGTGGCGTTGATAAGCATTCTTTTCATTAAATTATCCTTATTGTGTTATGTATCCTACTTAGAGCTTAAACAGGTTTGGTTGTCGCGGATAAAGGCGGCGTGTTTCCCAATATGTACTTAAGTGAGCGGCCAGACTGACTGAAAACTGCAAGTGATTGTAGTTATTGTCGCAGTGGGTTATCGGCAATTGCCGAGGGTGGCGCTTGAAAAGTGGGGGATCTGTTATACCGAACTCTATACTAAGGATGCAGCTCGCTCATCATGGGTTGAGCGATAAAACCCGAAAAAATCTTTAAGTTTAGCGCGAAGCTTCAGCGCCAAACCCCGGTCTTTAAGTTTTTATAATTAAAGTCTATCCAAAGATAGACTGGCCTAATATAGCAATGTTTATAGGCAGCAGCAATTTTAAACATGGCTAGCGGATATGTTGTTATTATTTGCGGCATGAATACCGCAGAAAATCAGACCAACCCGCAAGTGCAATGGGTGGAAATTACCGAGGCAAATAACGAACAAAGGCTCGATAATTTTTTGATTACTTATCTTAAAGGCGTTCCTAAAACCCGAATCTACCGGATGGTCAGAAAGGGCGAAGTCCGAGTCAATAAAGGCCGTATCGACGTTAGCTATAAGTTGCAAATCGGCGATATTGTGCGGATCCCGCCTGTCAGGGTGGCGGAAAAGAAAGACCAAATCATCGTCCAGCCTACCTTGAAGTTCAGTTTGGAAAACCACATCTTGTACGAAGACGACGGCTTTATCGTGTTGAACAAGCCGGCGGGTTTTGCTGTGCATGGTGGTAGCGGCGTCAGTTCCGGAGTGATCGAAGGGTTAAGGCAGGTCAGACCGCAACAGAAGTTCTTGGAGCTGGTGCATCGATTGGACAAGGAAACCTCGGGGTGCCTGTTGATTGCCAAAAAGCGCTCGGTATTGAAGGTATTGCATGAACTTTTTCGCGGCGATGGTATTCAGAAGACCTATTTAGCGTTGTTGGTTGGACAATTTCAACGCAAGAAGCAACTGGTCGAGGTACCCTTGTTGAAGAATGTCGCTCAGGGTGGCGAACGGATGGTGGTGGTGAGCCAAGCAGGAAAGTCCGCAGAAACCTTGTTTACGCGGTTGAAGCAATACCAGGATGTGACCTTGGTCCACGCTGCACCGAAGACTGGTCGCACGCATCAGATTCGGGTGCATGCGGCCTGGTTGGGGCATCCGATTGTGGCGGACGATCGTTACGGCGATGACGACACTAATAAAGGGTTTAAAAAACGCGGTTACAAACGCTTGTTTTTGCACGCCGAGCAATTGCAGTTCGCGCACCCCGTCAGCGGAGCATTACTGCACTTTACGGCACCCTTACCCGAGGATTTACAAGCATTACTGAATCATGAAAAACCGCTTTGATTTACTCATTTTCGATTGGGATGGCACTTTGATGGATTCGGTGGACTGGATCGTGCATTGCATCCAGCAAGCGGCAAGGCGTTGCGGTTGCGCGGTGCCGACCACGCAGGCAGTCAGGGACATCGTCGGCTTGAGCATAGAAAATGCGATGAACCAATTGTTTCCGGATGAAGATGGTGAAAACCGTCAAAAGATAGCTGCGGATTATGCGAAAACCTTTTTTACCAAGCAGATCGGTCCTGACGACTTGTTTCCCGGTGTGCACGACATGCTGAAGCAGCTTCGTAGTCAAGGTTTCCGTCTGGCAGTGGCGACCGGCAAAAAAAGTACGGGCTTGCATGCGGCAATTAATGCTACCGGCGTGGCGGAACTGTTTTGTACTACGCGCTGCGCGGACCAAACCGCTTCCAAGCCCAATCCGCTGATGCTGGATGAAATCATTGTCGAGTTGGGGGGGCATAAAGAACGTACCTTGATGGTCGGCGATTCGGTACATGATTTACAAATGGCCTTAAATGCGCAAGTCGCATCAGTCGGCGTCACGTGCGGTGCTCATCCCGCCGCAACCTTGCAAAAGTACAATCCTTTATTGTGTTTGAACTACGCGACCGACTTGATCGGAATCATATAGGAGATAAATGGTGGAGAATAAACAAGATCTTCCCGAAGATGTTGCGGATAACAGCCCTGGTTGGGAAAAGTCGGTGCTGGAAAAATTAGCGTTTGCCGCCATCGACGAACAGAAAGCTGCGCGGCGTTGGGGAATATTTTTTAAGCTGCTGACATTTGCTTATTTGTCCGTTGCACTGGGTATCGCGATGTATCCTAAATTTAAGGATGGCATCGAGTCCGGCAGCGCCGAGCATGTGGCTATCGTCGATGTATTGGGGCAGATTGTCCAAGGTGAAGCCGCTAGTGCCGATATGGTGATCGAGGGCCTGCGCGATGCGGCGAAAGATAAAAATTCCAAGGGTATTATTCTCAATATCAATTCACCCGGCGGCAGTCCGGTGCAGTCGTCTTACATTTATGAAGAGATCAGACGTTTGAAAGTCGAGCATCCGCAGTTGCCGATTTATGCGGTGGTTGGCGATATGTGCGCGTCCGGCGGTTATTATGTCGCGTCGGCCGCCGACAAAATATTCGTAAATCAGGCTAGCATCATCGGCTCTATCGGCGTGATCATGAACGGTTTCGGTTTTACCACCGTATTGGACAAGTTGGGTGTGGAGCGGCGGTTATTAACCGCAGGCGACCACAAGGCCATGCTCGATCCTTTTTCTCCCGTCAATCAGCAAGAAAGCAAGCACATGCAGTCTTTACTGGATCAAGTGCACCAACAATTCATCGGAGCGGTTCGGGATGGCCGCGGTAACCGTCTGAAGGAAGCCGAAGCGCCGGATATGTTCTCCGGGTTGATTTGGACCGGTGCGGAAGGCGTAAGGCTGGGTTTGGCGGATGATTTCGGTAGCGTCGATAGCGTGGCCCGCGAGCAGTTCGGTACCGAAGAAACGGTCAATTTTACTCCGCAGGATCGCTTGATTGATCGTCTGGCCGGCAAGTTCGGCGCGTCGTTTGGCCATGCTATTGCAAGCAGTTTGTCGATCCCGGCGATACAATAGTCTACTGGCGTCACACACTAATCAATTACTTATTTTGGCAAGACAGTTGCTTATCGATGATCTTTTAAGGATAATGCCCCTCTCTTCAGCGTCTCGCTGATGTTTTATGGTTACTGTGTCGGTCCTCTCGCAACGATACGCTGTAAACCCCGCCAGGTCCGGAAGGAAGCAACGGTAGCAGCGGACTCGTGTGCCGGGATGTGGCTGGCGCAGTAGCCGCCCAATTCTTGCCTTTCCGCGTTGCTAATGGCTTATCAGGTTCTTGCCAGAAAATGGCGTCCCAGCAACTTTACCCAGCTTGTCGGTCAGGAGCATGTCAGCCAGTCGCTAATGCACGCCTTGCAACACGATAGATTGCATCATGCCTATCTGTTCACCGGTACGCGCGGCGTTGGCAAAACCACGGTGGCGCGGATTCTCGCTAAAGCCATCAATTGCGAAAGTCTAAAAGATTTCAATCCTTGCGGCGAATGTCAGGTTTGTCGGGATTTCGAGCAAGGCCGATTCATGGACTTGATCGAAGTCGATGCCGCGTCCCGCACCAAAGTCGAAGATACCCGTGATCTGCTCGATAACGCTCAATACGCCCCCAATCAAGGCCGCTATAAAGTCTATTTAATCGATGAAGTGCACATGCTGTCCGGGCATAGCTTTAACGCGTTGTTAAAGACCTTGGAAGAGCCGCCGCCGCACGTCAAATTTCTGCTGGCTACCACTGATCCGCATAAAATTCCTGTCACCGTCTTATCGCGTTGTTTGCAGTTCAATTTGAAACGCTTATTACCGGCGCAAATCGACGCGCAGATGCAGTTTATTTTGGGTCAGGAACAAATCGCTTTCGAGCCGTCTGCGCTAAAAATGCTGGGTAGAGCTGCCGACGGCAGCTTGCGCGACGGCTTGAGTCTGCTGGATCAGGCCATCGTCTACGGTAGCGGCAGCGTCACGGCGGAAGCGGTGATCGGCATGCTCGGTACCGTGGCTCAGCAACCGATTAATGACATTTTGCAGGCTTTGGCCGCTGGCGACGCGCTGGCATTGCTGGCAAAAATAGGGGACGTGGCGGAACTGACGCCCGATTTTGCCGACATTCTGCAGCAGATATTAAGAGTATTGCACCGGGTCGCATTGCTGCAGCAAATGCCGGATTTCGTCGATCACGAATTTGATAAGCAATTTCTGGATGCGCTGGCTAAGGCCATGTCGCCGGAAGACGTGCAACTGTATTATCAGATCGGCTTGATCGGTCAACGCGATCTGCCGTTGGCGCCCGATCCGCGATGCGGTTTTGAAATGGTGATGTTGCGGATGCTGACTTTTCGGCCGCAAGGGACGGAACCGCAGGCACTTGAGCCCGTCAAGCCCGCTGTCGTTAAGCCGACTGCCGGTGTTTCGGCGCCCGCGACCGACGCCAGACGTATCGAAGAGCCGCGCACCATCTCGGTCTCACAAGCCGCCAAACCCAGCAATTGGACCGAGATTATCGCCGCCTTGAACATCAGCGGTCGTACCCGCGAATTGGCGCACAACTGTGTGCTGGACGGTATCGATGACAGCAGTTGTCGTTTGCTGCTTGATCCTGGCTTTCAGCAGATCGGCACCAAGGCTGAGGACAATCTAAGGGTAGCGTTGCAAAATTATTACGGTAAACCCTTAAAACTGGTCATAAGCAAGCAAGCAGAGCAGCAAATGACGCCGGCACTGGAAATTCAAAAGGCTCGCGAAGATCGTCAGCAAGCGGCGGTCGATAGCATTAATGCCGATGAAAATGTGCAGGCTTTGAAAGACACCTTTGGCGCCAGAATCATGCCTGGTAGTATCGAACCGCTGAATTAAATATTGGAGAGACGATGATGAAAAATGCGCTAGCGGGCATCATGCAACAAGCCCAAAAAATGCAGGACAACCTAAAGAAAGCCCAAGAAGAACTGGGCGCGATGGAAGTGCACGGCGAATCCGGCGGCGGCTTGGTGACGATAGTCATGACCGGAAAACGTGAGGTGCGCAAAGTCAGTATCGATCCGTCCCTGGTGGGTGACGATAAAGACATGCTGGAAGACTTGGTCGCGGCGGCGATTAACGATGCAGTACACAAAGTCGGTAGAATGAAAAAAGAAAAAATGGCCGACGTCACCGCCGGTATCCCGATTCCGCCCGGTTTTCAAATGCCGTTCTAAACATGCAAAACCAGGGTTTGCTGAAAGAGTTGATCCAAAGCCTGTGCTGTTTGCCTGGCGTCGGGCCGAAATCCGCGCAGCGCATGGCCTTTCATCTGCTGCAACGCAATCGCGATGGCGGCATGCAGTTAAGCAAAATGCTTGCAAAAGCCGTCAACGAAATCGGCCATTGCCGCGAATGCCGAACCCTGACCGAAACGGAATTGTGCGAAGTCTGCGCTAACCCGTTGCGTGACTCGGAAACCTTGTGTGTTGTTGAAAGCCCTGCCGATGTGTGGGTGATCGATCAGGCCACTACCTTCAAAGGTAAATATTTTGTACTGCACGGTCGCTTGTCGCCTTTGGACGGTATCGGCCCTGATCAGCTTGGCTTTGAGTTGCTGGAACAACGTATGGCGGCAGGGCAAATTAAGGAAATCATTCTAGCGACCAATTCCACAGTGGAAGGTCAGGCCACGGCGCATTTCATCGGTGAAGTGGCCGCTAAATTCAATATCCGCGCCACCCGAATCGCTCATGGGGTACCGATGGGCGGCGAGTTGGAGTTTATCGACAGCGGCACCTTAGCGCATGCGTTTAACGGTCGCCGGGAGTTTTAGGGGGAAACATGACTGATTGTTTGTTTTGCAAGATGGTCAGCGGCGAAATCAAGCCGGATGTGGTTTACGAAGACGAGCAATTGTTGGCGTTCAGGGATATTCATCCGCAAGCGCCGTTACATGTGTTGATTATTCCGAAACGGCATATCGCTAACTTGAACCAGCTGGATGACGCCTTGCTGGGTGGCTTGATGTTGCAGACCGCCGCTAAAATAGCCGCTCAGTTTGGCTATGCGGATAGCGGCTATCGAACGGTGTTCAACTGCAACGGCGATGGCGGACAAACCGTGCATCACTTGCATCTGCACCTGCTAGCCGGCAGGCAGATGCACTGGCCGCCAGGTTAACTCAGAAACAAAAAAAACCGCGAAATGCGGTTTTTTTGTGTGTTGATGCAAGTGTTTGCGTGATTAGCGCTGTTCCAACCACTGCTTGATTTCCAATGGCGTCATAGTGGCTCCGCCCAACTCCCGCATAAAAAAGTCGAAGTAGCGACGGCATTTTTCCAGAAACCGTTCAAGATCCGCAGTGCTGTTCACGTAAGGTGTACCGCCAGGCATCACCGAAGGCGAGTGAAAGCTGAACACAAAGATTCGCACGCCGTCGGCCAGCAAGGATTTGGTTAAGCGGCGCATTTCCGGTTCGCTGTAATCTTCGGGGGAGAGCCTAATCCGTTCCAGCAGCCGCAGCCTGGCGACGGCTCCAGATATCTTGGCTTTTCGTAGCCAGGGATGCATCAGTCGGCGATAAAGCGGTGTGCCTCCTGCCCGTAAGGTTCCCACGTAACCGCCGGATCCCGGCAAGCCGAGTAGACGGCGCTGATTCCCAAACCAAAACGGGTCGCTGGAGTAATTCGAGTAGTCGGGGCCGCCGTCGGCACTGTAATTGATAGATGCGGCAACGCTGATGTCTACCTCGTAGCCTAGCTCCTCCAGAATTTCGCCGGTGTTGGGGCCGAAGCCGTAACGGCCCGCCAGATAAGTTAATGGTGAGCTGCTGAACGAGGTCTTGATTTGCTCAGTGAGTTGCCGGAGTTTTTCATGCTCCAGCGCGCGTGGTAAGTTACCCGGATAGGAGTTGCGCGCATTGAGTTCTTCCTCATGCGGTGGCGACACCCAGGGGTGCAGATGCGCACCGATCAACGCACGACCGGAATTGGCGTAGGCTTTAAGCGGACCGAAGGCCTCTTCTTGCGAGGCAATCGGATAGTCGACGACGTAATTCGGAACAATACCAAAGCTGTCGAAAACGCTCTGCGCCCTGTCAATGTGACGCATGTGCTTCACGCCCGTAGCGTGCCTGTCGTGCGGCTTGTTCCAGTCGAATTCTTCTTCGGTATGGATGACAATCGAGAGGATAGGCTGGGTTTCGCTATCTAAGCGAATCAGGGTCCGTTCGTTCATTGGTTTAGTCCAACGATCTCGGAATAAAAATTGCTGATGTCGGATTCGCTAAGCGTGTCGCTGCGAAACACTTTATTGCGATAACCGGCTAATTCGTGTGAAAGCTTTGGTAATCTGGGCAGCAGGCGCGACTCAACTCGCGTATAAAAGCAGCCGTTTTGTAACAGGTGCCAGCCGATGGTTTGTCGGTAAATTAGAAACAGCTCGGCATCACTGAATCCCAACACTAGCGCGCCGGATACGCCTTTCAATTGGTTTGGTTTCCAGGTCACGTGACAGTATCCACCGGGTTTTCCCACGGCGAGATGTTTTAGCCAGTGCAGGTGGCGGTGATCGCGGAATACCTTGGCATCCGCCGGTGCCAGCGCTTGTTCGATGGCATCGTAATCGGTAAGCACGCGAACGCCGCCGAATTGGGCAAATGGCCAGGGAAGATTGGGCCAGAGTGTGTGGCGTTCGTTCATCGGCTTGAACTTCAGGAACTGTAGCGTTTTCGATACCACTTCCGTCGGCGTCAGGTCGGTGAAATGAAAACCGGGCTGCGACACGACGGCCATCGCCAGCCGCATGCTTTGGGAACGGAATGTCTCCAGCACGCACCAACTGGTGATATTACAGAACTGTTCCGCTTTGCCCCGAATTGTCCGCTCTGCGTAGATCGCGCCGATGCCGCCGACAATTTTACCTTCGTCCCGAATCAGAAAACCGTTGTTGGGCTTGGCTACCCCCCAGTTCTGCTGGAAAGCTTGCGCCCACTGTTCGGCGCTGCGCTCGGCGCTTAGGTGTTCCGTGAGAAATTGGCAGAAAGCGAGCAGGTCGCCGTCTTGAATCGGTTCCAGCGTCGGCATGGCCATGATTATTCCTTCAGCGCAATAGCGTCAAATAGGCGTACGGGATGATTATTCTGGTTAGGCTTGTTTGCTGGAAAGCAGAAAGTTGGTCATCGCGTTAATCGAGCCGAGATTGTCGATGTTCATGTCTTCCTGTTTAATCCGGAAGTCGTAGCTGGCCTCGAACCAAACTACCAGTTCCAATATAGCCCCGGAATCCAGCAGGCCGGTGGCGGGCAGGATGTCGTCGTCAGTGACGCCGGAGGCGTCCATATCCAGCGCTTTGGCAAGTTCTATTACCTTGGTGCGAATCGCGGCTTTAATCTCGTCGGGGTTTAAATTCATCTATCGGTGGCCTCTAGTTTATGTGTATGGGTTATGCCGGGCGGGACAACGCCAGCAACACCTGTGCGACGTCAAAACCCGTGAGAACGCGATGGTCGTAAGTGGCGCCCAACACGGCCTTGTCCGAGTTTTTCGGGGCGGCGTGAGCGATAATCAGCGATGTTTGCGGTGGCAGAATAGGGGTGTGGCGGCTGACATTCCAGCGTGCCATGCTCGAAAACGATAGGGTGGCACCGGTGGCTTCCTGCGGCGGCAACTTGTGCGCCATGGCATGACGTTGCACCTCGCCGAGGGCGCTGATGAATTGTGCCGCATCCATATCTTGCGTGTCGCGCACCACAGTCAAATAAAGCATCGCGCCGGCCTGCACGGTAAAGCCGATATTCACCGGCGTATATTGGAAACGCTGACCGTTGACTATCGTGGAATTAATTAGCGGACGTTCGCGACCTAGTTCGGCCAGACGGAAGGCCATCAAAGGCAGCAAGGGCGAGAGCATAAGTTTATGCTCCGCCGCATAGATGGCGGCCCGTTCTTCCCAGGGTTTGGGGTCGTATTCGACCTCAAGATAGGCTGAGGCCGCAAAATCCCGATGCCAGGCGACAGTGTGCAGCATGCCTGCTGCTTCCGGCGACAGTTCCTGCAAGTCTCCGGCAACGGATGGTGAGTCTTCGCGGTGGATTGCTGTTTGGGTGGATACTGCGGCCTTGCCGGGCTTGCCGCCCTTGCTCAACCAAGTTTCAATATCGGCTACCGACAGACGCTCACCACTGGCTGGGACGCGGGCAGGATCGATGTCCAATTCCTTGAGCATGGCTCTGGCTTTTGCCGTGGGCTGGCGGACAGTGCTTACTAGTGATGATGTGTCCTTGGTTTCTTCGGGGATGGCTTCGTCGCGCGTGGCCCCCAACCAGAACATCACGGCACCGACACGGATTTTTTGTCCGGGTTCGCAGTCGACCCTCAGCACGTAACCGTCCTGTTCAGCCACTACGTCGATCATGGATTTGTCTGTTTCGACGGTGGCAACCACGTCACCGTTATTGATGAACTCGCCTTGCTTGACGTCGATACTGACGACGTCTACGAATTCGTCGTTGATGTTCACGCAGGGGACGGTTTGGAAAGTGGGCATGGCTGTCCTTTAAAAAAGGTCGAGAATTTGGTCGATAATCGATTGTTCGTCGGGAATAATGCTGCGCTCCAGGCTGCGGGCGGAGGCGATGGGTACGGGCGGCGTGCCGATGCGCAGAAACTGGCCCTTGAATCCGGATTCGAGCAAAGCCGCAGCGATTTCGGCGCTGACGCCAAAATCATGGTGAGATTCCTCGATCACGACAACGCACTCCCGGGTTGCCAGATGCTTTATCAATGATTCGCGTGGCAGCGGCGAAAGCAGCGACGGCGAGACGATTTCAACTTCCAGCTCTTCTTCGCTTTCCAGTCTGTTCGCCACGGCTTCCGTCATAGTCAGCATGCCACCGTAGCTTACTAAGGTTACATCAGGTTCGTGCGCACCGCGACGTAATGTGGGGAACAGATGGGTAGCGACATCATCCGTTGCAGGCAGCGCGACATAATCCGCCGGATCCATTTTTTCGCCATAAAGCAGCTTATGCTCAAGAAACAGCACGGGGTAAGGCCAGCGCAGTACCGCATCGATTAGCAGTTCCGAAACCGAGTGTCTGTGGCTGCCGTAAACCACGGTCAGACCCGGCACCGAGGTGAACAGGTGTTCCGGACTTTGACTATGAGTGGGACCGTAACCGCGCCGACCGCCGCAAGGCGTGCGGATAACGATGGGTACCGATGTGTCCGCGAACATACCGGGAAACTTCACGGCATGATTGAGTAGTTGGTCCAGACATAGCGATAGGAAGTCGGCGAACATGATTTCCACGACGGGCAAGTAGCCGTCAAGCGACAAGCCTATAGATGAGCCGGTGATGCCGGCTTCGCTGATCGGCGTGGAGATGACGCGACCGGGAAACTCGCTGGACAAGCCTTGCGTTACTTTGAAGGCGCCGCCGTAAGGATCGTGCAGGTCTTCGCCGATTAGTAGCGTGCGCCGATCAGATTTGAGCAGGAATTGCAAGGCGGTGTTAAGCGCCTGGCGCACATTACTGCCGGCCGCGACAGGCGGATAATCGGGCAGCGGGTGTTCAAGTTGGGCGGTGAAAATGTGGGTCGGCGTCTCGGCGAGCGTCGCTTCCGGCGAGGCGTTGGCGGTTTGGCGTACCGTTTCCACAAACTCGCGATTGCGGGCTTCGATAGTTGCCAGCATATCGGCGGGCAACTGTCTGGCCAATGCGGCCAAGGGATCGCGGGCGCGAATTTCGGCAAGTTCGTTTGGATCGCGCAGATCGTCGCCCTTGCTGTGCGGACCCATCCGCCGGGTGTCAATCACCAGGAAACCGGGACCGCGACTTGCGCGTACTGCACTGACTACGTCCGCTACTTTGCGGCAGAATTCTGGATCATTGTCAGCAAATCGCCAGGTGGGTAGTCCGAATGCCGCGCCGCGGGCTTCGATATCGCCGCCCAGGTTGTCACGACTGACAGTGGTCTGAGAAATGCCGTTGTTTTCAACCACGACCAAAAGTGGGGCTTTCCAGACGGACACCAAATTCATTGCTTCGTATAGCAAGCCTTGTCCGAGCGTACCGTCGCCGATGATAGCGGCTACAATGCCGCCATTATTATGTAGCTTGCGTGCCAAAGCCAGACCGGCACCGATGCCTAACATGCCACCCTGCACGCCGTTGCTGTGAAAGTTACGGTGTACCAAATGTTGGCTACCGCCCCAGCCGCCGCAGGCTCCTGCTTCGCGGCCCATAATTTCGCCGACCAGGCCGACAAAGTCCCCGGAATACGACAGAAAATGGCCGTGATTGCGATGATTGGAGAGAACGGCGTCATCTGGATGATCCAGTGCGCGCACCACCGATAAGGCTGCCAGTTCTTGACCGATGCAGGTGTGGGTCGTGCCTGATACCAAACCGCGGGAGAATTGATCAAGAACCAGCTCTTCGGTCAGGCGGATCAGGTGGCCGTATGCATAAAGACTTTCTGGGGTGATGCCAATTTGCGGCTTGCCATGTTCATCCCGCGTGAAGCCAGGTACTTCCCAAGTTTTATCTTCCGGAATGCGAGTTACTGTTTGTATGTCCATTATCGAGTTCCGGCTATCTTGGATAGTGCTTTAATGATAGCAATATAATTTACGCGAACCGACTGTAGCGTGCAAGAACCGATTCAATTGATCTGGGATGCGAAATCATCAGTTCTTAAAGGGTTAACTTCGATTGCCTGGCGGCATTTTTTCTCTGAGTTTTAAAAAGCGCTGATAGCGGTCAGCGGCGATTTCACCGGTTTCCACTGCTAAGCGTACCGCGCAATCCTTGTCGTTGACATGCCTACAGTCGTTGAAACGACATTTGGCAATGTAAGGTTGAAACTCTCTATAGCCCCAAGCCAATTGCCCTTCCGACAAGCCGGCTAAACCAAATATCGCCACGCCCGGGCTGTCGATTAACTCGCCGCCGCCCGGTAAATGATAAAGCGTTGCGGCCGTGGTGGTATGCCTGCCATGGCGGGTGATTTCCGAGACACTGTTGATTTTCAAGTTACGGTTCGGCAATAGCGCATTGGTTAATGATGACTTGCCCACTCCGGATTGGCCGGCAAACATGCTGGTTCGCTGCGATAACACCCGCTGTAACCCGTCTATGCCGATTTTTTGATTGGCGCTGACTCTATGTAAGCTATAGCCTAAGTTTTGATAGTAGGCCAATCCTGCTTCAACAGCAGTTGATAGCGGCAGATCGATTTTGTTTAATACCAGCGCCGCATCGATGTTGCAGTTTTCGCAGACCGCCAGATATTGATCCAGCAATAGAAAGTCGCATTCCGGTTCGGCGGCAAACACGATGAAAATAGTATCCAAGTTTGCCGCTACCGGCCGCGTGTCGTTGCCACGACTGGGACGCTGCAACACCGAGCGCCGGGGTAAAATTTGCTCGATGCGGCCTTGCTCAGGCGAGGACATGGAAAGCATTACCCGGTCGCCAACCACCACCGTGTCTAGTTTGCGTAATGTTTGGCAGAGCACGAGTTGTTCTGCCACCATCCCGGCAGCGTCGCTCACCTCGACGGCAATACCTTGACCGAGATGGGCAACTACCAAACCCTGGTGCAAGTCTGCCATCAGGCGGACTGCATCTTTTCTTCGATATGCGCTATGCGGATGGCTGCGGGCGGGTGACTGTAATGGAATGCCGAGTACAGCGGGTCTGGAGTCAAGGTGCTGGCGTTTTCTTCATAAAGTTTCACCAAACCACTGATCATTTTGCTGCCTTGAGCGTTGCGGGTGGCAAAGTCATCGGCTTCGAATTCGAATTTACGCTGAAAATAAGCACTGATCGGTTGCATGAAGGTGGTGAAAACCGGCGACACCAGCATAAACAGCAACAGGGCGGCAGCGTTGGAGTGAGTGCTGACGCCTAGGCCGTCAAAAAACCAGTCTTGGGTGATCAGCCAGCCTAATACCGCAAAGCTGATTAGGGTCATCACCGACGACGCCACCAGCATTTTGATGGTATGTTTGCATTTGAAATGGCCTAGCTCGTGAGCCAAAACGGCTTCCAGTTCTTCCTCGTCCAGCGAATTCACCAGCGTATCGAAAAATACGATGCGCTTGTTATTGCCCAGGCCGGTGAAATAAGCATTGCCGTGTCCAGAGCGGCGCGAGCCGTCCATGATGAAAATACCTTGGCTATTAAATCCGCAACGCTCCAGCAAACCCTGGATCCGTTGCTTCAAAGAACCATCCTGCATAGGTTCGAATTTGTTAAACAGCGGTGCGATCAATGTTGGAAACAACCAACTCATCAACAGCGAAAAACTCATGATAATTGCCCAGGCGTAAAGCCACCAAAGGCCGCCGATGCTGTCCATTACCCACAGAATCAGCGCCAGAATCGGCAAGCCGATCGCCAAGGTCAAGCCCATGGACATCATTTGGTCTTTTACAAACTGCGGCAGTTTGCTTTTATTAAACCCGTATTTTTCTTCGATTACGAAGGTTTGGTAAAGGCTGAACGGGATTTCAACCACGGTCATCAACAGAAAAACACTGGCCATCGACAGCAAACTGGCCATTAACGGCGACAAATCGAAGGTCGACCAGAAGTCAAATACCAGGCTAATGCCGCCGCCCAAGGTCAGCGTCAGCAGAAACACCATACCGACCAGGCTATCGATGTCGCCGAGTTTGCTTTTTTCAATGGTGTAATCGGCGGCCTTTTGATGGGCGGTGAGTGATACCCGGTCTTGAAAGGCGCTCGGCACTTGTCCGCGATGCTGCAATACATAGGCTTTCTGGCGCATTGCCAGCCAGAATTGGGTGCCGTAAGACAGGACTAAAGCTACTAAAAAAATGCCAGTAAACGTGTTCATCAAACCTTTTGGGGTGGGGGTTAACAATTAGCGGTACAGATTAGCTAATGCTACAATTTGCCGCAACATTATTAATACCATGGAATGCAAATGGCTCAAGATGCCGACAATCTTATCTGGATCGATCTGGAAATGACAGGCTTGGATCCTGATAACGATCTCATCATTGAAATCGCCACAGTGGTGACCGATAAACATCTAAATATTCTTGCTGAAGGACCTGTAATGGCAGTACATCAGTCCGATGCGGCGCTGGCGGCGATGGATGACTGGAATCAGCAACATCATGGTCAATCCGGTTTGATTCAGCGGGTAAAGGACTCAGAAATCGATGCTGCCGAAGCGGAAGCGCGTACGCTTGAATTTTTGCAGCTCTGGGTGCCTGCCAAATCCTCGCCGATATGCGGCAACAGCATTTGTCAGGACAGGCGATTTTTGTACCATTATATGCCCAAATTGGAAGCGTTTTTCCATTACCGCAACTTGGATGTGTCTACCGTCAAGGAATTGGCCGCGCGCTGGGCACCACAATTGAAGGACGGTTTTAACAAACAGGCAGCGCACAAAGCTTTGGACGATATTATCGAGTCCATCGAGGAACTGCGTTACTACCGGGAAACATTCTTCAAATTCTGATGCAGCAATTATTTGCGGTCGCTCTGGGCGGGGCCATTGGCTCCATGTTGCGCTATCTGGCCTCCAACGGTGTCTATTCGTGGTTGGGTAGGGGCTTTCCATACGGCACCCTGACCGTCAATTTGCTCGGCTCGTTTTTGATCGGACTGATGACCGAGGCACTGATTCTGCAGCGCATGAGTCTTGCTTTGGAATATCGCACCGCGATTTTGGTAGGGGTAATGGGGGGCTTTACCACCTTCTCCAGCTTTTCTTTGGAAACGATTTATTTGTTAGAACAAGGCCAAATCGGTAAGGCGGGGCTGAATGTTCTAGCCAGCGTGCTTGGTTGTTTATTAGCGGTTTGGGCCGGGCTGGCGCTGGGTAAAGGCTTGTTTTTCTATTCGCAAGGAACCTTCCAACTGTTCGATTGGCCGTTTCCTTATGCGTTGACGCTGGTCAATAGCATTGGGGCATTTTTGATCGGACTGGTCGCCACGGTCTTGCTGCATAAACTCAGTATTTCAATAGAGTACCGCGCTATTTTGCTCACCCTGCTGATTGGCCTGTTTATCACGCTATCGGGTTTATATTTAATACTCTTCCTGCTGGAGAGCGGCCATTCCTTCGAATCGCATTTGGGGGCCATGCTGACCGTTTTTTTTAGCAATATGCTGTTCTGCGCCGCCGCACTTTACTTAGGTTTGTGGCTAGGCAAGCAGATCTAGCTGCCGTTTCAACTCTTTCTTCAATTCAGGATATTCATCACCATGCTAGACCCCCGTTTATTTAGAAGCGACCTGGAACTGGTTCTACAACAATTGCAAAGACGCGGCTTTCAATTCGATGCTGCCGCCTATCAGGGCCTGGAAGACCGGCGTAAAGAAGTTCAGGTCAAAACTCAGGAATTGCAGAACGAACGCAATACCCGTTCCAAAGCCATCGGCCAGGCCAAAGCCAAGGGCGAGGACATTCAACCCTTGCTGGATCAAGTGGCGGATTTGGGCGACCAATTAAAAGCCGCAGAATCGGAACTGAATGACATCCAAAACCAGTTGAACATCTTGCTGGAAGGCATCCCTAATATTCTTGATGACGCGGTGCCGGCGGGAAAAAGCGACGCAGATAATCAGGAAGTCAGCCGCTGGGGCGAGCCACGCCAGTTCGATTTTACCCCGAAAGATCACGTCGATTTGGGTGAGCCCTTGGGGATGAATTTCGAACTGGGCGCAAAAATCGCCAGCGCCCGTTTCGTGGTCCTGGCCGGTAAACTGGCCACCCTGCAACGCGCGATAATTCAGCTGATGCTGAATACCCATATCAACGAGCACGGCTATCAGGAAACCTATGTGCCGTTCCTGGTCAATGCCGATAGCCTGCGTGGCACCGGCCAATTGCCCAAGTTCGAAGCCGATCTGTTTACGGTCAAAAACGAGCCGACGTTCTATTTGATCCCGACTGCGGAAGTGCCGGTCACCAACATCGTCCGCGATGTGATCGTAGAAACCAAGCAGATGCCGTTGAAATTCGTTTGTCATTCCCCGTGTTTCCGCAGTGAAGCGGGTGCGTATGGCAGCGATGTGCGGGGGATGATTCGTCAACACCAATTCGAAAAAGTCGAGTTGGTGCAAATCGTTACCCCGGAAACCTCCGTGCAGGCTCATGAAGAACTCACCGCGCACGCCGAAACCATTTTGCAAAAACTGAATTTACCCTATCGCAAAGTATTGCTGTGCGCGGGCGACACCGGCTTTTCGTCGTCTAAAACCTATGATTTGGAAGTGTGGCTGCCCGGCCAGCAAAAATACCGGGAGATTTCGTCCTGCAGCAACTTCAAAGATTTCCAAGCCCGCCGCTTGCAGGCGCGTTGGCGCAATCCGGAAACCGGGAAACCAGAGTTGGTACACACCTTAAATGGCTCGGGATTGGCTGCCGGACGTACCTTGATTGCGGTGATGGAGAACTATCAAAACGAAGACGGTTCGATCACGGTGCCGGACGCTTTGCGGCCATATTTGGGCGGTCTCGAGAAGATTCAATAACTTACAAATCATCAGGTCTTTGGCGGCGCGTAAATTGTTTGGATGCCAAACTGTCATGCGTTATCATCGATGCCGAGGCCGTTAAATCTGGCAAAATCAATAGCTTGCCGACTGGGTTACTGTCTCGAAAAATTCAATAATTATAAGGGAGGGGCAAAAAATGAGCGAAGCAAATGAAGTACAGGGACCATCGCTGTACGAACGGATCGGTGGGGATGCGGCAGTCAACGCCGCTGTAGATGTGTTCTACGGTAAAGTGTTGGACGACTATCGGATCAACCGCTTTTTCGCAAACACCGACATGGCCAAACAGGCTGCACATCTGAAAGCGTTTATGACCGTTGCCTTCGGTGGACCAAACGAATACACCGGTCGGTCTTTACGCGACGGGCATGCCCGCTTAGTCAGCGCGGGCTTGGACGATTCGCATTACGACGCCGTTATGGAGCATTTGGGCGCTACCTTGCATGAGCTGAATGTACCGGAAGATATGGTCGCGGAAGCCGCTGCACTGGTGGAAAGCGTTAGAGGCGAAGTGTTGGGAAAATAAAATCGGTTTCGCTACTATGTTCAAGCAATAGCGGTTGAATGTGGTAGCGGACTTTGTTTACTGAACCTTAGGCTTGACTGGCCTTAGTCAGCTCCGGGTTTTTAATCAATTCGGTAAGATGGGTATGGCTTTTCTTCAGGGCACTCTTGCTGGAATGAGGCTCTCATACACCAAAGTTAAACTGTCCCCACTAATTCAACACTCCCTCGAGCAAAGATGGCGTTTTCGCGTGTCCTGAATCAGCTAGCCGCGAAACAGTTTTAGCCATTAGAATTTTTTATAGCCTAGCCCACAGTAAAATGCCGGACGACACCATTAAGCAGATTCCCGCCAGCCAGAGCCTATACTTTGAAGGTCTTTTCGAGAACCGATCGGCAATCGCGGTTGCCAGTGAAATGAGCAGGATTGGGTATGCCAACAGGACCGCTAGTCTGGGTATGGCACTGTTTGCATCGGTATCTTCAATACTGTAATAACTAAAACAGCCTAAGCTTGGCAACGCAATCGCCAAGGCCAGCGCCAGTAACTTGTGGCTAAATTCGTTCATGCATTATGCTCCCTTTGTGAAGTCCTAAAGCTAAGCCCTTTGCTTGTTGGCTGCAGTAATAATTTTGCCGGTAGTCGCGGCGAGGGTATTGTGGAGAATCCGCAAAAATCCCTAGCGCGGTAAGTTAGACTACGATAGCTTAAAAGTCACAGAGATTTTTAACCGACCCTTTTCCTTTTCGGAGTAATTATGCAATTTCGTTCCGTTAGCTATTGTGCGTTGCTTGGTTTGTATTTTGCGCTGTGCGAACCCCCTTGTTTTGCGGCGGAGCTATCTCGAGAGGATGTTGTCGCGATCATTGCGGAAGCCGGCGCTCAGCGGCCTAAGTTTGCCAAGAAAGACCTATCGGGTTTGGATTTATCCGGGATTGATTTCAATAAAGCCGACTTGTTTTCTGCCAATTTGGACGGTGCTAAGTTGATAGCTGCCAGATTAATCGGGGCTAATCTCAATCTTGCCCGGCTGCGAAATGTCAATTTACAGAATGCAGATTTGTCCGGTGCCAGCCTCTACGGCGTGGTGATGGAAAATGCCGACTTGTCCGGCGCCGACCTAAGTAGCAGCCGTGTGACGGGCCTGCTCAATAACGTCAATTTAACCGGCGCCAATCTAAATAAAGCCAATTTAGGTCCCAATTCCGGGAGTCCTCGGAAACGATTCGATAAGCTGGAAATGAACAATGCCATATTAAATAATGCCGATTTGAGAGGCGCTAATTTTAACCATGCGCTGATGAGAAACACATCGTTAAACAAAGCTGATTTAAGCGGCGGGCAGTTTATCTGGGTGGACTTTTCAGGTGCCAATCTGGAGGGGGCAACGATTTCCGGAGCGGATTTTAGAAGCGCTAAGTTTGGCGGGGCAAATGTCAACAACGTGAGCGGGGCGGACAAAGCCTTGGGTTTTAAACAATAATCGTATCTATCTCAGGATTGCGACGAGTCGGATCTGGAAGCCGCGCGTATCCATTAGATTGTCGGGAGGCGCTTCGCTTGTCCAGCCTTGTTCTGACCAATTACAAATAGTCCTCACCGGCCTGACCCTGAGCAACGCATTCCACGTTCAAATTTGTAAAGGCCTCGCGGCGGTTGTTTCGGTTGGCATCGATAATTTCAATGCCGACAGGGCGGCCAAAGGATAGAAACCACCACAATCGCTATCAGCAAAGCGTGCCTCATCAGCAAATACTACCTGCAATTGCGAAGTAAGCCGGTTAGGAACCCGATACCACGGCATTAAGCTGCTTGGCTGATACGCCAAAGGCCCGGCCGCTTTGAAATCCAGCCTGCCGTGCTCATTGCAATACGCCATTTGAGTGTAAGCGTTGGTGATAAAGTTCAGGCGTTTCCAACCGCGCAGTTTGGCATGCCAGCGCGACTGGTCTTGTTTGCGGTTTTCCAGAAATGTCGCGTAATTACTTCCCGATAGAACTGATTCCACTTCATACGCAAACGTTAACGCTTGGCTAAAAGTCCATTCGCCGGGAATTCCGGCATGAACCAAAGTGAAATTAAGCTTAGAGTCGTGATGAATTAGGCTGCGCAGACGCAACCATTTCAATAGCTCATCGCGGTCAGGGGCGTTGAGAATGTCGTCCAAGTTATCTTCAGGGCCCAACTGCTCATAACCGAGCGCTGCGCTGAGGAGATGGAGTTCCTGTTGGCCCAAAACCACAACTGCTGCCGATCCCAGATTTCTGACAAAACGCAGCACCTGCAAAGACTCCGCTCCCTGGTTAACCAGATTGCCGGCAAACCAGAGTCTGTCTACCAACGGATCGAAGCCGATGTTCGCTAGTAACTGCATGAGAGTCTGGTAATCGCCGTTCACACTGCCGATGGCATAGGTAGTCATAGGTAATTAAATTCCAAAGCCATATCTGACTAGATGGCCGGCCATGACCACAAGGTCAACGTGACACAGCGGATTTTCAACTTGCCCAAAATACCTATCAATTTTGATGCCAGTAACCTGGACGGATTTTGTCCGGGGCATGCTGACTCGCCAACTTGTTGATTATTCCCTGGAAACCGGTGGCGTGCCGCCGCTATAGACGGTGGGCTCAACCTGATAAACCTAGGTCGTTTCCCACAACTTCCGCTGATTTTCGGCTGGAATGTAAAGTAGCCGACAGGCTTTGATTTGCTGATTAGCTAAGCCCGTTAGACTGGGAATACTGACAGATTCGGCGCGCCAAATTGGCGGAGATGTGTTTTTGTATATGTAAAATCTATTGAAACAATAAAAACAATCGAATTTATTTCTGATAAAAGTTTGTTCAAAATGGTCTCCAAGCTGGAACGGTTGATACGTCAACCAGTGTTCCAGTGGTATGACAATTATTAAATTATCAGGAGAACAACCATGAAAAACCTAACCACCATTCAAGCTACTATCGTCATTGCTGCTGCTTTGGTCTCGACTGCGGTTGAAGCACACGGCGAACACATCACAGCCAACGCTATTGAAAGTAGCCTGGTTACTGAAATAGTTTACGACAGTCCGGCTCATAACAGAGGTATCCACGGCTATCCAAATCCGCTTGCGCCGGTTGCGATTGACGAGAAATCGTGGATTTATATCGACAAAGCGCATGGCCAAGCTGTCTATAGCTATCCCGGAGTTACCAAGTAAGCTTGGGGTTGGCGGACGCCAACATGCCGATTACTTGTGATACTTGCCCGGCTCTTCAGAGCATGGCTCCCGCGAAAGCGGGAGCCATTTTATTTTTGATGCCTGTTTTCAGAAGAATCACGGTTTTCGCGTCTTTGGGGCCGAGCCAATAACACTGACAACATTGCCAAGACTCTGGCTTCAATAAGCACTTACAAAGCGCGGACCAATAATACCGGCATCCAAGGGCACACCAATAAGAGTAGGCCGGTAAACCAGATATCGAAGGTAGGAGGCAAGGCGGGGGCTTCGAGCTGGTCGGCTGATGGATTGCTCGGGGCGAATATTAATACCAAAGCCACTAACAGCATCAGCGGCGGTGCGAACATAAACCCCAGCAACACTCCCCAAGCGGAAGAGCCAATATCGCGACAGCGTTTGATCATCGCCGATACCCCAAATAAACCGCAGGCCAAGGCGATACACAGATAAAACGGCACGGCATACTCGTCTGAAGACCCGCTTGTCGTAATCTGATGCGCATACAAAGGTAGCGCCAAAGCATTCAACAAAGTTGGCAGCCCTAGGGCTAAATATCGAGAGCGGTCATAACGCAGCATGGAGTTATATCTTCCCTGGATTTGAAGTTGACAGGATCGCTTAGGTTAGCTCAGAGGCCGGCGATTGCCAACTGGCCATTCCAAGCTAAGCAAAATCTCGCTGCCAATCGTCAATAATCCGACATATCTGGGCCAAGCCGTCGCTGAGTGCCGCTGGGCCGGGCTGTAAAATGTCACAAGACTTAATCTCGAAAACCCGCTGTTGTTGCAAGGCGGGGATGCTGTCCCAATTGGGGCGAGCAGCGAGATGATCTGATCGAAATTTTTTTCCGCACCAGGAGCCGATGATGATATTCGGCGCGCGGCGCACCACTTCTTGCGGGTCGGCGATGATGCGCTGTTTGGCGGAATGTTCTGTGGATAGTTCGGCAAAGCAATCGTCGCCACCGGCGATGTTAATCAACTCCGATACCCAGCGAATGCCGGAAATCATCGGCTCGTCCCACTCTTCAAAATACACTTTAGGGCGCTTGGCAAACCTCAGACTGTGTTGGCGAGTGGTTTCCAGTTGCTGCCGGTATTGCGCCACCAGTGCGGAGGCTTTTTCCTGGACGCCGACCATCGCCCCCAGCAAGCCGATCATTTGCAAAATACCTTCCACCGAGCGTTGGTTGAACACATGCACCTCCACGCCAGCTCGGATCAATTCCGCGGCGATGTCGGCTTGCAAATTGGAAAAGCCCAGCACCAAATCCGGCTTTAGCGCCAGGATTTTATCGATTTTGGCGCTGGTAAATGCCGACACCTTTGGCTTTTCTTTACGTGCCCGCGCCGGTCTGACGGTGTAGCCGGAGATGCCGACGATACGCGCTTGTTCGCCCAGCAAATACAAGGTTTCGGTGGTTTCGTCGGTTAGACAGACGATGCGTTCGGGGTAAATCATTGGGGTGTCCAAATTGTGTCGTCAGCGGGGTAAACTCGGTTAGCACCGGGCAATAAAAACCGCCTAGCGGCCAAGCCGGTAGGCGGTTTCTCAAGCCAGGAACAGCTTACGCTTATTTGGCTTCGATCAAGCTAGGATCGTAATCTTCCGGCGCATCAAAACCCAGCAGATTTAATACGGTTGCCGCTACATTCGATAAACCGGCTTTCGGTAAATCTTGGCGCAATGTGTAGCCTGGGTTTACCCCAGAGATCAACACAAACGGCACCGGATTCAAAGTGTGCGAAGTCTTGGCCTTGGCGCGGCCTTCGGCATTGCGCGTCACATTGCCTTTTTTATCCAACTCGTACATTTCGTCGGCGTTGCCGTGGTCGGCGGTGATGATGGCGGTGCCGTTCATTTCTAAAATGACCGGAATCAAACGCGCCAATTGCAAATCCAGCCCTTGCATCGCGGTCACTGCCGCTTCGAAATTCCCGGTGTGGCCGACCATGTCGCCGTTGGCGTAGTTGACTCGCAGGTATTTATATTGGCCGCTGCGTACCGCGTCGATCAGCGCATCGGTGATTTCGGCGCACTTCATCCAGGGCCGTTGTTCAAACGGCACCACGTCGCTGGGGATTTCCACATAAGTTTCAGAAGATTCGTCGAATTTACCGGAGCGGTTACCGTTCCAGAAATAAGTGACGTGACCGAATTTTTGGGTTTCGCTAATCGCGTATTGCGACACGCCGTTCTTGGCCAAATACTCGCCCAAGGTGCGGTCGATGGTCGGTGGCTCCACCAGAAAGCGCGGTGGTAATTTGGTATCGCCGTCGTACTGCATCATGCCGGCGTAAGTCACTTTCGGTAGCGGGCCGCGCTCGAATGGGCTGAATTGCTCTTCGATGAAGGCGCGGGAGATTTCGATAGAGCGGTCGCCACGGAAGTTAAAAAACACCACCGCATCGCCGTCCACGATAGTGCCTAGCGGTTTGCCGTCTTTGGCAATCACGAAACCGGGTAAATCCTGGTCGATGACGTTGGCTTCGGTGCGGAAGGTTTCAATCGCTTCGTGGGCGCTGGCAAATTGTCTGCCCAGACCCAGTACGTGAATGTCCCAGCCGCGTTTCACCATGCTCCAGTCTGCTTCGTAACGATCCATGGTGATTTGCATGCGGCCACCGCCGGAGGCAATCGCCACGTCAAACTCCGCGCTACGCAAGCCGTCCAGATAGGCTTCAAACGGATCGACATACTCCAATGCAGAAGTCTCGCCGACATCGCGGCCATCCAACAGGATATGCAGGCGCACTTTGGCTACACCTTCTTGCTTTGCGCGTTCGATCATCGCTTTCAGATGGTCGATGTGCGAATGCACGTTGCCATCGGAGAACAAGCCCAGAAAATGTAAAGTGCCGCCTTGCTTGGCGGTGGCAACCACATCGTGCCAGGCTTGGCCTTGCCAGAGGTGGCCGCTGCTGATGGATTCGGCGACCAATTTGGCGCCTTGCGCAAACACCCGGCCGGCGCCGAAGGCATTGTGGCCAACTTCGCTATTACCCATGTCTTCGTCGCTGGGCATGCCGACTGCGGTGCCGTGCGCGAGCAGCTTGAGCATGGGATAGCTGGCCATGTAACGGTCCAGGTTAGGTGTTCGCGCGGCTTTAACCGCATCGCCGTCTTCGCGCGGCGAAATACCCACGCCATCCAGTACGATGGTAACGAGAGGGCCATGACAGGCAGGAAAACGGGAAGATTTTGCTAATTTCATGGTGTTATTCAATGGGTGGCACTTTGGAAGTTAAAAGAAATAGGTTAGGGCAAAAGCGGCAATTTAGTCTCGGCAGGTGCTTGCACAGCCAGGAAATTCAACATCATACCTGATCGACAAGGTCCAACAGCACGTCCTCATAAATCGCACTTAAATCCAGCTTGATGTCCAAGTCGGGCAGTGGCAAACGGTCTGCGGCATGGGTAAAGCTATGGAGCAACCAGCCTTGCGCGGTGCGCTCGAAACAATCGATGGCTTGGCTTTGGCTGTCGATCAGCCAATAATGTTGCAGACTGTCGAGTTGGCGGTAAGCGGCGAATTTGGCACCGCGATCAAAACCTTCAGTAGAAGGCGACAGCACTTCGGCGATGAATAGCGGATGCTGTTTGAACAGGCGGTTGTCGCGGTCTTTGGCTTCGCAGGTCACCAGCACATCGGGGTAAAAAAACGCGTTGGCTTTAGCAACATTGAGTTTCATATCGGAAATATAGGCGCGGCAGGGAGTGTCTTTTAGCGTTTGTTTCAGAAGAAACGCCAGATTCATCGCAATCGAAACATGCGCATCGCTGGCGCCGACCATTGCCCAAACCTCGCCGTCGAGATATTCGTGTTTGATTTGCGCGGAGGCCTCGCCTTGCAGGTAGTCTTCCGCGCTTAGTTTTAATTTCTCTGCCAGAGCCATCGCTGATTTGCCTTGGATAATTAAAAACGATTCTAACGTTTGCCGGCTAAATGTGGAACCCTTATTAAGCTAATTACACCTGGGGTTCCTGGGTAACGGTCGCCGTTCGTCGAATACCGGGTAAACCGGTTCTGCCATACGGACTTGTGGTGGAGCAAATGAGGGCAACGCCTAACAATTCGTTATAATCCAACAATGAACGAATTAGCTACAACAGATTATTTTCGCAATGATGTATTGATAAAACGACCCTACATCAAACTGGAGTGGTGTGAAGTGGCATTATCAGATCCATTTAGACGCGAAATTCAAGATGACGGACGAATTCGGCATTGGATCTTTGTGGCCGAGATAAATAAGTATTTGCGAGTAGTCACGTTGGAAGATGGGCTAACTGTCCATAATGCCTTTCCTGACCGGAGATTTAAACCATGAAATTACGTTACGACCAAGCGACTGATTCCCTTTACATCCATTTAGCTGACAGGCCTTCGGTCGACTCCGACGAAGTCAGTGATGGTGTGGTTTTGGACTACGATGAAAATGGCACCCTGGTTGGCATCGATCTGCAGCACGCCAGCCAAAAAGCGGATATTGAGTCGTTGGCCTTAGTGCATTTGCCGTTAAGGAATTTGCAGGCGGCTTGATTTATGGGAACCTCTAAAAATTGCACTTCGATAAACTCAGTGCGAACGGTTATATTTACAGATCAAAAGCTTATCCGTTCGTGCTGAGCTTGTCGAAGCATGAACGGATAATTTTTAGAGGTTCCCTTATTTGTTGTTATCGAAGATGTATCTTTTGAGGATGCGTTATCGTGTGGACGATGAAAACACGCCGCCCGTGGGAACGAGATAAAAGTGTTTACGAGGTGCAGCCATGACTATATCGCAACCGCAAAACCCGCTAGAGCAGTTGCAGGAAAATTGCCGCTATTTTGAATACACCCAAGCCGCCGATCCAATTGGTTTTGGGGCTATCTCCAAACTGCCGTTCGCCAATTTCGGTAGCGAGTTACATCAAAGCGGCGAAACTCGGATTATCCCGCTGGATGTCAGCGCGCAATTAAATTGTCCCGGTCCAGCCACCAGTCCGGCGTTGTGCGCAAACTTTGTCAGAATTCTGGCTGGCGAGTCGCTGGCCACCAATTTCAATGCCACCTCGCTGTTGTTTTACGTGATGTACGGCAGCGGCCATACTGCATTCGATGATCTGACTATCCCCTGGCAAACCGGCGATTTTGTGGTGCTACCGATAGGCCAAGACACCCGACATTTTGCCGACAGCGATGCGGCTTTTTATCTGGTGCACGACCAGCCCTTGTTGACTTACCTGGGTGTCAAAGCCGAAACACAATGCTTTAAACCGACGCTGTATACCGCAGCCGATTCGCTGCGTGAGTTGGCGGCGGCGCAAAAAGCGGCGGAGGCGGTGAATCGCAATCGCATCAGCGTCTTGCTGGCCAACAAAGCCATGGACCAAACCCTGACTGTCACCCACACGCTGTGGGCGATGCTCGGCGTGTTGCCCAAGGGTGCGGTGCAATTGCCGCATCGGCACCAATCGGTGGCCTTGGATTTGATTCTGGATTGCGCGCCAGGTTGTTACACCCTGGTCGTACCGCAGATTTCGGCAAGCGGCCAGATCGTCAATTCCACCCGCGTCGATTGGCAACCCTATTCCGCCTTCATCACCCCGCCCGGCTACTGGCATGCGCATTACAACGAGTCGGACAAAGAGGCGCATTTGATTCCGCTGCAAGACGCCGGCTTGCAGACTTATTTGCGGAGTTTGGATATTAAATTTGTGTTGGCGGATGGGAGTGTTTCGCGGTGAGTTTACGAGGTATAAGGGCGCTGTAATTGGACAGCTTCCCACTGGTATCTCAATTGTAGGGCGGATGCCGATAGGCGATCCGCCAAAATGTCGCCAAAAAAACAACAACCATCGAATTAGGCCGAATGACACCACGCATGACGAAGGAGCGGCCCCCATTCGGAGGAACGCCTGTAGGCTTCCGCCTACGAACTTGAACTAAAAATTCCCATAGCATTGGGGAACAGGTTGGCTAATAATGCTCCGGTAGAACGGCTCTTGTTGAATTACGCTGCCACCCTAATGAAACCAATTCCGACTCCTGGCATCACGACGGCACAAACGACATAGGTTTATTTATCACCGCCACTAGCCTGCAATCTTTACGAGGACAATCCCGTGACCACTGAAAATTCCGCATCCCGCAAAGGCATCTCCCAAAAAACCGCCTGCGCCACTGGTATTAAGGGTCCCGGCTTATTCGATCATGGACCGAACTACAGACTGACATCGTCGGAGCAATTCCCCCTGCATATCGCCAAACGTATCAAAGCGAGCCTGATTTTAGCCAGGGCAGCGCATTATTTAACCTTTGTCTATGGCGGGGGCCCGGTTCAGATCACGGTCACCGGCGCTAAATTTCAGGATAGAACTTGCGCTGCCGGCAACATGACGCGAGATAGCCTAGGCCGCATCCAATATTCGGGTTTGCAGGCCGGTCATGTTCGCTTGGGCAGTTATCTGATCAACGGCAATTCGGTGGCGAGCGAATGGTATTATAAATTCAGTGAATTGGCCGCAAAAAGAGGCATTAATAAAGCCGAAGCCGGCGAAAGCCTCTTAGGCCATGGGCATTTTACCGCGCTAAGTTTGATATTCGAAGGAGTGACTAATCCTGTCGACGCCATGGTTAACCAAGTGTTCGGCACCATAGAATCCAGGCTGCATCCCAAACTCAATCTGTTAAACCTCACCAGCATTCCTAAAAAAACGAATATACTATCCCTGCAAATGAGACTATTTAGCGATGAATTCATGCAATCCGTACCTAAGGAGTTGTTACGGATTGCCAAAGACATGGCCGAAAAAATCAAGCGTGAACCGGTTAAGGAAAGAACTCAAAAAGATGTGGAAATCGACGGCCATGGACCGGCTTTCAAATTCCAAGGCGAGTTATTGAAACAATTCATTTCCGAACTCGAATCGGCAAATAGCCATACCAACCAAAAATTAGTTGAAATCAGCGGCGATATCATCAAAGCCATCAACTTCGACATGCCGCTGGTGGCCTTAGCCAAGGACGAAGCGCAAAGCTATTGATCCGGCCCTCTGAAGTTTGAATTTTTTCGCCTGGGCATAGTTGGAAAGCCAGAAATTCTCTGGCTTTGGACAAAACCACCGCGAAATAAGTTATAACTTCATGTTGCCGAATCTATAAAAGGCCTCAGGTCTTGCCAATAAGCTTTTGCTATCGGCCATATTGGCAAGACTCGTCAAAATATCAAAGACACCGTTCCGGCTGCCATCAACCCACAATTAAGATTTCGCCCCCAACCTCGCCAACAACTTCTCCAAAAACATCACCTTATCCTCCATATCCTTGAAGGTCTGGGTAAAGCGTAGCTTGTCCGCACCATCGAATTTATACACTTGCGACTGGCTTTGAATCATCAGGATCAACTCGCCGGTATCGATTTGCGGGGTGGCGGTAAACACGATGCGGCCGCCGGTGGCGTGGGCTTCGATTTTGCGGATGCCTAGATGCGCGGCTTGTTGTTTCAGTTCGGTGATTGCAAACAAGGCTTTGACTTGATCCGGCAATAAGCCGAAGCGGTCGATCATTTCGATTTTTAATTTGCGCAAATCGTCTTCGGTTTCGGCGCTGGCTATGCGTTTGTAGAGCACCAGACGGGCGTGGATGTCCGGCAGATAGTCTTCCGGGATCAGCGCGGCGATTTGCAAATCCACTTCCGGGCCGGTATCCAGCGGCGCATCCAGCTCCGGCTGTTTGCCGGATTTCAAGGCTTTCACCGCGCGTTCCAGCAATTCGGTGTACATAGTAAAGCCGATCTCCTGAATTTGGCCGCTTTGTTCGTCGCCCAGCAACTCGCCGGCGCCGCGGATTTCCATGTCGTGCGAAGACAGCATGAAGCCGGCACCCAACTCGCCGGAAGTCTCGAAGGCTTCCAGACGTTTGATGGCGTCCTTGGTCATCAAGGATTTGGGCGGCACGATGCAATAGGCATAAGCGCGGTGATGCGAACGGCCAACCCTGCCGCGTAACTGGTGTAATTGGGCCAGACCGAGTTTGTCGGCACGGTTTATGACGATGGTGTTGGCGCTGGGGATGTCGATGCCGCTTTCGATGATGGTGCTGGCAATCAGCAGATTGAAACGTTGGTGGTAAAAGTCCAGCATAATTTGCTCCAGCTCGCGTTCTGCCATCTGACCGTGGGCGATCTGAATCCGCGCTTCCGGCACCAGTTCGCTTAGTTCGCGCATCATTTTTTCCATGCTCTTCACGTCGTTGTGCAGGAAAAACACCTGGCCGCCGCGTTTGATTTCCCGCTGGCAGGCTTCCTGCACTTGCGAGTCTATCCATTCGGTGACGAAGGTCTTGATGGCATGGCGATTTGGTGGCGGTGTGGCAATGATGGAAATATCGCGTAGGCCGGCCATGGCCATGTTCAAGGTGCGCGGAATCGGCGTCGCGGTCAGCGTCAGCAAATCCAGCTCGTGGCGCAGCTTTTTGAAATGTTCTTTTTGCGTCACGCCAAAGCGGTGTTCCTCGTCGATGATCACCAGGCCCAAGGCTTTGTATTTCATCTCCTTGGACAACAGCTTGTGGGTGCCGATGACGATATCCACTTTGCCGTCGGCCAAATCGTCGGCGATGGCTTTTTGCTGTTTGGGGGTGACGAAGCGTGAGGTGACTTCGATGCGCACCGGCCAGTCGGCGAAGCGGTCGCGGAAGTTTTGATAATGCTGTTGGGCGAGCAGGGTGGTCGGCACCAGCACCGCGACTTGTTTGCCGCTTTGCACCGCCACAAAGGCCGCGCGCATAGCCACTTCGGTTTTGCCGAAACCAACATCGCCGCAGACCACGCGATCCATCGGCTGAGTGGCGGCCATGTCTTGCAGGATGGCTTCGATGGCGCTGAGCTGATCGGGAGTTTCTTCGAACGGGAAGGCGGCGGCGAAAGCGTTGTAATCGCTGTTGTCGATGTTAAAAGCAAAGCCTTCGCGGGCGGCGCGTTTGGCGTGGATGTCCAGCAATTCGGCGGCCACGTCGCGGGCGCGCTCCATGGCTTTTTTCTTGGCCTTGCTCCATTGGTCGGTGCCTAAACGATGCAGCGGGGCGTTTTCGGCGCTGACACCGCTGTAACGACCGATCATGTGCAAGGACGATACCGGCACATAAATCTTGTCGTTATTGGCGTATTCCAGCATCAAAAACTCGGCATCGATGCCACCGACGTTGAGAATCTGTAAGCCCAGATAGCGGCCAACGCCGTGTTCCTGATGCACCACCGGCGAACCGATGCTCAACTCGTCGAGATTGTTGAAAATGTTTTCCAGCGCCCGCGCCGCCGATTTTTGCCGGCGCCGGCGTTGCTGGACTTTTTCGCCGCTGAGCTGGCTTTCGGTGATGATGGCTAGCGGCGGCAATCGTTCCAGACGATTTGCCGCACTTCCACCATCCATGGCGGTCGTGGTTCCATCCAGCCAAAGCCCATGATCCATCGGCGCGACGACGATGCATGGCGAGTGATCGGATTGCAGAAACTCCGGCCAGCTTTGCACTTGTTTGGCAGCGAGTTTGACGCTTTTCAGTTTGTCGATCAGGCCTTCGCGGTGGCCGGCGGTTTCGGCGACGAACAGGATCTTGCCGGCAAAGCCTTCGATGAATTGCCGCAGGCGTTGGGCGGGTTCTTTCAAACGGCTGTCGATAGCGACATCCGGCAGCAACTTGCAGTCGAAGGAGTGGGCGGTTTCTGCTTGGTTGTCCAGCACTACGCGGCTGAAACTATCGGTGTGCTGCTGGATTTCCTCCGCTGCCAAAAATAGGCGCTTCGGCGGCAACAAGGGCCGGTCGGTATCGTATTTACGTTGTTGATAGCGTTCGTCGGCTTCGCTGTAAAAGCGCTGGGCGTTTTCGGCAAATTGCGCTGGCAGCACGAACAATGCAGTTTTCGGTAAATAGGCAAACAGCGATTCGGTGCGTTCGACGAATAGCGGCAAGTAATATTCGATGCCAGCCGGGGCGATTTGTTTGGAAACATCCAGGTACAGATTGTTCTTGGGCGAAGCGTCCGGGAATTGCTCGCGGAAGGCCTGGCGGAAGCGCTTTATGGCTTCGTCGGTAAACGGAAACTCGCGGGCCGGAAATAGTTCGACTTTTTGCATTTTGTCTTGCGACATTTGCGTGTCGGGATCGAAGCTGCGGATCGATTCCACATCATCGTCGAACAGCTCGATGCGGTAGGGTTGCTTGGAGCCCATAGGGAACAAATCCAGAATGGAGCCGCGCACCGCAAATTCGCCGTGTTGATAAACTTGCGACACGCATTGATAACCCACCGCTTCCAGTTTGGCGCGGGTGACTTCCAGGCTCAGGGTGCCGCCGACTTCGATGGCAAAGCTGTGTGCCAGAATATGCTCGCGCGGGGCCAGCCGGTGCATTAGTGTCGCCACTGACAGGATCAGCGCGCCGCGTTTGGTGTCGGGCAGCAGCGCCAAAGTGCGCAAGCGCTCGGAGATGATCTCCGGCAAGGGCGAGAATACGTCGTAGGGCAGGGTTTCCCAATCCGGAAAATGCAGAATCGGCAGGCTGTTGTCTAAGAAAAATGCCAGCTCATGTTCCAGGCGCAACGCGGTTTGCGTGTCCGGCGTGACGATGACCAGCAGGCGTTTTTCCTGGGTAATGGCTTGGGCCAGCGTCAGGGAGTCGCCGCAACCGTTCAGGCCGCTCCAGAATACCGTGGTGGGTTGCTGCGGCAAT
This sequence comes from Proteobacteria bacterium ST_bin11, assembly GCA_002083615.1. Taxonomy (GTDB): domain Bacteria; phylum Pseudomonadota; class Gammaproteobacteria; order Methylococcales; family Methylomonadaceae; genus Methylomonas. The sequence goes on along the minus strand of MSXO01000014.1, from coordinate 78,675 downwards.
GCCGCGGCGGGAATGTGCGGTAAAGACATGGGGTAGAAAGCAGATTTTTGAAGCGCTTGATTATAACCGCTAAGGTCTTACTTGGATTAAGCTTCGACTGCTCAGCGGCGCCAGCGCCGGGAATAAAGGCCTTGAGGGCATTTGCGTTCTAAAGCCTGCGATTCGCTGTTTAGGACTTAAATGCTTAAATTCTTCTGCTGTAATTCAATTTCCTGCATATAACGCTGAATGTTGTTTTCGAACACCTGTGGCATGTGTGTGAATTTGCAGCCAATTCGATGTTGGTAGGTGGTGGCGTTGGCCCGCACATTGGTCACGCTCTTGATTACAAAGCCGACGTACGCTCGGCTACCATCGTGTAAATACAAGGCGCATTCGTCTATGACGGTATCGGGTATTAAAAAGTCGGCAATTTTAGTATCAGGATTCAAAAACGAAAATCCGGAAAGGCTAATGTCCGATAAGCTGAAGACTTTGGTTTGCGACTCTGTTTCGCCTTCTTCATTTTCTAAAGCCAAGCTGAGCTCACAGGTACTGTTTTTATGCGACAACGGCACCTTGATCCGATAATACTGACGGCGTTGCATCCAAAATATGGCGTCCGGGATGGGCATGGCAAACACCGGATGTCCGTCGCTCTGCGATCTTTTGATGGCTTTGCCCCGGAATGAGACTTTAATTCCTTCGTATTCGGTGCGGAACAGCACTTTTGCCGAGCCTAGCAACTGCTTATTCAGCAATTCCGTGGGAGCAACATCCAGAGAGATAATATTGGCTTTTTGATCCAGATCCACAATGGTGGTCAAAAACGATTGATTATGTTCGCCAAAGTGCGCGGAGATGATGCACTTCTTTTTTATGAGATCGCTTAAGTGACCAAAAACGAGTTTGGCGCTTCTAACAAGATAGTCGGATTCTTTTTCCATTAAAGTGCTAAATATTGCGGATAGGTAAGATCACTGCTGTAAAATACCGCAGATTATAGTGCATAGGAAAGGAGTTTTGATGGGTTGGTTGCTATTGTTCGGCGCAGGTTGCTTGGAAATCGTGTTTGCGATAAGTCTTAAATACAATGACGGGTTTACCAAGCTATGGCCGAGCGTAGCGACCGGTGTGTCTGGGGCGGGCAGTTTTTACCTGCTAATGCTGGCACTCAGAACCTTGCCCTTGGGTACAGCCTACGCCGTTTGGACTGGCATCGGTGCAGTGGGTGTCACGATAGTCGGGATATTGTTGTTCAAAGAGTCGGCTGATTGGTTCCGCTTGGTGTCGATTCTGTTAATCATTGTCGGCATCGTCGGTCTCAAGCTGACGCATGTGGAATAATGCTGCATTTGTTGTCGCAATTGCCATTGCAAGCAGAGCTTATCGAGCGCATCGGCAGCGGCGATGATGTCGTCTTGATGTCTGGCGCAGTTTGCGCCGCGTTGAATGGGCATCGCGACAATCGCTTATTAGGACAATTGTTGGCGCAATCCTGTCGGGTTTATGCGCTGCAGGAGATGTTGTTGGTTCATGGAGTTGAGTCGCAACGCTTGCTGTCCGGTGTGGAGTCGGTCGATTACGCCGGTTTGGTCGAGCTAACCGTGAAGAATCCGGTGATTCATTCGTGGTGTTGATTGTCGACGGTGTTGCATTGCAAACCAGCGATGATGGTTTTCTGCGCGATGCCGGGCAATGGAATCGCCGGGTAGCGGATGAACTGGCTAGACTTGAAGCTATCGACATCTCCGATGCGCATTGGGAAATCCTGCTGTATATACGCGACTATTATCAACAATTCCAGCATTTGCCCAATGCCCGGATGTTTGTGGCGGCTATTCGTAAGCAATTCGGCGAAGAAAAGGGTAATAGCCGTTATCTGCAAAAACTATTTCCGCAAGGGCCGTTGAAATACGCCTGTAAAATTGCCGGCTTGCCCAAGCCGCCCACCTGTTTATAAAAAATGTTTTCGAGAGATTGTCATGAGTAACCCCCGCGTTGGATTTATTAGTTTGGGCTGTCCGAAAGCCTTAGTGGATAGCGAGCATATTTTGACCAAACTGCGCAGCGAGGGCTATGAGGTCTCGCCAAACTACAAGGATTCCGATCTGGTGATCGTTAATACCTGTGGCTTTATCGATGCGGCGGTAGAAGAGTCGCTGGACAGCATAGGCGAGGCCTTGGCAGAAAACGGCAAGGTCATCGTGACCGGTTGTTTGGGTGCGCGGCAGGATGAAATTTTGGCGCGCCATCCGCAGGTTTTGAAGATTACCGGGGCCCATGCCACCGACGAGGTGGTGTCGGCGGTGCACGAATACTTGCCGCCTGCGCATAATCCATTTACCGACTTAGTGCCGCCGCAAGGCATCAAATTAACCCCCAAGCATTACGCTTACCTAAAAATTTCGGAAGGTTGTAATCATAGATGCACGTTTTGCATTATCCCGTCCATGCGAGGCGATTTGGTCAGTCGGCCTATCGACGGCGTGATGCGGGAAGCGGAGCGTTTGGCAGACGCCGGTGTTAAGGAATTGCTAATCGTCTCGCAAGATACCAGCGCTTACGGTTTGGATTTGAAATACCAAAGCCGGCATTGGCGTGGTCGGGAAATCCAGACCCGGTTTTATGATTTAGCGGCAGCATTGGGCGAATTGGGTGTCTGGGCTCGGATGCATTACGTCTATCCCTATCCGCATGTCGATGACGTGGTGCCGTTAATGGCGGAAGGCAAAATTCTGCCTTATCTGGACATTCCGTTTCAGCATGCCAGCAGTCGGATTTTGAAATTAATGAAGCGGCCCGCCGCGGCAGAAAATAATCTGGAGCGTATCAAGGCATGGCGGAAGATTTGTCCGGATCTGACGATACGCAGTACCTTTATTGTCGGTTTTCCCGGAGAAACCGAGCAAGAGTTTGAAGGGTTGTTGCAGTTTCTGAGCGAAGCGCAAATGGATAGGGTGGGGTGCTTCGCCTATTCGCCGGTGAAGGGTGCTGTCGCCAATGATCTGCCTGATGGGGTGCCGGAAGCGCTTAAGCAGGAACGATTAGCGCGTTTCATGGAGCACCAAGCAGCTATCAGTGCTGAGCGCTTACAGCGGCGAGTAGGTCGTGTTGAAACCGTATTGGTCGACGAAGTGGTAGAGGAGGGTGCAGTGGCGCGGAGTCGCAGCGATGCTCCTGAAATCGACGGTCAGGTATTTATCGATGGTGCAAGCCACTTGCAGGTCGGCGATTTCGTCAATGTGGAAATTGAGGAAGCCGACGACTACGACTTGTGGGGCAAACTGATCTAACGAAAAAGCCGCTGGTTAGGCGGCTTTTTCAGTTCAATTTACAGCGGTGTTACGTTTTCCGCTTGTGGACCTTTTTGGCCGTTGGTCACTTCCATAGTGACTTTTTGGCCTTCTTTCAAGGTTTTGCGACCGTTGCCGTTGATGGCGCTGAAATGTACAAATACATCTTTGCCGCCTTCTTGCTCAATGAAGCCGAAGCCTTTTTCATCATTGAACCATTTTACTTTGCCTTCTACTTGAACTGACATAAATCTCTCTTGCTAATAAAGTGCTATTCGCTGGTTTGTAACTAGGGTTGGTGAATAAAGCAGGTAGTGGAAAACAATGTTTGTTGATCCGATTGCAGACTTGAAAAGCGACAACGATACCGAGCTAAATCGACTTCATTATACATCGCAATCGGCGGGTATCCACAAAAACTAGCTAGATTTTGCTGGTTAAATAATTGTGACAATTGTTTGTCAGTCGTCTTTGTGGAGTGATATTGCGAGCCTCATGGGGCTTGTGGGCGGCTGGTAATCGTCTAATATATTGAAAATAAATAGTTTTTTGCGTGACTATCGTGTTTGACAGCTATGCATGAATCCCGCTTGGGGCAACTGAATAAGTCACATTGATAGCCGCAAAACAGAGAAAATTTTACTTGATTTTGCAATTGACCTATTGGGCAGACCATGAAAAAGACCGCCCAATTGGCTTATAGCCTCAAAAATAACTGCCATTAATCAGAAAATGAGTGGCAATACTCCCCATAAAACCGATCAAAATAACCGGCATCCATTTCAAGTGCGCACTAAATGTATAAAGGCCTTTCATTTGCCCCATCAAACCTACGCCGGCTGCAGAGCCGATGGCCAGCAAGCTACCGCCCACGCCGGCGGTTAAAGTTACCAACAGCCATTGGCCTTGGGAGATATCTGGATGCATGGTGAGTACCGCAAACATAATGGTGCCGTTATCGATGAAGGCTGACAGGATGCCGACCACGATGTTGGCAATTGTCGGGTCCATCCCCACATACAATACATCCGATGCCATGGTCAGATAACCGATGAAGCTTAGGCCGCCGACACTGATCATAACCCCATAAAAAAACAGTAGGGTGTCCCATTCCAGCGTAGCAACACTCTTGAATACGTCGAATTTTTGGCTTGGCTTAGGGTTAGGTACAGCAACATTAAACAGCTTGTAGACGTGAGCGAAATCGCTAATTTTGCCCCCGTGTTTATCAGCGGTTTTTTGTAAATAAAACCCCAGAAATTTCAGATAAGTCAGGCCCGCCAGCATGCCGGCCGCCGGCGGAAGCTTCAGCAAGTTTTCGAAGCAGACTGCAGTGACGATAGTCAGCAAAAACAGTACGATCATGGTCATGGCGCCGCGTTTCATTTTTGGGGCTTTCCCCACCGCCGCCGGTTGTTGCTTAGGGATCCAGAAATGCATGATTATTGCCGGCAACGCAAAATTGACCACGGCGGGAATGAACAGCGAGTAGAAGTCTTTGAACGGCACGACCCCGCTTTGCCATACCAACAGGGTAGTGATGTCGCCGAATGGGCTGAACGAACCGCCGGCGTTGGTCGCCACCACCACATTGATGCAAGCCAATGTAACAAACTTGCGATTGTCTTTGCCCATCGCTGCGATCACGGCACCCATCAGCAAGGCAGTCGTTAAGTTGTTACAAATCGAGGACATGAAGAACGACATGACGCCGGTAATCCAGAACAGTTTTCGGTAGCTAAACCCTTTACTGAGTAACCAAACGCGCAGATTATCAAACACGCCGCGGTCTTCCATCGCATTGAGATAAGCCATGGATACCATGATGAATAAAAACAGTTCCGCATAGCCTTCCAGGCAGGCGCGGAATGCGTGGCCGGCTTGCTCGCTCATGCCGTTATTCACGTAAATGCCGGCGATGAATGCCCAGATCAAACTCGCCGCCAAAACCATGGGTTTGGATTTGTTTAATTCGGTGACCTCTTCGGTCATTGCCAGCAGGTAGGCAATTGCGAAAATCCCGATAGCCAGGTAGCCGACCCAGTGCTTGGTGAGGTTAAGGGTTTGTGTTGCTGGTTCTGCGTCCGCCCACGCTAGCAGTGGAGAGCAGGAGAGTAAGACGAGTAGAAGGATGCGCGAAAACACGAGTGAACTCCTTTCAATAACTGGGTGCTGGACAGTCACGGTAGGGAGTAAATTCCTCGTCCGCGATTGCTTTTGCCCTGCCCGCTTAACTACGAGCCTGGCGATCACGATATTACAAAATTATATCTTTACAGCGAGTGTAGCTTAGCATTGCTAAAGCGAGGCATTCCTGGCGGAATGCCTCTATTTGAATGACTTTTGCTAGTCTACCGGGGATAGGCTGAACGTCTGCCTAAATTGTTATCATTGGGCCTCGAGTAAATACGTCAGCCACAGCGAGGACAGTTTTTCCTGAACCGTATTTTGCCGCAAACGGGCAGCCAGATTCGGGAAGTCCACATAGTCCAGCGGCTGATCCTGGTTGTAACAGGAATACGTAAAGCTTTCCTCGCCGGTTTCCGGGTCGACGTGTTTGCACAAACACTGGGCGCAGACGCCTTTCATCATGCATTGCATTGGCGAGTTGATCGAACCGACGGCTTCGTGACCTTCCTTCAAGTGCGGTTTCAAGGCCGTAAAACGTGCGGCTTTTACCGCCGCCATCATCCGGTCGGAACCGATTACGATCAGATGATCGATATCTTGCAGGCGGATGCTGGTTTCGCCCATTTTTCCGGTGGCATAAGACACCATGGCCTCGACGATATTGCCGACAAAGGTTTTATCCTGCGGACGAGTGACGGGAATCGCATCGTTGCCGGGTCTGTCATCGACAGCCCAAACGATAACGTCGGAAGCGTCCTCGATTTCCGATACCTTGAACAAGTCTTCGCTGTTTCTGTAACCGGCGAAATAAAGCACCTTGTTACCGGCATTGCGCATAGCTTTACCGATTGAGAACAACACTGCATTACCCAAACCGCCGCCCAACAGCAAAACCGTTTTGCCGCTTGGAATTTCGGTGGGTGCGCCGGTCACGCCCATTAAGACTAGCGGATCGCCCACGTTCCAGGTCGCGCACAAGCGGCTGGAACTGCCCATCTCCAGGGCAATCAAGGAAACCAAGCCTTTTTCTTTGTCCACCCAAGCGCCGGTCAAGGCCAAGCCTTCGGCGGCCAGATTGGTGCCTTCAACTACCGGGGCCAGTGACTCGTAGTTTTGCACCCGGTAAAACTGACCGGGCTCGAAATGTTTCGCGGCAGCCGGTGCTTTGATGACTACTTCGATGATGGTTGGGGTCAGACGATTCACTTCGACGACATGCGCCAGAAACGTTGCATCCAGCCTGTCGTGCAAATCGCGTAACTGTGCATCGCGTTCAGGCTGTTGCGCGGCATCCAATCCAGATATTTGATTGGCGAACAGTTTGACGATATAGGGATAACCGTCTTTTGCGCTAGCCATGGCTTTTACCACGTTGCCGGCATAAACCGGATGGTTGTCGCCGTAAAACGTGATGTAACGACCGTTGCTATGGTAAGAGGTGAACGGCGCAGGTTTGCCGACTTTGACTTGCGTTTCGTCGGTGCTCTCTACCAATTCCGCCTGGCCTTGCAGCCATTCCGGTTCGTGGCGCTTGTAGAACTTCCGATCCATCACAAAGGTGCCTGGATGCTCGGACTGGTATATGGTATTCGGTGCGGTGCCGGCGGCGATAAACAGGCCGCGCAGTTTCACTTCCACTTCATCGGTTTTGCGCCATTTGCCGTCTTGTTCGGCTAGCTTTTCAAAGCGTACGGCTTGCAAATGGCCATATTGATCTTCGACAGCTTCCAATGGGCTCATGCCTTCCGCTAGGTAGATGCCTTCCGACAGCGCCTCGTGGATCTCTTCGTGATTCTGCCGGTAAGCGGGTGAATCCTTGATGCCTTTGCGGTAGAACAGCGTCACGCCGCCCCATTGTTTCAGGAATGGTACGAAGTTAGGCATTTCTCCTGCGGCAGCTGCGCGTTCGCGCTCTTGCTCGATCACGCGGCCATGCACCAGGAACTCTTCCAGAATTTCCAACTCTTCGCCGTCGTAACGGCTTCGCACCGCAGCTTCGCCATATTTCGCGACCAATTTGTCGTAGCGATGCACAATCTTGCTGACTTGCACCGGGTAGTAAGCCAGCAACTCGGTGGTGGTATCGATAGCGGTCAAGCCGCCGCCGATCACGCCGGCTGGCAGACGCACTTGCAAATTGGCCAGTGAGGATTGTTTCGCCGCGCCGGTCAATTGCAGGCCCATCAAAAAGTCGGATGCTTTGCGGATGCCGCGGATCATGTTGTTTTTTAGATCGATCACGGTTGGCTTGCCGGCGCCGCTGGCGATGGCGATATGATCGAAACCCAGCTCCCAGGCTTCATCGATCGTAATGGTGCCGCCGAAACGCACGCCGCCGTAGCATTTGAATGCATTGCGACGCAGCAAGGTCAGGTAAATGACTTTCAGAAAGTTTTTATCCCAACGCACGGTAATGCCGTATTCGGCTACGCCGCCAAAGCCCAGCAGCACGCGCTTATCCAAGTCTTCGTAGAGGCTTTGGAAGTCCATGATCGGCATCGGCAGATTATCGCGGTCGCCGGTCAGATGCAGGGGCAGCGGCTCGATTTTCAAGGCATCGATACCGACCACGCCAAAGCCTTCGTTCAACAAGTAGTGGGACAAGGTATAGCCAGCCGGGCCCATGCCCGCGACCAGCACATTTTTACCGTTGTAAGGCAATGCGGTGGAGCGTTTGATATTCAGCGGGTTCCAGCGGGTCAACAGACTGTATATTTCAAAGCCCCACGGCATGAACAATACGTCGGTCAACACATTGGTTTCGATTTGCGGAATATTCACCGACTCGGTTTTTTGGTAAATACAGCCGCGCATGCAGTCGTTGCAAATCCGGTGGCCGGTGCCGGGGCACATCGGGTTGTCGATGATGATCATCGCCAGCGCGCCAATATTGTCGCCTTGGCGTTTGACCACATGCATCTCGGAGATTTTTTCTTCCAGCGGGCAACCGGTCATCAACGCGCTCAAATGATTGGTTTTGAACGTGCCGTCTTTTTTATTCTTGATACCTTTGGAGCAGGAATCGTTATCGCGGTCATGGCAGTAAATGCAATGATCGACTTCGTACAACACCTGGCGCTGTTTGAAGCGTTTGTCGGTCAAGGCAAAGCCGTCGCGACGGCGCTGATGGTGATCGTCGCACGCCCAAACATCAAAGCCGTTTGGCGACACGCTCTGGTGTTCGACCAGATTGTCCAGATTGGTTTTTTCCGGGACTTTGAAGCTCACCCATTTTGCGACATAGGCTTGCAATTCAGGATATTGCTTGGCGGCAAAACTCCAGCGACAGACGATGTCCAGCAAGCCAGCTACCAGCGCTGCGGGGCTGTCGTAACCGCTGAGTTGATCTTTCAGGTGGGCAGCATCGGTATCGCGAAGCTCGGTTTGTTGCGACAAACGCCATAAATCGGCGCCGAGCTGGCTGACGGCCAATTCCGGGTCGGCTTGGAATAGATCTTCTCTGTCGGTGGCCGTTAGCAGGCCTGCCAATTGGCTGCGCAGTGCGCCAATATCCCAACCCTCGATAGTTTGGCCTTTGAACAGCTTGCTTAAATTGCCGACGATTTCGGTGCGATAAACAAATATCGCGTCGAATTCGCCGCGAATAGTGCCGATTTGCTGCTCGCGCACGTCGCTGACATTAAATAAACGCGCAACGAAGGTGCCGACCAGCGGCGCCATCTTGACCAATAACTCGGAAATCTCCTCCGGCTTCATGCCCTCGCCAGCGCAGGCGCGGTAAGCGGAAATTTCTGCAAACAGGGCTGCATCGTGTTGCTGTACCGACTGATCGAATACCGCCAACAAATCGGCCAGACGATTGGCATCGTACAAGTCTTTGTATTCAAAGTCGGGGATGCCGAGGGTGAGTTGGGTAAGGTCGCGTGTATTAAGCTTTTGTGTCATCAAGTTATTCCGTAAGCGTGCGCTTGAAATGATAAATGAATGTCTAAATTAAGGACGGTCGTCGACCACGCTGTCTTTAGCGGGTGGCATCAAGTCTTCGCGGCTCAAACCGAAAGTCAGGGCTAGTGAGCTGGCAATGTAGATGGATGAATAAGTGCCTTTGATCACGCCGATCAGCATGGCGATGGCGAAACCATGGATGGTTTTGCCACCCAGGAAAGCAAGGGCTAAAAGGGTCAAAAATACGGTTAATGAGGTCAAAATGGTGCGGCTCAAGGTATCGTTCAAGGCGTTATTAACAATTTCGTTAATTGAGCCGATCCGGCTGCTGCGCACGGTTTCTCTGATCCGGTCGTAGACCACGATGGTATCGTTGATCGAATACCCCACCAAAGCCAAAATCGCCGATAACACGGTCATGTCAAATTCCCAGCCAAATACCGAGAAAAAACCCATGGTGATGATGGTGTCGTGGAACAGCGCGGCGATAGCGCCGACTGATAATTTCCACTCGAAGCGGATACTGACGTAAATCATCACGCCGATTAAAGAGAAAAACAGCGCCAAGCCGCCGTCGTTAATCAGCTCGTCGCCGATTTGCGGGCCGACGAATTCGACGCGGCGCAGTTCGCCAGGCTGGCTTTGACTGGAATTGGCGACGCCGAGGATTTTGTCGCTGAGTTCTTTTTGGGAGATGTTTTCGATCGGTTTTAACCGGATCAGCACATCGGCCGCACTGCCGAAGTTTTGCAGGTTGGCGTCAGCGAAGCCTTGTTGTTCCAGGGTGCTACGCATTTTGTCCAAATCGACCGCTTGGTTGTAGTGCATTTCGTAGACACTGCCACCGGTAAAATCCACGCCCAATTCCAGGCCTTTCACGGCAAAGGAGATCAGCGAGATCAAAAATAGGGTGCCTGAAAAGAAAAACGCCAGCTTTCTTTTGCTGAGAAAATCGATTTGTCTAGCGGAAGTCATGCCAATGTTCCTGATAAATGGTGAGTGTTGCGATCCGGTCAGGCTGAATCTAGGGTGTCAGATAGCGGCTTTGCGGATGATAAGGCCGTGAATTGTACTATTTTCTCCAGAAAGTAGGTGTAAAAAGCACGATCAGAGTGAAGACTTCCAAGCGACCAAGAAGCATAGCGATCGCGCAAATCCACGTCTGAAAATCGCTGAGGCTCTGGTAATTGCCGGCCGGTCCAACTTGATTCAAACCTGGGCCGGCATTATTAATGCAGGCGATAACTGCGCTGAGTGCCGAAATCGGGTCCAGGCCGGAAAAAATCAGGGAAAATGTCAGGACCACTATGGAAATAAAATACAGAAAAATAAATGCCAATACCGCGAATATGATCTTGTTGGCGATCGGGGTGTTGCCGATGCGAACAGGGTTGACCGCGCGCGGATGCAGCAGGCTGAACATTTCCCGGCCTGCCTGTTTCCATAGCAACAAGGTACGGAACATCTTGATACCGCCGCCGGTGGAGCCGGTGCAGGCAGTAATACAGCTTAAATACAGCATCCACCAGGGCACAAACGGCGGCCATTTGTCGAAGTCCACGCTCATGAAGCCGCAGTCGGTGGCTATCGACACCAGATTGAAAGTCACGTGGCGCAAGCTGGTAAAGAAATCCGGATAGGTATGGAAATGCCACAGATAGCCGCTGCAAAGCAAAATGCTGCCGGCTACCACGCCCAGCATCGGTATGGCTTCCGGGTCCGCGAGATAGGGTTTCAAGCTGCGATGATGCAGCACCGTATAGTGCGTGGCGAAATTCATCGCGGCTATAAGCATGAAAATCGTCATGACCAGTTCGATGGCCGGCGAGTCGTAAAAACCTATGCTGGCATCGTGAGTAGAAAAACCGCCCAGGCCCAGCGTAGAAAAGGCGTGGCAAATAGCATCGAACCAACCCATGCCGGCCAAATTCAGCGATAGGATGCAGGCCAAAGTAGCCCCGGCATAGACCAGCCACAGTAAGCGGGCGGTTTCGGCGATGCGCGGGGTAATTTTGCTGTCTTTGACCGGGCCGGCGATTTCAGCTTTGTATAACTGCATACCCCCAACGCCCAGTAAGGGCAGAATCGCCACGGCCAAGACGATGATACCCAGTCCACCTATCCAGTTGAGCTCGTGGCGCCACAGATTGAGCGACGGCGCCAAATTGTCTAGACCGACCAAAACCGTCGCTCCGGTAGTAGTAAAGCCGGACACGCACTCAAAAAACGCGTCCGTGAACGATAGGCCTGGTATGCCCCACATCAAAGGCAGAGTAGCTGCTGAAGACATCAGTATCCAGAACGAGGCGACCAATAGATAACCGTCTCGCGTCTTTACATCGCCGCGAAAGCGCATGGTCAAGCCGGACAACAAACTGCCTAGGCCAATGTTCAAAGACATCCCATTCAAGAAATGATCGACCATGCCGTCCTCGAAATACAGTGAAGCGGCTATCGGTAGCGCGTAGGTGATGCCGAAGACCATCAAGATCAAGCCGAGTACAAACCCTATAGTGCAAAAACGTTGCATAGTGCCCTGATTAAAACCGAAAAGGTTTTGCTGTGTGTTTGTGGATTGCCGGTCTCGAGTTCACTGCTTATTAACCCGGCATGGCTTGTACTGGTCTTCCTTTTCGGTTGAGCCTGTCTAACCCTTACGAGGCTTGATCTTCGTCAGTCTCAGTTACCCGCTGAGTATAAAGGCGAACGGCTTTTATGGGGCGGGTTGGTAGCCGAAGGCTTCAAAGCCGGCAATTGTAACAAACAATCACAAAAATTGGCTTTGTCACACAACCTTAAACAAAGCTTCACCTAACTGTCATAAAGCCTCTTTAAGCTGGTCCCGTTATCAGGGATTTTATATCAAATGGAAAATCTAGATTTCCAACCGCTGCGCGCTGATCGCGGTCGACACGTGCGGCAATGAACGAGGGCCAGACCATGAAGCTGATTTACTCTATTCATAAGTACGACGTGACCATGTTTACCTGGTTAAACGGCGTCGCTATTCATGCCTATCTCGTGCGCTTTTGCCGCATGATTTCCCGAACCGCCGACGGTTTTCTGTATGTGTTGCTTGCGGCTTGGCTTTACTGGGATCATGGAATCAACGATGCGCTATTGCGGGCGATGATTCTAGCGTTTTTGATCGAAAGACCCGTTTATACGCTCCTCAAAAAAGGCTTTAAACGCAATCGTCCGCAGCATGCGCTGCAGGATTTCAAGAGCGCGATAACGCCGTCGGATCAATTCAGTTTTCCCTCCGGACACACCTCTGCGGCATTCATGGTAGCCACTCTGCTGGGGTATTTCGCGCCGTCATTGATGCCGGCTCTTTATGTTTGGGCTGCGCTGGTGGGTTTTTCCAGAGTGGTTTTGGGCGTGCATTTCCCTACCGATACGCTGATGGGTGTGGTCTTGGGGGTTAGCACGGCAATTTTTAGTCTCGACTACATTTTATGATGAAAATTTTTTACGGTGTGCAAGGCACGGGCAATGGTCACATTACGCGTGCCAGAGTGATGGCGAAAGAACTGTACGCAGCTGGATTTGACGTTACCTTCCAATTTACCGGGCGGCCCGCCGATAAGTACTTCGATATGGAAGTGTTTAACGGCTATCAAGTTAAAACAGGCTTAACCTTTAATACCCACAAGGGGCAAGTCAGCTATGTGAAAACCGCATTGGAAGCGAGTCCGATCCGGTTTATCAGAGACATCAATAGCCTCGACTTAAGCGCTTACGATTTGGTGATCAGCGATTTCGAGCCGGTCACCGCGTGGGCTGCAAAACGGCAAAAGAAAAAAGTGCTGGGTATCGGGCATCAATATGCGTTTAGACACAGCATACCTCGGGCCGGTGGCGATCCGATTGCCGAGCAGGTGATGAAATATTTCGCGCCTGCCGACCTGGGTATCGGCTTGCATTGGCATCATTTCGGTCAGCCGATTTTACCGCCCATTATCGAAACCCCCGAATTTCCGCAAAATACCCAAGCTAATAAGGTAGTGGTGTATTTGCCCTTCGAGGATCCGCAAGCGGTGGTTAAGCTGTTGTGCCCGTTCGAGAATTTCGAGTTTCATGTGTATTCGCCGGAGCCGGCGGTGTCGAAATATCCGCACATCGTTTGCAAACAACTGTCCAGAGAGGGCTTCCAGCGCGATTTGTACGATTGTGCGGGCATTATCAGCAACGCCGGGTTCGAGCTGGCGAGCGAATCCTTACAACTGGGTAAGAAGATTTTGGTGAAGCCCTTGCATGCGCAAATGGAGCAAATATCCAATGCCGAGGCTTTGAAGCAACTGGGCTACGGTCAGACCATGTTCGATTTGGACAGCGCTGTGATCGAGGACTGGCTGCACAATCCGCACGCAGTTCATGTCACTTATCCGAATGTTGCAAAGGTGATTGTGGATTGGCTTAAAGACGGCATGCCAGAAATGGATGCGGCATTCACCGAACGGGTTTGGGAATCTGTCCAGGTATTGCCGATAAAGTACTGAGTTATCTGCTCGCTCAGTCCTAATCTTCGTCGGGTATCAAGCCTTTTAGTTGTTGCGATAACAGGGTTTGCGCGCCAGTGATGACGACGTCCTCGCCAGGCTCTATGCCGCTGGCGACGAAATAGCCTTGGCTGGTGTTGCTGTGTTGATTTAGCGCGCGGCGGCTGAAATGCGCCGCATCGGTTTGGATAAACACAAACGCCTGGCCCAGATGCCAGACCACCGCCGATTGGGGAATAGTGACACCACTATCGCCAAGGCCTCCCTCCGGAATCCAAGCGGTTAAATGGCTGCCGAACGGGAGTCGGCAGTCCATGCATCTGAAAAAATAGCGCAGACCTTGCGATACCGGATCGACTTGCGGTGCGGCGGACACCAGCGTAGCGGGCAGGGCGGCATTGCGCTGGCCGCGCTCATGGATGCGGATTGTGCTGACGGTTGGGTCGAGCCGACTATTGGCGGGTAGGGTGATTTGCAGCAATTGCGCGCGATGCTCCAGGAGTTGCGTGGCGTTTTTATCCTGGGCTTTGGTAAACCAGTTGCTTATCGTGTCGCCCCACACCAGGCGACTATTGGCCGTAATTAGTTCTTGCTGATAACTATTGGCGGCCAAATTGGCTTTGTCGGCCTGCCAGATAGCTTGCTGCTCTTGTAGACGACGGGTGGAAACGATGTCTTGTTGATGCAGATCGCGGGTGCGGTGCAAATTTTGCTCCGCCTCGCTGTAGCGGGCTTGCGCACTGTCTTGCAGAGCGCTGGCCGCCAGGAATTGCTGGCGGATGTTCAACAGCGGCTCTGGATTTACGACCGTGCCGTAAGCGGCAAACTCGGGCGTCTGCCTAACCTTTGCTAGGGTTTGGGTTTTAACCCCAGCCAGTTTCTGGCCGGTTGGATCGAGCTCCAGCACAGCGGGGTCAGCAGTAACACCGCTCGGTTTGGTTTGGGCGGTGCTTGTCGGTGCGTCATCATCGTCTGCCAAGGCAGCGCTTGGAATGGGGCTAAAAACGCCAAGCCAGACGGCGAGGAAAGCGGCTGTTCGCATGGGTATCATTGAGTGTAGTTTAGTGCCTTAGCGGCGGGACCGAGTTTATAGCCGGCGATTATAAAGTTTGGGCTGCTGAGGGCTGTAATTTTTTGTTGTGTTAAAAAATTAGCCGGTTATCCTTTCGGATTACTGTGACGGCTTTAGGGAAATACAAATGAGTGAAACACCTGAAAATCTGAAATATGCGGAGACCCATGAATGGGCCAAGTTGGAAGACGGCAATCTGGTGCGCGTTGGTATTACCGACTTCGCGCAGTCCGAATTGGGCGACATCGTGTTTATCGGCTTGCCGGATGTGGGCAAAGTCGTGAAGGCGGGCGAACAACTGGCGGTGGTGGAATCGGTGAAAACGGCGTCTGATTTATTCAGTCCGGTTAGCGGTAGCGTAGTTGAAATCAACGAAGCGGTGGCGGACGCACCGGAGTTGGTGAATGACGGCGCTTATCAAACCTGGCTGTTTTGTATCAAAGCCGATAACCCGGCGGAACTGGAAAAATTGTTGGATGCTGACGCGTATCGGACCCTGATCGAGGATTAGGAATAGCCAATGGCAAATCAAAATGCAAAGGGATTTAAGCGGCTGATAAACGCCTGTTTCTTTTCGGTCGCCGGCTTTAAAGCCACTTGGCAGCATGAAGAGGCGTTTCGTCAGGAAGTGGCGCTGTTTGTGGTAACGACGCCCCTGGCGATCTGGCTGGGTGAAACCGCCATCGAAAAAGTCTTGTTAATCGGCAGTGTGGTATTAGTGCTGTTGGTGGAACTATTAAATTCCGCAGTGGAAGCGGTCGTGGATAGAGTGGGGTTCGAGCACCACGAATTGTCCGGGCGGGCTAAGGATATCGGTTCGGCGGCGGTTATGTTGTCCTTGATTTGGGCTGGCGTAACTTGGGCTTTGCTTTTACTGTAACTGTCAAAAACAAAGTAGCAAAGACGAAAGAACGGTTGCTTTTTGTCGCTTTCGTCTTGTGCCTATTTCAAACATCCGTTACCTTAGGGCCGCTGAAATCGTCAAACAAGGATAATAATGAGTGCATTGATCTGTGGCTCCATGGCCTACGACACCATCATGGTGTTTCACGACAAATTTAAACATCACATTCTTCCAGAGAAAGTCCACATGCTGAATGTGTCCTTCCTGGTGCCGGCCCTGCGCCGCGAGTTCGGCGGCTGCGCCGGTAATATCGCTTACAACTTGAAATTGCTGCAGGAAGAGCCTTCCATCATGGCCACCGTCGGTCACGATTTCGAACCCTATGCGCAATGGTTGAGCCAGTGCGGCATCTCCAGTCGCTACATCAAAGTATTGGATGATCATTACACCGGTCAGGCCTATATCACCACCGACGTAGACGATAACCAAATCACCGCGTTTCATCCGGGTGCGATGAGCTTTTCGCATTTAAACACCGTGCCGGCCGACGCCGGGATTAGTATCGGTATCGTTTCGCCGGACGGTAAGCAGGGCATGCAGGAACACGCGCAGCAGTTTGTCGAGCAAGGCATTCCGTTTATTTTCGATCCCGGCCAAGGCATGCCGATGTTCGATGGCGACGAGTTGTTGGCATTTCTGGAGCTAGCCAATTACGCCACCTTTAACGATTACGAGTCGGAATTGATGCAACAGCGCACCGGTCTGAGCCTCGAGCAAGTCGCCGAAAAAGTCGATGCTTTGATTATCACCTTGGGCGGCAACGGTTCCAAAGTCTATACCCGCGGCGAATGCTTGGACATTCCAGCGGCCAAGCCTAAGCAAGTGCTAGACCCGACCGGTTGCGGCGATGCTTATCGTGCCGGTTTGCTGTACGGTTTGATCAACGACTACGATTGGGAGGTGACCGGTCGGATTGCATCTTTGCTGGGCGCGATCAAAATCGAGCACAACGGTACTCAGAACCACACCTTTACGATGGCGGAATTCAAAAAACGCTATCAGGATGCGTTCGGTTCGACGTTTTGAGTTTAACGAAAACCCAGGAGCTACTGGCTTTGATGGCCCGCTTGCGCGATCCGGAGATCGGTTGCGCGTGGGACGTTAAGCAGGATTTCCATAGCCTGATTCCCTACACCATCGAAGAAGCCTACGAGGTGGCCGACGCCATCGAACGAAACGACTTTGACGATTTGCGCGGCGAATTGGGTGACCTGCTGTTACAAGTCGTGTTTCACTCGCGGATTGCCGAGGAACGTGGCTTATTCGATTTCGAACAAGTCGCAGCGGCGATCAGCGAGAAGCTGATCAGTCGCCATCCGCATGTATTTGCCGACGTAAAATTCGACACTGACGAACAGCGTCTACAAGCCTGGGACGCAGCCAAAGCCGAAGAACGTCGCCTGAAACAACCGACACAGCAAACTGAAAGCGTGTTGGCAGGTGTCGCACAAAGTCTGCCAGCCTTGCTGCAGTGCGAGAAGATTCAGAATCGCGCCGCCAGCCATGGTTTCGACTGGCCGGAAGCAGAGCCGGTTTTCGACAAGGTGCGCGAAGAATTGCAGGAAGTTCACGAAGCCTGGCAATCCGGCGATCAGCCGCATATACAGGAAGAAATTGGCGATTTGCTGTTGGTCGTGGTTAATCTGGCCCGGCACTTAAAAGTTAATCCGGAAATTGCCTTGCGCGAAGCTACTAAAAAATTCACCCGCCGGTTTAATTACATCGAAAAACAAGTTGAAGCCTCCGGCCGGGAGTTGCGCGATTGTGAATTGGCAGAATTGGACGGCTTGTGGAACGAAGCCAAACGTCACTTAAAGCAATTGTAGAACAATGGCTAATTTGCGTAGGGGCAATATCAATCGCTGGATATACTTCGGCTTGCTTTTCAGCATCTGGGCATATAGCGGAACTGCCATGGCGGAACTATTGGGCTCGATCTCCGATGAAACCGCGCCAGTTATCAAGCCGCTAGAGCCATCAACCGGCAAAAACGACGACCGAAAAATTATCTATCGCGTCATTTGCTCGCCTGAAGATCAAGACTTGCCGGATTGCGACAAGCCGGCGATGGACGACAATAACCAAACCGCCATCTTACCGATGCCTGATTTGCCGCTGGATAGCGAAGACCTGGCTGAGCAGTCTGCGCAAGCGGAGTTGGCGAAATCCGCGGATGAGGACAAACCGCAGAAATTGCCCCATAAAAAGCCGGCGAAATCTGGTAAGACCGTAAAAAAGACAGCTGCGAAAAAGGCGAGCGGCACAAAACCGCACAAATAGGCCTCGCAAGGCTTTTTTGACTCAGCTCGTTCCTGAATTTGCCGCAAGCGGAACTGCCGGCCCGGTTTAAGGTCGAGAGGGTCTAAACATTTCAAGAGGCATCCCCATGAAACTTCCCGGCATTCCAAGCATTCCTGCTTCCGAAATCACGCCTCGCGGCTTGTATTACCAGCGCCGGCATTTTATGCAGCTGGCGTTGGGCGGCTCTGCGGCTTTGCTTGCCGGCACAGCCTTTGGCGGTGAAAAGTTGGCAAGCAGTCTCTCCGAAGCCTATGGTCTGACCGACAAATTGACGCCTTTGGCGGATGTCAGCCAATACAATAATTTCTACGAATTCGATACCAGTAAAGAAGGTCCGGCTAAAATGGCCGGCCGCCTAAAAACTCGGCCATGGACGGTCACTGTCGAAGGCGAGGTTAGAAAACCCAAACAGTTTGATATCGAAGAGTTGCTGAAGTTGGCGCCGATGCAAGAACGCATCTACCGCTTACGTTGCGTGGAAGCCTGGTCGATGGTGATTCCCTGGCTAGGGTATCCGTTGGCGGAGTTGCTGAAACAAGTCGAGCCGACTAGTGAGGCCCGTTATGTGGAGTTCGTCAGTCTGCACGACCCTGAACAACTGCCCGGTCAGCGGCGCGCTGTCCTGGAGTGGCCGTATCGGGAAGGTCTACGCATCGACGAAGCCATGCATCCCCTGGCTTTACTGACCTTTGGTTTATACGGCGAAGTATTACCTAATCAAAACGGTGCGCCGGTCAGAATGGTTGTACCGTGGAAATACGGCTTCAAAAGTGCCAAGTCCATCGTCAAGATTCGTTTGGTTAAACAGCAGCCGACGAGCAGTTGGATGCAGGCCGGCCCCAGCGAGTACGGTTTTTACGCCAACGTCAATCCGGAGGTCGACCATCCGCGTTGGAGTCAAGCCAAGGAGCGCCGTTTGGGGGATTTTCTGAAGCGACCAACCTTGCCGTTCAACGGCTACGCCGAACAAGTCGCCGGCTTGTATGCCGGGATGGATTTGACTAAAAACTTTTGAAAAGTGAATTGGAAAACGCTCAACGATAAAAGCCTGCGCTGTCTAAAAACGCTGGTATTTTTGGCGGCTTTACTCCCCGTGGGGCTATTGATGACTGCGGCTTGGCAAGACGATTTGGGCGCTAATCCTGTGGAAAAAATCACCCATAACACCGGTTACTGGACACTGACGTTTTTACTGCTTAGCCTTAGCGCCACACCGTTGCGGCAGCTGAGTGGTGCAGTCTGGTTGGTCCGAATTAGGCGTATGCTGGGCTTATTCGCCTTTTTTTACGCCTGTTTGCACTTTCTGACGTATCTGATTTTGGATCAGTTTTTCGATTGGGCGGCGATAGCTGAGGATATTCTGAAACGCCCTTATATAACTGTGGGTTTTGCGGCGTTCTTAATGCTCATTCCTCTGGCCGTAACCTCCACCAATGCAATGCAACGCCGGCTCGGTGGCAAGAATTGGAAGCGCTTACACCGTTTGGTTTATCTAATTGCCAGTGGCGGCGTGGTGCATTTTGCTTGGCTGGTGAAAAAAGATTTGAGCCAGCCTTTGTTATTTGGCGCGATACTAGCTTTGGTACTGGCCGTCCGCTGGTTTTTTAGTGTTAAAGCCGCTCGCATTAGTCGGTCATATTCGTCGGTTTAGGCTAGGCTTATAATTTTTACGATTTGCAAAGGGATAGTCAATTGCAAATACTTAGACCAAATGTAATAGATTTTGAAGCCTCTGGGTTTGGCTTTGATAGTTATCCTATCGAAGTGGGCGTCGTATTGGGTAGCGGGCAAAAATATTGCGCGCTGATTAAGCCGGCGCGGGATTGGACTTATTGGGATGCGCAGGCCGAACGAGTGCATGGTCTCAGTCGAGAGACTTTGGTCAATTGTGGTAAGCCCATCGCCTTGGTGGCCAGCGAATTGAATGATTTTTTGGCGGGTAAAACAGTGTATAGCGACGGATGGGTGGTTGATAAGCCGTGGTTATTACGTCTGTTTTTTCGCTGCCGCGTACAGCCGGGTTTCTACCTGAGTGCGCTGGAAATGATTTTGAAAGAGGAGCAAATGGATATTTGGAGCCAAACCAAGCGGCAAGTAATTCAGGATTTGGCCTTGATGCGTCATCGTGCTAGCACCGATGCTTTAATCATTCAGGAAACCTATGCGCGTACTCGGCAATTGATCGACGCCGGATTCACGCCGGCTTGACCTTGAATTGATTGCCGAAATCACGCTTCTTGACTGCCGGCGAACTTGCAGAAGGTTGATAACTGGCCGTGGCCTTGATAGCCTATGGCGCCGATCAAAGCTTAATGGCGCATTTGACGGAAAAAAATTAGAGCCAGGGTTGGCGCCAACCCGATAATTATAATAAACGAGAAAATCGAGAGCTCGCATCATGAAACTGGAAACCCAATTTAGCAATCAACAACTCAAGCGCATCAACGTTCAAGGCATACTTTATATGTGTTCCTGCCCGTCTCAAGTTGGTGGGCAGATCGATAGTCTACGTAAGTTGTTCGATTACCAAGCCAATTGTTCCGAACGCACCGTTAGCGATGTGCAAACCCGGGTACACCAGCGCATCGCCGCAGCTACCCAAAAAGCCCATTTGATCATGGAAGAATGTCTGAAAGATGTGCTGGACATGGAGGGTTGGGATCCTGAAACCCTAGAAATGCCAGCCGGTCTACGAACTTTGTTGGAACAAGAGATAG
This sequence comes from Proteobacteria bacterium ST_bin11, assembly GCA_002083615.1. Lineage (GTDB taxonomy): Bacteria > Pseudomonadota > Gammaproteobacteria > Methylococcales > Methylomonadaceae > Methylomonas. The sequence continues at coordinate 57,868 of MSXO01000014.1, read as the reverse complement.
ACAGCGAGTAAGCAAGTCTAGGCGCTTACTCGGTCAAATGGTTTAGCTGGAAACGGCAACATACAACTTGTTTTGGGGCGGCCTGTTTGCTTGCCCATCTTGGTCACTTTGCCGGACGGGATTCTTGATTGTCGGTATTTCTTTACGATGCCCTCGATAGCGCCTCGACCTTCTCTTCGGACCTCTTTTTCAATTCTTCTAGGTTTGTCCCGGCCCAGTGCTTTAGAGCTACTGCGAACCTAACATATTCTTCAGTTTTCAGTTCATGCTGCCAATGTAGCAGGGTGTCCTTGTTAAAATTGGTGGAAGTATCAGTAGGATAAGCGGTTCTATTTGCTATGCGGTCGTTTGTCGGTCAAGCGAATTTATGGCCCGATTCGCGCTTACCTTACCCTGAATCCCCAACCCTCCTCTCTGGCCTGCCTATAAGCGATATTCTTCCCATCGGACTGGCTTTGTTGCATAAATCCGCTGTCATTCCCATATCACGGTCAAATTGACTGACCTGCAGCCCGAATGCCCAAGCCAAAACCACAGAAATACCGAACCACCAACTGGCGAGACTAAAACCAATCCTTGAAGCAACGCGGTTCGCTATTGCTATGGATTGATAAAGAAATGGACTAGCTGTCGCTAGGCTGCGGTAGACGCGGACGAGCTGATAAATTCTCCGATGCGGCCATCCAGTTTTGCCTGATGCTCAAGAACCTGTTCGGGCTTGCGTTACGTCAAGCTAGTGGGATGGTAGCCAGTCTGTTGAAGTTGTCAGGTCTCGATTGGTTGACGCCGGATTACATAACACTGTGTCGTCGCCAGCAGCGTTTACAGGTTTGCATTTCCTATCGCCCAAACTTAAAGGGATTGCATTTGCTCGTTGATAGCACTGGCGTGAAGATGCTAGGCGAGGGTTAGTACCCAAAGGGCATAAGTGGAAAACCGAGAAACATGGCGCCGAGTATCGCCGCCAATGGCGCAAGTTGCACTTGGGTCTCGACGCTGAAACCTTAGAAATTCGGGCGATTGAAGTGACTTCCAATCGCGTGGGCGATGCTCAAGTCTTGCAGGATTTACTGAATCATATTCCCTCTGACGAACGCATCGAATCGGTCAGCGGTGACGGCGCTTACCACACCAAGAGGGCTCACGCCGCGATTGCAGAACGTGAGGCCCAGGCCATTATCCCCGTGCGAGAAAATGGCCAGCCCTGGAGCGAAAACACCACGGGCGCCAGCGTTCGAAACGAAACGCTGCGGGCCATGCAGCGATTGGGTCGGTCCATTTGGAAAAAATGGAGTGGATATCATCGTCGCAGTTTGGTCGAAACCAAAATGCGCTGTTTCAAACTGTTGGGAGGCGTGTCAAGGCACGGCTCTTCAAAAGCCAGGTCGCTGAGCTGCAAATTCGCGCGGCACTGCTCAATCGGTTTACCCAACTGGGCAGGCCGATAACCGTTGCCATGCCCTAAATCCGCCTAGCTGATTTGGGGTAAGGGGTAGTTTGGTAATCACAGGATTTGTGCAACAAAGCCGTTGCTATTACGCAGTACTTCAACAGTCATTATGTTGGAGTACAATGCGCATACTAAAGCTATATTCATGGAGACAACATCATGGCAGTCACGAATAGCGCAACAAAGAAAGCCACCAATATCACCTTGTCTGCCGATGTGCTGGCCGAGGCCAAGGCACTGAATATCAATATTTCGCAGGCTTGTGACCGGCACCTGCGTGAGTTGGTGCGCGGCGAAAGAGAAAGGCGTTGGCAGCAAGAGCACGCCGAGTTTATCGCGGCCTACAACCAAACGCTCACAGAAGACGGTTTGCCGCTAGACGAATGGCGGTCTTTCTGACATGGCGCGTTTCGATGTTTACCGCAATAGCAGTGCAACGTCCGACGACGTACCGTATCTGCTGGATGTGCAAAGCGATGTCTTGAGTGCTCTGGATAGTCGAGTCGTCGTGCCCCTGCGCCGGCTTGATCGCTTTCCGGCAGTCAAGTTACCCACTAATTTGAGCCCGATTGTGGTGGTCGATGGCCTTGAGTGTGTGTTGGAAACGCCGAAATTGGCAGCTGTTCCGGCGCGGATTTTGAACTCACCGATGATGTCGTTGGAGGCGCAGCGGTTTGAGATTGGGGCAGCGTTGGATTTTTTGTTTCAGGGATTTTGAATATTGGTGTCGCTAACGCGACGGTTTTTTGTATGTCGGGTCTCGGCCCGACAGCCGAGATACTTTCTTTTGCTTGGCCAAAAGAAAGTATCCAAAGAAAAGGCCACCCGGAATTCCACCTTAATCCTGCGCTTTTACGAAAACCATCCATGGTTTTCGTCCTCCGGGCCAGCCTATCGGCTGTTCAAATTTGCTCCAGGCAAATTTGTCGCTTTTGGCGAGGGTTTTCG
>MSXO01000014.1:54527-55430 GCA_002083615.1 Proteobacteria bacterium ST_bin11 | reverse complement strand
CGGCATCCCTGCCGCTCCCCTATCGGGCTGATCTCACCAAAAGCTGCGATGCTCGGGGCGGAATAACGGGAATATCCACTCCAACGGTTATTGTGTGTAGCAAAGGTTTTTTGGTAGGCTGGGTTGGAAACCAAACTTTGGTCTCACGATAATGATGGGGTGTTTTCATCAATTCGGTGGACGTATACTAATCTGGTTGCGCCACTATTGGTGTGACGGAGTGTTCTACTTAACGGGAGTATCGCCGACATGAATCTCACACAACTGGAAGCCGAAATATTTTCCTTACCGCTTCAAGACCGGGCTGCTTTGGCGCAACGCCTGTTATTGAGCCTCGAAGACGTTTCTGAGTCTGAATTCGAGCAGCTATGGGGTGATGAATCTGTTAGGCGACTTGCTGAATTCGATGCTGGCAAAGTGAAATCTATTTCCGGTAAGGCAGTTGCCGAGAAAGCCCGAGCCCTGCTCAGGTGAACTACGAGTTTCTTCCCGAGGCGGAAGCCGAATATCTGGAAGCGATTCGGTTTTACCAAGATCAACAAAACCGACTTGGAGCTTTGCTGATTGAAGACTTCGAACGTACCGTGAATTTGATTATTCAAAAACCGGACACTTGGCGAATGGTTCATCAATCAGGAATCCGTCGCATTGGTCTCTCGCATTTTCCGTATTCGGTGTTTTATCGAAATTCTGCCGGGCGCATAGTGATTACGGCGTTTGCACATCATCGGCGTAGGCCGGGGTATTGGCTTTCTCGGGTTTGAGGTGTCGCTATCGCGACGGGTGTTTTAAAGTCGGGTCTCGGCCCGACAGCCGAGATACTTTCTTTTGCTTGGCCAAAAGAAAGTATCCAAAGAAAAGGCCACCCGACATTCCGCCTTAATCCTGCGCTTCTCGCTTTTG
>MSXO01000014.1:1906-54494 GCA_002083615.1 Proteobacteria bacterium ST_bin11 | reverse complement strand
GCGGCATCCCTGCCGCTCCCCTGCGGGCTGATCTCACCAAAAGCTCCGATGCTCGGGGCGGAATAACGGGAACAGTCCACTCCAACGGTTATTGTGTGTAGCAACGGTTTTTTGGTAGGCTGGGTTGGAATGACAGTGTAAACCCAGCTTTGGCCTATATAGCTGGGTTTCGCGTTGCTCTGCCCAGTCTAATCATCTGTTAACGCTTGAAAATTATATGTTGACATTAAAATTATAATGTTGACATGCTGATCACTAGGGGCTAAGGTTTGCGTTAACGCTTTATATGTTGTTGTTAACGTAATTATTCATTGCCCAGGAGAATCGATATGTGCCCCGTTATTGAAATATCAGATGAATTGTTCACAAAGTTACAATCTCACGCAATTGGTTTTGGCGATACCCCCGCGGCTGTAATTGAACGATTGTTGAATATAGTTGAAAGTACTACACGTAATGACTTGAGTAATGTTGAGGAATCAACGTCTGTAGATGATTCTGTTATCTCAGAAAAGCTTAAAGTTAATCCAAAGCAATTTTTAAAAGAAAACTTCCCCGATCTTTTAAAATATAAAAGAAGTGCAAGTCGAATGTGGGAAAGCAAAGAAAAAAGGAATTATTTGGATAATTGGTGGTTCAATTTTAAATACGACTATTTGGAAACAAACGAGTTTATCGTGTTTGTAGGTGCGCTAGATTACACTAATAAAGACTTTCGTGTTTTCAAAGTGTCTACAGAATACCTTTTACAGAATATTGAAAAGATTGATAAAAGCAAAGATGGGATGATAAATCTTTATGTCCACATGAAAGATTTGATCGACTTGAGAAACAAACATAATCTGTCGTTTCGCGATTTCGCGCTTAATTTGTAAAGCACCGTAGGGTGGCACACGCATTTCGTGCCCACGCGGTTAAATCAGAAACTCTGATTTAACCGCAGAAAATTAACAACCAAAAATGTCCCGTTAACGCCGCTCGCAAAATCCAGGAATGTAGGGTGGGCACTTGCTTTTCGTGCCCACGCGGGAACATAGCAAACTCTGATTTAACCACCGACATGTCTAGTTACCTCCGCTCGCAAAATCCCGGTGCAACATATTTTTTCACGATGGTGACGTTTCGGCGGCAAGCGATTTTATGTGATGAGCCGATACGAGAGGCTTTGCTCAAGGCGATTGCAAGCACTCGCGCGAAACGACCGTTTACTATCGATGCGTGGGTTTTGTTGCCGGATCATCTGCATTGTATTTGGACGTTACCGGTTGACGATGGAGATTTTGCAACCCGTTGGAGTGTGATCAAACGGCAGGTGAGTGTGGCATGTGGTGACGCATATCGGCGGGCCGAATGAATCAATGTGTCGAAACAAAAACATCGGGAGTCGACCTTATGGCAACGTCGGTATTGGGAGCATCAAATTCGCGATGAAACCGATTTTGCCCGGCACATGGATTACATTCATTACAACCCGGTAAAGCATGGTTATTGCCAGCGGGTAATCGAATGGCCGTATTCGACGTTTCATCGATATGTTAGGGAAGGTGTTTATATGGTGGATTGGGGAGACGGTGTCGATGACGTGGTTACGGGGGAATGAAGGGTTTGTCCTCGTGGGCACAAAAAGCCGTGCCCACCCTACGAAAACGGGATGGTTTTAGTCCCGTTATTCCGCCCCGAGCATCGCAGGTTTTGGCGAGGGTTTTCGGAGGGCCAGGGATGGCCCTTCCGAAAACCCTCGCCAAAAGCGACAAATTTGCCTGGAGCAAATTTGAACAGCCGATAGGCTGGCCCGGAGGACGAAAACCATGGATGGTTTTCGTAAAAGCGCAGGAAATTGGCGGAATTTCGGGTGGCCTTTTCTTTGAATACTTTCTTTTGGCCACGCAAAAGAAAGTATCTCGGCTGTCGGGCCGAGACCCGACATCACAAAGCCTCGCGATAGCGATACCAATGAGTCGTCAGCAAAGCGGGCCTTTGCTCGCGGATTTGCACAGCCGCTAAGGCAATGGTTTGCTGCCGCGTTTTGTTGCCGTGTTATTCGAAGTCGCTGCGATCCCGCAGGGCTTAAAACCATCGCTAGGAACGATGTCGACTTATGCCGCCGATGGCATTGGTCTGGCACAAGTGCAGGCGGCGCGGGGATTATTGATTCACCGCCTGGCCTTAAGCCAAGGCCGGGTGTACGATTACCGCATTGTCGCGCCGACTGAATGGAATTTTCATCCCGATGGAGTGCTGGCTCAAGGTTTAAAGTCTTTGCAGGCTGATGATGCGGATGGCTTGCGGCAGCGGGCGGAATGGCTGATCAACGCTGTCGATCCTTGTGTGCAATACCGGCTAGTGTTGACCCCGGAAAACTAACAGAGTAATTATCATGCACGAAATGTCGCTCTGTGAGAGTGTGTTACAGATCATCGAACAACAGGCCAAGGCCCAGCAATTTGCCAAAGTCAAAACCGTGTGGCTGGAGATTGGCGCCTTGTCTGGTGTAGAACCGGAGGCAATGCAGTTTAGTTTTGAAGTGGTGATGCAAGGCTCATTGGCGGAACATGCCAAGCTGGAAATTATCGAAGTGCCGGGCCTGGCTTGGTGTATGCCTTGCGGCTGCGAAGTGTTGGTGCAACAGTTATACGACGAGTGCCCGCACTGTGGCAGTCATCAATTACAGATTGTCGACGGCGATCAAATGCGAATCAAAGAATTGGAGGTAGAGTAATGTGCGGAGTATGCGGCTGCGGCGAGGGTCCTCTTCACTCGCACGACGAACCACACGATCACGAGCATGCTAATGATCACAGCCATGACCATGGACATCACCATCATCACGAACATACTGCGGAACACTCGCATGCGCCGGGTTTGACTCAGGCGCGGATGGTACAAATCGAACAGGATATTCTGGCGAAAAACAATCGTTATGCCGACGAAAACCGCCGTTATTTTAGTGAGCGCGGCGTGCTGGCTTTGAATCTGGTGTCCAGTCCCGGCTCCGGCAAAACCACGCTGTTGACCGAGACCATTCTGCGGTTGAAAGAGGAGTTAAGCATCGCGGTGATCGAAGGCGACCAACAAACCGCGCGAGACGCCGACCGCATCCGCGCCACTGGTGTGCAAGCGCTGCAAATCAATACCGGCAAGGGTTGTCATTTGGACGCGCATCGGGTCGGTCATGGCCTGGAAAGCCTGAATTTGCCCGAGCACAGCTTGTTGTTCATCGAAAACGTCGGCAATCTGGTCTGCCCGTCGGCGTTTGATTTGGGCGAAGCGCACAAAGTGGTGATCCTGTCGGTTACCGAGGGCGAAGACAAGCCAATCAAATACCCGGACATGTTCCATGCCGCCGATTTAATGATCTTAAACAAAACCGATTTGCTGCCGTATCTGGATTTTGATAGTGCCCAATGCATTAGTTACGCGAAGCAAGTCAACCCGCGCATCAAGGTACTTCCCCTGTCAGCCAAGACTGGCGAAGGTATGGAAAACTGGTTGACCTGGTTGCGCGCCGAGATGGCTTTGCAGCGGATAGCGTATGCTTAAGCGCCTTTGCCTCAATTTTTAATACCGCTATGTGCCTAGCCCTGCCTGCCCAAATTACCGATATTGATTTTACGACGCAGATGGCGACGGCGTCGGTGGACGGCGTCAAGGTCGAAGTATCGCTGGCTTTGGTGGATGACGTGAAAGTCGGTGATTACGTGCTGGTGCATGTGGGTTACGCGCTGAACAAGATCGACGAGGACGAGGCCCTGAAAACGCTGGCCTTGTTTGCCGAAGCCGGTTTGACCGTCTCATGAAGTACATCGACGAATTCCGTCAGCATGATGTAGCTAAGCACCTGGCGCAAGTCATTGCCCAAACCGTTGAGCCCGAAAGGCATTATCGTTTGATGGAATTCTGCGGCGGCCATACCCACGCGATTTTTCGTTACGGCGTGCAGGATTTAATGCCGAGCAATGTCGAGTTCATTCACGGCCCCGGTTGCCCGGTGTGTGTGCTGCCGACGGGACGCATCGACAATGCGATTCAATTGGTCGAACAGCACGACGTAATCCTCTGCACTTATGCCGATCTGATGCGGGTGCCGGGCGGCGGTAGGCAAAGTCTGCTCAAAGCCAAAGCGGCCGGCGGCGATATTCGCATGGTTTATTCCACTCAGGATGCTCTGAAAATTGCCCGCGACAATCCGGATCGGCAAGTCGTGTTTTTTGCGATTGGCTTTGAGACCACCACCCCGCCCACTGCCGTTGCCATCAAACAGGCGCAAACGGAAGGATTAATTAATTTCTCGGTATTCTGCAATCACGTGTTAACGCCGTCTGCGATGCAGGCCATTCTTGACGCGCCGGAGCCGGTTGCTATCGATGCCTTTCTGGGGCCCTCCCATGTGAGTAGCGTGATCGGTAGTAAGCCCTACGAAATCTTCTCAGGGAATTACGCCAAGCCCATTGTTATCGCCGGTTTCGAACCCCTAGACGTGATGCAGTCTTCGCTGATGCTGATTCGGCAACTCAACGATGGCCGGCATGAAGTGGAAAACGAATACAGCCGGGCGGTGACGCACGACGGCAATGTCAAAGCGCAAGCCTTGATGGCCGAGGTGTTTGAGCTGCGTCCGCAATTTGAATGGCGCGGTCTGGGACTGATTCCGAATAGCGCATTGAAATTACAAGCTGCTTATGCCGAATTTGATTCCGAACAGCGCTTCGAGATGCCCGCTATCAAAGCCAACGATGTGAAAGGCTGCGAATGTCCGGCCATATTGCGCGGGGCAAAAAAACCGCAAGATTGCAAATTGCTGGGTACGGTTTGTACGCCGGAAAACCCGATGGGTTCGTGTATGGTGTCGTCGGAAGGCGCGTGTGCTGCGTATTGGAGTTACGGAAGGCTGCGGCAAGGTTAGCGGGATAAAATGGTAATGCCGTTAAGTTAAGTTTAGTCGTTGTTAGTTCCCCTCTTTGGAAAAGAGGGGCAGGGGAGATTTCCCAAATAAATCCCCCTCGATCCCCCTTTTTAAAGGGGGAAGAACCTTAACTAACGGTATTTGATAAGAAAGGTGGACACCGATAGGAGTGTCCACCTTGATCACCCCCTGTCTTAAAGCGGGGTGAGTAAACTGGGTTTATTTATAGATTTCTGCGGCAGCGGCTTTCAATTTCGCGTCATTGCCTTGCATTGGTTTCATCATTTCGTTTTTAGACGCTTTAGCGCCGGCGACCAATTCGTCAGCGGTTTTGAATTTGGCTTTTAAAGCGTCAACAGCCGGCGCTACGGAACCGTTATGGCAACCTTTACAGGTGTCCGCTTCGCCAGCAGAGGACAGGGAAGGAATTAAAGCAACAGAAGCAATCGCCAGCAGTGCAAAAATTTTAGTTTTCATTGTAAGTTTCCTCGTGATTGTAATTATTTTACCTAGCGGTAAGCCTGAATACTTTTTAACAGCAGTATCAAGCGTCTACCGATGGTGCAGATGATTTTTTATCACCGGCGTGAGTTTTCTATCACAGCCTGAAATGCGAAGCAAACTCTACGAGGGAATTGATTGGCGGCAGGTTTTAATCGACTGGGTTGGCAAACGGATTGACAAGCAAAAGTTGGTCTTGGATCAGCTGGCCATGTTGTAAATCTTCTGAATACAAGGCAGTGCATCCAGCGAGCAGGGCAGCGGCAACGATTAAGCTGTCGTACATCGAAAAACCGAAACGTTCGGCTATGTCCAGGCCTTGTTCGTGTATTTCTAGGGTGAGCGGGAGGATTTGGCAAACGATTTTAACGACCTGCAAAGTTTCGCGAATCTCTGGGTATGACATATTGAATTTGCGTTTGGCGACCGACGTAAACTCATTCAGTACCTGCACGCTGACGAAACCGCCGGTTTGCAGAATAGCTTCGGCTCGATCAGCTTTGCCGCTGTCTCCCGAAAACACATACAGCAACACATTGGTATCGATGAATGTTTTAGCGGTTTTCATTCGCTTCTAAACGATCAAATTTAAAATCCGCCGGCATACGACCACGGAATTTACGCAATCTGCTGAGAAGCTCTTGATTGCTGGCTTTTTTGTCGATTTCGAACGCACGTTCACCGGTAACCTGAATCTCGATGTCGTCGCCTTCCTTAAGTTGCAAGGCTTCGACCACCGCAGCGGGCAGACGGACGGCTAAACTGTTACCCCATTTGGCGATTTGCATGACTACTTCCTGAAAGTTTTAAGGATAAACATTTTAGATTGTATATCCGAATGAGGAAAGTCTTCCACATGAATTTGTTTACATAGCGAGACCAAACCCGTGCCAGAGCGCTACGCGAGCCCTTTAAATCTAAAATCCGGCCATATCGATCTCAGCCACGGTGGTGGCGGTCGTGCCATGGCACAGTTGATCGACGAGCTGTTCATCAAGCATTTTGATAACGAGCTGCTGCGTCAGCATAACGATCAGGCCTTATTCAATGTACCGGCTGGGCGACTGGCGATTAGTACCGACGGTCATGTGATTTCACCTTTGTTTTTCCCGGGTGGCGACATCGGCTCATTGGCGGTGCATGGCACGCTGAACGACGTGGCGATGTCCGGTGCAAAACCTTTGTATCTCTCGGCAGGTTTTATCCTGGAAGAAGGTTTGCCGCTGGCTGAGCTGGAAAAAATCGTTATCAGCATGGCCGCCGCCGCCAAGGCTGCCGGCACGCCGATTGTTACCGGCGATACCAAGGTGGTGGAGCGCGGCAAGGGCGACGGCGTGTTTATCACCACGACCGGTGTGGGCCTGGTGCCGGAGGGGGTGACTATCGCCGGCGACCGAGCTGAGCCGGGTTGCGTAATTATAGTCAGTGGGTCAATTGGTGATCACGGGGTGGCAATCATGGCCAGTCGCGAGAATCTGCAATTTCAGACCACTATCGTTTCCGATTCAGCGGCCCTGCATGGTTTGGTCGCCGATTTGGTGGCAACCGCACCAGCAGCTTTACGTTGTTTACGTGACCCGACGCGCGGCGGGCTGGCTACCGCTTTGAACGAGTTAGCCAAACAGTCCGGCGTGGGGATGGTGATCGACGAAGCCAAGATTCCGGTCAAAGCCGAAGTCAAAGCTGCCTGCGAAATCCTGGGTCTCGATCCCTTATACGTTGCTAACGAAGGTAAATTGGTATGCATCTGCGACGCCGCTGCCGCCGGCGACTTGTTGGCGGCGATGCGACAGCATCCGCTGGGTCGCGACGCCGCTATAATCGGCGAAGTCATTGCCGACCCGCACGGCTTTGTGCAGATGACCACGGCTTTCGGCGGACGGCGTATCGTCGATTGGCCGGTCGGTGAGCAGTTACCGCGCATCTGCTGATGCCTGGCAAGGCGATTCGGGCGCGGGGGGTAGTGCAAGGCGTTGGTTTTCGTCCGACGATCTGGCATTTGGCCCGGCGGCATAGTTTGACGGGTTCTGTGTGGAACGACGGCGAAGGGGTGATGATACATGCCTTCGGCGACGCGCAAGATCTGAGCAACTTTGTGCAACAAATTGCCCTGCAGTTGCCGCCCTTAGCGCGCTTGGATAGATTGGATGTCGATGATTTACCGGGCGCTGCACCCGATGAGTTTACGATAGTAGCCAGTCGGCAAAACAGTATCGACACACCCATCGCCGCAGATGCCGCGACCTGTCCGGAGTGTTTGGCGGATATTGCCGATCCGCACAATCGCCGCTATCGATATCCCTTCACCAATTGCACCCATTGCGGCCCGCGCTTATCGATTGTATGCAGCGTGCCCTATGACCGGCTAAATACCAGTATGGCGGCATTTCCCATGTGTCCGCACTGCCAACAGGAATACGACGACCCCACCGACCGGCGCTTTCACGCGCAGGCCAATTGTTGCCCGGCGTGTGGGCCGACATTGTGGTTGGAGGATCATCAAGGGCAGACTTTGGCAGCCGATGATCCGATTGGCCGTAGCGCCGAATTGATCCGCCAAGGTTGTATTGTCGCCATCAAAGGTCTGGGAGGCTTTCATCTTGCTTGCGACGCGACTAATGCTGGGGCTGTGGATAGACTTCGGCAGCGAAAGCGCCGTTATGCCAAACCGTTTGCGTTGATGGCAAGGGATGCGGCTATGGTTAGTCGTTATGCCTCCATCGGTCCTCAGGAACTGTCAGCCTTGCAGCATCGCGCTGCGCCAATTGTGCTGTTACCAGCGCAAGGCGAACAACTCGTGCCCGGAGTCGCGCCCGATGACGACAAACTCGGTTTTATGTTGCCTTACACGCCGCTGCATACCTTGCTGATGCAAGAACTGGATGTCCCTATTGTCTTAACTTCCGGCAATATCAGCGATGAGCCGCAATGCACCGAGAATGCCGAAGCACAGGAAAAACTCGCAGGTATCGCCGATTACTGGTTAATGCATGACCGCGATATCGTCAATCGCCTGGACGATTCGGTCATGCGTTTGATGGACGGCCATATGCGTATGTTGCGCCGGGCGCGCGGCTATAGTCCGGAGGCATTACGATTGCCAATCGGTTTTGAGCGGGCAAGCAATATTCTGGCGTTGGGCGCCGAGTTGAAAAACAGTTTTTGCTTACTGAAAAACGGTCAAGCGATTGTCAGCCAACACATCGGCGATTTGGAAAATGCCGCTGTGCAGCAAGACTACCAACAAGCCGTCGATTTATACAACAAGCTGAGTGACTTTCGTCCGGATCAGCTGGTTGTTGATAAGCATCCCGGCTATCTGTCTACTCAATACGGCCAAACTTTGTCATCGAACGAGGCGATCGAACTTATCAGTGTTCAGCACCACCATGCCCATCTGGCAGCTTGTTCGGCGGAACATGGGGTAGGTTTGGATGCGCCGCCGGTGTTGGCGGCAATTTTCGACGGCCTGGGTATGGGCGAAAATGGCGAGTGGTGGGGTGGCGAGTTTTTGTGCGGCGATTACCGCAGCTGCAAGCGGCTGGGGCATTTTCAACCCATCGCAATGCTGGGCGGTACGCAAGCGATGCGTGAGCCTTGGCGGAATACTTATGCGCAATTGCGGCATTATTTTGACTGGCAAACTTTGCAACGCGATTACGCGGATTTGGACATCATGCAGTTGTTGGTCGGTAAACCTTTGGCGACCCTAGATACGATGCTGGCAAAAAATCTCAACTCGCCGCTCAGTAGTTCCTGCGGGCGCTGGTTTGACGCTTTTGCAGCCGCTTTGGGCTTGCATGCCGAACAAGTGCATTACGAAGGCCAGGCGGCGATTGCGATGGAAGTACTGGCGACGCCGGTATTTACCAAAGAGCAGTCCTACCCACAAGCCTGGGCTGTTGCCGACGACGGCAGCCTGGCGGTATTAAGTTGGCACGGCTTGTGGAAAGCGGTACTGAAAGACCTGCAAATCGGCACCGACAAAGCCCGCGTCGCTGCCCGTATCCATCACAGCCTGGCCGCCGCGACCGTCGATGTGTTGAATGGCTTGAGTGGCCAAACCGGCGCGAATAGTATTGTTTTAAGCGGTGGCGTATTTCAAAATCGCTTGTTACTGGAAGCTGTGAGCGAGCAATTGCGCCAACGGGGTAAAACCGTGCTGTCCCCGCACTGCTATCCGGCAAATGACGGCGGATTGTCTTTAGGAGAGGCCGTGATTGCGGCGGCGGTGCGCTGACTGTTTGGATTGTTGAATCTTGTTATTTGTACGAATGAACGAAACTGCTTATCTGCTGCGTAGCCTCAATAACGCCAAGCGCCTATTGTCAGCATTAGAACGCTTACGTAAAGGCGAAATTCAGGAACGCAGTCTGCTTGAAACCGACGATGCCGATTAAGTTTGCGGACGAAGCCTGGGAAGATTATCTGCACTGGGAACAGACCGACAAGTGCATGTTGAAACGCATCACTACCTTGCGAAAACACATGTAACGCCAACCTTTTGAAGGTTTACGCAAACCAGAACCGCTAAAACACGGACTGACTGGCTTATGGTCGCAGCGCATCGACGAGGAATAGCGGCTGGTTTATGAAATATAAGGCGACTGTATTGCGGTGGTACAGTGTCGGTACCATCACTAATTGGCTGCTAAACCTGCTTCTCAAACACCACTTCAAATCTACCAAAACGCTGCAAAATCGCTGGCAACAAGAGCAAGTTCAACACCGTCGAAGAGGCCAAGCCGCCGATGATGATGGCGGCCATCGGCCCCATGATTTCCCGGCCCGGATTATCGCTGCCTATCGCAATCGGCAGCATGGCCAGCGCGGTGACTAATGCAGTCATCAGAATGGCCGGCAGGCGTTCCTGGGCACCGCGGATCAAGGTCTCGGTTGACCAAACTTGGCCTTCCAATTCGACTAAGTGCCGGTAGTGCGAGATTAGCATGATGCTGTTTCGTACGGTGATGCCGAACAAGGTGATAAAGCCAACGTAGGAGCCGACCGACAGTGTGGCGTCGGTGACCACTACCGCTGCTAACCCGCCCAATAAGGCAAAGGGGAGGTTCAGCAAGGTCAGCAGCATATGGCGCAGGCTACCCAAGGCGATGAAGACAAAAATCAGCACACCGGCACCGGCCAGCAGAGCATGGATGATTAGCGTTTCGCGGGCCTTGGCTTGTTCCAGCGCCGCGCCGATAAACTCCGGGTAACTGCCGTCGCGCCAATTCAGCTCGTTTTGTACCCGCTGTTTCAGTTCCTTCATGAAGGCGTCCATGTCGCGGTTTTCGACCTTGCATGTCACGGTCTGGATACGTTGCGCGCCTTGATGCAGGATATTGTAGCGACCTTCACCGTGGCGAATCTCCGCCACTTCGCTCAGCAGCACCCGCTGGCCTTCGCTGTTTTTTAAGGGTAGCTGAGCCAAATAATCCGGCTGACTGCGCCATTCAGGCGCCAGTGCCACCGCGACATTAAAAATCCGGTTACCTTTCAGATTCTTGCCGACGATACGGCCTTCGTAAGCAGTTTGCAGGGAGCTCATCACTTGCGCAGGGCTGATACCGCGAAATTTTAATTGCTCCAGATTCAATTCGACTTGCAGCAGAGCTGTAGCTGGCGGCGAGCGTAGTTGTATGTCTTCCGCGCCAGGAATGGTGTTGATCAGCGCGGCTAGCTGTTGGGCTTTATGGTCCAGTTCGGTTAGATCGTTGCCGTAGATATTGACCACCACCGGTGCGGTGTAACCGGAAATGGTCTCGTCGACTCGTTCGACTAAAAATGTGTTGGCTTCGTAATTTATGCCGGGGAATTGTTTCAAAATATCCCGCAAGTGGCCCAGCACCCGTTGCTGCTCTTGGCCGGATAAGGGGTTTAACCGCACTTCGTATTCGCTGTAATGGCTACCGTAGGTGTCTGCGCCGCGTTCGGCGCGACCGGCCCATTGCGATACCGATTCCACGCCGTTGATAGCCATGAGTTGCTCGGTAAGCAAACTGCCGACCCGGATCGATTCCTGCAAGGACGTACCCGGCACGCTGGCGGTATGCACAATAAAATGGCCTTCGCGTAGTTCGGGCAGAAATTTATGGTCCAGACCCAGAAAGGCGGCTATGCCGATTAGGCAGGTAATTGCCCCTATCACTACTAAGGCATTGAAGTGCCTAATAGCCCACAGCAATTGACGGGCGTAGAGCGGTTTAAGCCGTCGTAACACGGGCGGATCGCTATCGTCCGGTAGTTTGTTTCGAAAGAGTAAATAGCACAATGCAGGGGTCAGTGTGAGTGCGACCAGCAGCGACATCAAAATCGCCAGGATATAGGACACGCCTAGTGGAGCAAACAGCCGGCCGCTGACGCCGTCAAGGGTCAGTAAAGGCACAAATACCAAGGCCACGATGAAACTGGCGTAAACCACCGAGCCGCGAACCTCCAACGATGCATGGTAAATCACCGTTTCGGCGCTATCCGGGAAGATTTTTAAACCATTTTCGCGCAGCCGTCTAAAGATGTTCTCGGTGTCTATGATGGCATCGTCTACTACTTCACCGAGCGCAATCGCTAGTCCGCCCAGCACCATGATATTTAAATTGACGCCACATTCCAGCAGCACTATCGCCGCTGTCAGGAGTGACACCGGAATAGCGGTGGCGGCAATAAAGGCGCTGCGCAGATTGAACAAAAACGCATACAGCACCACGAGAACGAATACTCCGCCCAGCAATAAATGCCAGGATAAGTTATTCAGCGATTTTTCGATGTAATCAGCGGGTCGGAACAAGTGCGAGTAAAAACTCACGGCTTGTTGCTTGAAAATGGGTTGAAACGCGTCAAGCACCGCTTCGACTTGCCGCGATACCGATAAGGTATTAGCGCCATATTGGCCGATCACCATCATGACAATGCCGGGTTTGCCCTCGATTTGTGCTGCACTGATCGGTGGCTCCGGTCCGTAAGCGATTTGCGCCACATCGCCCAATGTCACGTTCATACCGTCCTGGCGTTTGACGATCAGTTGTTTGAATTGCTCCGGATTAGCCGGTTGGCCGCTGATCTGCAGCGTGAAGCGTTGGTTCGGGTTTTCTATGAAGCCGGCACCGTTCATTTCCGCCGCGCTGGTTGCCGCTGTGACGATGTCGTCTATCGATAAGTTGTAGCGCTGTAAGGCCGCCGGTTGTAGCTGCACCTGCAATTGCTGAATGTCGCCGCCGAAAACGTTCACGTCGGCGACCCCAGGTACGGCCAATAAACGCGGAACTAGCGTCCAGTCCACCAGACTGCGCAATTCCATAAGAGTCTTGGCGTCCGAATGCATGCCTAGGGTTAATACCGTGGCTGAGGACGAGGATAGCGGCACGGCTACCGGGATGCCAACGCCAGCAGGCAAACGTTGACCTAGACTGTTCAGGCGTTCGCTGACCAATTGCCGGTTGCGATAGACATCGCTGTGTTCGTTAAAGGTGACGGTAACAATCGATAAGCCCTGAATCGACTCGGAACGCAAGGTTTGTAAGCCGATCAGGCCGCTGATGCTATTTTCGATTTGCTGGGTGACCAACACTTCTACTTGTTCTGCTGCTAGCCCCGGTGCTTCGGTCTGAATAATGACTTGCTTCGGCGAGAATTCCGGAAAAATATCCAGGCCGGCGTTGCCCAAGCGATAAAGTCCGTAAGCGAGTAGCAATAGTGCCAAGGCTACGACGATGCCGGAATAGCGGATGGAAAAACGGACCAAAAGTGCAAGCATGAGCGACAAAAGCGATTAAATAGCGGGCTATTGTGCCTTGTCGGTCAGGTTTGGTCCATGTTGACGCAGACCTTCATCGTTGTGCTGGTAAGACTAAGCACAAGCTCGCTGGCATTTTGCGAGAGGAGTAGTACTGAAATGACTGTCCCCGCGTTAGGCGGGGATCTAAGCCATGTAGATTTTGCTAAAGATTAAGCGACTGCTTTTCGGCGGGATACGGCGATAAAGCCCAGTAATGCCGAGCCCATCAGGCCAAACGCCGCAGGCACAGGTACTGGGGTTGTGGCGGTTAACAATCTGAATTGTCCATCCCAGCTCGTCGGGCCGGTGAAATTCAAGCGGAAACTATGCAGGTTAGCGAACACTGCCGGATTAGTAAAATCGCTGAAACTGACCAGAAAATTATTGTTGCCGGTAAAATTTTGGGTGCCGGAGCTGGAAATGCCGTTGGCTACCATCTCTACATTTACGCCAAGGTCTATTGTCAGGACCTCCAATAGGATAGCGTTGCCGTGAAGAGTTAGATCAAGGGGATCGAAATTCCAAAGGATGGAGGCGCTGCCGGCAGATCGTCCGTCGTTGGATATGATCAGTTTATTGCTGCCGGAAACGATTTCGGTGGTATTGGCGTTGCGGGTTCCGGACGCTTCAGCGATAAAGGTCCTGGATGCATTGGTAAGATCGGTGCCGGTGAGCGTTGGTAATGTGTTGACAGTTGTTCCGGCACTACCGCCACTGTCAAGCACGGTTTGAGAATCGCTGAAATTATCAATCGTCAATACGCCTGCTTGGCTTTGGCTTGATAGCGCCAAGCCCAGGGTTAGTAGGATAGATGCGAGAGTTTTGGCATTCATGTTGGTAGTCCGTCGTCAGATTGGGAATGTGGCAATCAGGTGTTTGCGTTTAGGGGGGTTAAACGGTAAGCGCTTTTTGGCGTCTGCCGCTGGCAATGCCTAGCGCGCCTATGATCAATAATGCGGTTACGGAAGGTTCCGGGACTGTCGTTAGGTTGCTGAAGTCAGCGTCCCAGGCGGCATTGGTGCCTCGCAGTTTCAGTTCCAGGCTATTCAGATTTTTGAATGCCGCGGGGTTTGAGAATTGTGAGAAGTCAAACTTAATGGTGCTGGGAGAGCCTATCGCAACGCTGGCCAAGTTCTGAATACTTAAGATCGAGGTACCGTTGGCGATCATTTGAATTTGGTAGGTGGCGTCGCTAGATTCGGTAGTAAGAGCCAGCGCGTTGGCGAAAGTCGTGAAGTCGATGGCATCGAAACTGTAATAGATGCTGGCAGTGCCGGTTGAGGAACTGCTGTTGCCGACAGTTAATAAGCCATCTTCCACGAAAATTCGGGTGGTTCCGCCTGGGGTGGGGCTGGCGTTCAAAGTGCGTTGCAGATTATTTAAATCCGAGCCCGATACATTGGCGGGGCCGTTGGCGGTGTTAGTCGTGGTTTGAAAATTGGCAAAGTTATCGATCAATGTGGCCGCGTCGACCGATTGCGTAAATATGACCAGAGTCAGAATTAGTCCGAATAAGTGTATTTTCGGCATTGTAGAGTTCATGTCGATTCCTTGGTTTTAGTTGCTAAGAGTAGAGTTTATCGCGCTTAATCAGTTGGCTTACATAGCGCGTCAATATATCTAAGCATTAGTCGTACCAACTAAATTTAATCAAATATAATCAATTATTTAAATGTGAAGCGTCGGTGGTTTTTGCCCAATCTCCTGACAGCTTGGACAGCGGTTGCGACAGTTTTGGCAGGGTGTCATTTTCAGTTGTCATGTAAGGCTTCTCGGAGCTGCGTAGGAAATTCTCGCTCCTTATCTTGGCGGGTTGTCAGGATTGTTGGAGACGCTTTGCCGATCTTTTCAAAGTACGATAGCATCGTCCTAATACACTCAATTTGGAGTTCCGCTCAATGGACAGTCAACATATCGATTTGCACCGCTCCATCATCTCCTTGAGTTGTGCGCTGGATTTGGTCGGTATCGACGAAGTGAAGCATGGCAAGCGGGTGGCGATGATGGCTTGGCATATTGCCGGTAGACTTGATTGGTCGGATGCCGATAGATTGAGCATTCTCTATGCTGGCATGCTGCACGACTGCGGGGTAGCCAAGGTTCGCGAGCACCGGCATTTGACCGAATCTCTGGAGTGGGATGGTGCCGAGGCCCATTGTTTGCGGGGCGCGGAATACTTGCAAACCTGTCCGCCGCTGGCCTATCTGGCTGAGGAGGTGCGCTACCATCATACGCGCTGGGAGCATTTGCAGCAGTTGCCGCTGACGCCTCGGGCGCGGCTACGTGCCAATTTACTGTTCCTGGCTGATCGCATTGACATATTGCAAGTCCCCTATCTGGCCAGCGAGCAAATCCTGTTGGCGGCGCCAAATATCGTCGAACGATTGGTAAGCTATTCTGGATCGCTGTTTGCGCCTGAATTGTTGGCAGCCTTCTCGGAGTTGGCGAAAAGTCAGGCATTCTGGTTGGCAATGGATCCGGATTATCTGGATGAAGATCTGCGTGAATTAGGGCGCGACTTGCCCTCGGTGGACTTGGCTTATCCTGCTCTGCGGGAATTAGCGCGGCTGTTCTCGAGAGTGGTAGATGCCAAGAGCCCTTACACTGAACAGCATTCGGAACGCGTTGCGCAGATTTCCAGGCAATTGGCTTTGGAATTGGGTGTGACGGGTTGCGATCTGGAGCAGGTGGAAATTGCCGGTTTATTACACGACATTGGCAAATTACGGGTGTCCGAGGACATCATCGACAAGCCGGGTAGCCTTAACGCCGAAGAACGGGCCTGCATGCAACGGCACAGTTACGATACTTACCGAATCTTACAGCGGGTCTTTGCCAACTCTAAAATTCCGCAGTGGGCTGGATTGCATCATGAAAATCTGCGCGGCGAAGGTTATCCGTTTAAGACCGTAGGCAGGTCTCTGGCCTTAGAGTGCCGAATTATTAGTGTTGCCGATATTTTTCAGGCTTTGGCGCAATCTCGACCTTATCGCGAAGGTATGCTTTTGGCCGATATTATCGAGCATCTGCGGCAACGTGTTGCTGAAGGGGTATTGGATAGCGAAGTAGTCGCCAAGCTGATAGACAATGCAGACGTCTATTACGAATTGGCGCAAGGTTATTGCCCAATCGACTGAATCCGGCAACGAAAGCAGCGTACTTGCCCGCAAAACTGAATAAACCCGTATGGGCCCTGAGAGAGCGCCTTGTGAAAAGGTTTGCTGAAAGCCGACAATAAAAAACCGGAGACGTCGTTATCGCCTCCGGTTTTTAGCTATCAGAAATGCACTTGCGGATTATGCTTGGCGTTGTCTTCTGGTGTTAAATCCTAGTAAACCTACCAGGCCGGTACCCATCAACCAAGCGGCGGCAGGAACAGGTACTGAGGTGATCGGACTACCACCGCCATTGTTGCCGTTCAGGCAATACTTTACGTATAGTTCTGCAGCTTTGAAATAGTAATCTTTGCTACCGCTATCCTTTACGCCCAGAACGGCGGTTAGTGTGGCGAAGCCGGTTGTAGATAGGAAGTCTCGAACATCCAAGCTGATATATTTTTTGTAGCCGTCGACTTCGCTCCAGTTGCTAGAAATGTTGGAGCCGTTAATAGAGGTGATTCGGGCGTATTCTCTTTTGTCTTTTATTATGCCGTTAGAGTTGGAATCGTCTACGGACGTGGAATCGTCACGCAACCATATTTTCAGCAGGGCGCTACTGATATAGGTAGTATCCAACTGATAATCGAAGTTAAGGGTATAGCTATCGTTTGAGGTATCGCTATCGGCTTTGGAAATCAGCGTGCCATTTTTGCCACCAGATAAGGTCAGGCTCAGTTTTTCTAAATCGCAAGACGGTTGGTTGCCGCAGTTACCGTGTCTGGACTCGTTTTCGCGTTCGTGTTCAAAATCGTTGGAAGCCAAGGCGGAGGAAGTGACCAAGGCCGAAGATAATAGAATGGAAGCAGTAAGTAATGTTTTCATAGCAAATACCCAGAACTAGTTAATGGAAATGTATTAGTAACGATTGGATGCAGAAGCAGCGGAAGCTGTATGCGGCTAATCATCTGGCAATCAGTGTATCCGGGTATGTAACGTCGTTTAATTGTCCGTTCGTGCCATGACAAAATTGACAGGTCTGCTTTGGATGGTTTTTATTGGGCGACTGGATTGGCCAAATAGCCCAAGGGCTGGTTGAATTTATTTGACGAGGGAGCGAGCAGGGTATTTTTTAAATGGACGAATTGTGTGCTCCTTTGCTTGCGGATGCTCGACTAATAGGGGTTTGAGCAGCACTTGTGTCTAGGAGCTTTTTTAGTGCGGACTTTAACTAACTTTGTGGTTAGTTGGCTGTCGAGAATATGTTACGGAAACCCCGCCTCGCTTTTGGAGGCGCTGGTTTCCTGCTTGCTTGTTAGATGCGCCGACGTTTTCCAATCAATCCCAATCCAGCCAGCGCCGAACCAAATAACCAAACCGCTGGCGGTATTGGCACCGTATTGATTTTGATGAATGCATTGGCCGTTAGAAAATTGCCGTTGGCCAGCGTGTCGGTGTCAGGGTCGAACAAGGGATTGAACGGGCTGCGTGCGAATAAATCGTATGTTAGTACAATCTGACCAAAGATGGTGCCCTGCGCGGCATCGCTAGCAATTCTGAAACTACCAATGCCGGTTTGGTTGGCAAAATCGAACGTTTGTCCCCATGCCGAACTGGCACCAGTACCCGACCCTACCACGAAGAAATTTTCAGGTGCGCTAATAAAGTCCGTAAACGTGCCATGGGTTGTTGATGATTGGAATTCTGCGCCGGTCACCACCAAGAAGTTTTCGGTGTTTGTGAGCAGGAATCCCCAGCCAACTGTATCGCCAGGTTCACCTTCGATTAAGCCGGTTGTCGGCTCCAATTGCAGTGATGTCGAGGCTTGGGAAGTGGGAAGAATAAGCAATAAGCTTGTTAATAGGATTACGCATTTTATCATGAGGTGATCTCCGAATTTCCGACTAACGGAATTGATTGGTTAAAGTTTTCGATCCCGTTACTTCGCCGCTGTTGCTGCTAAATGGGATGTTGACCTTAAATTTGGCATTGTTGGGGCAACCGCTGAAATTGATGGTGGTGGTGCCGCTTACCTGAGCTCCGGCCTGGATATTACCAACACCCAAAGGGAAACTAGCTGGAGCCGTGATCACTGGTCTACAGTTACTCCCCGGTAAAGGTGATAAAACTAAATTGTCGATTTGGGCATTTTCGGCCGAGCATCGGCTACTGTTGGCCAGCGTAATTGTCCAAATGCGGGCATTCTGCGTACCGGATTTTTTACTGATAACTGCCGATAGTTCGGGTAAACCTCCCACTTCGCATTCGGCTGGATTCTCGATGAACCTGTCGGAAAAGTCGGTTTTGGCGTAGTCATAGACGACAAGATTGTCGAGGTATGCTGTAGGTTGGGCAAACCGGCTATAGGCATGGTGCCCAAGAATTTTGACTGGATAATTGTCTTGAAAAATGCGGCTGATAGCGGCACTGTACTTCGCCACGATCAGGCCATCTCTGTAGATACGCATTCGGTCGGTGGTTCCTCCAATGCCATTAATATCCCATACGAAAGTCTCGTGGACCCAGGTTCCGACGGGCACTGTATCCCAACCCAAATCATTAATCTGGTGGTCGGCCTGACCATCAAATATAAGGAATGTCATTCCCCCCGACCATGTATAACCGTCTGACCAGGCGGCGTAAATTCCGGGGGTTGGCACGCCGTCATAGGGCTGACAACCAAAGATGCACAACAAAGGAGATTGGAAAGGGATGAATTTTTGTATACGTTTCTGGATCCATACGGCTACCGTACCCTTGGACCTATCAGGGGCGTAGAATTTGTCAGGACTCATAGTCAAGTAGCCGCCCCCGCCGACTTCTCCACCCGTGGTTGCCAGCGCGTTCCCAAATTTACCCGGCACATAAAGCACTCCACCTTGAGTGTCAGAGTGTATGCCGAATCCCTCGCCTATCATGCTATTAGAAACTTCGGCATTAGCGCCAAGCTTGTTCCATAACACCACATTACCCGTTTCAGCTTGGCTGAGAACAGGTGTCAGTAAGCCCAGCAAAACCAGCAGACAAGTGACGGCTGAGATTGTTTTATGTTTAATTCGGTTCATGAGAACCTCCTTCAAGGAGTAAAGAAATGCAATTTGCCGCTACCCGCTTTGTGTTCGATCAGCCGGGGAGGGCAAGTAGACGTTTAGAGTTGTTGTTTAAAGAATGAGGGTTAAGCAGGACGCCATTGCCGGCAATCCGCCGAAAAAAGCCAATATAGACGTCGAAATAAGTTGTATAAATTATAAGGTAATTAAGTAACGATAACTAGTGATTTAATTCAGCGGCTGAAAGCCGGTCTGGTTTGCTGTCTCTGCTTAGTGCTCGATTGGTCAACAAATACGATGCTGCCGATATTGCTGCAGAGCCGGGTATAATCTGCGGCTATTGTTTGTAACCGCCGTCCGCCATGTCCGAAGACTATTATTTCACCCCCGATCACGCTGTTGAGTCCTTAAAAGTGCCGCCGCATTCCATTCAAGCCGAGCAATCGGTGTTGGGTGGCTTGATGCTGGATAACCAAACCTGGGATTCGGTTGCCGACAAGGTTATCGAGACAGATTTTTATCGGCGCGATCATCGATTGATTTTCCGTTCGATCGCGCAGCTAGCGGAAAAGCAAGATCCCTTTGACGTGGTGACCTTATCGGAGGTGCTGGAAACGACTGGTGAATTGCAGGATGTAGGCGGTTTGGCGTATTTGAGTACGCTGGCGCGGGATACGC
Organism: Proteobacteria bacterium ST_bin11; assembly: GCA_002083615.1. Taxonomy (GTDB): domain Bacteria; phylum Pseudomonadota; class Gammaproteobacteria; order Methylococcales; family Methylomonadaceae; genus Methylomonas. Next base: position 34,496 of record MSXO01000014.1, on the reverse strand, counting down.
CGAGCGCGGCCAACATCGTGGCCTACGCCAATATCGTTCGCGACCGTTCAGTGCTGCGGCAATTGATTCATGTCGGTACCGAGATTTCCGATTCCGCATTTACCACCGAAGGCCGCGAAACAGCCGATTTATTGGAAAACGCCGAGCGGCGGGTGTTTGAAATTGCCGAGCAGCGCCAGCGTGGTCAGGGTGGGTTTAGCTCGATCAAGTCTTTGCTGGCTAAGGCTGTGGATAAAATCGAAACCCTGTACGAACTGGATGGCGATATAACCGGCGCCAGCACTGGCTTTACTGATCTAGATGAAAAGACCTCTGGTTTGCAGCCAGCCGATCTGATCATCGTTGCGGGTCGGCCGTCGATGGGTAAAACCACGATTGCGATGAACATGGCCGAAAATGTCGCGCTGAAAAGTGGTATGCCGGTAGCCGTATTTAGTATGGAGATGCCAGGTGAATCGCTGGCGATGCGGATGATGTCGTCGTTGGGGCGGATTGATCAGCATAAAGTGCGGACCGGCAAGTTGGATGACGATGATTGGCCCCGTCTGACTTCGGCGATCAATTTGTTAGCCGAGACCAAACTGTTCATCGACGACACCCCGGCGCTAACACCGACCGAAGTGCGCTCGCGTGCCCGGCGCTTGACTCGCGAACATGGGCAGCTGGGTTTGATCGTACTGGATTATCTCCAACTGATGCAATCACCCGCCAGTGGCGACAACCGGGTACAGCAGATTTCCGATATTTCTCGGGGCCTCAAAGCGCTTGCCAAAGAGCTAAATGTACCGGTTATAGCCTTATCGCAGTTAAACCGAAATTTGGAGCAACGCCCCAACAAGCGGCCCGTCATGTCCGACCTGAGAGAGTCCGGAGCCATTGAGCAGGATGCTGACTTGATCATTTTCGTATACCGGGATGAGGTTTATCATGAAGATAGCCCGGATAAAGGCATCGCCGAGATCATTATCGGTAAGCAGCGAAACGGCCCATTGGGCACAGTGAGGCTGACGTTCCTAGGGCAATACACCCGTTTCGAAAACTTCGCCGGTGTCTATAGCGGAGTGGAGGACTACGAATGATGCCGGCGGCCTGTGTGCGTCTGGATTTGGAGGCGGCACGCCATAACCTTGCGCAAGTTAAACGTTATGCGCCGGACAACAAAATCATGGCGGTAATCAAGGCGAACGCTTACGGGCATGGCATTGATCGCATCGCTGGCGCATTAGATTTAGCTGATGGCTTTGCAGTCGCACGGGTGGATGAAGGTGTTAGGTTACGTAAGGCCGGTTTCAAGCAGCCCATCACCGTGTTGCAAGGGTTTGTCTGCGTCGACGAATTACAGCAATTGTTGAATTTTCAGTTGACGGCGGTGATTCACACCCCTCAGCAAATCGCTATTTTGCAACAGCAAACCGATGTCCAGCGCAAGCTTAGCGTTTGGTTGAAAATGGATACCGGTATGAACCGTTTAGGTTTTAAAGGCCCCGATTTCAATATCGCATATCAGCAATTGCGTGGTTGCGCACTGGTTGAACAACCGATCAATTTGGTGACCCATTTCGCCAATGCCGATGATTTGCTGGATGATAAAACCCGTCGGCAAATCGATTTGTTTAATGAAGCGATAAAGGACTATCCCGGCGAATGCAGCATCGCCAATTCAGCCGGCATTATCGGCTGGCCGAATGTTCGCTTCGGTTCGGCTAAAGAGCGCGGGGGTGACTGGGTAAGGCCGGGGCTTATGCTCTACGGTTGCTCGCCGTTTGCGGGTAAAATAGGTGCGGATTTTGGGTTAAAACCGGTGATGAGTTTGCACTCACGGTTGATTGCGGTAAAGGATGTGGCTGCCGGCGAAACGGTGGGCTATAGCGGTACTTGGCAATGTCGAACCCCGACTCGCTTGGGAGTGGTTTCAATCGGTTACGGCGACGGTTATCATCGCCATACGAAAAGCGGTGCGCCGGTACTGGTGAACGGTCAGCGGGTTATGCTGATTGGCAGGGTCTCCATGGATATGATAACCGTCGACTTGAACAGCCAGCCTGATGCGCAACCTGGCGACCCGGTCATTTTATGGGGCGATGGGCTGCCGGTCGAGGAAATCGCCCGACACGCCGATACCATACCTTATACTTTGCTGTGCGGCATAACTCAGCGGGTGCAGGTTATCGAGCACAGCTTGACCGATGGCTCAGCTCAGGCCGTTACTTCCACTTCGTAACCGGCAAATTTGCGGATATTAATTACCCCTGTATCGAACAGCAAATATTGGCCTTTGATGCCTTCCAAAACCCCTGATACCAGCGGCTCTTTGTCGAAATTAAACGATTTCACCTTGCTCGGGTATTGCAGTACTGGATAGTCGAGGGTTAAGGGTTCGACATCGGTTAACCTTTGCGGCGGGCTTTCGGGAAACCGTGCAGCGATGCCTTGTAACTGCTCAGCGCATTCCTTCAGCAATTGATCGCGAATGACTGGCAGGTCCAGCGGTATGGTGTTATTTTTCAACATTTTCTGCCAGCTGGTTTTATCGCTGACATGCTGCGCCAAGGTTACTTCTATTAAGCCAGACTGATGGCGGGAAGCGACTTTGAAAATTGGTAAGGCTTGCACCGCGCCCTGATCGATCCAGCGGGTTGGCGTTTGCGATTGACGAGTGATACCTACTTTGATGCCTGATGAATTTGCCAGATAAACGATATGCGGTTGAAAGCAAAATTCCTCGCCCCAATTTGGTTCTCGGCAAGTGCCGGCGGCGTAGTGGCAGGTTTCGGGCTTCATAATGCACATATCGCACTGCGCTAGTTTGATGAAGCAGGGGTAGCAATAGCCTTGATTGAAGCTTTTTTGGGTTTTTTTAGCGCAATGTACGCAAAAAATCTGGCCGCTGAAGTGTAGCGATAGTGGCCGGCCTAATAAAGGGTTTAGTGCGATTTCCTGTTCGCCCACTGGTAAACGGTATTGCACCGGTTCGGCCAATACGCTGGTCATTTTTTGTAAACTGCCTAACACCTTGTTTAATCTCGGTAGCCCAATAACGGCGTCTATCATGACAGCGTTTCCTGCTTAGTCAAAGAGGAAATGATGTCACTTATGCGAGCAGTCCCCGAGGGTAATATTCCAAGAATTAACTGAAATTCCGGTCTCTAGCGATCCGATTAGCTAGCTGCAGAGAACTTAAGCTTTTTTGCCCGGTACATGGCGTTGTCGGCCCGATTGAGTAAGTCGATACTGCTTTGTCCGTCGTGATGATAGATGGCCGCACCTATGCTGGCGCTGATCGAAATCACTTTGCCGTTGATTATGCAAGCTTCCGCCAGCTGAGTCTGGATTTTCTCTATTACTGCCGCCACGCTGCTGTCAGCATCGACGTCGCCCAGCAATACCAAAAATTCGTCACCGCCGTAGCGGCAAGCGGTGTCGCCGTAGCGAATACACGCCAACAAACGTCTCCCAACTTCTTTCAGCAAAAGATCGCCTGCCGAGTGACCGAGTTCGTCGTTAATATTTTTGAATTCGTCCAGATCGATAAATAACAGAGCAACGGGTCTCTGTTGGCGATCTGCTTGCGCCATGGCCTGTTGTAGCCGGTCTAGCAATAAAATGCGATTGGGTAGGCCGGTCAACTCGTCGTGATGGGCGCAGTGCAGCGCTTGTCTGTAGTTTTCGTTACTTTCCAATAATTGTTGTTCCAACGATGTACGTGCAGCGGTCAATGATTCGATTTGCCGTTGAGCGTTTTGCAACTGTTCTTGACTGATCGCCAGGGCGCGTTCCAATGCGCTAATCTCGGCGCGGGATTGGTTCAATTGGCAACAGTCATTTCTGATCTCGCACTGCGATATCTGGTCTAGCCAACGTTCGGCGACGACGAAGGAGATAAGACTTGGCTTCTGGGGCTGATGTCTGATTCGGTTATTCATCATTGCATCCCCATCAGAACAGATAGTGCAACAGCGCCTGAGTCGATGGTGGTCAGCGCTGAGAAAGATACGATCAAATTATCAACTGACATGGCAAAAACCTTTATGAATTGAGTGGCCGGATATCCCGATAAGTGCGGATTGTTGGCTGAATATAATCAATTCCTATGCCAGGACGTTGGGTCTTAAACGTATTGCCGGGTAACTGCTTATTTTTAAGCGGCTTAGGCGGAATTAAAACAAGGGGGGTTGAGTTGGGTAATGCGAGAAAAACATACTAACTACAGACGGTATTTCGTCAATACTACGAAATACCGTATTTATGGGCATCAATCACTTAGGTTTTCTGTTCGATAACCAGATTTTTTTGCAGCTCTTGCGGAGGTACCGGATGGGTGGGTTTTTGATACGCGGCCAGTATTTGCTTCACATAGTTGCGGGTTTCCTGATAGGGCGGGATGCCTTGGTAACGTTCTACTGCGCCTTCACCAGCATTGTAAGCGGCCAGAACCAAATCAACTTTACCTTCGAAATGTCGTAACAACCAGTGCAGATAAGCTGTGCCGCCTTTGATATTTTGAATGGGATTCCAACTGTCTTTCACTCCAAACCGTTCAGCAGTTGCCGGTATCAGTTGCATCAAGCCCTGGGCATTTTTGCCGGACAGTGCACTGGGGTTGAAAGCCGATTCGGCTTGAATCACCGCCATGATTAGTTGCGGGTCGATACTGTAAATGGGTGCAATTTCCTTGACCCAGGCTTCTACCCGTTGGCGGTTAGGGTTGGGGTCTGCAACCAGTTTAACTTCGGGCTCTGGCGCTGGCGGTTGGCAGGCTGGATCGTCACTCTTAGTCACATCGCCAAACCGCGTGAGCATTTGCTGCGCGTGCTTGTCGCCTCGCTCGGCAGCCTGCTTAAACCAATGGCTGGCTAAGGGAATGCTGCGGGCTAGGCCGCGACCGTTAAAATACATAAAGCCGATGCTGTAAGCCGATTCGGCATCGCCTTGCAGCGCGGCCTTACAATACATCTCAAATGCTTGACGATAATCTTGTTTGACGGTTCGACCATGTTCGAAATCGGCAGCGGTCTGGCGGATTTGTTGCAGATTGACCGGCGCTAAGTCCTGGGCATTGCCGATTTGGGCGGCGAGGCCTATGCACAGGGCAAATAGCGATTGGCGTTTCAAGTTCATAAAATTCTCGTTCTGTATTGCTGAGACTAGGTTCTTCTAAACCTGGCCGGAAAAGGATTAGTTATTAATCCTCCAAGCTTCCAGCTACCGTATACATTGCAAGTGCTTGATCGCCCATATGGCCGAGTTTCCATGCAATTGCGCTTTATTGCATCCCGTGGGATGTTGGCAAACCTCGAAGCAGTTCCGTGGCCGCCGAGGGTGTTAGCTTTATCGGAACTCCTTCAAGGTTGGCTGCACTATACCCTCGGTTTGGCTGAGGCCATATTGCCCATTGGGGCAGGTGAGCGTGCCGAGAATATATCATAGGGTCGGTTTTGCGGCGACTTAAAGTACTGTTTTTGAGGGAGTTGTGACGGTTTTTCTGGCGCGGCGGCGGGTTTAAGGCTTGGCTGTAGAGTTAATGAACAAAACAATCTCGCGACAAAAATAACCCTGAGCTTTAGGGTTGAGGCCGGTCTAACCACTGTTTAGCTTCGCTTTACTCGAAACAGCGCGTCACTAAAAGCAAGTCAACGATCGGCGCATTTCTTACTTCAGGTGGCAAGTCAGCCCCCATATGCAAACCTAATTTGTACTAAGGACTGGCGGTCGACATTTTATGATTAGTACCCCATTTAATCTCTGCGAGACATTACGCGCATTAACCCCAGGCCGACAGACAGCAGAACAAAGCTGCCAGGCAAGGGCACAGCAGAAGTTGGTGGAACTAGTGTGACGCCGCTAAAATTGACTATCTGTAGCCCCTCGAAATCAAAAGCAAGCGCCGTGTCATATGCTTCATCTCCCCAGTTAATCACGCCAAACTCTAGAAAATACGATCCGGCGGCGTTGAAGGCATAATCTGACTTAATCCATCCGGTCGGACCGCAGGTGTTCGCACCATCCCAGCAAATGTTACGTGAGTCACCCAATGGGCTCCAATGTGTGCCTGCCAGATCAAAGCCTATGGTGTTACCGTCATTCAAAACCGCATCGAGTTCATCCGGTAAGTTCTTGTCAAGCTGACGGTCCAACACGTTGCCCGGCACGACGTTGCCGTTTGCCGAATTGGTGCTGCGCGCAGTAAACAACCAAGCTGCAGTATTGTTGCTAGCCGCGTTGACCAAGCGCGCCCAAGCATAGTCGTCGTAACCCCGACCGTCTGTGGAAAGGTAATTGAAATGCAGTCTTAGCGTGTCATTCGCATTGACGTTAAATACGGTTGATTGAATTTTCGAGCCATTGGTTTGATTTTCGGTGCCGCGTCCTTCATCTCTGAGCGCCAGAGGTGAAACAGCATAGACCCCGCCAGATGTCGACACATAACCGAACTGGGCGTTTCCAGTAGGCGAACTTTGTACCGTGCTGTCGCCAGAAATAAGGCCCACCGCGCCCGTTGCAGTCCACGTATTACTGCTTAATGAAATAGTGGAAGCGTGTACAACTGGCATCAACAGCGCGCCGCTCAGGCCGAGGACGATCAGGGGGAAATGCTTATTTATCATGATTCTACCTTTCTAGGGCTGTATTTAAAATGCCATATGGATTGTGTTGAACAGTCGCTTGAGTCCCGTCAGGTCGTGCAGCTTAACTTTTGCTACAGGCGAAACTTGTTCTGCGGTTTATTCCGCGATACAGCTTAAACGTTCAATGTTCGGGCTGAGTTTTAAGGCAAACCCTCGTTTTAGGCATTGGCTGCCCTGACGGATTGCAAAATTAGCTGTTCCTATACATCAAAGGTCGAGTTTGCCATAATTCCAAGAACTGATCTTTTTGGGGCATGAACATTAACAAACGAATTTTGTTGGGGGTTTGCGGCGGGATTGCGGGCTATAAAGCAGCGGAACTGGTGCGCTTGTTACGCAAGCAAGGCCATGAAGTTCGTGTGGTGATGACCTCCGCCGCTCGCCAGTTTGTCACGCCGCTGACCTTTCAGGCTTTGAGCGGGCATGCCGTACATAGCGATCTGCTGGATGTCGAGCAGGAGCAGGCGATGAGCCATATCCATTTAGCCCGCTGGGCTGATATTTTGCTGCTTGCCCCGGCGACCGCCGATATGTTGGCAAAAATGGCTCACGGTTTGGCGGATGACTTGCTATCTACTCTCTACCTGGCAGCTGAATGTCCGGTATTCGTCGCGCCGGCAATGAATCAGGCGATGTGGGCTAAGTCCGTAACCCAGGAGAACGTGGCTAGATTGCAACTCCACGGAGTGCATTGTATCGGCCCAGCCGCTGGTGAACAGGCCTGCGGTGAGCAGGGTTTGGGACGGATGGTCGAGCCGGTGGATATTTGTCGGCTAGTTTTGGAGCATTCGCAACCCGGCCTACTCCATGGAATCCGGATAGTCATCAGTGCCGGACCGACCCGCGAACCACTGGATCCGGTTCGCTACATCAGCAATCGTAGTTCAGGCAAAATGAGTTATGCCTTGGCAACTGCAGCCTTATCTTGCGGTGCCGATGTCACCCTGATAAGCGGTCCGGTCAGTTTGCCGCCGCCGCCGGGCGCCAAACTTATTGCGGTGGAAACCGCCCTGCAAATGTATGATGCGGTAATATCGCATAGCCGGATCGCAGATGTTTACATTGGCGCTGCGGCGGTAGCGGATTACCGTCCCCGACAGTTGGCTGATCGCAAGATTAAAAAAGCCGGTGACATCAGCAATATAGCCTTGGTAAAAAATCCGGATATCATCGCCTCAGTGGCTGATTTGCAGCCAAAACCGTTTATTGTGGGATTTGCCGCTGAAACTAACGATCTAGAAAATTACGCCAAACGTAAGCTGCAAGCCAAAAATCTGGACATGATCGCCGCCAATTGGGTGGGGCAAACTGAAGGCGGTTTCGAGAGCGATAGCAACGCCTTGCAAGTATTTTGGCCCGGCGGTCAACAAATCCTGCCGATGACCGATAAACAGACTTTAGCCGCACAACTGCTTACCTTGATAGCCGAGAAATTGCATGAGAAAAATCCAGTTAAAAATTCTTGACCCGCGCTTGGGCCAGGAGATTGAATTACCCGCTTACGCGACACACGGCTCCGCGGGACTGGATTTACGCGCCTGCCTGGATCAGGCCTTGACCATTCTACCTGGGGAGACCGCGTTGATACCCACCGGTCTAGCTATTCATATCGACGATCCACATTTAGCTGCGGTCTTGCTGCCGCGTTCCGGATTGGGTCATAAGCATGGCATCGTGCTGGGCAATTTGGTGGGCTTGATCGACTCCGACTATCAGGGGCAGATTTTTATTTCCTGCTGGAATCGCGGCAATAGCGCTTTTACCGTTGAGATAGGCGAGCGCATTGCGCAAATGGTATTTGTGCCTGTGGTGCAGGCAGAATTTGAATGTGTGGCCGATTTCGATGAAAGCCATCGCGGTAGCGGCGGCTTTGGGCACAGCGGTCGTCACTGAGCGGAGCCTCTAAGCATGGGACGCATTTTTAGCATAGTGGCCGGCATTTCGGTATTGATGGTGTTATTGGCTGGCGGCGGCGCCTATTGGTTTTCCTCGGCCCAAGTCAGGGAAACCCAACAAGCCAGCACCACAGCCATTGCCAGCGGCATGACCGTCAGTATCGCCAGCCAAATTGAGACTTTACAGCGGGTGATTGATGGCCTGGCGCAAGCGCCGGATGTGGTGGCGGTGCTTGCCAACGATAGCAGTAATCAAGCGGCGCTTGATAATGTAGCCATCCGGCTACAGAACGCGATTCCGCAGGTCATGCGGGTAAGATTGTTGCCCGCAACGGTCAGCGAGCCGGATCTGAGCCAATTGCCGAATATGGGCTTTGCCGATGTAGAAATGGTGCGAGCCACACTTACCGCAAAGCAAAAGCCCTTTGTGCAAGGTGAGGGAGAACACCGGCATTTGGCGATGACAGCGGCTGTCAGCCAAAATCAGCAGGCAATCGGCGTAATTTTGGTCAGTTTGAAACCTGATTTGTTGCAACAGCTGATTACCAAGACTACCGTCAGTAATGGCTATGTGGAGATCAAGCAAGAACAAGCCGTATTGGCCAGCGCTGGCCTTGCGGAGTTGAAGAACGAGGAGCCGCAAGTGATGCCCTTGACTAACAGCCGATGGTCATTGGAGCTTTCAATAGGCGGCGGCACCAGTGCTGGGGATATCGTTTTGTTCTCCTGCATTATCCTGATTCCCGCCTTGTTAGGCTGCTTAGCGTTTTTTGTCGGTTATCGAAAGTTGGCCGATTATCTTCATCACGATCAAAGCAGTGTTTTAAAGGCCGCCAAAGACATGATGACCGGCAAGCAGGTGGGACACTATCCGGTACAGCTCGACGAAATGCGCCCCATCATTTCCACCTTGGCCCAGTTTAAGCGCATCCTGGAACAAGAAAAAAGTCCGAAGAATGCCGCCGAAGAATTGGGCGACTATGACTTTTTTGACGAGTCATTCGACATCGATTTTATCGAAGAGTCGCCGAAAACAGCGGGACAGTACGCCAGTGTGCCGGTGAGTCTGGCGACGGCGCCGATTAATCTCGGCGAATCGATAGCGCTCGGTGCGGCAGCATCCGCAGAGCAATCGACGCCCGTCGCCGTTGCGCCGCCGGCAGGCGAGTCTTTTGCGGATGTTTTTCGGACTTACGATATTCGCGGTATCGTCGGCAAGGGATTGACCTCGGAAACTGTGCTTAATATCGGTCGGGCTTTAGGTAGCGAAGCCAGGCAGTTGAATATCAAAACTATCGTCATGGGCAGGGATGGACGGTTATCCAGCCCGAGTTTGGCGGATGCCTTGGCAAAAGGCATTACCGAAGCAGGTTGCGATGTGTTGAATATCGGCTTGGTGCCGACGCCACTGCTGTACTTTGTCACCCAGCATAGCGAAGGTCGCAGCGGTGTGATGATTACCGGAAGCCATAATCCAGCAGACTATAACGGCCTAAAACTGGTTTTGAATGGCGAAACCCTATCCGGCGACAAGATACAACTCCTAAAAAAACGCATCGAAGCCGGCGACTTTAGCGAGGGACAGCCCGGTTCCGTTGAGCTGAACAGCCTATTCAGTAACGAATATATCGGCATGATTTCCGACGATGTGCATTTGGTCAGGCCGATGAAAGTGGCTGTCGATTGCGGCAATGGAGCTGCCGGACAGTTGGCGCCGATTCTGTTGCGTACCATGGGTTGCGAAGTGATCGAGTTGTATTGCGATATTGACGGCAATTTCCCCAATCATCATCCCGATCCCAGCAAGCCGGAAAATCTGGCTGACTTGATTAAGGCCGTGCAGCATTACGAGGCGGATATCGGTGTGGCCTTTGATGGCGATGGCGACCGGATCGGCGTGGTCGATTCCGGCGGCAAGATTATTTGGCCGGATCGGCAAATGATGCTCTATTCCCGTGATGTGTTGGCGAATAAGCCCGGAGCGGAAATTATTTACGATGTGAAATGCTCCCGGCATTTGCACGATCAAATTGTTAAGCGCGGCGGACGGCCTTTGATGTGGAAAAGCGGTCATTCCCTGATGAAAGCCAAGCTCAAGGAAACGGCTGCAGCACTGGCAGGCGAGATGAGCGGGCATATTTTCTTCAATGACCGTTGGTTTGGTTTCGATGATGCCTTATACGCTGCTGCGCGCTTGATCGAAATTCTGTCTGGCGACATGCGCAGTAGTAGCGATGTGTTTGCCGATCTGCCTGACAGTATCAATACACCGGAACTGCATGTCCCGATGGCCGAAGGCGAAGGAGTGCGCTTCGTGGAACAGCTATTCAGCCAGGCAAGGTTCAAGGACGGCAAAATTATCAATATCGACGGTATGCGTGTCGAATTTGCCGACGGCTGGGGCTTGGTCAGAGCGTCCAATACCACACCGGTCTTGACTGTGCGTTTCGAAGCCGATAGCCAGGATGCCATGCAGCGAATTCAAGCTCAATTCAGACAGCTGATGCTGCAAATCAAACCCGACATCAAACTACCTTTTTAAATGTTAGCGATTATGAAAGAAAAAAACGCGCACCAGATTGCCCACGTTCTTATCGAAGCCTTGCCTTATATTCAAAAATTTAAGGGCAAAACCGTTGTGATTAAATTCGGCGGCAATGCGATGATCGACGATGCATTGAAACAGAGTTTCGCCCGTGACATCGTGTTGATGAAGCTGGTGGGAATCAATCCTATCGTGGTGCATGGCGGTGGTCCGCAAATTGGCGATTTGTTAAAACGCTTGGGTAAAACCTCTGAGTTTGTCGACGGCATGCGTGTTACCGATAGCGAAACCATGGATGTGGTCGAAATGGTGTTGGGCGGTCTGGTGAATAAAGAGATCGTGAACATGATCAATATGCAAGGCGGCAAAGCCGTCGGCCTGACCGGCAAAGACGGAAATTTCATCCACGCCCGTAAAATTAATATGACTAAGGCTGGCGCGACTTTGGAGGATGCGCCGGAAATTATCGATCTGGGTCATGTCGGCGAGGTCAGCAGCATCGATCCGGCCGTGGTAGAAATGCTAGGTAATAGCGACTTTATTCCGGTGATCGCGCCCATCGGCGTGGGTAAAGACGGACACTCCTATAACATCAACGCGGATCTGGTCGCGGGTAAGGTAGCGGAAGTATTAAAAGCTGAAAAGCTGATGCTATTGACCAATATCCCCGGCATTATGGACAAACAGGGTAATTTGCTGACTGGCCTGACCTTGACTGATATTGATAATCTGATCGCTGACGGCACTATTTCAGACGGGATGATCCCGAAAACCCGCTGCGCGACCGATGCGCTGAAAGGCGGCGTCACGAGTGTGCATATTATCGATGGGCGCGTCGATCACGCGGTGCTGCTGGAACTGTTTACTGACCAGGGGGTTGGAACCCTATTGTTGCGCCGCTAGGCTGGACTGAATAAAGGGAGCAAAGGCTTGACGAATGCTCTGCGCCTTTGCTCCTGAACATAATTCGTTGCCTATGCTGGATTGGCGGCAGCGGATGTCAAGAAATATCTGCAAAGTGTTGTTATGCTCTAGCAGCGATACCGACAGACTTAAATCGTCGTCTTTCTGTGGTGCCGCGCGCATGATAAGTTTTTCGCTTTCAACGTCTTGGCCGGTGGTCGAGTGTGCTGCGACAAACTCTGCGGCGATGATCCAGGCTTTTTTGCATTGCGCAGGGTCTTCACAAACAAACAGGCCGAGTTCGTTTCTGGCGTTGCTGGCCGCTAGACTTTCCCCATTGTTCGGTTTGCCCTCGTTGTTCGGCTGGGTGAGAAACTGAAAGCGAGCAATGTCTGCTTTAAATTCTTTTTCGGTGGTTTGTCGGTCTTGTTGGTGACGCAAAAGTTCCTGTTTGCCCGCATCTATCTGTTGTTTGCTGGCGGCGATATCCGCCAGTAACTTCGGCGGGATCTTGCTGCCACCGCGCTCAAGGTTGGCGGCTTGTTGCTGTTGCTGCTGCAATTGCTGTTGAATGCGCTCAATATTGCCTTCAATCACTTTTTGTCCGGCATCAAGGGAGGCCATCTTATTGTTCAAGGCTTTATTCATATCTTCGACGCTACGAAAAGTGCTCAGCAGGACTTTGTCGTTGGCATTTTGCTTGGCAATGATCTTTTCTTGTTCTTTTCGCAGGGCATCCAGTCGTTTTTGTTGAGCGATTTGCTCAGCGGTTTTGGCTTTTTCCAGCACATCGAGTACGCGAGCTTTCTCGCTCAAGGTTTCCCGTTTGTGTTTTACCTGGTCGGGCGGCACTTGGTCGGAGAAATAGACGTTGCCGTTTTCATCTACCCAACGGTACATTTTTTTGGCATAAGCCGGTTCGGCCATTGCAAGCAGCAAGGCTAGAGCCAATATGGGTGTGCGGTTGATGGCGACCTGTCGCATGGGCAAAATACTAGCTGAGACTTAGCCCAGTAGGCTGACCAATTGATGCAGTGGCGGCAAAATCATCATTTTTGCCAGTTGCAACAATACCAACGCTAACAACGGCGATAGGTCTATTCCGCCCATATCGGGCAATACCTTACGGCACACGTTCAGTAGTGGGTCGGTCAAACTGAACAAGATCGATGAAGCGGATCCGTAACTGCCGGGGGCGAACCAACTCAGGATGGCGCCGGCAAAAATGGCGTAAACGAAAATATCGATCAGCATCTTCAATAAGTCGGTAAACGACAATAGCGTCAACGCGACGAAACTGACCGACAGACCTTTAATCGCCAATATCGAAAAGTTGGCGATTATTTGCAGCAACAATGCCAGCACTAAGGACGAACTATCGATCCGGCCAATCGAAGGAATAAATCTGCGCATGATCCGCAATGGCGGATGGGTGATTTTTACCAAGAATTGCGAAACCGGGTTGTAAAAATCTGCTTGGGTCCATTGCAACAAGAAGCGCAAGGCCACCGCTAAAATATATAAAGAAAACAGTGTGTCGATCAGGAACACTATCGGGTCGGTCATGTAATTACTGCCCATTAGTCGGCTCCTAGTTGTGTTGACATTTCAATCGAACGGTCTCTGGCGGCATGCAAAGCTTTGGTAACTAGTTCGATAAAACCGTTTTGGACAAATGTTTCGATGGCTTTTTGAGTCGTACCGCCTGGTGAGGTGACTCTGGCGCGCAACTGGGCGGGCGATTCGGGCGATTCCAGCGCAATTTTGGCGGCGCCCAAAGCAGTTTGCTGAATCAGCAATCTAGCGGAACGCTCGTCCAGCCCCAATTCCAGGGCCGCTTTTTCCATTGCTTCCATCAGCAGGAAAAAATAAGCCGGTCCACTGCCGGATACTGCGGTCACGGCGTCGAGTTGACTTTCGTCGCTTACCCATAATGCCAAACCCACTGCCCGTAAGATATTTTCGGCCAGATCCTTTTGTTCTTCGTCCACATTGATGTTGGCATGTAGTGCGGTGGCGCCGGTTTGCACCAATGCCGGCGTATTGGGCATGCAGCGCACGATAGCTATCTCGCTCCCTAGCCATTTGGACAGACTTTTCTGGGAAATGCCGGCGGCAATTGATACTACCAGCGCATTTTTTTGTTTCAGGCTGGGGGCGATTTGCAAAGCAACATCACGCAGGATTTGCGGTTTAACCGCTAGCACCACTACTTCGACTTCGTTAACGACTGTCTCATTACTCGTGGTGGTATTGACCTGAAGTTGATCGGCGTGGGCCTGCAAAGTGGCCGGCGCGGTATCCGATACCCAGATTTGCTGCGCTGAATGACCGCTGGCAATCAAGCCGCTGATTAGACTGGTGGCCATATTGCCGCCACCAATAAAACCGATTGTTTTTGTTTTCATAGCTTACTGATTATTATGTTGAATCATTACGGAAACCGCTGTTTGCGGTGCATTCTACATGACAATGGTGGCGTCGCAGAGAATCTCAAGTCGGTGCGGGTGTTTGGAAGCCGATGTGTCTGGGTCTGATGCCCAGCATTACCAGTGCTAAACCGTAAATCAAGATTGCCAAGCCAATTGTTATTCCCAGATGCAAGCCTCGTTGTGAGGCGCTCCAATCCAGCCAAAGTGTTGTATCAACAAAGTAGTACAAAAACGTCGACATAAGTGCGTTGGCTGCGGCAATTCGCAGGCCATATAACAACCACTGCTCGCACGGTCGATAAACTCTGGCCTTTACTAGTCTAGCCAAGAGGAGTAGCGCGTTTAGGTAAGCGGATAAGGTCGTTGCCAAGGCGATGCCAGCATGCGCTAACGGGAATGCCAGCAGGATGCTGAATGCGATGTTCGCGGCGATGGTATACATACCAAGCCGCATCGGTGTTTGCGTGTCCTGACGCGAGGTGAAGCCTGGGACCAGGATCTTAATCAGCATAAATGCCAATAAACCCAGCGCATAAGCCATCAGACTTTTACCGGCCATGCGCACATCTTCGCTGCCGAATTCATTATATTGAAACAGCGTCGATAACAAGGGTTCCGCCAGCAGTGTCAAACCCAGCGTAGCGGGCAATCCGATTAGCAATACCAGTTTTAAACCCCAATCCAGAGCCTTGGAAAAGGCTAAGGTATCGTCAGCAGCATGATTCTCCGACAATTTCGGCAAAATCACAGTCGCCAGAGCCACACCCAAAATCCCCAGTGGAAACTCCACGAGCCGATCAGAGTAATATAGCCAGGAAACGCTACCCGAGCTTAAAAACGACGCGATCAAGGTGCCAAGCAATAAGTTGACTTGCACTACGGAGACCCCGAAAATTGCCGGCAGCATCTGTTTTAGCATGCGTTTCACGGCGGGGTCTCGGTAACCCCAGCGTGGTCGAGGCAGTAAACCCAGCCGCACAAGCGCTGGGATTTGAAACAATAATTGCATTGCGCCGGCGCCGAACACGCCCCAGGCCAAAGCCATGATCGGTTCCGCCATTAACGGCGCAAGCCAGATTGCGGCACCTATCATGCAAATATTCAGTAATACAGGGGTCAGGGCCGGAATTGCGAATTTACCGCGCGCATTCAAAATGGCCCCGGCGAACGCAACCAGTGTAACGAAAAACAAATACGGGAAAGTAATGCGGAGCATTTGCACGGCTAGTTCATACTGGTCGCCTTCCCATAAAAAACCAGGTGCGAACAGCAAAATCAGTAATGGTGCAGCAATGACGCCGATTACCGTGAATAACACCAACAGGACTGCCAAGGTGCCGGCAGTCCGGTCGATAAACAACTGTAAAGCTTCGAGACTGCCCTTTTCGTTATAATCCGATAGCGTCGGCACAAAGGCTTGAGCGAATGCGCCTTCCATGAATAAGCGGCGCAGGAAGTTCGGAATCCGGAAGGCCACGAAAAATGCATCGGTGGCCGCGTTGACGCCGAAAATATTGGCAAATAACATATCTCTGGCAAAGCCCATGACTCGTGAAATCATGGTCATGCTGCTGACGATTGCGGTGGATTTAAACAGCTGCTTGCTCACTGCAGGCCTCAGATAGTTTTTGTAAACACTAAAAATTTGACAATCATAGCATCCAAAATGATAATACTCGGTTCCAGATTAACTCAAAAGAACTGATAGACTATGGCTAATTCACCACAAGCTAGAAAAAGAGCGCGTCAGGCTGAGAAAAGCCGTATTCGCAATGCAGGACAGCGCAGCAACCTACGCACTTTCGTTAAAAAAGTGATCGCCGCTGTCAGAGCTGGCGATAAAGAACAAGCTCAAGCCGCGTTTAAAACCGCCGTTCCCGTTATCGATTCGGCCGTTAACAAAGGCCTGATCCATAAAAATAAAGCCGCTCGCAGCAAAAGCAGACTTAACGACAGACTGCGCGCGATGGCTTGATCTCGACCGAGAGTCGATAGATCAAAGGCCTATGCAACAGATGTTGCTTGGGCCTTTTTTATGTGTGGTGATTTTTATATTGCGCTGATAGCAGGCGCTTTGGTTTGAAGTCTTGCGCTGAGTCGAAATGGCTTCCTTTCGCCTAACTTTTTTGGATTGAAGTGCTTGCGGCGTTTGGACAAACTGCTAATCTGATAGCTCTCTGCTCATCAGTCCAAAGGTACTGTCATGAATAACCAAGACCAAGACAAACTGCGTTGGGGCATTCTCGGTGCGGCTCGCATTAACGAGCGCCTGTTGCCGGCGATAGTCGAAGCGTCAAATGCATCGCTGGTCGGCATAGCCAGCCGCCGCCCCGGCGCAGCAGCGCAAACTCTCGCGAAATATGCCCCTTGCCATCCGGAGATCCAGAGTTACGACAATCTGGATGCTTTGTTAAATGACGAAGAGGTTAAGGCAATCTACTTGCCGATGGCCAATCATGAGCACGCGGAGTGGACGTTACGGGCCATTGAGCATCGTAAGCACGTGCTTTGCGAGAAACCGATGGCATTGACGGTAGAGGATGTTGACGCGATCGAAACCGCTGCTCGCCGCTACCGAGTGACCGTGATGGAAGGTTTTATGTACCGCTTTCATCCGCAACATGCCCGTGTACTGGAATTGATTCGGTCCGGTTTGATCGGCGAAATCCGTTCGGTGCGCGCCAGCTACTCGTTCATGATGCGTCCGGCCCGGATGTATCGCTTGGCAGAAGATGTCTCGCGCGGCGGCGGGGCGATGTGGGATATCGGTTGCTACGCCATCCATTCGTTGCGCATGTTCTTTCAACAAGCGCCCCGCACGGTGACTGCCTTATCCAAATACGTGGAAAGCGGAGCCGACATCACCACCAGCGGCATTCTGGATTTTGGCGACGGGAAATTCGCGCATTTCGATTTCAGCTTTGAACGTGCTCGACGTTGCGAATATGAAATCGTGGGTACCCAAGGTGGGATCAAATGTCATGTAGTCTGGCAATTGCCGGGTGATGTGCCGGTAATTTCTTGGTGGACCGAAGACGGTCGGCAGTCCGAAGAGCGCTTGCCGGTGGCGAACCATTTTCGCTTGGAAATCGAACATTTCAGCGATTGCGTATTAAAAGGCAAAGATCCGGCATTATCGTTTAGCGATGCCCGCGATAACTGTCGGACCATCGTCGCCGCGCTGCAATCCGCCGCCGAGGGGCGCGCGATCAAAATTTGATTGCTTAGAAGATCTGGCCGTTGACATAGCTTATTTCGCGCCGAGATGGATATGCTTCTTAAGCAGTCTCTTAACAAGTGCCGTTCAGGTGTGGTGATCGCTTTGATAGTGCTGGCGTCAAACCTATTTCAAACCAAAGTAGCCTGCGCTACAGATGCCCCAAGCGCCAGGAAGGAATTGCAACAAATGGGTATCGACTACACAGAAACGCAATTTTCAACCTACGCAGCTGCCGGCGATATGCTTGCGGTAAAGTTGTTTCTGGATGGTGGCATGGATGTGAATGCGGGAGCTTCAGCCGCTTTGGGATTGGCCGCCGGTAGAGGGCAGTTGGAGATGGTCAAGCTATTGCTTGCAAGGGGCGCTAAGCCTTCAGCCAGTGCCTTGCAGTTTGCCCGTACCCGAGGGCATAAGGAAATTGAGGATATTTTGGTTCAGGCCGGGGCGAAGGAGTAGTCGCAGGAAACCGGGCTAGACTGAGTCCAACCCGGCGCTCTGAACTAGATTTATTTGCTAAAAGTCAGGCCATCGTTAGCGACAGCGATTTTAATCAAATCCCCTGGTAGATAGCGGCCTGACAAAATTTCATTGGCTAGTGGGTTTTCCAATTGCCGTTGTATCGCCCGTTTCAAGGGTCGCGCGCCATATACCGGGTCAAAGCCAGCCTCGCCAAGTAAGTCCAACGCCGATTCGCTGACTTCCATACCCATGTCTTTTTCTTGTAAACGTTGGTGTAGCAGCTCGATCTGTATTTTGCAGATTGCGCGAATTTGACCCTGGCCGAGCGGATGGAACACCACTGCTTCGTCGACCCGGTTGATAAATTCCGGCCGGAAATGCTGGCCGACGATTTCCATCACCGCATCTTTCATTTCCACGTAATTATCTTCGGTCGCTTCCGGCGTCATGCCTCCCGCGACACTAGCACGTCCCTGTGCGTCGCCGACCATTTCCTGAATCACGCTGGAACCCAAATTAGAGGTCATCACCACCACCGTGTTTTTAAAATCCACCGTGCGACCCTGCCCATCGGTCAAACGACCATCGTCCAGCACTTGCAATAGCACGTTAAAAACATCGTTATGGGCTTTCTCGATTTCGTCCAGCAGGATGACCGAATACGGTTTACGGCGTACCGCTTCAGTCAGATAACCGCCTTCTTCATATCCAACATAGCCGGGAGGTGCGCCTATCAAACGGGCCACCGAGTGTTTTTCCATGAACTCTGACATATCGATGCGGATCATCGCTTCTTCAGTGTCGAACATGAACTCGGCCAAAGCTTTGCACAACTCTGTTTTACCGACCCCGGTCGGGCCAAGGAACAAAAATGAACCGTTGGGCCGATTGGGATCTGATAGGCCGGCGCGAGAACGGCGAATGGCGTTGCTGACGGCTTTTAAGGCTTCTGTTTGCCCGATCACCCGCTTGCTAAGCTCTTCCTCCATGCGCAGTAATTTCTCCCGCTCTCCCTCCATCATCTTGGATACGGGGATGCCGGTCCATTTTGAAACCACTTCGGCAATTTCTTCCTCAGTGACTCTGCTGCGAAGCAAGGTTGTTTCTTGCATTTCGGCTTGTGATGCCAGATCCAGTTCTTTTTCCAACTTGGGAATTTCGCCGTATTGCAACTCGGACATCCGCGCGTAGTCCTGACTGCGGCGAGCCGCTTCCAGTTCCAGACGGGCATGTTCCAGATTCTCTTTTATGGTGGCAGTGCCTTGTAGCGCGGCTTTTTCGGCCTTCCAGATTTCGTCCAGGTCTGAATATTCTTTCTCCAGATCGGCGATTTCCACTTGCAATATGTCCAGACGTTTTTTCGAAGCCGCATCGGTTTCGTTTTTCATGGCCTCGCGCTCGATTTTCAGCTGGATCAAGCGGCGACCGAGCTTATCCATGGCCTCTGGTTTGGAGTCCATTTCCATGCGGATTCGGCTGGCGGCTTCGTCTATCAAGTCGATAGCTTTATCCGGTAGCTGCCGGTCGGAAATGTAACGGTGCGACAGCATCGCTGCTGAAACGATAGCCGGATCAGTGATTTCGACACGATGATGAATTTCATAACGTTCTTTCAAGCCGCGTAAGATAGCGATGGTGTCTTCGACGCTGGGTTCATCGACCAAGACTTTTTGAAAACGGCGTTCCAACGCAGCATCTTTTTCGATGTATTGCCGATATTCGTCCAGCGTGGTCGCGCCGACGCAATGCAGTTCGCCGCGAGCCAGGGCTGGTTTCAGCATGTTGCCGGCGTCCATCGCCCCTTCGGCTTTGCCAGCACCAACCATGGTGTGCAGTTCGTCGATGAACAAAATCACTTGGCCTTCCTGTTTGGCGACATCGTTCAATACCGCTTTGAGGCGTTCTTCGAATTCGCCGCGAAACTTGGCTCCGGCGATCAAGGCCGCCATGTCCAGCGACAGCAATTGTTTACCCTTGATTCCTTCCGGTACTTCGCCGTTGACGATGCGTTGCGCCAAGCCTTCGACGATCGCGGTTTTACCAACGCCGGGTTCGCCAATCAATACCGGGTTATTCTTGGTGCGTCTTTGCAAGACCTGGATAGTGCGGCGGATTTCGTCGTCGCGACCAATCACTGGGTCCAGTTTGCCTTGCTCGGCACGTTCGGTCAGATTGATAGTGTATTTTTTCAGGGCTTGGCGCTGATCTTCGGCATTGGCATCGTTGACGTTTTGGCCGCCGCGCATATTTTCGATGGCTTTTTCTACGGCCGATGCAGTGACACCAGCCTGTTTTAGGATTTTTTGCAAGGAGCCGCTGGCTTCCAAAGCCGCCAGCAAAAACAATTCGCTGGAGATGAAAGCATCTTTCCGTTTTTGCGCCAGTTTGTCGGTCAGATTCAACATTCGGGACAGTTCGTTGGAAATCTGCACGTCGCCGCCAGCCCCGGAAACACTGGCGAGGCGATCAATGTCCTGGTTTAGTTCATTGCGCAATGCATTGACTTGAATACCAACCTGCATCAGTAAAGGCTTGATGCTGCCGCCCTCCTGATCGATCAATGCCAGCATCACATGCACGGGCTCGATAAATTGATGGTCTTTGCCCAAAGCCATGCTCTGTGCGTCGCTAAGCGCTTGTTGAAATTTGCTGGTTAGTTTATCCATTCGCATATTGCGTACCTCGTTGGAATATAAAGTGTTGCCGCCGAGATGGGGCGTTGAGCGGCGCTTTTCAAGCGAACCTCTGCGAATTTCCACTATTTTTTAGTAGAAATTATCGCTGTCGTTTGATGGGATCGGATGGACATCGTTGGTAGCCTTGATAAATGTTTCAAAGTACAATGTCGCCGCTCAGATGCAGATGTTGAGGGATTAAGGCCATTGCTAGTCAGCAGGTCCGGTTGTCAATATTGTCGGTCTGCGTAACCATTAGTTTTATTTTGTAGGAGTTTTAAAAATGGCAACAGGCACTGTAAAGTGGTTCAACAATACCAAAGGGTTTGGATTTATCGAGCCTTCCGAAGGCAAGGAAGATGTTTTCGTACATCATTCCGTGATTAAGGGTGAAGGCTTTAAAACCTTATCTCCAGGCCAGTCGGTTCAATTCGATATCGAGTCCGGTCCCAAAGGTCTGACTGCCGCAAACGTCCTGCCCAGATAAGCGTTAACGGTTACGGATAAAAAGGCTCTTGCTTGCAAGGGCCTTTTTTATGTCTGCAACAAAATGGATTTTTCGGTTGGTTGCGGGACAACCAAGTTATAATGCAGGCATCCTTCCTTTTTCGGTGTAACTGACCATGGCACGCGAATTTTCGTCATTAAAACAAATGGATACACCTGTCAAAGTGCTATTCACCGGCTATCTGAGTACTGTAGCGGTCGGATATCTGATGGCTTTGATCCAGATTCTGTTTACTCACGGTATGGCTGACGGCAAGTTCGGCTTGTCCATCGACGACATTGTCTACAGCTATTACGGTAACCGCTCAGGTACCATGTTAGAAACCCAGCTAAACGGGGCGATGAAGGAAAACGCTTCGGAGCAGGAACGCTTTGCCATCATCCAGTGGGTGCGCGATGGCGCGGACCAGGACGACTTTGTCGATCGCGGCGTCGACAAAATCATCGAGAACCGTTGCGTGATGTGCCACAACAAGGACGCGTCAATCCCGAATTTGAGTGACTTTAAGGTGTTGAAGGAATACACAAAGGAAGACGAAGGGGCTACGTTTAGTTCGTTGACGCGGGTTTCGCATATTCACTTGTTCGGCATCAGCTTTATTTTTATGTTTGTCGGCTTGATTTTTAGTTTTTCGGAAACCAGTACTATCAAGTACAAGTGTATCGCGATCGGCATGCCATATATGTTTTTGCTGGTGGATATTTTGTCGTGGTGGTTGACGAAGTTGCACCCGATATTCGCATGGCTGGTGATTGTCGCGGGTGGAGGTATGGCGGTGTCATTTGCGTTTATGTGGACAGTGTCGGTCGCGGAGATGTGGCTGTTTGATAGGGTTTTTCTGGATATTGACGGTCAGCCTAGACAGCAATGGAGCACCATAGTCGCTGCTAAGTTTAAGCAGGTTGGCGGAGAAGATGCGGTTAAAAAACTAGGTGAGTTATTAAAGCAAAGTGGTGTTTATGGTTGGTCGAGACTCCAGAGTCAAGGTCTACCGTTTTTGAAAGAGCTATACGTTAAAATAGTCAAGAAAGACAAATAGTTACGTAATTGTGACTGGGTAGGCAAAACCGTGCTGAGAAGTTAATGTTCCGTGCTTGGCAAGCCGATAACCGGGGGGCTATGATGCAGGCTCGATTTGCAGGAGGTGTACCATGATTAGCAACGTACTGAATAGCGCAACAAACCTGATCAGCAATGCTCAGCAAAAAGCCAGTACCGCCGCGCAAACGATCGCGAATTTGCCGGTGCAAGCCCAAGAAGTCGGGGGATCTAAAGATGTCGGATCAGCCGATTTATTTAAGCCGGTGTTGAGCTTGAAAGAAGCTGAACTGGAAACCTCAGCGGGTGCCAAAATGATCAAGGCTCACGATCAAATGATAGGATCCATTCTCGACGTAATGGCCTAGTGGCTTACGCTGACATCATAGCCCAATGCTTTGATGTCAGCGGCAAAGGCATTCATCTCCTCAATACTCAGTCTTTCAAGTTGTTCCGCTTCGGCTTGATAAGACTTTCTTGCTAGGCTGTAAAGCATGATCTGTTGCAGTTTAATACCGCCATTACTCAGTTCCCGCAAAAGCGCCAAGTAAGCCTGTTTTTCGCTGTCTGACCATGCTTTTTGATAATGTAGCATGCAGGTTTGTAATTTGGTTTGGCAAAGGCTGGTGGCAATCGTCAGGTGTTCAATTAACTTTTGCTGGCTTTGGCCGGTGTTGTTGATCAGCTTGCGGCCAGTTTCCGTAGCGCTGTCCAGTTTGAACCACAGTTCGCCATGGTACCTGTCCAATTCTGCCAGGCCAGCCTGCACTGTCGATTGGTGTATCAAACTGCCGTTGCTGATCAAGACGAATTTGCTACTTGTAAACAGGCCCGATTCCGAAGCGATCTCGCCGATTAGGCGCACCGCTTTATCGAAATCGATCAAACTTGTGGGTTCACCGTTGCCGGAGATAGCGATGTCTTTGATGACGCGGTTGTCGATTCCTACGTTAAATTGCTCGAAAAAATCACCGTGTTGCACGTAATCCAGAAAAAAACGCAACTCTTGCTCTAACAATCCAAAATCCATTTCCGGCGCATTGCCGCGCTGTAAATCGGGTACTTGACAATAAATGCAACGCCAGTTGCAGGCGTTGTTAGGATTAAAGTTAACACCTATCGACAAACCACCCGCGCGACGGGATATGACCGGATAAACGTATTTTAAGCCGGCAACGTCGCGATTGTGATTGCTTGTTGTGAGTAGCGGCTTCACTGGCAGGCAGGCGCGCAAACCGAAGCCAGTCTGCGCGGCATAGGATTAGATGCGAACAAGTACTTCGCCGCGTCCGGTTTCTGCCATGTCGCCACCATAGCGTTGCACGCGGTTAAACGCCGTGCCGCTATCGGCGAAACGGGAATTGAAGGATTTGAACGAAGCAAACAGGATGGGCAGGAAGGCGAGGGTGTGCGACCCGCAATCGTTGAAGGTGCTGGACAACTGGGGCCGATTCCATAGCAACAAAGTGCCACGCCGCATCGCATAACCCAAATAGCGACCAGTATTGCCCATCACTGCGATAGTGCCCGCCAGCATTCGCGAGCCGCAATAATCGCCCGCGTTGCCTTCGATTAAAATCTGGCCGCGGCGCATGTGATCGCCGGCGCGCTGGCCAACATTGCCTTTCACCAACACGGTGCCGCCTTTCATGCCTTGTTTGTTACCCGGTAGCGCGCCACCCAGAAAATCGCCGGCATCGCCGTCAATTTGCAATAAACCGTTTTTCATTTCACAACCAGCGTATAAGCCCGCATCCCCGCTGACATTGATCGTGCCAGATTTCATTTGCATCCCCAGATAAGCCCCGGCGTCGCCTTGCACACTGATACTGCCGCCGTCCAATTCCTTGCCGATAAAATCCAACTTGTTATTGCTGGAGGCGATGATGATTTCCTGAGTGTTCATGCCGGTGATGTAGAACAACTCGTCTACTCGACGGCGACTTTTGCCGTTTTGTAGCTCGATTGCGGCAATAGCATCCACTTCCAAACCTTGCAGCTTTTGACAAACCAGTGGCGACATATCCACGCGCTGATCGGTTGACTGTTTCAGGGTAAAGGTTAGTGCGCTCATGCCATGATCTCCTGCAAATGAAAGTGGAACGGGCCTAATTTGCCGCCGTAGTTACCGGCACTGATACGCTTGATGCCGTTGGCGGCGCCTAAATCGCATACCGCCTGAATACCAACCCGCATTGCTTTGTCGATATCTTCTTTGCTCAAGCCGTCGATGACGATTTCCATCACCGATTCGATTTCTGGTGATAGATCGGTTTTGGTTACACCTTTTAAAGTGGGACAGAAGGCGTCGTTGGTCGATGCGCCTAGCGAGGCATATTTGGAGCCGACCTTGGAGCCTGAGCGGACGACGCCGCCGGGGAAGGGCATAATCACATTCGGGATTTTGCGCATTTCTTCAATCGCCGCTTCACAAGCCGCCAAGGCTTGCGGTTGGGATTCAGCGAGCACCAGAAAGTTGCCGCCGCCGACCGCATCGACCATACCGGTCGTAGCTTCGGTGAGAAACTCGCCGTCCATCACCGGCACACGCCAATAGCGCTTGCCGCCGATTTTCTTGGCAATTTGAAAGCCGTCACCAAAATAGCGCAGGTTTTTACCTAATGGAATCGGCTTGCCGCCTTCGATGCCTGCAAACAAGGCCGAAGTCGGTGAGGTTAATACGCATTGGCCGGCACGAGTTTCCAATTGTTTGGCCAAGCCTTTGCCGCCCATCGCGTAAATCATGATAGCCACACCGGGGCGTCCGTCCGGGGTTTCGCTGGGACTCAACGCCCGCTCTATGCCGGCCTCACAACCGCAAGCAATTACCGAGGTGGCAAAGCCGGTCATGGCCTGCGCGGAAATCATCGCCCATTTTTCGTTCTGAGCCGTAATAATCGCTCGCGTCGCCTTCATTGGGAAGGCTTCGGCAAAGGTAAGGTCTATGGTTACGCCGTTAATAATCATGGTTTGTACTCATGGTTCAATGCTTTATTCATTGTGATGACTCACCTAAGCTGCTTTTGATTGAATGAATTTTAGCCGTAAGCCGTCGGCACAAAAATCAATATCGTGTACTGGCCAAACAATCGAGCGGCCATGACTGCCAACTTGCACTTGAGCAAACATAGTCGGATCTTTTAATTGGGTCATAACGCCCTGTTCCATTAAGCGTCCGAAATCGGCAATGATGGTGACATTATCGTCGTACGTTATGCTAATGCTGTAACTTTCTGAGTTAGGTTCTATAGTTTTGATATAAAACATGGTTTCACTCCAGAGGATCAATCGCGACAGGAGGTTGCAAGTTTTTACAAAGCTCCCAATCCAATAATTATTCTTCCTGATGTAATGCTGTCCATTCTAAAACCATTGATTTAACTCGTTTTGGTGCGTCGCCTTGGATAATTTTGATTGGGTTAATGGTAATTACCAATTCATACTCTCCATATTCGGCATGAAAATGCGGTGGCGCATGATCATCAAAAAACATTTTAATTAGGATGCCGTAAAACATGGAAATCGTAGGCATGGTTTTTACTCTAACTCATGGTTTTAGATCGTAGGGCGGATGCTGTGAGGTGATCCGCCAGTCATTAGTGATCATTCGGCGGAATCGCTAGCGCGTTCCGCCTTACGGACTTATTCGCTAGCAACACCACGTCTCATACCTTCTATAGCCTTTGTCTGTATAGTCACCAATGGGACGCAGTCGTTATCAAATTCTTTAGATAACTCTTCAAATCCCTTTGGGCCTTTTGTTTCAACGAGGGATGCAAATTCTGATTTTTTGGCGTCAACCATATATTTAACGGTTTCGTCGGTATGGGTAGATCTTTCAGGAGTAGAGCCGTTAGCAATAAACAGGGCAGCAGTTAATTCCCAGCCTCTTGCCTTGTTTTCAGCGTGTAATTTAGTTTCAGGCTTGTCCGCCATACTTGGCAAATCAGCTAAAAATCTAAAAAAAGCGGCACACTCGGCCATTTTTTGACCAAGCGTAAATTGCTATTCCGCTTCTGTTGAATTTTGTTGTGTTTGTTCCGCAATAACAGGTAAAGCAAATAACGAGGAAAAACCAAATAATTTAGTGCCATTCACTTTTTACTCCTTTCGCCAACTTCGTAGTTTGGCTTTAGGTAGCCTTCCAATAGAGCTCTAGCAATTGCATAACTCATTGGTTTATCCTTTGGTTCGTTTGCTTTCTTTAATAACTCCCTGGCATTAAAGTACACCGATTCAAGTTTTTCACAGCTATTGTCGTTAATGCCTGAAGTGCAACCTTTGGTATGTAATAACCGACCTGCTTTAATTTCCTGCTCCAAAAATTGTCTCGCTTTATTCATATCACTTACCTTAAATTGATCGGTTTATAAGTTGAATGAAATGACGCTTAGTCCTCGTAGCTCCGGTTAGCGATAGCGTAATCGGACACAACTCATATCCCACTGCTCAATTTCAACAACAAGGCGGTAATCAAAGCGGTTTGCAAAAAACCAGCACCGATGATCCAGCGGATCAACTCGGATTTGGATTCCGCAATGTCGCGTTGCAAATCGGAGCGCAGCACTTCTATTTTTAGTTCTAACTCTCTAATATCGTGTTTGCTCGCCAATTCATTGCGGCTGACCTGTTCCAGGGTTGCATTGACAACTTCCTGATGCAATGCCGTCAGCGTTTCCGCCAGGGCATCGGTAAAGCCGGCATCATGCAGACGCTTAACGAATGGCATGGGTATCGAAAGCCAGCGTTGTCATTATGCCGCTCCCCTAAGCGGATGAGCCGTCAAACTGCCTCTGCCATCCTCACTTATCTCATCATCACTGATTTTAAAGTTGCCGAGTTTCATGGTCAGGTATTTGTCGAAATACGGTTTCAGGTCTTTTTCGATAGACAGGTCGTAATCGGGTTTGACGATGTGGGTGGTGCCCCAAGTGACTTTGACTACTTCGCCGTCTTTCACAACCAGTTCGCCGTCCTTGAACACGTAATCCGGCTTGCTAAACATGGCTTCACGGTCGGCATTCTCGGTATAGACAGTGATGTCTGCACAATTACCTGGGCTGAGTGCGCCACGGTCGTGCAAGCCGATGATGCGGGCCGCGCCGGCGCGGGTCATGATGGCGATTTCGTTTAGCGTGTATTCACGATCGATTGATGCCAGCGTGGTCATTTTCTGCGCTTCCGGGTGAATCCTCGCTAGCATGTCGTTGCGGAAGCTACGGTCCATCAGTAGGCGAATCAAATGCGGATAGCTGGTGAACGGCGCGCCATTGGGGTGGTCTGTAGTCAGGAATATTCGCCAAGGGTCTTCGACCAGCAGGAAAATTTCCAAGCCAATAGCCCATTGCAGCGCGTTAACGAAGTTTTGGTCTTTATATTTAAACGGCACCACTCCGCAACCGGCATCGCATTCAATGTCCATGCATACCCATTTACTGGGGCTGGCGTATTTGTGGTTGGCATGCTGGCGCATGGTGTCGCCGGAGGCTGTGACCGTTTGTCCGAACAGGATTTGGCCAACATCAGCTGTGATGTTTTTGTTTCGGTTGATCGCCTCGGCAATCTGTGCGGCACCCGAGGAGAATTTGAAGTCGCCTTCGGTGCCGTAGCTGTGGAACTGAATGTGTGTCAAGTGCATCGGCAAGCCGTCGATGCCTTCAATAGTATTTAAGGTTGTTTCCAAATTGCCTGGTACTCCCAGGTTGCAACCATGCACGTGCAACGGATGAATGATGCCCAGTTCCTGCACGGCTCTCGCCAGGGTTTGCAGAATCTGTCTGGGCGTCACGGCGTAATGGCTGTTTTGTTCATCAAGATCCAGTTTGCGTTGGTTGAACTTAAACGCGCTAATGCCACCGGCATTAACCACTTTTATGCCAATACCTTTGGCCGCATTCAGTGTCCATGCTACATAATCGTTGATCGCCTTTTGATCCTGCTTGGCGGTCATCATGCGCAGCAAAAAGTCGTCACTGCCCATCATTACATAGCCGCCCTTGTCTATGATCGGCGTGTCGCCCATTTCCATATGCGCCTGACGGGCATTGATTGGCAGCACAGCAGGCTCGAAGCAGGCCGTATAGCCCATTTCGGCGTAACGATAACCGGTTACAAAGCTGGACGGCATGGCGTGACCGGTCCCGGAGCGGGTGAGGTGGGTGCGATGAACCGGGTCGGCTCTGTGGTCTTCCGGTAATAAGGTGCGGGCGATGTTGCCTTTGCCGCCGCCGATATGAGTATGCATATCAATGGCGCCGGACATTACGACTTTGCCGTGTAAATCAAATTCTTGATCGACCGGGCGGCCGTCTTTGGGCGCTTCAACGATGCGACCGTCCTGCATGTAGATGTCTTGCATTTGACCGTCGATGCCGCTTGCAGGATCGTAAACGGTACCGCCTGAGAGTTTTGTCAGCATGTCGGTATCCTAAATGGCTTGTTCAATGGCATTCAGCACCTCTGCGGTGCTTGGCAAACCCGCGTCGCGCAGTTTTTTCAAGCGCAAGGCGACGACGCTGTCCATGCGATAGGTATGGCCTGCATGGTCGATGCCGGGCGTGCCAACCGGAATGAATACGTCGGGCTCCCGTTCGAATTGCATGCCAGAGCGACCGATCACGACAGTTGGCAGCTCGGTTTGTGGAGGAGTGGCCATTGAATTGTAA
This sequence comes from Proteobacteria bacterium ST_bin11, assembly GCA_002083615.1. Lineage (GTDB taxonomy): Bacteria > Pseudomonadota > Gammaproteobacteria > Methylococcales > Methylomonadaceae > Methylomonas. The sequence goes on along the minus strand of MSXO01000014.1, from coordinate 5,530 downwards.
GCCTGCACCCACACCACTGCATCCGCTTCGCCGTTTGCGATCATAACTTGGCTATCGAAAACAAAGGGATCGTATTCTGGATAGCCCCGGGCGAAATTAACCCGAGCAGGATACCCCGTGGTCCATCCGCAAACCTGATTGGCTGTGTAATCGCCTTCTTTGCCGCCCAACGGCAAGCCGGAGCAGCGGGTATTTTGCATATTGATTTCTCTGACAATATTGCAGATGGTTTGTACGGTGAGTTCAGCATGCTCGAACGCCAATTTGCCGGCGCTCCAGATCACAACCCCGTAACGGGCTTCGCGCAATTTGTCGGCTATGCTGCGCAATTGAGCCAGAGTTACATTGCCTACTGCTTCTACCTGTAAGGGTTGATTCTTGACCAGCGCAGACAACGCTGCGACTACATCGGGTAAATCGGCATCATCGCAGGCCAGAACGGTAGGCTCTCTGCCTGATGGGGAGGTTGCGGTATGACCTGCGGGCGTTTTGCCGAGGAAAATCACCTCGCGCTGATCAGTGTTGTCAAGGAACATCGCTTGCTCGTTCCACAAAAAGTGTTCGAAAAAGCGCGGTGCAAACACTTCCGGATCGGTGCCGATGATTAACAGTATATCGCAGCGATTCTTCACCTCGGCCAGCGTGGTATTCATCCAGCCCGAGTCCTGCATGGCCAACAAATTTCGGCGAGCGGCGTTGAAATTGATGTTGTCGACAACCGCGCCGGTTTTGTCGGCCAGTGCCAGCAGCGCGCGCATGCCGTTAACGTCGGTTGCACAGCCGCCAATCACGGGCTGATTGGTGCCGCGCAATAATTCGGCGGCTTTACTGGTCGCCGCTTCCAGGCTAACCGGTTGGCCGGCAATGCGCGGCGATGTATCCGCGATCGCTTGTTCGAAAGCCGGGGTATTGACCGGGCAGCCGTTTGCGATCACTTTCAGCGTTGCGCCATCGACCTGTATGCTCAGGTCGTCGGTACCGATGCCGCAAAAAGGGCTGGGTACCTCGGTTACTTCGGTCATAAGACAAGTCCTCAATCTTTTTTAATGTATTTGAAGCGGGGATCGTCGGGCGTGCCTTCGAGGGCGCCAGCGGAGGTTTCTGCCGCATCCCACATCAACACGTCTTCAATTTTTTGAGCCAACAGAAAGTCTTTGTCAGTGATCCCTTTGGCGGAATGCGTAACCAGTTTGACGACCACAAACGCATAGGACACAGTCAGATCCGGGTGGTGCCAGGCTTTTTCAGCTAAGTGACCGACCGTATTGACCACCATCAAAGTGGCTTTCCAACCACTGGTCTTGATTTTGCGGCGTATCCAACCGTTCTCGTAGTACCAGTGCGGCAATTCTTGTGATAATCGCTCGGCGATTTCGGTCTCGCTGTAGACCTTGGTATTCTCGTGCGACATCGTATATCCCCCGGATTGAAATGGCTTAGCATTCTATCGCACAGTTTAGTCGGTGTCTTTACGGTGTACAGGTATTAGCTGGGTTTCGGCACCAAGCATTGGATGCTGTATGGCGATTTGGTCTGGTTTGTTTGAACTGCTTGAAGAATGCGTCGCTATCGGCGCATTCGCTTTTTATTGGGGGATTACTTATTTAACCACTCTCAATTGCGGTTTTTGCGGCGGTTTCGGCTCTGTTGGGGGCGGTGGGGTTTCGTCTTCGTTTTCTTCAGGATCGAAAATCATGCCTTTGCCGTTTTCCTTTGCATAGATGGCTAATACAGCCTTGCAAGGCGCGATTATGCGCATGGGTTTACCTGAGAAACGAGCGTTGAACTGGATTTCTTCATTGCCCAGCACCAAGCCTTGGATGGCTTCGGGGCGCATGTTCAGTACGATTCTACCGTCTTCCACGAAGTCGCCGGGCAGTGTGACGCCGGGATGATCGGCATTCACTAAGAGATGAGGGGTAAGGCTATTGTCAACGATCCATTCGTAGATGGAGCGAATCAGATACGGTTTAAGTGGGGTCATTTGCTTTGCGCTTGCATCATGTCTTTTTCCTCGCGGCTGAGGCTTTCTTGAAACGCCCGTCTGGCGAAGAGTCGGTTGGCGTAGGCGGTGATGCCTTTACCCAAGCTTGCGATGTCTATACCAATGCTCGGCAACCGCCATAAGAACGGCGCCATAGCGCAATCAATTAGGGAATATTCCTCGCTCATGAAATACGTTGTGGCTTCGAATACCGGTGCTGCCGCCATTAAACTTTCCCGCAGCATTTTTTTTGATTTGGCGGCTTTTTTGTCGCCGTTGACAAGTACGTCATCCAGCAGTGGATACCACTCCTGATCGATACGCTTGATCAGCATCCGGGCGTTTGCGCGGGAGACTGGATCCATTTGATGTAAGGCGGGATGCGGGAAGCGCTCGTCCAGGTATTCCATGATGATGCGTGCATCGTACAACACCAAATCTCGCTCGACGAAAGTCGGGGCATTGCCGTTGGGGTTCAGTTCCAGCAAGTCTTCCGGTGGGTCATTCGGATCGAAAAACTCGACTTCCGCAGGTACGCCTTTTTCGTAAACCACAAGCCTGGCGCAGTGGCTCATTATGCAGGCTGGCGATGAAAAAAGAGTCATTGCGGATTTTCGGCTGGTGACGTTTGCCACGAAGAATAACCTCTTTGAGTAACAGGATTTAAATCGGGGCAGATTGTAGCATGGATGATTGGGCTTTTGGGGGTGATCCCCGCCGGAGTTGACCGTTGGAAATAAAGGGCTGCGCTGTGGTTTTTCAAGCAGCTTGTCGACTTATCCGGCCTACCTGGATATTGACCTCTGTGAGCAAAAATTAGGGTCGTGAGTCTCTGTATTTGAAAGTCACCGTTAAATTAAGCCTTGTTTAAACATCGCCAACTCTATTTGTTCAGCTTCCTAACAGGCCGGGAAATTTGCCGCTATTCCTTTGCCGAAAAATTGGAGGCATCATGAGAGCACTCGGCCTGATCGAATACCGGTACAATGATCAGTCGAACACCGAATAAACGAAATCGATGCCTCCAAGATAAGAAGGTGCTTGCGGGTTAATTGATGACGCTGTGACCGCGTTGTCTGAGGCAGTTGCGGTAAGCATTTTTGTAACTGTCGTTGGAGTGCAGCCCTTGTTGAGCGCCGCCGCCAATGCCGCCCGCCGCAGCGCCGATGGCTGCGCCAGTGCCCGGATTTCCAACTATTGCACCGATGGCCGCGCCACCCGCTGCGCCAATCAAGCCGCCAACAGCCGCACCTGTCGCAGTATCTTTTACAGTGCTGGCCGATTGGGAAGCCAATTGTTCGCATTCCTGCAGGTCTTGATTCAAGCGGAACGCATTGGGGTTGTTATAGGTGTCAACGGTGGGCGTCCAGCCGCTGGTGGTCGCGCAGCCGGTAACTAATACGCTGATTGCTAAAATGGATTTAAGCGGTAATTTATGCATGACAAATCTCCTTTAAAGATGGTGAATGCATCACTAGTGTTCCAGAGAGTAGTGCATTTTGCACTGTTTTGGAAATAAACAACTCAAATTGACACTGGCTAGCCTGTCACGTATGATTCGCAGCCTTTTTTATCCGTTTTTATCACCATAGGCAGTAGCACATGAAAAGAACTTATCAACCCAGCAAAATCAAACGCGC
>MSXO01000014.1:0-1854 GCA_002083615.1 Proteobacteria bacterium ST_bin11 | reverse complement strand
AATGCGCGCAGAGCTAAAGGCCGCGCATCGCTGACGGTTTAATTGTCGGCGGAAGATTTCGGCTTTCCCGATCAGTATCGGCTAGGGACGCCCGCTGAGTATAAAAAAGTATTTACCAATCCCGTAAAGTCCACAGACAAGTATTTTACGGTACTGGCGACGAGCAATATCCTGCCGCATCCGCGGCTGGGTTTGGCCATCGCGAAAAAAACTATAAAAAAAGCAGTCGCAAGGAACCGCATAAAGAGGGCTGTCAGGGAAAGTTTTAGATTACAGCGTCAACATATCGTCGGCATTGATATTGTTGTTTTGGCAAGAGGTGATGCAGCAAATGCAGCCTCGCCGATATTGAGGAAGTCATTGGAAAGGCATTGGCATAAACTGGTAGATCGATGCGATTCCTGCTCATAACCCTGATCAAGCTTTACAAATACTTCATAAGTCCTTTGCTGGGGCCCAGATGTCGTTTTTATCCCAGCTGTTCAAGTTATGGCTTAGAGGCAATCCAGATTCATGGTGCTTTCAAAGGCTCTTACCTCACGCTTCGACGATTATTGAAATGCCACCCGTTCCACGAAGGTGGCATCGATCCTGTTCCGGAAAAATTGAGTAAATAACAATGGATAACATAAGATTTGTACTTGTCATGGCGATGTTAATGATCTCCTACATGTTGTGGGAATCATGGCAGATTGATTACGGTCCCAAGCCGCAGGCCATCATTTCCGACAAGCCCATTGTAGGCGGCGATGCCGGTGCGGTGGCTAACGCGGATCCCGCACAGCCAGGCGCACAACAAGCCGCCAGTCAGGCCGCTGCCGCGCAAGTAGCCGCCGACAAAGTCATCAAAGTCAAAACCGATGTGTTCGCCTTAGAAATCGATACCGAAGGCGGTACCTTACGCAATCTCGATTTGTTGCAATACCCCCACGAGAAAGAAAACTCGGCAGTCACCAAAGCCTACGCCTTGATTGGTATGGATGCGCCTGCGAAAGATTTATCACCCATTCGTTTGTTCGATAGTCGCCCCGAGAACCTGTTTTTAGCGCAAACCGGCCTGGTAGCCAGCCAAAATTCCGCAGCGGGCCCGGATCATCACGCCGTATTCACAGCCGAGCAAACTGCTTATGAAATGGTCGACGGCCAAGAGCAAATCAGCATCCCGTTAAGCTGGACTAATCAGCAAGGATTGAAAGTCACCAAAACCTTTACTTTCAAACGCGGTAGCTATTTGGTGCAAGTCGAGCAAAAAGTCGCCAATCAAACCGCCAACCCATGGGTTGGTAAGCAGTACGACCAATTGCTGCGGGTTGAGCACAGCGATAAAAGCAATAACAACTTCATCAGAACCTATTCCGGTGGCGTGGTTTACACCGAAAAAGACAAGTATAAAAAAGTTAAATACGAAGACATGGCCGATGACACCTTAAATGTCGTTAGCCAAGGCGGTTGGAGCGCGTTCATCCAGCACTACTTCGCCGCTGCCTGGATTCCGCCCTCGGATCAGGAAAACCATTTTTACACCAAAGCCCTGAACGATGCTCGTTACGTCATAGGTTCCTATTCGCCGGATGTCAGCGTGCCAGCCAATGGCGAAGCCGTGCTTACCTCGCAATTGTTTGTCGGTCCCAAAATTCAGCCGATCATGGAAGCGGTAGCGCCTGGCTTGGAATTGACTGTCGATTACAGTTGGTTGACCGTGGTCGCCAAGCCTATCTACTGGCTGTTGAACCAAATCTACGGCTACGTGGAAAACTGGGGTGTGGCGATTTTGGGTGTCACGCTGTGCATCAAACTGCTGTTCTTCAAGCTGTCTAAAGCCAGCTTCCAGTCCATGGCAAAAATGCGCAAAAT
>MSXO01000013.1 GCA_002083615.1 Proteobacteria bacterium ST_bin11 | reverse complement strand
ATAAAATCAACAGCCTGCTAAACCCAAAAAGCCAGCTTAGGCCGTTTGCTAATCAGGACATTATTTCAGTAACACCTTAGCGATCAGCTCCAACAACTTTGCGACGTCAAGCGGCTTGGTGAGATAGGCTAAAAATCCGGTTTCCAACCCCAGTTTTATATCATCGGCCATGGCCGCTGCACTGACGGCCACCACGGGAATCCGTGCGGTAAGGGGATCGGCCTTCAGTGCTTGCAATGCGACCAGTCCATTCATATCAGGTAGCGAGATATCCATCAGCACCAAATCCGGCACAAGATCTCGAATCATGCTTAGCCCCTCGGTGGCGGAATTGGCGGTGTATAGCTTGACATTCGGGATACGCCGGAACAGATATTTAAGCAAGCTGATGTGCACCGGATTGTCTTCCACATACAATACTGCGCCCTCAAGACTTAAATCAAAACGCGTATCTGCGGATCGGAGTGAAGTCTCCGACACTGCAGGAGCTTCGGGTAACTCCAGCCAGAATCGACTACCGACGCCGGGCTCGCTGTGAAAGTCAATGACGCCGTGCATGGCTTCTAGCAAATAACGGCACACTACTAGGCCGATACCGGTACCTTCAATATGGGTAGTTTCCGCCCCCAAACGCTGGAACGGTTGAAACAGCTCGGATTGCATTTTTTTGGGAATACCGCAGCCGGTGTCCTCAATACATATCCGTACTTTACCGTCCGTATTTTGGCAAATAATCGTCACCCGACCGTTCTCGCGATTGTACTTGACCGCATTGGATACCAAGTTTTGGATAATTTGTCTTAGCCGGGAAGCGTCAGCCCATACCCAGCGTGGGCCACCCTCCCTAACCAGCAATTCGATATGCCGTTGTGCAGCAAGCCGCTTAAAGCTTGCCAGTACATCGTCCAAGACATCGGTTAGTCCCACCGGCTCGATCAGCAATTCCAAATTGCCCGACTCGATACGTGCCAAATCCAACACATCGTCCACCAAGGTCAGTAATTGCCGACCGGCCTTCAAGATATAGGCAACCGGCTCTTTCTGTAACGCCAGTAAAGGTGCGGGCTCGCCAATATTTAATAGCTCGGCAAAGCCGATGATCACATTCAGCGGCGTTCGCAACTCGTGACTCATACTGGCCAAAAACATCGATTTCGCCGAATTGGCATTTTCTGCGGCCATTTTGGCTTCCAATAATGCGTTTTCCATCTGCTTGCGTTCACTGATGTCATGCAATACACAGTGACACTGGATGAACTGTCCCTCAACGTCAATCTGAACCCCCCATTCCAATAACGCAATAATAGTGCCGCCGTCGTGATGCCGCAGGCGCACTTCCTGACCCTTGGCTGATACCCCTTGCTGCTGTAAATCGATAAAATCATCGATAAAGTCGAGGGAATAGTGCGGGTCGCTGACCTCGTTAAAATGCCGATCCAATAAATACCCATGGCGATAGCCAAGCATTTGGCAGAGTTTATCGTTGGCATCCAGAATGTATCCGCTAATATCCAAGGCCAGATAGGCAACTGGCGAATTTTCCACCAATTGGCGGAAGCGGCTTTCACTGGCTTGTAGCGTTTGTTCAGCTGCTTTGCGTTCGGTAATATCGAAAAAAGTCGCTAAAAACCCGTCGTCTAGGGTGATGCCGGACACGACCATAGTACGAATTTTGCCCCGCTTATCGGTTATCCGGTATTCCAATTCTTGAATGTCGTTTCGGTTTGCCCTGGCGTTGCGCAAAGCGGCGCTCCAAGTATCCATGGCCTGCCGGCGGTAAATCGGCTCAGGAAAAGCCAGTGGCCACCAATCATCCATCGTCACTATCTCCGCACCGCTATAGCCAAAGGTTTGGATAAATCGACTATTTAGTTCGACTATGCGTCCATGACGATTAACCACGCCCAATGGCATGGGTAACCGCTCGAACAAACGCTGGAACAAGACCTTATTTTCCTGTAATTCGGCTTCGTTGGCTTTTTGTGGGGAAATATCGGTCAGGAATCCATGCCAGAGAGTGGCGCCGTTTTCGACGCGTTCCGGTGTGGCATGGCAACTTATCCATCGACAACCATTTACCGGATGGAGTACTCGAAACTCTGCCCTGAACGCCTCACATTGGCGCGCCGATTGCGCTATCAGATGTTTGATGGTCGGCAAATCGTCCTGGTGCATAACCGCAAATAGCCGCTCGGCGTCATCCAGCACCTGTTCCGGTTCAACACCGATCAAATCGGAGAGCTTACTACTCGCATAAGGCAAACAGGAACTGCCATCGGCGCGCAGCAAGTACTGATAAATTACGCCGGGTACATTGGCGGTGACTTTTTGCAGGTAATCGACATTTGCACGAGCTTGCTCTTCATTGGTTCTCAAGCTCTTGAGCGTTCGCCAGCTCAAAAAAGCAATCATGCTATTGAAGGCAAACAGATTCCAAACGACATTCAACCAAGGCAGGGGATTATAGGCATACACGGGGTAATCGACATCGAAACTAATCCAATGTTGAGTAGCCGCAACACCCAGCAAAGCCATGCTTAGTATATTGATGGCCATTAGCCAACCAGCAAGCGGAAAGTCGAATAGAAAGACGCACAATAAGGTGTAAACCGGCGCGGCCACTTTACTGCCCGCAATCAGGCCGAACTGGGAAATTCCACCGTAGATCAGCACCCAGAATATCGTCAACAGCGCTATGGCCCGAAAGCGGTAAGGCGTTCGCTTGCGACTTAGCCAAAGCGACCAGAATGTGACTAAAGCCATAATCTGCACGAACATTACCGGCTTCCAGCCCATGAATATCGCTCGTGACAAAGATATGCCTAAGCTTGGAATACCGCATGAGCCTGCGATCAACAGAATCGCATTCAACAACTGGTTGCGTAAACCGGATATATCTTCATACTGGGTTTTCATAAACTGAGTTCTCGGACCATGTGCCGGCTAGCGGAGGCGGATAGCGAGTATTGCCGTTGACTTATCTAACGGTTAGCACCCAACCATTCAATAATTGTTGTTTGCGGCATGGCTTGCCCGAACAAATTGCCCCGGAAATACTCACAGCCGAAATCTCGGGCAATAGTTAGATCATCTTGGGTGTGCACATGATCCGCCAGCACACGCAAATTGCAGGCCTTGGCCGTGTCGACAATACGTGTCACAAACTCAGGCCTTTGCAACTCGGCAGCTTCCCGGGCAAAGCCTATATCGAGACTAAGTTCCGTAAACGGAATCCGACAGGCGGATTCTATACTCAAGCTATCCGCTGACAGGTCGCCCAGCGACAATCGGATCCCCTGTAAACACAGCCGCGCTAAACTTTCCCAAGCCATGGGCATCTCCGCCAAAAGCCCGGCTTGACTTATCTCCAGCATTAAACTTTCCGGGTTAAAGCCGATAGCATTTAACGAGGCCAGAATAAATGCCGGTAACGTGCTATTACGAAGGCAGTGAGCGGGCAAATTGACCGTTAGGCTAGACGCAAATCCGGCCTCGGCAATGCGACTGCCGCCAATTAAGGATTTGGTGAACAGCAACTTGAACAACTCCTCTCCCAGACCATAGCGCTCTGCTAAAGCCAGCACAGACTGCGCTGCAACCGGCCTGTCTCGACATTGCCAAGACAATTGCGCTGCGACGCCAGCGGGCTTCAGATTGGCAGTCGCCAGTTTGGGTCGGAAAAAAATCTCAAATTCATCGTTGCGTATCGCCTGACTCATATCGAACATACCGATCTCGGCAGGATCGGTTTCACCGGCGTTGCTGTGAGCGAAATCGGATATTTTGAAACAATCCGTCAAGTTCTCTAGCGTCACCGGTTTGGATAGCGCTCCCAGCAGCCGCATGTCCCTGGTTCTTGCAAATTCGACGGCTGAATCCAGAAACTGCTTACCCGCTCCGCTGATCAACAGCAGATAACCGCCATAGCCCAAGTCGGCAATATGGCTTAAAAACGTCAAACCGGGCATGGCCGGCATACTCAGATCGCTGATCACTAGCTCGATACGCGGCTGCGCCTGCCTTAGCTCGATTAGAGCCGCAGCCGCACTACTACTGGTCACGACCTGACTAATACCCACGGTATTCAACATGAGCCGTAGCTGACGACGCGCCAAGGCATCGTCATCGACGATTAATACCGGCTCGGGAATCAGTAAATCCGCAGCAAGCTGGTTGCGGAACTGGCTAGCTGGCTGCCAATCGACTGCGATGCCGCCCTGGCAGGCATTCTTCAACTGAGTCAAGGCTGTACTCATTTCTTCGATTCGAACCGCTGCTTCGGCCATGCGTCCGGCTTGGATGGCCGCTTCGAGGCCTTCGGCCATTTCGGCAAACGGCAACGCACCTATCATTCGCGCAGACGACTTAAGTTTGTGCATGGACTTGGCGATGTACTTGCCATCAGGATTTGCTAGCAGTTCCCGACAAAACTCTAAGTCAAGGCGTGTCGAACTTATAAACAATTCCATGAGTTCGGGGACATGATCAAGATTCTCGCTACCGATAACCCGCACCAAATAATTCATATCCAGCCCGAAGCTTTCATTGCGCGGTTCAGTCGCTGCCTCAACAACCGCTGCCGGCAGGCTAGCGCTTAGATAACGGGCCAACAACTCGCGCATACGTTCCAGTTCGATGGGCTTGGGCAATACGTCGTTCATCCCTGCCTCCAGACAAGCAACCAGTTGCTTGGATTCTTTGGCGGCGGTAATGGCAATAATAGGAATGCTGCCGCCCCGGACCGATTCGGTAGCGCGTATCGCTCTTGTCAAGGTCAAGCCATCTGCCCCCGGCATATTGAGATCGGCAAACACTGCAGAAAAATCGCCTTGCAGCCACAGACCGAAAGCAGCTGTGCCGTTTGCGGCAAATGCGCTGTCATAACCCAGTGTGGTCAATTGCAACTTAACTACCGATTGGCATCCAAGATCATCTTCCGCCACCAAGATTCTCGGGCGCGGATTCTGATTTTCAGCCGTGGACTGTTGTGTTATCGATTTTGCCTCTTCCGAGGGGGCTCGCACCGGCAGGGAATCGGCTTGCATGAGCGCCTGAAGCGCTTCTCGCGTCTGGCCTGCCAGATGTGGATCCTGCAACATTTGAGCAATCGCGCTCAGCACTGCAGGAAAGCATGCCTGATCAACCGGACTGGAAACTCGATTCGCGGCTATCCGTCGCCAAGTCCGTTTATGCCGAACAGCACTAACAGCCCGAGCCGGCGCTTGCAAATTCGGCGTTTCGAACCAATGGTCGATTAAACGCACCAAACCTGCTAAGTGTTGGCTAATCTCGGCAAATCGACTCTTGGCCTTAGCGTCTTTCGGCAAGTCTTCCAAAATATACGTCAATAATTTCGCGCGGGCAGCGATTTCCGGATGGCGCTGACTATCGTTTTCTTGTAGCCAGACCAATAAGTCTATCAATTGCGCGTTGAAACGGGGCTCCCAACCGAACAAGGCACTTTTTAGCAAGATATGCCGAATTCTGGTGGCCGAATTTGCGTGATTAAATTGAGACATCTAGGCGATTTTGGACTTGCTGAGCTTGAATTCCACTAAGACGCGCAAGGCCGAAAACGGAACCGGTTTGGGATAAATCGGCACATCGGCGGGCAAACCGCCTCTGGCGAAAATCTCTTCGGGCGTGAGCGCAGTAATGACGATAACTGAATGAGCAAACTGGCCATCCATGGCAGCGATGCGATTCAGCATCTTTACACCATCCATCCCTGGCATGGACAAATCGGTGATAAGCAAATCTGGGTTATGTCGGCCCATTAAAATTAAGCCAGCGAAGCCATCCTCGGCCGTTAGTAACTCTATAGGCAGCTGCCATCCTGCAATTTGCTGGCGATAAAGATGTCGCATGACTGGATCGTCTTCTACCACCAAAATCTTCCGCGTTTGCGGCGGCAGTCCGCTGGCCAGGCTTTCCTGTTGCCGACCATTGAAAGCGCTTACCGCCTCCGCAGGAATACGCCGGTGACCGCCGGCAGTTTTCCAAGCCGGCAACACACCGGATTCCACCCAAGCTTGTACAGTCGATAAAGCCACTCCCAGGCGCTTAGCGGCCTCTCGGGTAGAGATAAAGTCTTGCTTGCGAATGGATTCGCGCATCTTGCCCACCACAATCATTTTCGTCATTTTAAACAGTTTAGCAGTTAATTGCCTAGCCCGCCTAAACCCAACTGAGGAAGGCTAGACCGAAGATAAACGGCGACTGAATTGAGAATTCGCAGCGGGAGAACGACAAGAATATCTGACCTAGCTCACCTCACCATCAGAAGATGAACCGGTTAAAACGCGGAGCTGGCCTGATGAACGAGGTCTATTTGCATAACAGCTAAGGGCAGAGACTCCCCGACTTGCTCCATATTTCAGAGCAAGCCGCAGATAAAAGACGGGCGAGATTGACTGGCCACTCCGCGCCCAGAAGGCTTAATGCCCGGAAGACGTTGTGGCACAAGAAACGCTAAATCCCTGAATTTCGACGATTACATTACGATCCGGCGCAGCCTGCAGGAAATCCGCGATGGTTTCCATAATATCCAAATCGATAAATTGAGCTTTGGTGCCATCGATCGATAACTCACAGTCATTGGGTACTTCATCCAGACATTTACGTAGTAAAGCTTTGTTCAAAAACGAAACGTCCTTATGCAAGCGCAATAAGTAATGAGGGCCGTGCTGAGTCAAGGTGATTGCCGCATGGAAATTGCCTTTCAAGACAAAGAAGAAACCGCAAGCCATCCCAATCGCAATACCTTGCAGTAAATCGGTCAGCAGAATCGCCCCAACGGTAATTGCGAAGGGCACAAACTGATTCCAACCCTTGCGGTAAAATTCCACGAATAGTGCAGGTTTTGCCAGTTTGTAGCCGGTTTGCAGCAGAATGGCCGCCAAACAGGCTAGCGGAATCATATTCAAATATTGGGCGAAAAATAGGACGCTAATCATCAGCAAAACGCCGTGGAAGAAACAGGATATTCTAGTTTGGCCGCCGGCATTGATATTGGCCGAGCTTCGCACGATCACCGCAGTAATTGGCAAACCGCCCATCAAGCCGCTGATCATATTGCCCAAACCTTGGGCTTTGAGCTCGCGGTTGGTCGGCGCAACCCGCTTATGCGGATCCAATTTATCGACTGCTTCCAGACTGAGCAATGTTTCCAGGCTGGCAATGATGGCTATCGTAGCGGCAATGCTGTAGACCTTAAGATTCGTAAGGTAGCTAAAGTCCGGCAGCCGTAGCTGGTTGATGAAATTGGCGGCGCTACCCAATTCTGGAAGCGAGACCAGATGCTTTTCGCCGATGACTAATTCTGGAGCAAAATGCATTGCCAATGAATTGAAACTGACCCCCCAGATTACCGCCAATAGTGGTCCTGGAATCAGCTTTAACGCCTTGAATTGTTTGATGAAGCCACTTTCCCAAATAATTAAAATCAATAAGGCCACGACGCTGACTAAGGTCACTCCAGGGGTAATGCCCTCTAATGCCTCGGAGAGTTCGACGAGGCTAGACTCGGCGGTTTCCTGCATGTAGCTTTCATCGCCTTCAAAGCTGGTGTCGAAACCGGTGGCATGCGGAATTTGTTTGATGATCAGAATCATACCGATAGCCGCCAGCATGCCTTTAATTACGGCTGACGGAAAAAATGCCCCAATCACCCCTGCTTTTAAATAACCCAGAACGATTTGCAGCCCGCCGGCGATCACGACGCTGAGCAAGAATCCTCCAAAACCACCCAGCGTTTCGATGGCATCAAACACGATTACCGTAAGACCGGCTGCCGGTCCGGACACACTGAGTTGAGAGCCGCTGGCCCAGGAAACCAAAATGCCGCCAACCAAGCCGGCGATAATGCCGGAAAACAAGGGTGCTCCGGATGCCAAGGCCACGCCCAGACACAAGGGTAGCGCCACCAGAAACACCACGATGCTGGCCGGCAAATCTTGGTGCAGATGTTTCAAATAAAGATTCAGTTGAGATTTCATTGGTTTGCCCAGTAATGTCAAATGCGCGAACTAATCGGCGTAACGGTAAATCGGATTGATTTGGGTGTTGTGGTCGAGTTTGATCAATTCGCTAATCAAGCCATCGTCCAGGCCGTATACCCAGCCGTGTAGGCTAGGTTTGTGCCCATGCTTCCAAGCGGACTGAATAATCGAGGTATGAGCTAGGTGATAAACTTGTTCGACGATGTTTAGTTCTATCAAACGCGCAGTCTTTTTTGCGGGATCTATCGATTCCAATTCTTCTTGATGTAATCGGTAGACATCTTTGATATGCAGCAACCATTTGTTGGTAATCACCAAATCGGCTTTTTGCGGTTCCAGGGCCGCCTTCACACCGCCGCAGCCGTAGTGACCGCAAACAATGACATGCTTAACTTTTAACACGTTAATGGCGTATTGCACCACGCTTAGGCAATTGAAATCAGTAGCCATCACCTGATTGGCAATATTGCGGTGCACAAAAATTTCGCCCGGCTGGGCGTTTACCACGGTCTCAGCGGGCACCCGGCTATCCGAGCAGCCTATCCACAAAAAATCGGGCTTTTGTTCTTTGGCTAGGTTTACAAAATAACCGGGGTCTTTTCTACTGATCTCATCCGACCAGGCTTTGTTCTCAAGCAATAATTTCGCGGGGTTAAGCATCATCAGTGTCCTTGTTTTTGTACCTTTGTCTTCTAGGGCCTTTCCGGAAGGGCTAATCAAATGCGGATTATTTTATCAGCACACCCATATAGTATCGAATCGAAATCACAAGGCAATTACTTTTCGATTTATACCGGGGTTAAACCGAAACTTAGATCGAGCCATCGCTCGACTCAATTATCACCGACACCACCGGGCCTAAGCGCTGCCACCAGGACTGCAGACTAGCTTCTTGCCAAGACAACAGCCATTGCGGATTTAGGCCTATCATCAATACTAGCAGCACCGGCACAACCAGCAATACCAGCTCGCGGGGACGCAGATCCTGGGCTTTGGCTACGCTGTCATGCACAACTGGGCCGAAGAAAGCCTTTCTCACAAAACCCAATAGATAGGCCGCGCCCAGAATCGCGCCAAACAAAGCAACCATGGTCAGCGCCGGATAAGCCTGCAAGGTGCCCAGCAACATCAGTAATTCCGCCGGGAAGCCGCAGGTGCCGGGCACACCAATACTGGCCAAAGCCAATATAAAAAATAAAACGGTCAGGCGCGGCATGGGCGTGGCTAAACCGCCCAGATGAATCAGTTCGGTGCTGCCCAAACGCTGCTGGATCATACCGGCGATTAGCATCAGGCTGCCGGCGACGATGCCGAAATTCACTAATTGCAGCACAGCGCCTTGCAAACCTTGCAGATTGAAAGTGGCGACGCCGACGATTACCAGGCCGACATGACTGATACTGGAATAAGCCAACAAGCGGCGCAGATTGGTCTGCTGCAATGCTATTAAAGCCCCGTAAATCAGCGTCACCCCACCGAAGATCGCCAGCAACCAGCGATGCTCCAGCGCCGCTTGCGGCGCCAGAGGTATTGCAAAGCGGATAATCCCGTAGACACCCAGCTTCAAACCGACCAGCAAGGCGCTCAGAAAAGTCGGCGCCTCAATGGCCGCAGTCGGCAACCAGGTATGCAAGGGCAACAGCGGTGCTTTAACCGCAAATCCCAAGACCAGTAAGAGAAAGATCAAGCCCTGCGCTGACTCAGGTACCGGCGTATTAAGGAGAACCGGTAAACCAAAAGCCAAATCCTCCGGGATTGCACCTCCGGTATGGTGCGCGTGATTAATCGCCAGCAAAATGATCCCGAACAGCAAGGGAACGCCGCCAAACAACATGTACAAGGTATATTTCATGGCGGCCTGCCGCCGCTCGGCCCCAATTCCCCATAAACCAATCAAGAAGAAAATCGGCGGTAAGGTCAGTTCCCAAAACAGGAAAAACAAGGCCAAATCCAGCGCCGTAAACACACCAATCGTGACGCTTTCCAAACCCAACATTAACGCCAGCTGAAAGCGGTTTAAATGTTGTACGCTATTCCAACTTGCTAACAAAGCCATCAAGGTCAGCAAGGCGGTCACCGGCAAAAACAAAATCGAGATACCGTCCACGCCGAGTTGATAATGGATATTCAGACTGGGTATCCAGGGGTAGTCTTCCAGCAACTGAAATTCGCCGCGTTCGGCATCGAAAACCCAAGCAACTGCAACGCTTAGCAGCAATTCCAAGCTGGCTACCAGCAATGCCCAGCGTTTGGCTAATTGATTATTCTGAATAAACGCCAGCGACAGTGCGCCCAATAAGGGCCAGGCCAGACAAAGTGACAGCAAGGGCAAGCTATCACTCATGATGCGGGCCGTTCATGTGGTGGTCATGATGTTCCGGATAATGTTCGCCGATTTCCTTGGCTTCCTGATCGATATACTTCAACCAGGGTGTCGTGTAAAAACCGGTCCCGATCAGCAGGCCGCAGATAGTCACAGCGATAATTCGCTCCTTAACCACCGTATGATGAATGCTGCCGTAGGGTTGTAAGAAACGTTTGGGGTGGGCAATGAACAGCCGTTGAAACGCCCAGAGCAGAAAAGCCGCGCCCAGCACGTTGCCCAGCAAAATCGCAATCGCTAGATACCAGCCGTGTTCCTCAATCGCGCCTTCAATCAGCAAATGGGCGGCATCGAACCCAGGTGTGCCGGGCATCACCATGGTGCTGAGTGCGGAAATCAAAAATAGCAGCGCGATGGTCGAATTGGTCTCGAACAAACCGCCCAGGCGCGGCAGGAAGGCGGTGCGGGTGCGTTCGTAAATCAAACCGATGCTAAACAGCATGCCGGCGGTGGCCAAGCCATAGGCGATCGACAACAGGATACTGCCTTCCAAGGCAAAGTCGTTGAAGGAAAACACCCCAATCGCCAACATGCCGGTATGACTGATCACCGCGAAAGCCAGCAATCGGCGCATATTGATTTGCATCAGCGCCAGCAAGGCACCGTAAAAAATGCTGATCAAGCCTAAATCGACGACAAAATGCACCCATTGCTCCGCCGCACCCGGCACCAGCGGCAAAATAAAGCGGATCAATGCATAAATGCCCAGCTTCAAGCCGGTTAGAAAAATCGCCGCGCTGGCAGCGGTGCCGTGCTCGGCTAACACGGGTAGCCAGGCATGAAACGGGAACAGCGGCATGCGGACAGCAAAGCCGAAAAACAGCAAAATAAAAATCAGGGTTTCATTAGGAATCGCCAGATTGTGATGCTTTAAGGTCAACCAATCGAAACTCAGATCCATGCCGTTTTGCGCCAAGCCAACGCTCAACAACATAAAGCCGGCCAGACTCATCGCCAAACCGGACAGCCAGTATTGCAACACCGCCTTAACCACTTTATTGCGCTGTTTACCGGTGCCGGCAAACACGGTTAACAGCACCACCGGCACCAGTTCCAGCAAGCACCAAAACCAGAATTGCAGCGTATTCAGCGCCGCAAACGCGCCGATTAAGATACCCTGATAGGCCAACAGGCAGGCAATGAACAGACGATCATCTCGATGTCGAGTGATCAGGGTATACACCAGCGCCAGCAAGCCTAAAATCGCGGTCAAGGGAATAAACAGAATATTGGTGCCGTCCACACCGACCCGATAATTCATGCCCAGTAATTGGAAATGTTCGGCAAGATGGATGCCCGGCGTTTCCGAATCGAATATCAGCAATAGATAAATACTCAGCACCACGTTCAGTAGCGCGCCGCCGAAGGCCAACAGCAGGCTGTAATTAGGCTTAGCGAACACCACCGCCAGCATCGCTAGTAGCGGCACCAAGGTTAATACCGTCAAAAGCGGTATCGCCGCCACTACGTGCCAAAAAACAATAGGGGTATTCATCGATATCCCAGCGCTACCATCAAGGTAATCAGCACAAACAAGGCCAAATATCGCGGCTGTAACAATAATTGCTCGAAACGATTAGCCGCCTGCCCCAGTCGTCGGCCAAATCGAATCGAATCGCCGCCGATACCACGCAAAATAAAGTGATATTCAAACCAGTTCAGCAAGGCTGCCGTCCACTGTGCCAGTTTGCCGGCCAAACCGCTGCCTTGCGCGAAGCTATCCTCCTCGCTATCGAGGTTGGCACCCATTTTTTGTTCTTCCCACTGCGCCAAGGACGATACCGCCCTGATCGCCGGAGCCGGCGCACCCAGAGCAGGATCGACGATGTGCTCGTCGATATACTGCGCATCCTTGGCCAACCGCAAAACCGGTTTGACCAGCAACCAATCCATCGCCGGCTCTAGCCAACCGCGTTGCAACGACGCAATGAAGGCCCAGCGGCAATTCCCAATTGTCGGTGCCACCGCTTGGATCGGTTGACCGTGCGTGTTATGCAAGATGGAGGGGGCTGTGAGCAGTAAATAACAACGCACCACGGCATGGGCGCAAAGATGCCAGGCCGCCAAAGTCCAAAACCCCAAGCCGCATTCGACAAACATCAAACCCAGTTGCGCCGAAGTGGCAAAGATTTGCGAGCTTTTAATATCGGTCTGGCTCAAGCCCACCCAATAGCTATATATCGCCGTCAACCCGCCAATCACGGTCAATAACAACATCGCCAGTGGCGCCTGCATAAATAAGGGCTGCAATTGAATGATTAAAAACACGCCGGCATGGATCATGGTGCCGCCGTAAAAAATGGCGCTGGACGGCGTCGGCCCTTCCATGGCCCGCGCCAGCCAGGGGGTGAATGGAATCTGCGCGGATTTAGCAAAGGCCGCCACCGCAAAACTCAAGGCCAGCAAATTAGCGTCGCCCGGTTCAAGATCCGCCACACTGCTGTTGATGGTCTGCCAGTCGGCGTTTTCCAGCCACGCCAGAGCCAAGCCAATGGCCAGAATAAAACCGGCATCGCCAATGCGGTTGGTGACAAACACTCGCGTGGCGTTATGCGCGGCGATGGGTCTGTGATAGGCATAAGCAATCAGCCAGTACGAACAAACGCCGGCAATCTCCCAGGCGATAAATGTAAACACCGCGTTGCCGGACAACACCAACAGCAGCATCGCCGCCGCAAATAGACTCAAGATGAAAAAGAAGCGGTGGAAACCGACCTCGCGGTGCAGGTAATTCACCGAAAAGCGCAGCACAATCAGTAACAGCAAACTGAACAAACTCGCCAAAACCAGATTAAAGGGACGGGTGCTGAGCGTGTATTCTATGCTCAATGAGCCGCTGTGTAGCCAAGTACCGTAATGCACAGTATCGGCAAGCTGACCGAATACAGCCGCGGCTAATAAACCCAAAGCCGTTAGCGCGGACAGACCAATAGCGGTTAAAGCCAGCCGGGCCGTGATTTTCTCGCCGGCCTGACCATCGATAATCCGGCAAAAATGTAGGCCGCCGATCAGCAGTGCGGCCAGCAATGGAAACATTGGAATTAGCGTTGCCCAGGCGGCCATCGTCATCCGGCTCCCATTAATGCGGGCTGCTTGATCAACATCGGCGACACCGCTTGGGTTTCGCGGCGGTAACAATCCGGTGAGTTATCCCGCATCGGTAGCTCAGTAGCGGCGGGTTGCCAACTTACAAAGCCGATGCCACGTTGGAACACAAAGATTTCGCCACTATCCGGGTCTTTGGCACCGAGATGCACCCAACCGCCGCCGATCAATTCCCGTAAGCTTGCTTGCCGCCCATAAATTTGTTCCAGCACCGCGGTTTTAGCCTCGACGATGATTTGCAAGCGCATCGCTTCGTGGATCTCCACCATCTGCAAAGGCAAACCGGTGCGCAAGTCGCTACTCGCGCCTTCCATTACCCCAAACAAGCCAGTCACGTTATGCGGAATTTTAGTGCCGCAACCGAGCCGATCGTTATTCACCGTGGAGAAATAATATTCCAGATTGATTCCGGCACCGACCGGCCCGGCTGTAAGCAGAATATTTTCCAAGATGGTGCCATTGGCGTCCTGGTTAGGATCGTAAGAAATCAGAAACAAGCGCCGATCAAAAAACACGCCCTGGGTCGCGGCTCGCCGACCGATAAAGGCAGCCGCATTGGTGGCATGGCCGAATTCCGGCCGCACCTGACTTAAATCGACTGCCCGATTTTCCACATGCAATAGGGCCGCCGGCGCAGAGCGCGGATATCCCGATGATGCAAAGCGTCGACACCGTTCGGCCGCTGCCCTACGGTCAGCCTCGGCTATGGTGTCGCGAACCTGTTGAACATAAGGCTGCATGTGCTCCGGAACTTGATCCAGATCGTACCAGCTAATCAAATCGCTGCAGGTATCGTGCTGCGCACCGATAAACCAGGTGTCTTCCGGGATTTCGATACCGGTTGCGTTTAACAAATCGCGCACTTCGCGGCGATTAGCCATCGCCGCAAACACCCGTGCATTAGGACCGCCGCGCCGCCCGCCGCAAGCACCGCAATCATGGGCGGCTTCGTGAGGATTATTCTGGCTGGTGGAGCCGTGCCCAAGAATCGCCACGACTCGGGCGAAGCCGTAAGTCAAACCGGTGGTTCTCAGGAACTGCGCCACCCGATCGGCTTGTTCCCGGTCGGTGAAGCCTAGTGTCAGTCCGGCAGACGCGGTGTGCCCATTATCTGTCGCGGTAAAATGCAAATGCGTCGGGACAGTCGGCACCATTCGGGCTTGCCAGACATGCTCCAATCGGCGCTGCCAACTCGGCAATAAGCTTTTTGCCAGCAAACGCCACAGTTTCAGCGGGGCCAGCAGATAAGTCAGCGGATAAGCCCGCAGCAGACTAACGCGCATGCCTTGGTAAAGCAGATAAGACAACTGGTTAGCCGTCCTCAACCCGCGCTTATGCCCGATCAACTGCTGTTCATGGCCGGGAACCGCGACTTCATCGACTTGATGAACCGGTGTGACCACGACCGGGCATAAAGGCGTGACGTGGTGATCATCCAGCGCTTTGTAATTCATCGCCACGCCGAAAAATCCAGCGGCCCCTAAGGTCTCGATCTGGGGGCTGAGTCCTTCCAAATGCCGACGAAAGCTCTCCTCCCGCTCATCCATACAGAAAAAAACCTGCGCCTCGGGCCGGCTGTCGCGTCTGGCCCAGCGTCCCCGACCATGGTTGGCATGTAGTGCTTGCAGCAGCGCTTGCTGATAGTGGCGTTCATAAGCGTTCAGCCAAATGGTATTGCGCTCGTGCTCGCCTAAGGCGTCGATAGTGTCCAAACATGCCAATAATGGGGCTTGTGCTATGCCCTTTACATCACTGGCGCTGAGACCCAGTAATTGGCAAACCCGAAACAGCCGCCAACCTTGGTGATAAACACTGAGGTCCGAGGGTGCCAACGGACTAAGTTGCCAGGTCCAGATTCGTTCCGCTAAGGTTTGCCAAGCCAGCTTATCTCGCGACGTCTCGTTTGCTAATGATTGCGCGGCCAGCGCCAAATACTCTGGCAATTGGCCCTGAAATAAGGTCTGTCTGACCGAAAACTCCGCCAAGTTTTTCGCAAAATAGCCGCGCAATTTGTCCAGTTGCGCCTCGCAATGCCATTGTTGACAACATAGCTGTTCCGCGTAAAGCCGATCCAGGGTCAAGCGTATTGCCAGGTAATCGGCCAATAGAGGTTTAGTTGCGTCGTCCGCTTGATAGTTCGGATGGGTTTGTCGCCAATTGATCAAGCCGGACCAACCCGGTAACTCCAGGGCCAGCCTTTGTAAATAGCCTGCCCAGTGTTGCTCGGGAACAGCCAGCGCTGTCAACTGTTGAGCAATCGCATCGATGGCATCAGCAGGCAGCGCCGCAGTAACAGCCTGCCAATTATTGAGCTCCTGAAAAATCGGCTGAGCATCGTAGATCAAACTCTCCCGCCAGGCTTGATATAAGCCCAGTTCTTGGCGCTTGGGTAAACGCCAGGCTGCCAAACCTTCATCCAGCAAAGACGCGGATAAGCGAATCAATGTTGGTCGTACCGAGTCGAGAATATCCTTGCCGGTTAATGCCAGCAGCAAGCCGCGCAATGTTATGTTGTCGCCGACCTGCGAAAATAACTTTGCCAGATTCTCGGTGCATGATTGGCGCATCTGCTGCGCGCCGGTATCTGCCGAACCCGGCGACCATTGCTCTATTTGCTCGGCGGACAGATCGAGCAAATCTTCCGGATGCAAATCAGGCATCTGCAGGCCAAGTTTAGCGAGCAGGGCGTTCCACAATTCGCGCGCTGCTTCACCAGTGGTGGTCGGCTTATCTAACACCCCCAGTTCTCGCACCTGCCAATCAAACTGCGCGGGCGACAGTACCGGTAAATCGTTCAGCAATGCCAGCCTAAAAAGCATTTGCCGAGTAACGCTCATGCCATCAATCCTGCAAACTACTGTTTCCAGCTCTGTACCAAATTGCTGCGCCAACGCGGCATCGATATCTTCATCGGCTATCCGACCTTGCGCATAAAACTCGCGAAACTGTGCGGTGGATAAATAACAACTGATACCAGTCAACTGGGTAAATTCCGCCAACGCTTGCTCGAACGGCAAATGCTGAAAGCCATGCAAGGTATTGTGATGCACGAAATCATGAATCGGCCCCTGTCCCGGCAATACATGATCCAGATGATTGATCGCGTCGAGGATAATCTCATGCGGAGAGGCGTTGCCAGCTAAGGCATGGTGCATGGTCAAATCACCACCCTATTGGTTGACACACCGAACGATGGCAGTCGTTCCTTGAAATCGGGAAGGGTGTTCATCCCGTATGCCGCGCCGAGCACCAGAGCTTTTGGCAGGATCAGCCCGAAGGTGCGATGCAGGGATGCATCGCGTTGCCGAAGGGGCAGGAAGCCCCTTTCGGCAACCCCTGCCAAAAGCGAGGAGCGCAGGAAACAAGCGGTATCCGGGCCGCCTTTTCTTTGGATACTTTCTTTTGGCGGAGCAAAAGAAAGTATCTCGCCTGTCGGTGCGAGAACCGACTTTAAAAAGCCGTCGCGATAGCGACACATCCAAGCAGTCGCAAATCGAACAAAAAATCGCATCACGGCAACCTCTCCCCCATCACCGCCAACATCTTCCCCACCGTCGCCGTTGACAAATCGATTAAAGGCGCCGGTAACAACCCAAACAACACAATCCCACCAACCAATACCCCGGATACCATCAATTCCAGCGATTTTAAATCGGCGATATCGCGCATTTGTGGTCTCACGGGTCCGGTAAAAAGCGAACCGACAGTCCGCATCGCATAGGCGGCGCTGATCAAGATGCTCAAACTAAAAAACACCATCCAGCCGCCCCATTGCTGAAAGCCCCCGATCAGCGTGTGAAGTTCGGCGATAAAACCCACCGAACCGGGTAAACCCATTGCCGCCAACAAAGTCAACGTCATCAGCGTAGCGAAGCGCGGCATGACTTGCACCAGCGAACTGTAATCCTGGATGTTGCGGGTATGGGTACGTTCGTACAGCAGGCCCACCAATAGAAACAAGGCGCCAGCGATCAGGCCGTGGGCAGTCATTTGCAGTATCGCGCCGGTGAAGCCGGTTTCATTCAGCGCGGCGATGCCCAGCAACACCACACCCATATGACTCAGGGACGAATAAGCCACCATGGCTTTCAGGTCGCGTTGCCGCCAGGCCAGCAAGCCGCCATAAATCATGCCGAACAGTGCCAGAAACACTAAGAGTGGCTGGATTAATTTGGCGGCGACTGGCAGCATGACCACACTTCGCAACAAGCCGTACGCGCCCATTTTCAAGAGAATACCTGACAACAGAATACTCATCGGGCTGGGGGCTTCGACATGAGCCAACGGCAACCAGCCGTGTAAAGGAAAGATCGGCATTTTCACACCAAAGCCGATCAGAAAACCCAGCAGCACCAGTACTTGTTCTAGCTCAGGCATGTTTTGCGCTGCCTGACCCATCGAGGCCATCATGGAGCCCTGGTTTTCCAAGTCGTATTGACTGATCGCCAATAAACTTAACAACATGAATACCGAGCCACCCATGGTGTACAACACAAAATTCAGGCTGGCGGCGTGACGGCGTTTGCCGCCCCAACGGTCTATCAGGAAAAACAGCGGGATTAAGGTGACTTCCCAGAAGATGTAAAACAGCGCCCAATCCTGGGCCATGAACACTCCGAGCATACCGAATTCCAACAGTAGCACGCTGATGTGATAGCCCTTGATGCTATCGGATAGGGAGAAAGAAGCCAGTAGGGAAATACTCGTTAAAAGAGTGGCCAATATCAACATCGGCATCGACAGGCCGTCGACACCCAGGGCGTAAGCGCTGCCGAGTTTGGGGTTGAGCGGGTAGAACTCGCTGAACTGTAGTGCAGTGTCGCTGGCGTCAAACTGGGCCAATAGCAAGCACGCCAACACCAAAGCCGCCAAGCTGAACACATTCGCTACAATTCTGATCAATCCGCTGTTCTGGCCGGAAACCAATACCAGAAACATAGCCCCCAGCGCCGGGGTCCATAACAGCGCGCTCAGCATCACCATTGTCGTCGTCTAAGTCCAATACAGTAAACATTCTAACGACATTTGGTTGAAAATAGCCAATTGCACAGGAAATTGGTTTAAATGAACCGATTGAATACTCTTTGTCTCGCCTCGCGGGCAGTGTAGCCAATTTCGCAAAGCCGAATGCTTCGTGTACCCTAAGGACAATGACAAAATAGCAGGATTTGGAGGATCCTTTACATGCCCAACATCGCCATGTTTTTTAATAGCGGCCATAGTCCCACGGACAACATACAAATTAAGCACTCTCATGACCTGCAAAGTCCGCACCGGGGCTTAGGTCAAGCTTGCAGCCAGTTAGTACTATGCAAATACATCTGATCGCCGTGGGCAACAAAATGCCGGACTGGGTGCAGCAAGGTTATAATGAATACAGCAAGCGGCTGCCGCGCGAATGCGAGTTGCTGCTGAAGGAAGTCGCGCCGGACAAACGCCGAAGCGGCGACATTGCCCGGATAACTAAGGACGAAGGCGAGCGTATGCTAGCGGCATTGCCCAGCAGAGCACACGTCGTGACGCTGGACATTCCCGGCAAACCCTGGACCACGGCGAACCTGGCGCAAGCCTTGCAGCGTTGGCTGGGCAACGGCCAGCCGATCGCGCTAATGGTAGGCGGACCGGAAGGCTTATCTCAGCAAGTGCGCGACCTGGCGCAGGAATCTTGGAGTTTATCGCCGCTGACCTTCCCGCATCCTTTGGTCCGAGTGATAGTCGCTGAACAAATCTATCGCGCTTGGAGTCTGCTGAACAATCATCCCTACCATCGTTGAGTCATGCAAGCACAACTTATTCTGGCGTCCGCCTCGCCGCGCCGCAGCGAATTGCTTAAGCAAATAGGCGTTCATCACAGTATCATGGCAGTCGACATCGACGAAACACCGTGGCCGGACGAGTCGCCCGCTGCTTACGTCGAACGGGTGGCTGCGGAAAAATCCGCGCTGTGCCAGGCAATCAGCGACACCGATTTACCGGTATTGGCAGCCGACACCAGCGTGATATGCGACGGGCGCATCTTGGGCAAACCTGAAGATTTGCAGCATGCCGTTGAAATGCTGAGTCTGCTGTCAGGCCGCAAGCACCAGGTTTATAGCGCGGTATCCTTACGTGGAAGGCAACATTGGCAGGCGCTCAGCGTTAGCGATGTGTGTTTTAGGCCTTTAAGCCACCGGGAAATCGTCGCCTATTGGCAGACCGGGGAGCCTCACGACAAGGCTGGCGGCTACGCAATTCAAGGCCTAGCCAGCGTGTTTATCGAATCGATCACCGGCAGTTTTTCTGGGGTAATGGGCTTACCGCTATTCGAAACCGCGCAATTATTAAGCCTAGCAGGCATAGACATTATTCAATGAGTGAAGAAATTTTAATCAACGTCACGCCGCCTGAAACCAGGGTGGCGGTGATAGAAAACGGGGTGCTGCAAGAACTGATTATCGAGCGGGTGCGACAGAAAGGCTTGGTCGGTAATATTTATCGCGGCGAAGTCTGCCGAGTGTTGCCGGGCATGCAGGCGGCTTTTGTCGACATTGGCTTGGAAAAGGCCGCGTTCTTACATCTTTCCGATTTCAGCAGTAAAGAACTCGCCGAAAAAGCCTCGGAAAATATCGAACACTATCTAAAAGAAGGCCAGAAGCTGGTGGTGCAAGTCACCAAAGATCCACTCGGTAACAAGGGCGCGCGCCTGACCACCGATATTTCCATTCCCTCCCGCTATCAGGTTTATATGCCCTATGCCGGCAACTCCGGCGTCTCGCAGCGAATTGAGTGTGAATCCGAACGCACCCGCTTGCGGGCCTGCATCGAAGCGTATCAACACAAACACCAAGTGCCTGGCGGCTTTATCGCCCGCACGGCCGCTGAGTGCGTGGAAGACGTGATTTTGTATTCCGACATGACTTTTTTGCATATGCTCTGGGAGTCCATCCTGGAAAAAAGCACTAAAGCCAAGGTCAAAACCTTGATCCATGAAGACCTGCCGCTCAGCATTCGGACGCTGCGGGATTTGTACAAGGACGGCATCGAAAAGATTCGCGTCGATTCCAAAGAAACCTTTTTAAAATTGGTCGAGTTCGCCGAAACCTTCGTGCCGGAAATAGTCGCGGTGATCGAGCATTATTCCGGCGAGCGGCCGGTGTTCGACATCTACAATGTCGAGGACGAGATCAGCAAGGCACTGGACCGCAAGGTCAAGCTCAAATCCGGCGGCCATTTGGTATTTGACCAAACCGAATCGATGACCACCGTCGACGTCAACACCGGCGGTTACGTTGGTGGTCGCAATCTTGAAGAAACGATCTTCAAGACCAATCTGGAAGCGGCGCAAACCATTTCTCGGCAGTTGCGGCTGCGCAATTTGGGCGGCATCATCATTATCGATTTCATCGATATGCAAAGCGAGGATCACAAAAAGCAGGTATTGACAGCACTTCAGCGCAATCTGGACAAAGATCACGCCAAAACCAAAATCACCGAAGTGTCGGCTCTGGGTCTGGTGGAAATGACCCGCAAACGCACCCGCGAGAGCCTAGAACATATCCTCTGTGAACCTTGCTCGACCTGCGGTGGCCGCGGCGTGTTGAAAACCCCGGAGTCGATCTGCCTGGAAATTTTTCGGGAAATTATTCGGGTGGTCAGACAATACAATGTCCAACAAATCTTGGTTTTGGCTTCCGAGCAAGTCGTGGAAATGCTGCTCGACGAAGAAGCCGACATGCTGGCTGAGCTGGAAATGTTCTTGAAAGTCGGCATCAAAATCCGCGCCGAAGCGGAATACAATCAGGAGCACTACGACGTGGTGCTGTTATAGGCGGCGATTTTGGTCATTCACCATGTGTCCAGGGTCACCCGCAAGCTACTGTTTTGGTTGCTAATTGCAATAGCCCTTCTGCTGAGCACGGTACGGGTTTTCCTGATGGATATTGCCGATTACCGTAGCGCACTGGAACAGAAAGTCCGCGAGAACACTGGTATTCCGCTGCATATCGGCAAATTGGGCGCAAATATGCGCGGCTTCAGCCCCGAGTTGTTGCTGCGGGAAATCACCATCGAAGGCACCGAAACCGGAGCCAAGCCAGCCATACACCTAGAAGAGGTGCGGATCGGCATAGACCTACTGGAATGGTTACTAACGCAGAACTCCATGACTGCCAGTTGGGTATCTTTGATCGGGGCCAAGCTGGACATTCTGCGTAACGAAGACGGCAGCCTCAGCATCAAAGGTCTGCAGAGCAGCGAGGAACAACCGTTGTGGTTGTTGCGGGGGGGTAAATACGAAATTCTCCAAAGCCAATTAACGTGGCGGGACTTAAAGCGGCATCGGCCGCCGGTCACTGTCGAACACTTCGACTTGCTGATCAAAAACCACTATCTGGATGAAAGCCACGAAATCCATTTGCTGAGTAGTCTGCCCGAGCAATACGGCGACAACTTGCGAATTTCCGCAAGGCTTAAGGGCGATATTTTTCAGGCCAATTCAATTAACGGTCAGATCTACGTGGAAGGCAAGAATCTGCAAGGACCGGCCTGGTTGATCGAGGACTTACCCATAGGTTTGCACTTGGCGTCTGGCTCGGGGGATATTCGGCTCTGGAGCCAATGGCGCGACTCAACGCCGTTTAAGGTCAACGGCTATGTGCAAGCCCAGCAGATCGCACTCGGCAAACCACAAGGCCAAAACCTGCAATTGGATACATTTACCGGCAACCTAGGTTGGACCGAACAGAATGGTCGCCAACGCTGGAGCGCCTACGATGTGAACATCGTCGTCGCCTGCCGCAGCCGACCGGAGTGCGGCAAAGATTCAGGCGTTGCGGCTGGTGATTGCGACCAACAACCAGAATGCACAGAACCGGCGTTACCGGCCAATCGACAACGTGTGGCGGCAGGCGAGGTTTATCTGCAGCAGGATGCAAAGGGCAATCTGTCCGGGGTGATCAAGCAGTTTAATTTACAACTTCTCACGCAGTTTTTGCCGCCATTTTTACCGGCCGAATCGGAACACAACCGGTGGCTGCAACTTAACCCTCGCGGCAATTTGCAAGACCTGAAGTTTTATGCGGACAGTAATTTGCAACGCTATGCCGTGGATGGCCGGTTCAGCAATCTGGGTAACGATGCGGAAGGCGAGATCCCGCAAATTCACGATCTGAGCGGTACTGTCACCGCCAGCGATCAAGGCGGCGCGCTGATTCTAAACAGCCAAAACGCCCATTTCAATGCGACACAAATGTTTAGAAGCAGTTTGGAGGTTCCGCGTTTGCAGGGTCGCCTGGATTGGCGACAAACCGATACGCAATGGGAAATCTCCAGCGAGAACTTGCAGCTGGATAGCGCCGCATTCCAAACTCGAAGCCATCTGCGCCTGAACATCCCAAAAAATAGCGATAGCGCTTGGATCGATATGCATACCTATTTCGGCAATTTCAAAGATATTAGTAAAGTGCCGCAATATCTGCCGGCAAAAATCATGGGCAAAGATGCAGTGGCCTGGTTAGACGATGCGTTTGCCGGCGGTCACATCGACAAAGGCGAAATGGAATTGAAAGGTCGCTTGGCCGATTTTCCGTTTAGCAAAGGACCTGGCCGGTTTGAAATTGTGTTTGCGATAGATGACGGCGACATTCAATTCAACGCCTTATGGCCGCATTTGCGCGGCGTGCATGCCGATGTGCAATTTCTCGGCGCCGACTTGCAAGTCGCTATAGACGGCGGTCGCAGCGAAAATGTCGACATCAAACAGGCCGTGGTCACCATTCCCGACCTGGCTAACAGCGATTATGTTTACGTGTGGGGACAAGTTCAAAGCAAACTGCCGCAAAGTTTGCAGTATCTGCAAAAAACCCCACTACGCCCGAAAATCGAGCCGCTCGCCAAAGTAATCGCGCCGGAAGGCGATACGCAAGTCGATTTGGACTTAAAAATCGCCTACTACGAAACGCTACCCACCACCGTTAAAGTCAACGCGCATTTGGACAAGGCCCGCTTAGTGGTTAAACCGATCGATCTGGCGGTGACCGATATTAGCGGCGTGCTGCAATTCACGGAAGATAGAGTCAGCAGCAACCGAATGATAGCCAATACCCTGGGCTATCCCACCCACGCGATCCTGCAGAGCGATGCCAGCGCCACGCAAATATTGATAGACGGGATGACCGACATCAACCGCTTGGAAAAGCAATTCAGCTTCCTGAAAAACCAGGTTGCCGACGGCAGTTTGGCCTATAAAACCGTTTTGACCCTGCCTTACGATGCAGCGCAGCCGTCCACCCTGAGCGTAGATAGCAATTTACAGGGCGTAACGATCAACACGCAAGATGCGCTGGCGAAAGCGGCCGATCAAGAGCAAGCTTTAAATTTGCGATTTACCTTTGATGACAGCGCTTACTTGCCATTAAAAATCGCTTACGGCAAAGAGTTAAACGCAGCCATATTGATAGACGGCAAACAAAATCAGCTGCACTCCGGCCACGTCGTGTTTGGTCAGGCACAGGCCGCGTTTTTCGAACCGGCTGGTTTAAAACTGGAGATTAGGCAGCCGCAATTTAAATTGTCCGATGCACTTGCCGCCGTCTCCGACGATGAAACCCAGCGGCGTTTTCCGCCCGTAAAGGAAGTGGTTCTGGATACCGAACAACTGATCTGGCAAGGCCAAAATATCGGCTCGCTAAAGTGCCGTTTACAACATGCCAAACAGGCTTGGTATGCCGATCTGGATAGTCCCATGGCGCGCGGCAAATTGACGGTGCCGGATCAACGTGGCGGCGCGAATGTGATTAAGTTACAGATGGATTACTTGAATCTATCGGCTATGGACGGCCTGAACTTCGATGGCGCAGAAGAGGTGGTCACCGACTTGCCCTTAATCGATATCGACAGCAAGCAACTGCTGTGGCGCGGCGCGGATTTGGGCAGTTTAAAACTGGACACCGAACGCTTGATCAACGGTGTTCATTTCAAGCATGTGCAACTGGCCAGTGTGGCGGGCACCATCGATTTTAGCGCGGACTGGATCAAACTGGTTGGCGGCAGTTCGACGCAATTGACCGGCAAACTAAACATTAACGGTTTTGGCTTGTTCCTGTCTCAGTTGGGCTTTACCGATGACTTAATAGGCACACACGCCGAAATCGACTTCAAAGGCGGTTGGCACGGCGCGCCGCAGCAGTTTTCAACCGCCAACCTGAACGGCCAAATGCATCTCAAGTTCACCGATGGTCGCATCTCCAGCATAGAGCCCGGTTTCGGTCGTTTGCTGGGCTTGATCGCCATGGAACAGTGGGCCAAACGCTTGAGTTTGGATTTTACCGATGTCTACCGCCAAGGCCTGGCTTTTGATCAGATTACCGGCAATTTCGTCATCAACAATGGTTTGGCCTATACCGACGATTTATTGATCGATGCAGTGTCTGCGAAATTGAGTGTGGCCGGCACCGCCGACTTGGTGAAAAAGACTATGGATCACCGGGTTGCCGTCGTACCCAAGAGTGCCGGGGCGGTGCCGATTGCTGGTACAATCGTGGGTGGTATCGCCACCATCATTACTCAAGTAGTGACGGACGATTACAAAGAAGGTTATTTTTTCGGCTCGCAATACAAACTTGCCGGGCCGTGGGGAAATGTCGAAGTCACACCCTTGCACGATCAGGATGGCTTGGTGCAAAAAGCCTGGCGCGGCTTAACCGGCGGCTGGCTAGAGTCGCTGAGCAAATGACCGGTTTCGTAGATTTGAAAACGGCCATCGGCCGACGTTACCCACATAGTTAACTTGTCGAAAACCACTAAAGATTAAGCATTAAACCAGGGACACCTCATGACCATATGTGCCGCCATCCAGATGGCCTCCGGACCGCAAGTCAGCGCCAATTTGCTAGAAGCCGAAAAACAGATCGCAGAGGCCTTGAAAGCCGGCGCCAAACTGGTAGCCTTGCCGGAAAATTTTGCCATCATGGGCATGAACGAGTTCGACAAAGTTAAAGTCAGCGAGCAAGACGGCAGCGGCCCCATCCAGGATTTTCTGTCTGCCACCGCCAAAAAATACGGCGTCTGGGTGATAGGCGGCACGATGCCGATGCAAGCTAGCGCCCCCAACAAAGTACGCGCGGCTTGCCTGATTTACAACGCGCAAGGCGACCGGGTTGCCCGCTACGACAAAGTGCATTTATTCGATGTCAGCGTACCGGATACCGCCGAAGAGTATCGCGAATCCGATTCGGTGGAAGCCGGCGAGGCGTCTTGTGTCATCGATACGCCGTTCGGTCGCCTCGGTGTAGCCGTCTGTTACGACTTGCGCTTCCCGGAGTTTTTCCGACCCATGACTCGACAAGGTCTGGACATATTGGTCATTCCGTCTGCGTTCACCGCTAAAACCGGTGCCGCACACTGGGAAGTGCTGTTGCGAGCCCGCGCTATCGAAAACCTTTGCTACGTGATTGCGCCGA
Source organism: Proteobacteria bacterium ST_bin11 (assembly GCA_002083615.1). Taxonomy (GTDB): domain Bacteria; phylum Pseudomonadota; class Gammaproteobacteria; order Methylococcales; family Methylomonadaceae; genus Methylomonas. Next base: position 71,906 of record MSXO01000013.1, on the reverse strand, counting down.
ATCAAGGCGGCTTTCATATCAACGGTCGGCAAACCTTTGGTCACAGCATGGTGATTGATCCTTGGGGCGTGGTACTGGATTGTTACAAAACCGGCCCTGGCTTTGTCAGTGGCGAAATCGATAAAAGTCGCCTGGAAAAAACTCGCTTATCTTTTCCGGTGTTGGAACACAGACGCTTTTTTTGCGAGTGAGTTTTATGTTGTTAAGAACCCTGACTTACGGCCTACCCTGCTTATTGCTGACTGCGTGCGCGGACGCACCTGACAAATACCGCGACACCCATCATCTGGAACTGCCGCCGGTGTTGCCGATAGAACATACCAATCCACAGCCACCGGTCGCCGCCGATGATTTAAAGCCTAAATCGGCTCTAGCCGATTTGATGGCGTTTACGGACGATGCCGCGAAACCGTTGCTCACCTTGAAAACCCGCCCCGACCGGGCGTGGGAAATGGTGGCGACCGCCTTGAAAATCAGCAACATCGAAGTGCTGGATAAAAACCAGGAAGATGAACGCTTCCAGGTCCGTTACGATCCGGACACCAGCGGCAAGGATATTGGCTTTTTGCGGTCTTTAATCAACAACAATTACGACGAGGCCGAGTACACAATCAAGTTGAAAGAGGAGCGTCGCGGGGTAACCGTCAACGCCAGCCTGACAAAACCGGACGACTTGGAGTTTGGAGAAGATGGCTCGGCAGAGCTGATACGCCTGCTACACAAGGCCATAGACGAAAAAATCATTAACCGCGAGCCAGACAAGAAAACCGACGAATAAACGGTAAAAGCCCAATCAAGCACTATTCCGTTGCCAATTGCCGGACTTGCCGCCGCTTTTTTCCAGCAAGCGCACCCCTTGAATCGTCATGCCGCGATCGACGGCTTTACACATGTCGTAAATCGTCAGCAAGGCAATCTGGGTTGCAGTGAGGGCTTCCATCTCCACGCCAGTTTGGCCGGTGGTCTTCACGGTGGTTTGACAATGCACCCGATTTAAGTCGGATTGGGTTTGCAGATTAAGTTCGACGTGACTGATCGGCAACGGGTGGCAGAGCGGAATCAGATCGGCGGTTTTTTTGCTGGCCATGATACCGGCGATGCGGGCGATTCCCAGCACGTCACCCTTTTTGTGGGTGCCGGCCACGATCAACGCCAAGGTTTCCGGCTGCATCTCAATATAACCCTCGCAAACCGCCAGTCGCTGGGTAATGGCCTTGTCGCCGACATCCACCATATGGGCTTCCCCGGCGGCATTAAAATGAGTGAGCGGTGAATTGGTCATGGCATACTAAGCAAGTAAAATCAGCCACGCATTGTATTACCGGGTGAATAAAGATGTCGATTAAAGTGCTTTACTTTGCAAGTTTGAAGGACCGCGTTGGTCGTAGCGGCGACGAACTGATATGTGAGATGCCACTGACAGTTATTGAGCTATGGCAACGGGTTAATCCGAATATCCTCATGCCGGAAACACTGTTGGCGGCAATCAACATGGAGTATGTGGGACTGGAGGCCGCAGTTAGGGACGGCGACGAAGTGGCGTTTTTTCCACCGGTCACCGGAGGTTGAAAGTGATGACAATCAAACTCTGCGCCGAGATATTCGACCCTTGGCAAGAACTCGCGGCTTTTCAAACCCTAGCAGTTGATATGGCCGGCAAATACGGGGCCACCGGCATCTTCGTGGGCAGCATGCGCGACTTTAATCAAGGCGACGAAGTGCGCAGCATGTACCTGGAACATTATCCGGGTATGACCGAAAAACAATTGCAGCGCATAGTCGAACAAGCGCAAAGCCAGTGGCAATTATTGGATGTGCTGTTGATACATCGAGTTGGCGAAGTATCGCCTAACGATACCCTAGTACTGGTGGCAGTGTGGTCTGCGCATCGCGGTGACGCTTTTGATGCCAGCCGCTTCATTATGGAAAACTTGAAAAGTCAGGCACCGTTTTGGAAACGGGAAACCTTGGAATCCGGCCAATTACGTTGGGTCGAAAAAAACAGCAACGGCTATCTCGCTCAGCCCTGAGGCCGTTAAGATCGGCGCAAATTGCCGGCAGGCTTGGTGTCGCCAACGTAATTCACCGTCGGCATTTCGCCTAATGAATGCGCTTGCAACTGCCGCTGCAGTTCGGCGATTTGTTGATTGGCTTGGTTAACCTGCTGCTTCAGTTCACTGATCGTTTCGTGAAGATATTCGAAGTGAACTTGAAAATAGCGGGCCGACGGAAAGTTAGACTCAACAGCTTCCGGCGAACTAGTCTCCAATTTGGTTCGAGATTGTCTTGTTTTCATAGCGCACCCAATCACCACTCCCGGCTGAAGCATGCCCATCCACCATGAATACGGCGATGCTGTTAAAGGTAAGACGTTTCAGAACGCAAATCCCCCACTTAAAATCTCAAAAAGTTAAACTCAGCACCCCAATTATTAGGCAAATCTGGCTGGCAGCCAGCCACGCTCGACGCATTCCCGAAAACTCCATTGCGGCATAGTCTCGGTTTTATAACTCCAGAAAAACCATCCCAAATATTTTTCAAACACGGCTAATTGAGCGGCCGCATAGCCGCGACAAGCGATATTGAATTGCAGGTCGCCCATTTCGCTATCAGTATGATCGAAAGGTCCTTGAGCCCAAAGCGCAGCTATTTTTGCGTCCAAACCCAAACTCCATTCGCCGACATAGGTCGGCAGACCTAGCTCGCAAATGATCTCGTCGGCTTCGGCTTTCCAGTCGCAAACAACTTTTTGCAGGTGCTGATAAATATCCCTATCCACGTCCTCCGGCACAAAACATTGATAGCGATGGATGTCGAAGATCACATTACTGTGTTCGGGCGGCTGTAAAAACCCGGCGTATTCCCGAAAAGACCTGAATCCATCGTGAAAAACCACCGCCACTCGCTCGGGCGGACAGTAGCACCGAATCCGCCCATACGCGGCGGTGGTGTAACGTCTCAACAAGTCGGTCCCCAGGTCCCAGCGCGGCTCGTTTAAGACCTGAATCCCATGCAAAGCCCCGCGCTTACCATAACGCCGCGCCAATCTCTCCAGGGTTTCCAGGGAATAGTCGATATAAGCCTCTTGGGTATGCCATTCACAGACATCCTGAATGCCGCCATTGTCGAAACCGTTCTGACAGCCTGGTGCGGCGTGCAGATCGACAACTATCCGCAAACCAAATTCTTCGGCCCAATCGAAAGCGCTATCGAGTATATCGACGCCACCAACAATGAAGGGATACCGCGATGCGCCGAAGCTATGATGATGCGGATAATCGGCCCCGAACAGCCAATAGCCAACTGGGATACGCACCGCATTAATGCCGATTTCCGCCAGCCAGGCAAAGTCGGCACGGGTGATGAAATTGCGCCAGTGCCGCTTTAATCGCGTTTGGGCCTCGCTGCCCAATTCGACGCACCAACTGGTCTCGTCCCTGGCATTCAGCCCGTCAAACAGGCTGGGAGTCATCCATTTTTCCAAAACCAACCAACCGCCTAGATTCACTCCACGTAGCTGCTTAGCAGATTGGCTAGCAAACTCCGCAGACACCGGCGCTCCTTGGCAATTTGCCGACTAGCAGAGCGTAATCTGCCGCTTGTAGAGCGCCTGGATATTGGGCTGTTTGGTAATGGTCAGCACAGCGGCATCAGATAACCTGTTATGGATCAGATTTACCATGTCCACTTCGCCTTCAGGGTCCAGCGAGTCGAAGGCTTCTTGCATCAGTATCCACTTTGGCTTGTGCAACAACAAGCGTACCAGGCCCAAACGTTGTTTCTGCTCTCGCTCCAAATTCTTCTCCCAATCGGCGACCTGATCGAGTTGCTCTTTCAATTCTTTAACCCCGGCAAGCTCTAGAGTGTTTTCCAATACCTGCTGATCGAAAACGGCTTGGTCGGAAGGGTAACAAATTGACGCGCGCAAGGTGCCGGTCGGCAGATAAGGGCGTGGCGGCATAAAAAACATGGCTTCATCGTCCGGCAATTCGATCGAGCCCTCGCCCCAGGGCCAGAGCCCGGCTATCGCCTTGAACAACTTATTACCGGAAAACGCATTACCGGCAATCAACACCCGTTCGCCGGCTTTAATTTCTTCATTGAGGGTTGAGACGCAGACGATTCTGTCCAAACGCGAAATGCATAAATCACGAAACGCCAAGACTGATTTGTCCGTTTTGACCAATCGAATCCGATACGGATCGTGCTTGGCTATTTCGCGCTCCAGTTGATCCAAGGCCTTGCTCAATCCCAATACCCGTTCTACCGAGGCACGCCATTCCGCCACTTTACCCATGTTGTCAACCGGCCAGGATAAAGCCGCGACCATTTGCTGAAAAGCCTGTGCAGATTGCATCAACGCGCCCAAGCTGATCGTACCCAGAATGAAGCGAGGTGCAGACACGAGTATAGGAAAGGCCATGGACAATATCGAATAACCGGAGCTGAACATGGTGATACGCTGCCAGGCATGGGTTTGCTGATTCCAGGCATCGACAATATTCCCGAACAAGCGGTGAAAATGCGGATTTTCATGGCGCTCGCCGTGGATAAGCGCTATTGCCTGAGCATTTTCGCGGGCCTTGACCAGCGCGAAACGGAAATTGGCTTCCACAGTCTGTCTATTGTCGGTAGCCATGGTGAGGGGTTTGCCAATCCACCAACCCAGCGTGGAGGCGCTAGCGGCGTATATCAACGCCAACCACACCAAATGGCCCTGAATGGGAATTTCCACCAAGCCTAGACTTAGGGTGACAGTCCCCGACAAAGTCCAGAGTATTTCGGTAAAACTGGTTAACAACAGGACGCAGTAAAAGAAAGTGTGTAACAAATCTATGGCGTATTCAGTGGAGATTCGCACATCTTCGGCGATACGACCATCGGGATTATCATGCTGGCCGGGCAAGTGGGTGACCAGATAATGGCGGCCATCGCGCATCCATTGACCAATCAATTTGTCGGTTAGCCAGCCGCGCCAGCTCAACTGTAGCCGCCGCTTAATAACAAGGTGGGTCGCGGTAATCACCATATTTGCGAGAAAAATTAACACGATCAAGCTAACTTGGGTGAACAACCTCGTCATTGAGCGTTGTTCCAGGGCGTCGAATAAATCCGCACTCCACTCGGTAATAATGACCGAGACTGCAATTTGCGCCACTGTCAAGGCAACCAAAAACGCCGATAAGGTACGGATGGTCGTCTTATTTTCGGAGCACCAGAACGGTCCCGCCAATCGGACGAATTGCATAAAAAATTTGCTGGTTGTTCGCAAGGCCGTACTCCTCGTTTAAGGTCGTCGCGCAATATAACAAAATAAATGGCATCGATAACCATCAAATGTATTGATGCGCTACCGCCCGCGCCTCAGACTAAGGATAGGCTTTTGTGTTTTATGAATAAAACGGGGGAGTAAAACAGTATTGGAGATTGTTTAGCCAGCTTGCGACGAGCGATGCGTATCGCTCGTCGGTGGGAGTTTGGTGCTTATCGTTTCATCGACTCGAAGAACGCGGCATTGGTTTTAAAGTCTTTGAGCTTGCCTAGCAAAAACTCGGATGCGGCCAACTCGTCCATCGGCTGCAGGATTTTGCGTAAAATCCAGGTTTTTTGCAGTTCGTCGGGATCAACCAGATATTCCTCGCGACGCGTGCCGGAGCGGTTGATGTTAATGGCCGGATAAATCCGCTTCTCGGCGATTTTCCGCTCCAGATGCAGCTCCATGTTACCGGTACCCTTGAACTCTTCGAAGATCACCTCGTCCATCCGCGAACCGGTTTCCACCAGCGCGGTGGCAATGATGGTCAAGCTACCGCCTTCTTCGATATTCCGTGCTGCACCGAAGAAGCGTTTGGGTTTTTCCAACGCATTCGCATCCACACCGCCGGACAACAATTTGCCGGATGACGGCACGACCATGTTGTAAGCGCGGGCCAAACGGGTAATCGAGTCTAACAGGATAACCACGTCGTGCTTGTGTTCTACCATACGCCGGGCCTTTTCGATTACCATGTCGGCCACCTGCACGTGACGAGTCGCCGGTTCGTCGAAGGTACTGGATACCACTTCGCCGCGCACGCAACGCTCCATCTCGGTAACCTCTTCAGGACGCTCGTCGATCAGCAACACGATCAGGTAACACTCTGGATTGTTCTCGGCAATCGCGTGGGCGATGCTTTGCATGATCATAGTTTTACCGGCTTTTGGCGGCGAGACGATCAGGCCGCGCTGGCCTTTACCGATGGGAGCAATCAAGTCGATGATGCGGGCGGTCAAATCTTCACTGGTGCCGTTGCCTTGTTCCAAACGAAAGCGTTTGTTGGCAAACAGTGGCGTGAGGTTGGAAAAGGAAATCTTATTTTTGGATTGTTCGGGGGATTCGAAGTTGATACTTTCAACTTTCAGCATCGCAAAATAGCGTTCACCTTCTTTAGGTGGGCGGATTTTGCCGCTGACAGTATCGCCGGTACGTAATCCAAAACGTCTTATCTGGCTGGGCGACACATAAATATCATCAGGTCCGGCTAAATAGGAGCAACCGGGCGTTCTTAAAAAACCGAATCCGTCCGCCAGTATTTCTAAAACCCCATCGCCAAAAATATCTTCACCGCTCTTAGCCTGTTTCTTCAAAATCGCAAAAATCAGCTCCTGCTTTCGGGCTCTGTCGATATTTTCCAGCCCCAAAGACTCAGCTATTGCAATAATTTCAGTGGCTTGTTTAAGTTTTAACTCGGTAAGATTCATGTTGATTAAGGGAAATGAAAGAAATGCAAAACGGCAGAATACCGTTTACAGCGGAAGGTGATTGTTGGATTAACTAGGGAAGTTCAGGATGCGAAGAAGCAAGCAATGAAAATTTTAGCGTAATAACCGGACTTATCAAAACATTTTTAATAAATCCGGTTATTCGACCTGCAATTACAGATTGTTATCGATGAATGCAGCCAATTGAGATTTGGTTAACGCGCCGACTTTGGTTGCCTCAACTTCGCCACCTTTGAAGATCATTAAGGTGGGAATGCCACGCACACCGTAGTGTTGAGGCGTTTTGGGGTTCTCGTCGATATTCAACTTGGCAACAGTGAGTTTGCCCTGATATTCGGATGCAATTTCATCCAAAACCGGCGCAATCATTTTGCACGGACCGCACCACTCAGCCCAGTAATCGACCAACACCGGCATACCGGCTTTCAACACAGTTTCATTAAAATCAGCGTCTGATACATGAAGGACTAGGTCGCTCACGCCATTCTCCATTAGTTTACAAAGTCATTACTATAGTTTCGCTGCGCTTTAATTGTCAATCGATTTCAAACGCGAGGCTTTTTGGTTTATCCTATCGGGCTATGAAGAAAACACATTTGACGGAAACGCGTTTTAGCAACTTGGAGCTGTCCGACTCCATCATCAAGGGTCTAAAAGAAGCAGGATTTATCAACTGCACGCCGATTCAGGACAAATCCTTGCCCTTGTCCTTAAGAGGCAAAGACATTGCCGGCCAAGCCCAAACAGGCACCGGCAAAACCGCCACGTTTCTGCTGGCAACCTTTCAGCATTTGATTAACGACGAAAGCGAAAAAATCAAAAACCCGCGCGCGCTGATTTTGGCGCCAACTCGGGAACTGGCGATCCAGATTCACAAAGACGCCCTGGCCCTAAGCAAATACCTTAACCTAAAGTTTGCACTGATCTACGGCGGCACCGATTACCAAAAGCAGCTAGATAAAATCAAAGGTAATGTCGACATCATTATCGGCACGCCAGGGCGGATCATCGACTTTTACCGGCAAGGCGCCTTCACCTTGGATAACATTCAAGTTACCGTGATGGACGAAGCCGATCGCATGTTCGACCTGGGCTTTATCAAAGACATCCGCTTCTTGCTGCGCCGCATGCCGCCCGCGGAAAAGCGCCTGAATATGTTATTTTCGGCCACGCTCTCTTATAAAGTGACCGAACTAGCCTACGAGCACATGAATAACCCGGTACTGATTCGTATCGAATCCGAGGAAGTGACATCCAAAGCCATCAATCAGGTGGCTTACTGCCCAGCCAATGAACAAAAAATCCCGCTATTGCTGGGCTTGCTGAGACAGCACCAACCGCAGCGCAGCATCGTCTTCGTCAATACCAAGCGTTGCGCCGAACAACTGGACGATTATCTGCAAGCCAACGGTCATAAAACCGCGATGCTCAGCGGCGACGTACCACAGGATAAACGTCAGCGCCTACTCAACGACTTCCAAGAAAATCGAGTCACGCTGTTAATTGCTACCGACGTAGCCGCGCGCGGCTTGCATATTCCCGACGTGTCGCATGTGTTTAATTACGACTTACCGCAGGATGTCGAAGATTATGTGCACCGGATAGGCCGTACTGCCCGTTTCGGCGCCAGCGGCGAGGCTATAAGCTTTATTTGCGAAGAGTACGCGTATTCGATGCCGGACATTGAAGACTACATCGGCGAGAAAGTGCCGGTGCAAGCCATTACCCCGGAATTGATGGTGGAAGACGTGAACAAACCCGAACGCCGTGAACCGCGCGAACGGGTGATGCAACGCGACAAACGCCCACCGCGGGCAGAGCACAAACCCCGAGAAAACAGGCCGCAACGCCCGGCAGCGGCTACAAACCAGGCATCAACGCCCGAAAATCCTCTACCGCCGCAAACTCAGCAACCGGCTTAACCGGTCTTTGGCTATCCGGCTTGCTGATCGACACCAGATGAGCAATGCCGAAAGTCCGGGCGGACGTCAGCACGGCAACACTATCGTCTACCAGCAGCGTGCTCTGTTTTTCAAACAGATGATTGTCTTGCAGGATCTGCCAAAAGCCTTGCTGTTCCTTGGCAAAACCAAAATCGTGCGACGAAATGATTTCGTCGAAAAACCGGTGTAGACAGGTTTTTTCCATTTTCAAATTCAAGCTATCGCGGTGCGCATTAGTCACCAGGAATAAGCGTTTGCCGCTAGCCCGAACCGCATCCAAAAACTCGGTGACATGCGGATGTACCGCAATCAGTCCGGCCAACTCCTGCTTTAGCCCGACGATATTCAAGGCCAATTCACGCGTCCAATAATCCAAGCAGTACCACTCCAACCTTCCCTCCATGGCCTTGAAGCGCGGAGCCAATTGCTGCTTGGCGTCCTCAAGCGCTAAGCCGTGCAGTTCGGCAAATCGTAAGGGTACAAACTCCTGCCAAAAATGATTATCAAAATTCAAGTCCAGCAAAGTACCGTCCATATCCAACAGCACCGTATCGATTTGTTTCCAGTTGAGCATTTCAGTTTATCCTTCTAAATCGCTCTCAATAGTTCCCAAGCAAGGCCTGGATCAGTTATTTATTTTAACCGGAAAGTCGCCAAGTCCAGTAAGGCTTGATGTCTATAAGAAAAAGGATTAAAAGATTGACTAACCGGTAACAGCGGTCGCGGCCATCGCGTTCGTGCAGAACCGTCCTGCCATATTCAAGGCAGTCTTATCCCAGCTCAATGGAAAGCGCCCCTCCGGAGCCTTAATAGCCTCGCAGGAACTAAAGTCGGCGGCTTTTTAGGGACGGGTTAAGATATGTTTCATCCGGCATCAGCTATCGATAGGAGTTAAGTTCATGAGTACCATGAAAGTTCGGACCCGATTAGGATTGGGATTCAGTGGAGTACTACTGTTACTAGCCATGATCGCCGGCATTAGCATCAAGGGTATGAACGACCTTTTGTCCAACATCGACAATATGGTCAACGATAAATTTCCAAAAACGGTCTGGGCCAATAATGTCATCGGCAGTATCAACGTTATTGCCCGTTCGATGCGCAATACCCTGATTGTCAAAGATCAAGCCACCATCGACAAGGAGCTAGCCCGTATTCAAGAAGCCCGCAGAGCTATCAAGGAAAACCTAAACAAACTCGACGAAACTATTAGCAGCACAGAAGGCAAAGCCGTCCTCAAAAAAGTTATCGACGCCCGAGCCCCTTACGTGGCGGCCCAGGATCAGTTCATCAACTTGGTTCGAGAGGGTAAACAAGCGGAAGCGGTCGATTTCCTTTTATCCCAAGTCAGGAAGTTACAAGCCGATTATCTGGACGCGGTAGCCGCGCTCATCGAGTTTCAAACCAAATTAATGGAACAATCTGGGGTCGAGGCCAAGGAAACGGTTAATCAAAGCGTGACGTTGATGGCCGTACTGGCGTTAATTTCCGTTGTCATTGGCAGCCTTGCCGGCTATTTGATCACTAAAAGCTTGATGAACCAACTTGGCGGAGAGCCCGGTTATGCGGCGGGCGCGCTTAATGCCATGGCGGGCGGCGACCTTTCCGTCGCGATAGAATTGCGGGAAGGCGACAACAGCAGTTTGTTGTACGATTTAAAGGGCATGCGCGACCAGCTCAGCGACGTAGTTCGGCAAGTTCTCGGTAACGCCAACGTCTTAAGCTCGGCGTCCCAGCAGGTCAGCGCTACCGCGCAATCGATTAGCCAAGCCACCACCGAGCAGGCAGCCAGCGTCGAAGAAACCACCTGCTCTATCGAGCAACTCAATGCTTCGGTGCAACAAACGACCGAAAACGCCCATATCACTGAACAGATGGCCGGCAAATCCGCCAGCGAGGCCAAACAAGGCGGCGAAGCGGTAATAGAAACCGTCAGTGCCATGAAACACATCGCCAAAAAAATCGGGCTTATCGAAGATATTGCCTACAAAACCAATTTGTTATCCCTAAACGCGGCAATCGAAGCCGCCTCCGCTGGCGAACACGGCAAAGGCTTTGCCGTCGTAGCGGCGGAAGTCCGTAAACTGGCGGAAAGCAGTCGCACGACGGCGGCGGAAATCAACGAATTGGCGTCCAACAGCGTCTCGATCGCCGAAAAAGCCGGTGCACTAATTGGCGACGTGCTACCGGGTATCATCAAAACTGCCGATCTGGTGCAAGAAATCAATGCCGCCTCCGCCGAACAGGCCGGCGGCATTAAACAAATTAGCGAGGCGATGCGTCAGTTGGATAGAGTCACCCAACAAAATGCGGCTGCTTCGGAACAAATGGCGGCAACCGCCGAAGAATTGAACGGTCAAGCCGAACAACTGCAAACCGTGGTTGGTTTTTTCAAATTGGCCAATAGTTAGACGTGTTATCGCGCCGGTCGTCGAACGGCGTTTGGCATCCAAATCAAACCCATTTTAGCAATCACTTGTAAAACCCAAGCCGATGCCCAACAGACCGAAAATTCTAAAACAAACCGTCATCGCGCAAACTCGGCAATTCTGCATAGAATCCTTGGATTTGGAGTTTAGTAACGGCGAAAGACGCCAATACGAACGTCTGGCTCGTAGCGCTTCCCATGGCGCTGTGCTAGTGGTACCGATGCTGGACCCCGATACAGTGCTGTTGGTCCGGGAATACGCCGCCGGCATCCATCAATACGAATTGGGTTTACCTAAAGGCAAGCTGGACGCCGGCGAGGACATGCTGGACGCCGCGAATCGGGAATTGAAAGAGGAGATTGGCTACGGCGCCGCCAAATTACGCCATTTGCACCGCGTATCCCTGGCGCCGGCCTATTTGGAGCACACAATCGATATTATTCTCGCCGAAGAGTTATACCCGGAAAAACTGGTGGGCGACGAACCGGAAGAACTGCAAGTAGTACCCTGGCCATTAAACAGTATCGACACGCTGCTGGCCACTGGCGAATGCAGCGAAGCGCGCTCGATCGCTGCCTTGTATATGGCGTTGGCACATCTGAACAACCGCAATTAAGCCTGTCCATCACCAATGGTCAGCCGAAAAATTTCGTGTATCTACCGCTTAAACCCTTATATCTTGAACAAAGGCTCCAAGCCGTCAGCGCTTTTCCGATCGCCGCCAGTCACTGTCGGTTTAGCGGAAAACGCCTGCCAAAGCGCCTGGCCTTGCCAATCCTGATGCTGTCCTGAATAGAGCAAACGATTCAACCCCAAAACTTCTTCCCTAAGCGCCTCGGTACAATGGGCGGCAATTGCGCCCAAACTCTCCGCGCCAAACTCAGCCTTGCCCCACTGCAGCAAAGCCTGCTTGGCGGCCTGCGAATTATTCTCCCAACAAGCCCGTTTCAGCGTCTTTTCGAGGGCAGTTACCGGCAGAACCTTTGTGTTGGGTGAGGCCGTTGCCTCTCTGCTGGAAGGGCGGCCATACAGCACCGCCAGAGTCAGCAACCAAGCCAACGCCAAAGTCGCCGATACAGCCTGCCAAAAACGGGTATCGCTGCTGCTGGTGACGCTTATCGGCGACGCACTAACTTGACTATTTTGCGGCTCCTGCATCGCAGTCGTCGTAGCAGGCGGTGCCGACGCCTGGGTATCTTCGGCGCTAGCCGAGGCTCTCAGCTTGACGCTGGGCAGGTGCGCAGTTTCCATTTTCTGAGTTTTAGTGTTGAACCAGGCAATGTCCAGCGCCGGCAAGCTATATTCACCGGGCCGGGAAGGGATGAAGGCAATTTTTTCCTCGCGCAGCGCCGTCAAACCTTCGCTTTGTTTGTCTTCCTTCAGCACGGGTTGGTCGGGATAGGTTTTGATACCGTCGATAGCGGTTTTACCGAGCAGCTCCGGCAACTGACCTACCGTCGCGCCTTTCGCGCTGAGGGTGAGGGTGCGGGTCAAAGGTTCGCCGACTTGGGTTTGCAGGCCGGCATCTGACCATGTTTCGCTGAGTTTTACCGACTCGGCGCTCAACCAGTTCGGACTTTTAAAGCTGGCGGGCACCGCTTGCACATTTAAGGTGATGGCTTTGGAAGCCAGCCGGCGAGATTCGGTGTCGGGCCGGTTGAAAAAGCCGTTAAAGCGCGGTTGCCGTTGATTGCCGATGAATTCAGCATTTAAGATCAACGGTGCAATGGTAAACACCCCACTTTGCTGTGGAAAAATTGCATATTTGCGTTCAGTCACCCAATAATCCACCCCCTTGATTTGGGTGGCATAGGTACTATCCTCGCCCAGTTTTTCGACCAGCGCATCCTTGATCTCCGGCTCACTAAGACTGGCCTGAGTAATCTGTACCTTGCGGAACAACTTCAGCGTGTACAAGACCTGCGATTGCACGTAAGGTTGCTCGGGCGTGGCTGTTACCTCCAGAAATATGTCGTCGTTGCCTTGCGGCGTGGCGGTATTTTCATTCACGACCAGTTTCAAAGGCTTGCTGCTATCGGCACCGAAGGCAATCGGCGGAATGAACAACTCCCCGGCTTGTTTGGCCATCGCCCGGACTATCCATTGTTCGCTGCGACTGCTCTTGCCGTTCACCCACGAGGAATTACTGCTACGCTGCTGACTGAGAATTTCGAAATTTTCTTGCAAGGGCGCAAAATCGGGGTTGCCGTCCGGATCATCGCTGGCCGTGAAAGTAATCTGAAACGATTCGTTTAAGCCAACCGGGTTGCGATCAACCGCCACTTGAATCTCTGCCGCCTGTAGCGCACCGTTCAGAAGGATTAACAGGCCAAACAACAACCGCGCACAATAATGTCTATACATACAATCAATCATTTACTTCATCGAGAAAGGTTTATGTACATCGTGGCGATCATCGAACCAACCGTATAACACCGGCAATACGACCAAGGTGAGCAGGGTCGAGCTGATCAAACCGCCTATTACCACGATAGCCAAAGGCTTTTGCACTTCGGAACCGGGGCCGATAGCGAACAAAAACGGCACTAACCCCAACAAGGCCACCGTGGCGGTCATCATCACCGGTCTGAAACGTTGTTCGCAACCACGGCGTATAGCATAGTCCAGACTCAGACCGCTTTCCCGCTGCGAACGGATATACGAGACCAGCACCACCCCGTTTAGGACCGCGATGCCCCACAAGGCGATGAATCCCACCGAAGCCGGCACCGACAGGTACTCGCCGCTAAGAAACAGCGTGATGATGCCACCAATTGACGCAAACGGCAGTACCAGAATAATCAAGGTGGCAAAGCGCAGCGATTTAAATAGCATAAACAACAAAAAGAAGATTGCCGCGATGGTAACCGGAATAATCATCTGTAGATGGCCCAAGGCGCGTTCCATATTTTGAAACTGGCCGCCCCATTGCAAATAATAACTTTCCGGCAGTTTGACCTTATCGGCCACCGCTTTTTGTAACTCAGCGACAAAACCGCCCAGATCCCGGTCGCGAACGTTAATGCCCACCACGATGCGGCGCTTACCCATCTCCCGGCTGATTTGCGCCGGACCGTCGTTCAGAGTGATATTGCTGACATCGCCGAGCGGCACGCGCGCGCCGTTCGCAGAAGTCAGCATTATGGCTTCGATAGCGCCGATATTATTCCGAAATTGCTCCGGCAGACGCACGGCCGCCGAAAAGCGCCGTTCGCCTTGATAAATTTCAGTCGCCACCTTACCGGCAATCGCGGTTTCTATCACATCATGAATATCGGCGGCGTTCAAACCATGACGGGCAATGGCTTGCCTATCGACGGTAATATTCAGGTATTGCTGGCCAGTCAAGCGCTCGACACGAATATCACGGGCACCGCTGACATCCTTGGCTACGCCGGCAATTTCATCCGCCAGTCGCTTCAGTTCTGCCAGATCGTCACCAAACACTTTTACCGCCACATCCGAGCGTACCCCTGTCACCATTTCATCGACCCGATCGGAAATCGGCTGCGCCATCACGATCTGCATTCCCGGTAAATTTTCGGTAAGTTTGTCACTCATGGCATCTGCGATATCATCCTGATTCCAACCAGCCGGCCATTCCTCACGTGGCGTTAAAGTCGCAATCGGTGTTGATTCATTTTGTCCTTGCGGATCGGCTGGACTCTCGCCGCGACCGACGTTGGTGACCACGGTTTTGACGCCGGGGATTTCCATCACCATCTTCATTGCCTGCATTTCTACGTTAATGCTTTCCTCCAGGGAAATATTCGGCATCCGGTTGATAGCTGGCACGATCGAGCCTTCCTTCATTTCCGGAATAAACGAGGTACCCAGCAAAGGCAGCAGTGCCAGCGTCGCTGCAAACACGCCAACCGAACCCCCGACCACTTTGAGTCGATTCGCCATTGCCCAATCCAATAAGCGCAGGTAGTAACGTTTGATAAAGGCGATTAACCGGGTGTCATGTTCGCCATCATGGCCTTCCAGTAAAAATGCGCAGAGTACCGGCGATAAGGTCAGTGACAGCACCAGTGAAATCAATAAGGCAATCGCGATGGTGTAAGCCAAGGGTGCGAACATCTTGCCTTCCATGCCTTGCAGCGTCATCAAGGGTAGAAACACCAAGATGATGATGCCGACCCCAAACAATACCGGTGTCGCTACTTCTTGGGCGGCACTCATCACCACTTTCACCCGGCTGGTGGCGCGGCCTTTGCGCTCACCTAACAGGCGAAAAGCGTTTTCTACCACCACCACCGAGCCGTCCACCATCAAACCGATGGCGATCGCCAAGCCACCCAGCGACATCAAATTGGCGGAGAGACCGAGTTGATTCATGGCGATAAAAGTCACCAGCGGGGTAACGATCAAGGTACTCACCACAATCAAGCTGGATCGCACATCGCCCAAAAACAGGAACAATACGATCACCACCAGCACGATACCTTCCAGCAAGACCTTGGTGACGGTATGCAAAGCGGCGTCCACCAGATCACTGCGATCGTAATAAGAGACAATCTTTAGACCGTGCGGCAACATGCCTTTGCCATTGATTTCCGCCACCCGTTCTTTGATGCGGCTGACGACTTCCTTGGCATTGCCGCCGCGCAGCATCATGACAATACCGCCGACCGATTCGGTGTAACCGTTCTTTACTACCGCGCCAGCCCGCACCTCATGACCGATCGTCACTTCGGCGACATCGTGCATATGCACCGGCACGCTGTCGTCCTCTTTGAGCACTATATTGCCAATATCCTTAAGCTCGTTGATTAAGCCCACACCGCGAATCAGATACTGCTCGGCATAATGCGGCAATACGCCGCCACCGCTATTGGCGTTATTTCTGGCTAAGGCTTCGAATACTTCATTCAAGGAAATCTGGTAATGATGTAAGCGGTTTGGGTCAACCAATACTTGATATTGTTTGACGTAACCACCTTGGGAGTTGATTTCGGCCACGCCGGGAATCCCGCGCAACAACGGCCTTACCACCCAGTCCTGCGCTTCCCGGCGCTGCTGCAATTCCTCCTGCGTCAAGGCCCGCTGGCCGTCGTCGTCACGATCCAACGTGTATTGATACACCTCGCCCAACCCCGTAGAGACCGGGCCTAACACCGGATTGACCCCGACCGGCATTTGCTGTTTTACCTCGATAAGCCGTTCCATGACCAACTGCCGGGCGAAATACACTTCGGTTTTGTCAGTAAAGATCAAGGTAATCAGCGACAAGCCGTTTTTGTTTAAAGAGCGCATTTCTTCCAGGCCTGGTAAGCCGGCCATTGCGATCTCCAAGGGCACGGTGACCAAGCGTTCGACTTCGTCCGGCGAACGACCACTGGCTTCGGTAGCGATTTGTACCTGGATATTGGTCACGTCCGGGAATGCATCCACCGACAACTGCTGTACGGCACGCACACCGAAGAGCGTGACCGCCACCGCCAGCACTGCCACCAGGACACGCTGATGCAGAGCGCCTGCTATAAGGCTATTAATCATGCTCTACTCCAAGGTGCTGCGCAGACGTTCATTATTCAGGTGAAACGCGCCGCCCACGACAATTTTTTCACCCGCTTTCAAACCTTCCAGCAACGGCCGTTTCTGCGCTTCTTCGCGACCCAGCCGCACCGGACGCAATTCGAAACGCGCGGAGCCGTTTTCCACAAAGACAAAATCCCGGTCATTTTCCCTCACCACTGCCTGGCTGGGTACGATCAAAGTTTGCGAACCGGGTTTATTGATTTTCAAGGTGGCCAGCATTTGCGGCTTGAACAACCGGTGCGGATTGGCCAAGGCCATCCGCACCGTTACCGTGCGCGTGTCGGAATCGACCATATCGGCGACATAAACCAGCTTGCCGCTAACTTCTTG
The DNA here is from genome assembly GCA_002083615.1 of Proteobacteria bacterium ST_bin11. Lineage (GTDB taxonomy): Bacteria > Pseudomonadota > Gammaproteobacteria > Methylococcales > Methylomonadaceae > Methylomonas. The sequence goes on along the minus strand of MSXO01000013.1, from coordinate 54,898 downwards.
CTCAGGCAATGCGGGCACCTCAGCGAAGGCTTGATCGCCTTGGCGGGCCCAATGCGCTTGTTGCTCGGGAATTTCCGCAACCAGCCACAATTGCGACAAGTCCGCGACGGTATATAGGCTGTCCGCCGGTTGCACGACCTGACCAATAGCCACGTTACGCTCGATCACCGCGCCGTCTATGCTGGCGGTAACCGGCGAGAAAGAATGGATGCTGCGTTGTTTGTCCAGCCGCTTCAAATCGGCTTCGCTCATGCCCATCACCCGTAATTGATCGCTGGCGGCGCGTAAATCGACTTCGGCCTCGGTCAGCACCACCTGCCGCTCCTGAAATTCAGCCTCCGAGATTACCCCGCTTTCCATTAAGCGTTCAGCTCGTTTGACGGTAATCCGGCGTAAATTGACTTGCGAAGCAGCTTTTAAATAGTCCGATTGGGCTTTACCCAATTCGGTGCTGTTCAATAAGGCCAGGCGTTCGCCCTTTTTCACGGATTGACCCAGCATCGCATTGATTTCGGTAATCCGTCCCGTAACCGAAGCGCCGATCCGCGCCACCCGCGCCTGATCCAGTTCCACCCTGGCTGAGAGATTCAGCGATTCGCCGACTTCACCGGGCTTGACCTCGGCAATGTTCAACAGCTTCAGCAAAGCGGGCGAGGCTTCGAGGACCGGTTTCAGATCGGCGCCAACGGCTGGCAAGGCAAAACTCAGCAAAAACAGCACTGCCTTAAACGGCGTGAAGCGAATGGGAGTTTGGAGCTTGAGTTTCATGATATGTCCTATAAACAGAAGTAATTTTCTTGTACCAATGGATAGCAGCGTTCATTGCCAACCGGTTCAAGCCCAACGTTACCGGATTGCCAAGGGTGTTGCCTATTGCGCTTTAGGCCGACACGGCAATTCAAACGCTGCCTTGTGAATTGGCACCTATGTCGCAACATTGGGGGATTGCTGGCTGACCAACACCTTATCGATACGGGTACCGTCGATATCGACAATCTCGAAACGCCATTGCCGAAATTCGAAGTCATCCGTTACTTGGGGAATCTTTTCCAGGTAAAACAGAATGAAGCCGCCGACCGTGTGATAGGCGCTATCGGCCTCGCCGGGCAAATTGCCTTCCATGCCGATCACCGTTTTTAGGCGCTGAATCGATAAGCCGCCATCCACCAGCCAGGAACCGTCGGCACGTTGCACCACGTCGATGTCCAAATTGGTGCGACTGGGCAGGTGGCCGACGATGGCTTTCAACACATCGCTGAGCGTCACCAAGCCTTCGATATCGCCATATTCATCAACGACCAGGGCCAGATCGGCCCGCTTTTCCTGGAAGAAAGCCAGTAACTGACTCAATGTCATCGATTCCGGGACATATAGCGGTGCATGCAAAATCGGCTCAATATCCAAGGCTGCGCCGGCCATCGCCCGCTTTAGCAAATCACTGCGCTGCAATATTCCTACCACATTTTCCAAGCCGCTCCGACAGATCACCGCTCGGGCATAGGGACAGTCGGCGATCTTCTCGCGTATCACGGCTTCGGAGTCGCTCAAATCGATGCCAAATATTTGTTGCCGGGGGGTCATGGCCGCGCCGAGCAGTTGTTCGTCCAGTTGCAAGACGTTGCCAACTAAGTGGCTTTCGCTGGCGTGAAACACCCCGGATTCCGCACCGATTTCCATCAGTAATTTGATTTCTTCACTGGTGACACTGGTCTGCGGCGGCCGATGTGCGCCGAAAATGCGCAGGATCAGGGTGCTGGAAGAGGACAGTAACCAAACCACGGGACTGGCGATGTAAGACAGGGTCTGCATCGGCCGGGCGATGAAAACCGCTATTCGTTCCGGATGCAACAAAGCCAAACGCTTGGGTACCAGTTCGCCGATCACCACCGAACAATACGTTAACAAAAACACCGTCGCACCCAACGCTATGCTTTGGGCGTAGGGCTCTAATAAGGGGATGGTCGATAGTTGACGACACAAGGGGTCGGTCAAGGCATCCTCGCCTAGTGCGCCGCTGAGAATGCCGACCGAGGTAATACCCACTTGCACGGTGGATAAGAAGCGTGACGGATCTTTGTGCAGCTTCAACGCGGTGCGCCCACCGCCGCGTTTTTCGCCGGCCAATTTCTGCAACCGGGCCTGGCCGGAAGAAACCAGCGACATTTCCGACATAGCAAACACGCCATTTATAAGGATCAAAATCAGTATCAGGCCAATATCCATTGTTCAATTGCTTCAATATATTAAAGGGAACGGGCCACCTTGCCAGGCTTTAAGCACCGCTATAGATCCTATGATCCCCGCATGCACACCAGGACTTACCAGGCAGGGCCGGACGAATTAGTTCGATTGCGCTGACCATATTGGTATCTAAATTTGCGTTTCAACAAACCGGTCGGTTCGTCCGGTATCCGCTTCAATAATTGCTCGTTGGCGCGCTGAGCTTCGTCTTTCTCCGTGGCTTGCGCGGCTTTATCCGTCTCGGTGGGTTCAGGCTTGGGCGATTGCGGTTGCTCGTCCTGCTTGGCCTCGGCGTCTCGCTGTTGCTGCTCTTCTGTGGCTTTGTTCTGCTTAGGGTCCTGCTTGGCTTCTGCTTGCTGTTTGTCTTGCGGGTTTTGCGCCTGCTGCGACTCCTTATCGGCCGGATCGGACTTGCCATCCTGCTGTTGCTGATTTTGCTGCTGCTCGGAAGAATCCTGTTTGTCCTGTTTTTGTTGGTCTTGTTGAGTCTGATCCTGCGGTTTTTGTTCCTGCTCTTTTAGCTTCTGTTCAACAAGCGCCTTGTTGTATTTTGCATCCTGATGGTTAGGATCCAGTTGTAAGGCCTGCTGATAAGCTTGCACCGCTTCTTGCAGCTGACCGGCCTGAGCCAAGGCATTGCCGCGATTGTAATGCCCTTCCGCGCTCTGCGCGTTTTTCAAGGTTTCGGCAGCTTCCCGATATTGACCGGCCTTGTACTGGGCGGCGGCGCGCCAATCCGGGTTATCGAACTGCTCGGCGGCTTGTTGGTATTGCTGTTGCTCAAATGCCTGCAGGGCTTGTTGATCCGGGGTTTGCCACAGGCTTTGCCAGTCCAGTGCGTAGCTATTTTTCGGCAACGGCAATAAACACAGGACTGCCAGCAACAATCCTTTTCTAAATTGCAAAGCCGCCCAGGGGATGACCAGCAACAACAACCAAGGACCTTTCTCATCCCATTGCTGCAACAACAGATTGCTATCCAAGTTTTTGCTGTCGGCATCGGCACTATTGAATAAACGCCCTAAATTCTCGACGTCCGCATCATTGGCAGTCACCGGCTGATAAATACCGCGACCATGGTTGGCCAGTGTGCTCAGCGCGGTTTCGTCGAGCTTTGCAAGCACAATGGCGCCATTACTATCTTTTAAAAACCCAGCCCCTTGTAACTGGATAGGCGCTCCTTCCGCTGTGCCCATCCCCAACACCGAGAGCCGGTAATCGCCCACCCAGTGTTCGGCCTGTTCAGCAACATTGGCATCGACGCCGTCGGTAACCAACAGAATGTGCCCCTTAACTAAGCCGGCCTGACGCAGCAAGGCTACCGCCGCATCCAGTGCTACGCCGGTATTGCTGCCGGGACTGGGCATGATGTCGGTGGTCAGCGCGGTCAATTGGCTGTCGATGGTAGCGATATCGTTGGTCAAGGGGGTGACTGTGAAGGCATCGCCGCCATAGACCAGCAGCGCGGTTTGGCCATCTTTGCGCTGTTTGAGCAAATCGGCAATTTTGTAGCGGGCCTTGCTGATCCGGCTGGGTTTGATGTCGGCGGCTTCCATGGATTTGGACAAATCCAAGACAATCACCAAGGCCGCGTCATTTCTAAAAGCCGGGCTGGGTAAACGCTGCCAGGTGGGACCGGCCAAGGCTATGATGCTCAGCAACGCGGCAAAACCCGCGCCAAACAAAGAGCCGCGCGCTTGCTGCAAAGGCTTGTCTTGCAAAATGAAGGGCAGCAACTCGGCATCGCACACGTCGCTCCAGTTACCGCGCCCTTGCCGATGCCGTACCAGCAAGACCAAAAACAGCGCGGCCGGCAACAACGCCAACCACCACCAGGGCCGCAGGAAATGAAAATCCGCAAAATTCATGACCACCTCAATCGGGCCAAGGTTAACCATCCCGTCAATAGTAAGGCCAGGCCCAGCGGCCAATAAAACAATTCGCTGCGCGGCCGGAAATATTGTTTGTCCTTTTCCACGGGCTCCAATTGATCCAGCATTCGGTAGATTTTTTCCAACTCTTCGGTATTACGGGCCCGGAAATAGTGGCCGCCGGTGGCGTCGGCAATCGCGGTCAGGGTTCTTTCATCAAGATCGGCGGACGGATTCACGCGACGGGTGCCGAATAGGCTACGCACCAACACTTCGTCGGCACCTATGCCTATCGTATAAATTTTCAGGTGATGCTCGGCGGCCAATTCCGCCGCCTTTAATGGCGTCAATTCGCCGGCAGTATTCGCGCCGTCGGTCAATAAAATCAACACGCGGCTGGCATCTTGCTGTTGTTGCAGACGCTTAATCGCCAGACCGATTGCGTCACCGATCGAGGTTTTCGGATCGTCCTCGGTAATACCGATAAAAGCCTCATGCAGCAGAGTTTGCACGGTCTTGCGATCAAAGGTTAAGGGCACATGCAAATAGGCTTGCGTGCCAAACAGGATCAAGCCCAGGCGGTCGCCAACCCGGCGTTGAATAAAGTCACCGGCCACTTGTTTGATGGCCGTCAAGCGATCCACGCGCTGCTTGCCAAGAATGAAATCCTCTTCTTGCATACTGCCGGACACATCGACCGCCAGCATCAAGTCGCGACCGTTGACCGCTTGCTCCAAGGGCTCGCCCAGCCATTGCGGACGAGCCGCGGCCACCAGCAAACACAACCAAGCCACCGCCGCCAACCATACAGGCCAGCGCCGCTCGCTACTGACCACACGGCTTGCGCTGGGGCCGAAATCGTCCAGAAACGGCACTTTCAACGCCGCTTGTTGAGCCGCAGCCCGGGCAGGTAACAGCCAACGTAATAACATCGGCAACGGCAACAACCATAACAACCAAGGCCAAGCCAATTCGATCATCGTTTTTTCGCCTGCTGCTTCAACCAACGTTCGCAAACCGCAAACAAAGCCTCCATCTCGGCGTCGGCTGGGGACGTTTGTCGATAATGACCATCGCCCAGACAACGACCAGGTCCCTGAGTAAAGGGGGCATCCGACAAGGCTTGATCCAAGTAGGCCAACCAAGCTTCGCCGCGCAAGCTGGCCACATCGCTGCGCGGCGCAGTACTGATGGCAACCCGCCGCAACAATGAGGACAAGGCCGCCAAGGTCTGCCGGCCATCGGCGTCGCTATCCCGGCGAATGGCGGATAAAAGCTTTTTCGCCGTTTTGAGCGCTGTCTGGCGGCGGATGCGCCGATACAAATACCGACACAACACAATCGAGATCGGCACAAATACCGCTAACAACCACCAGCCCGGTGCTGGCGGCCAAAAAGCTACTGGGTTGGGCAAATGAATATCTTTTAAAGGCAAGGGTTCCATGTTGAATATCTACAACGCGTCGAAATCTGGGATTGGGGTATACAAAATCAGCAGGTCGTCGACTTGCTGATGAATAGCCCGCAACTCGTTAAATCCGGCCTGCGCGGCTTCGCGCTGGCCTGTCTCGCACCGCCAAAATAGACTCTGGGCCTGCGCATGCAGTTGTCCTTGTAATTGCTCAATACGTTCCAGCCAATCCTGGGCATACTGTCTATCGTTTTGTACCTGTTTTAGCCAGCGGCCCAGATGGGTGCGGCCTTGTTCCAGAATCGGCCAGTTTTTTGTCGCTTCAGACGGTTCAGCGAAAAGACAGGTCTGCACCCGCTGCAACCATTGCCGAGTATCGAAACGACGAATCGCAATCGCGATCTGTTCTGCCGATAGCTCGGCATCCGCATAAAATCGCCAGTCGCTGAAAGGCCGATAGGCGATCACCCAGTCGGCAATCGCCGGGGCCGGCATGGGCCGGGCAATCGCGTACCCTTGCAACAGATGGCAACCCAACAACAACAGCACGATGCCTTGCTCCTGACTCTCCACGCCTTCCGCTACCACTTCCCGGCTAAAGGCTTTGCTGAGTGCAATCACGCTTTCGATGATGGCGTAGTCGTCCGGGTCGTCGAGCATATCCCGCACAAAGGTTTGATCGATTTTCACGGTATCGACCGACAAATGCCGCAAATGGGTCAGCGACGAATAGCCGGTGCCGAAATCATCCAAGGCGACGCTGATACCCAACTGTTCCCGGCAGCTTTTGATGATGCGATTCACCGCCGACAAATCATCCAATGCCGTGCTTTCCAGAATTTCCAATTGCAGATAGCGGGCATCTAATTGCGGATGAGCGCGCAGCGTTTCTTCGATGTAAGCACCAATGCCGGACCACAGCAAATGATAGGAGGAGATATTGACGCTTACCTCCAATTGCAACCCCTGCGCATGCCAACCCGCTAACTGTTCGCAGGCTTGAGCTATCACCCAGTTACCAATGCGGATTTCCAAATCGGTGGAGGCGATCACCGGCAGAAACTCTAATGGCGGCACCATACCGCGCTGCGGATGCTGCCAGCGGATCAGCGCTTCCACACCTTTAACCTGTCCTGTTTTAATGTCGACCTTGGGCTGGTAATACATACACAACTCGTTGTTGATAAACGCCGCCTCAACGTCGCGCAACTGCTGGTGGCGATGCATGACTTGCTGGTCGTGGTTTGCGTCGAACAACTGACAACGGTTTTTGCCGGCCAATTTGGCCTGATACATGGCATAGTCGGCATGCCGCAATAAGGCGTCGGCGTCGGCACGATCCAGCGGATAGACGGTAAAACCACTACTGGCACCGACCGAAATCGTTTGCTCGTTGATCACATACGGCAAGGCAATTGCCCGATGAATCCGCATGACGGCTTGTTCACATTGTTCAATCGAATTTACGCCGCCTAGCAACAGCGCAAACTCGTCGCCACCGTGCCGGGAGACGCTATCTTCCGCGCGAATCGCGTTTTTGATCCTTTCGGCCACTTCAACCAATACCCGGTCGCCGACATCGTGACCGAATTGATCGTTAACAGGTTTGAAGCCATCCAGGTCCAGAAAACAAATCGCCAACAAGGCATTTTCCCGCTTGCAATGCGCAATCGCTTGATTCAGGCGATCAGCGAATAAAATCCGATTCGGTAAGCGGGTCAGCGGGTCGTAATGGGCAAACAGTTCCAACTGCTGTTGCTGTTGTTTAGCCTGGGTGACATCGGAAAACAGCCCGACATAGTGAGTGACCTGACCATCGGCATCGGATAACGCGGAAACTGTCAGCCATTCCGCATACAACTCGCCATTTTTTTTGCGGTTCCATAATTCGCCTTGCCAGTGCTGCACTTCCTGCAAGGCATGCCACATATCCCGGTAAAAGTCCGGACCGTATTTGCCGGACTGCAACATACTAGGGTTGCGCCCGACGACTTCCGCGCGGCTGTAGCCGGTAATCTCGCAAAACGTCGGGTTCACGTCGATGATAGTCCCATCGGCATCGGTAATCAGAATACCTTCATGCGCTTCGCTAAACACCCGAGCGGCCAGCTTTAGGTGTTCTTCCGCCTGCTTACGTTCGGTAATATCGCGGGTTAACCTCAATAGGGCGGTGATATTGCCCTCCGCATCCCGCATCGGCACGGCATGGGTATCCAGCCAACGCTGACCACCGCGTAAGCCGACGATTTCAAATTCCAGCGTGCCCGAGGCGCCTGCAAACACTCGCCTAGCCAGCTTTTTAAAGGCCGCCCGATACTTAGGCAACACCATATCCTCGATCCGGCTTTCTTGCGCCTGCTCGAAGGAGCTGGCCTCAATCATGTCCAAGCCGGCGCGATTCATTTGCAATAAGCTGCCGTCCCGCGCCAGCAGTTCTACACACTCCGGCTCGGAGTCGACGATGGTACGCAGTTTTAATTCGGATTCCTTGGCGATATTTACAGCGGCTTCCAACTCCGCAACCGCATCAGCGAGCGCCTGGGTGCGTTCTTCCACCAAGGCGTGCACGGAGGCGGTTCTGCCACTGATGATCAACAATAAAATGCTCAACAGGCTAGTAAAACAAAGCCCGCCGATTAACGTAATAAAAGGTAGCGATGAACCTTGTGCGCTGACAAACCCCCTATCCGGCACGACTGTGATTTGCCAACTGCGATCCACAAACGCAAAACTACGCTGCCATTTTTGCAATTGGAAATTCAACGACACGGGATTGGCCGCAGGTTTTACAAACAAAGCCGCTTGCCCGGCGGGAGCACTGAGATCATCGATGCTAATCCCCAAGGTCTCGATGTCTAGCCCCTTGGTAACGACCTCTACCATCTTGGCCGGCAAAACGATTGCCGAAACAAAGCCGGCAATATCCAACCCATCACCATCGGCGCTACGCGGGCTAACCGGAATAGACACCAAAATGCCTGGATCGGTATCGCTGCGCTGCATCAGCGTCAGTTTTTGCGAAGCGCTGGGTTTACCGCTGGCTCTAGCCAGGTTTTTGGCTTGGCGGCTAAGCTCATTGGACATGGAATCAAACCCGACAGCTTTTTCATTGCCGGCCATCGGTTCCACAAACATGACCGGAAAATATTCCGGCCTTGCTGTTGCTCGCACTGATTGTCCGGCGCTATCCCGCTCGAATACTTGAAAATTGGAAAATCCCTCGTCGCGCACCGCTTTTTCGAATCTGGGCAAATCGGCTAGGGCGACCCGCGGCAACCACTCTAAGGCCTGGATTTCCGGATGGCGTTGCAGGATACCCTGCGAAAAGACGCTAAATTCGGCTCGGTCTACCTCGTTGGATGCCAAGAATACATCTCTTAAAGCCAGCGTACTGTCGATCACATCAATAGCATATTCCGCCAACAACCGGTCTATCTGGCCGGCCCGACTATCAAAAGCCTGTTGAATTCGGGCCTGTTCAGCGTGAAATGTTTGCAAAAAGACCAACACCAATACCAGCAAAGTGCCGAACAGTGGCAAAGCCACGCTCAGTCGCCGTACTTGCCAAAGCACAGTGGGCCGACCGAAAAAACAAAACAACAGTGGCGTGACAATCATCACGCCCAAACTATCGCCAACCCACCAGTTGCGCCAGGATAGCCAGAGCTGTGTCGCGTTCATCAGATCCATTGAATAAAGTACCAATCCGCCAATGCTGGGTGCTATCAAGCAGGCTACCGGCCCGGCCAGGGCAAAAAACTTGAGGATGGCGGCGGGACTGTCCAATTTGGGAAAACCCGGCCCTAAACAGGCTTTGGATAGCGCTAAAGCCGCCATAGCCTGCAAGGCACTGCCGCCGCCAATTGCAAATGAGGACAGCACAGTCTGAGTCGTCAATTCACCGGAGAAATCAATCGCAGCCAGGAAGTTGCTGAACGTTGCGCCTAACCAGACTCCCGGCCAAAGCCTGCGACCACCGATAAACAGCGCCGCCAAAGCGATCCCGGCTGGCGGCCACAGCGGGCTGGCATAGCCGGGAGGGATGATCATTTTTACACCTAGCCAGCCGCCGACAAACATCAACAGACTCAACACCACGCAGTGGATCAACACCACCCTCCGGCTAACGGGCGCGATACTGCAATCCTCTGGCTCAGTCACCGATAAGTCTGCTAAATAGGAAAAATAGGGGATTCGCATGATTTCAGGAACGCTTCAGGCTACCGAACTTGTGCGGCTGCCGTTTAGCGCGGCCAAAGGCGCTTGCTGGGTCGTGCAGGGTATTAAGGTCAGACGCAGTTTATTGGCAAGCTTTTGCAGATATTCCTGTCTGTCCTGAAAGCGCTGCCGGTAGGCTTGCAGGCGCTGCTTATCGCCGCTATCGATCAACACCTCGCGCCAGCCATCGGTAAAACGGTAGCGGCCTTGCGTCGGTAAACTGCTTTCCAGCGGATCGGCGATCTGCACCAATACTACTTCGCAATGCCGGGCCAGATTGGCCAGATGATTTTCGGCAGCGCTGTTCATGCCGCGAAAATCGCTGAGAATATACACTCGGCTGCCGGGACGGGCGTGGTGCAGCAATCTGGCCAAGGGCTGCGCCAGATTGACTACGGTGGCGCCGTTGTAGTCCGGCTTGACCAGGGCATTCAAAAACCGTAACAAGGCCGGCTTGCCGGTTTGCGGTTTTAATTCCTGGCAACCGGTGTCACTGAAAATCTGCCCGCCGATGCGGTCGCCTTGCTTCAGTGCCGCCCAAGCCAGCAGGCCTGCCAGCCGCGCAGCCTGCACGGACTTAAACACACCGCGCGTGGCAAATGCCATGGCGGCCCGATAATCCACCGCGATGAACATTGGGCGCTCGCGTTCTTCCTTGAAAATCTTGCTGTGGGGTTTGTCGGTGCGCGCGGTGACGCGCCAATCGATGCGCCGCACATCGTCGCCGGGTTGGTAGAGGCGGGTTTCGTCGAACGCCATGCCGCGCCCCCTTCAGACGTGACAGATAATTTCCGCTTTGCGCCGCGCGGATATTGGCATGCCCCAAGCTAAGCATACCTGCCGGTTTAGCCAGATCCACCAGGGCTTTCAGAGTGACCGTCACTCGTGGGTTGTCGGTCGCTGGCAAGCTACTCATCAGGGTACGGCAATTCTGGCTATCAGCTCTTTGATCACGTAATCGCTGCTGATGCCTTCGGCTTCCGCTTCATAAGACAAAATCAGCCGGTGGCGCAGCACGTCGTAAGCCATGTCCTGAATGTCGCCCGGATCAACGAAATCGCGCTGTTGCAACCAAGCCTTGGCCCGCGCGCAACGATCCAGGGCGATGCTGGCCCGCGGGCTGGCACCGTATTGAATCCAGCCGGCCAAATCCTGCCCATAGGCGCCAGGATTCCGGGTAGCCAACACGATTTGCAGTAAATACTGTTCCAAGCTGTCTGCCAAATACAAATCCAACACTTCGCCGCGCGCCGCGAATAAGGCTTGCTGGCTGACTTTTGGCTGCACGCCGCCCTGGCTGTGCAAGGCGCCCTTGGCTTCCGCACGGGCCAAATGCAAGATGGCTTGCTCGTGTTCGGCATTGGGATAATCGATTTTTACATGCAGCAAAAACCGGTCGAGCTGCGCTTCCGGCAAAGGATAGGTGCCTTCCTGTTCGATGGGATTTTGCGTGGCCATCACCATGAACAAAGGCGGCAGCGGGTAAGTGGCCTTGCCGACCGTAATCTGCCGTTCCGCCATCGCCTCCAGCAAGGCGGCCTGCACCTTGGCCGGCGCACGGTTGATTTCGTCGGCCAGAATCAGGTTATGAAACAACGGGCCTTTTTGAAATTCAAAACTGCCCTGCTGCGGGCGGTAAATTTCGGTGCCGGTTAAATCGGCAGGCAACAAGTCCGGGGTAAATTGCACCCGATGAAAATCGGCATCTATGCCTTGGCTGAGCACATTGATAGCGCGGGTTTTCGCCAAACCCGGCGCACCTTCCACCAATAAGTGGCCATCGGCCAATAAAGCAATCAACATCCTTTCGACCAAGACCTCCTGGCCGATGATCTGGGTGTTGATGTGGGTTTTGAGATTTTGTAAGGCGGCTTGGCTGGGGCTGAGACTTGTCGCAGTCATGTGTATGAAAAATCCTTATAAATAACCAGAGTGTGACCGAACACTAAGCTGAAAGTTGCCGGCCACTAATTTTTGCGCTGTAGCGCTTTCCACTCGCGGTGCGCAATCATAATGTCTACTACTTTTCGCGGATCGTCGGTGACGGTGATCAGCGCCAAATCTTCCTCGGAAATAGTGCCGTACTCCATCATTTTCGCTTTCATCCAATCCATCAGACCGCTCCAGAAATCGGTACCGAATAACACCAACGGGATCGGATAGATTTTATGAGTTTGCATCAAAGTCAAGGCCTCGAAGAACTCGTCGAGCGTGCCGAAACCGCCGGGCATGCAGACATAACCAATCGAGTAGCGCACGAACATCACCTTGCGCACGAAAAAATAGCGAAAATTCAGTGAAATGTTTTGGTAAGGATTGGGCTTTTGCTCCATCGGCAATTCGATATTCAAGCCAATCGACGGTTGATCGTGCAGGATCGCACCTTTGTTGGCCGCTTCCATCACCCCAGGCCCACCGCCGCTAATGACCGCAAAGCCTTCCTTGCTGAGCATTTCCGCCAATTCCACGGTTTTTTGATAATAAAAATGCTCGGGCGGCAACCGGGCGGAACCGAAAATCGAAATCGCGTCGCACAAACCGGATAGCTCGTCGAAGCCTTCGGTAAATTCACTAATAATGCGAAAAATTCGCCAGGATTGATCGCCTTTAAGGTCGTCAATGATACTGGACGATGTCGAGCCGTCGGAACGGCGGTTTTTAATGTAACTCATAACTTATTCCTTAAAGAACACGGGGTGCTCTATGCATAGGGATGAAACGGCGAAACCTATCCTGCTCACGGCAACGCTGCCAGACGGTACACCGTGTTGCCAGCCAATAAAGTGCGGGTCACGCGCCCGATCAACGTCTGCTGCCAATACGGTGTATTGCATCCGGCACTGAACCAGCTATCGCGGTTAACCTGCCAAGCGGCTTTCGGATCGAAAATACAGAGGTCGGCGCTATAGCCCGGCGTCAAGGCGCCAGCAGCCAACCCTAAAATTTGCGCGGGCTTGCAGGTCAGACTGGCTATGGCTTGCGCTAAACCGACACGATGTTGCTGGGTTAAGGCCAAGGTCAGCGGCAGTAAAGTTTCAAGCGCAGCAACGCCCGATTCGGTTTCCGGGAAAGCGCCGAGTTTGGCATCCAGATCATGCGGTTGATGATCCGAGCAAATCGCATCAATGGTGCCGTTCACCAAACCTTCGCGTAAATATTGGAGGTCGATGGCACTGCGTAACGGCGGCATGACATGGTAGTTGCTGTCGAATGGCGCAATGTTATCTTCGGTTAAATGCAACTGATGAACCGCCACGTCTGCCGTGACATTCAAGCCGTATTTCTTGGCCTGCTGCAATTTGATCACCGATTGTTTGCAGCTGATTTGGCTTATATGTACCCGGCAGCCGGTCAATTCCGCCAATTCCAGACACTGGGCCAGCGCAATTGATTCGGCGGCTTCCGGAATGCCCGGCAAACCGTAACGGCTGGCCACCGCGCCTTCGTGAGCACAGCCTTTGCCGGACAAGGCCGCTTCATTGGCACGGAACATCAGTAACAAATCGTGACTGCCGGCATATTCCATCGCCCGCCGTAATATCAACAGATTGCCGAGCGGCTCGCTGGCATTGCTGACAGCAATACACCCGGCCTGCTTCAGGGCAAACATAGCGCTGAGTTCGGTTCCCGCCAAGCGCTGCGTCAGTGCGCCAATGCTGTAAATTTGCGGATAGTCTGCTTTTTCGGCTTTATCCTTGATGAACTCGACTACCGCAGGGCTATCAATGCAGGGTTTGGTATCCGGGGGCAAACACAGGGAGGTGACGCCGGCACTCAGCGCTGCGCGGGTTTCGCTGAGAATATTGCCTTTTTGAGTTTGGCCGGGTTCGCGCAAGCGCACACTGAGGTCGATAAAGCCGGGGCAAACGATTTGCTGGTCGGCGTCGATAATTTGCTCGGGAGTGAAATCGGCGGCTTGCCCCAGCACCGAGACGATCTTGCCGTCGGCAATGCAGACTGAGCCGATGGCATCGATGTTATTGGCCGGATCTATAATATGGCCGTTTTTAATCAGTATTTTTGTCATGCCGCACCTCCATGTGCGCCACCCTTAAGGGCCGCCGTTGGCGGTGCAAAATTACTATCCTGTAATTTTGTCATGATGCACCTCCCTGGCTGCGCATGGTCATAGACATTATCGCCATCCTAACCGCCACGCCGTTGCTGACTTGTTGCAAAATCACGGATTGCGGGCCGTCGGCGACGCTGGAGGCAATCTCCACGCCCCGATTGATCGGTCCAGGATGCATCACAATCGCATCAGCTTTAGCCCGATTGAGTTTGGCTTCCGTCAAACCGAAGCAGCGGAAAAATTCGCTCTCGCTAGGTAAAAATGCCGAGTTCATCCGCTCTTTTTGCAAACGCAGCATGATCACCACGTCCACATCGGCCAGGCCTTCATTCATATCGTGCATGGGTATCACGCCCATGGTTTTGACTTGCGCCGGCAGCAAAGTCTTCGGTGCAATCACCCGCACTTCGGCTACGCCTAAGGTATTCAAAGCCAGTATCTGCGAGCGTGCCACCCGCGAATGCAGAATGTCGCCGACGATAGCCACTTTTAGGCCCTCGAATTGTTTTTTGTGCTGGCGGATGGTGAACATGTCCAACATGGCTTGAGTCGGATGGGCATGTTGGCCGTCGCCGGCATTGATCACGCTGATGTGCGGCGCAGTGTGTTGGGCGATGAAGTGCGCGGCACCGCTCAAGGCGTGTCTGACCACAAACATATCCACATGCATCGCTTCCAGGTTGTGAATGGTATCCAGCAAGCTCTCGCCTTTCGAGGTCGCGGAGGTGGCGATATTCATGCTCAGCACGTCTGCCGATAGCCGGGTGGCTGCCAGTTCGAAGGTGGTACGGGTGCGGGTGCTGTTCTCGAAAAACAGGTTGACGATGGTCTTGCCGCGCAACAAAGGCACTTTTTTGACTCGATGTTCGGACATGCCGGCAAACGATTCGGCCGTATCCAGAATCTCGGTGAGTAGGGCTTTGTCCAATCCTTCGATCGTCAGGAAATGTTTCAGCTTGCCTTGTTCGGTAAGCTGGATATGCCGAGTCATGCCATCACTCCTTGCGGCGATTGGATCTCGATACCCAGCGGGTCGGGGCCGGTGAGCTTGATGCGTTGATCGCCGGCCAGATCAATCCGGATGCCATGACAATCCGGTTGCAGCGGAATTTGCCGGCCATTGCGTTCAATCAACACCGCGAGTACCACTTGGTTGGGGCGGCCATAATCGAAAATCTCGTTGAGTGCTGCCCGTATCGTCCGACCGGTGTAAAACACGTCGTCGATCAGAATAATGTCCCGACCTTCCAGATGTGGCGGCAATTGGCTGGTTTTGACTTTGGGATGCATGCCGATTTGCGAAAAATCGTCGCGATAAAAAGTAATGTCCAGCATACCCAACGGCTCTAAGATACCCAAGCGTTTATGCATGTGGTCGGCAATCCAGGCTCCACCGCTGTGAATGCCGATCAGTAAGGGATTATTCAGCTTGCGATCGCTAATCTGCCCACGAATGGCAGCTTCCAGAGCGTCGAGCAGGGCATGGATGTTAAGTGTGGCGATAGGCATGGTTGTTACAATGAGATATGGTTCTTTTATAAACGTCGGGCAAAGCTGAAAACGGTAGGCAAAATAGGCTTTGTAATCTGAATACCTCGACCTTTACGTATCGTCGCTGCCGAGCCAGCGTAAGCCCAAGTACTATTTGGACTCCCACTCTCGCGGTAATCGCGGCCACACAGCGCTCAAGGGCGCACTTACTAAACTCATTTTTGGTCATTTAGGCATCAAACCAACTTTGCAGAATTATCTGGGCGGCCAGTTGGTCTTGCACCGCCCATAGTTTAGCAGCGCTCACCTTGAGGTCGTCGAACAGCATTTGTTTGGCAGCAAACGTGGTAAGGGTTTCGTCGACTTGATGTACCGGCAGGTTGTAACGACCATTGAGCTGCCGACAGAATTTTTGCATGCGCGGCGTTATGACATTATCCGATCCGTCGTTTTGCCGGGAAATACCAACCACCAAACCGATTGGTCGCCATTCGCTGATCAGTTGAGCAATTCTCTGCCAGTCTGGAACCTGATTAATCGACTGAATGGTTTGTAGTGGACTGGCGATGCCTGTGTCGGCATGTCCCACGGACACTCCAATTTTTTTGTTGCCGAAATCAAACCCCAGATAGGCGTCGCTGCTGAATTTTGCCGCGAGCGGATCAAGTTTAACCATGGCCTGCCGGCGTGGTCAGACGATTAATATCGATACCCAACTGTCCGGCTGCCGCATTCCAGCGTTGGCTGATCGGGGTTTCGTAAAGTATCGCTTCCCCGCAAGGCGTATTCAGCCAGGCGTTTTCCACCATTTCCTTCTCCAGTTGGCCGCTGCCCCAGCCAGCGTAACCCAATGCGATCAAATAATGGTTAAGTCCTTTGCCTTCGGCAATGGCTTCGAGAATGTCGCGGGAACTGGTGAGGGTAATATTCTCTGCGGTGCTGATGCTGGAGTCCCAACGCTGTTCGCAGGCATCGTGAATCACGAAGCCACGCTCCTGTTGAACAGGGCCGCCGGCGAATACCGGGGTTTCCAACACATTTTCCAGTTCGGTTTCAATTCCCATTTGCTCGAAAATATCCCGCAATTTCATCCCGGTGGGTCGGTTGATGACGATGCCGAGCGCGCCTTCTTCATTATGCTGGCACAGATAAGTCACAGTATGGAAAAAATGCGGGTCGGCCAGGCCGGGCATCGCAATCAAAAACTGGTTATTTAAATAAGTAACGTCTGTCATTGGAGTGCTATATGGGCTAGCGGGCAGTCATGCCGGTTTCGTCTGAGAATTTCCAGACCCTGGTAATCACCAAAACGTTCACTTCGTGCAACAAATCGTTGGGCAACGCCGCAAAAGGCGCACTCATTTTAACAATGCGTTTAGCCGCATCGTCCAGTGCGGCATTGCCGGACGACCTAACCACACGCATGCTGTAAATACTGCCGTCGGCATTGATGCCGACATCCATGGTTAAGGATTGCGAAACACCTTTTTTCCGCGCGGCCTCAGGATAGTTCAGATTGCCGGTCCGCTCAACCTTGTCCTCCCAATCTTTTACATATTGCGCCGCCAGGTACTTATGAGTGCTGACCGAGCTTACGAACTTTATCTTAGTATCTTGCGCGCTTTGTTGGGTATCTCTGATGCGCTCACCGAGTTGGGCGATTTGTTGCTGAAGCGCTTCCGGAGACAATTTGGGGACAGACTCGTGAACTTCAACTGTTTCAGGCAATTCAACTGGTTGCTCCGGTTCAGTTACTACCTTGACTGGTGCTTTGACGTGAGTAAGCAGTTTTTCCGCAACCGGCTTAGCCTGCGCAACAACCGGATGCGGCAGCGCTTTCTTAACCGGCGGACTGAGAGGGTGTTCCTGAGTCGCTATTTTTTGTGGCGGCGGCTCGGGTTTGTGAGTTTCTTCACCGGCGCCCAATTGATGCTCCGATGCTAGATATTTTGCATCCTTAGGCGCTTTTTTTACCGGGGCATGGGCTACGGTTATTTCAATCGAACGGTTGATTTTTGGCGGATGCGGCGCGCTGAAATTAATCCCCAACAACACGATCACATGCACCACAGCAGCTACGAACAGAGCGGTCAGCAGGGAATCGCCCTGCGACAACGGAGTGGGTGTCAATTCCGGCACATGCATATCAGGCCTGGCATTTAGCGGCGATGTGATCCATTAGCTGCGCGCTGATGTTGATACCGAACTGCTTATCCAACTCCTGCACGCAAGTCGGGCTGGTGACATTGACTTCGGTCAGGTAATCGCCAATCACATCCAAGCCTACAAATATCAGACCCTTTTCGCGCAACGTCGGGCCAACCTGTTCGGCAATCCAACGATCACGAGCACTCAGTTCCCGACCCTCACCGCGTCCGCCGGCAGCCAGATTGCCCCGGCTTTCGCCGCTGGCGGGGATTCGTGCTAAACAATAGGGTACGGGTTCACCATTCACCACTAATATCCGTTTATCGCCGTCCTTCACCGCCGGCAGATATTTCTGAGCCATGATGTAGCTGCTACCGTGCTGGGTCATGGTTTCCAAAATCACACTCAGATTGGGATCGAGCTCCCGCACGTAAAATATCGAGGCCCCACCCATGCCGTCCAAGGGCTTAAGGATGATTTCCTTGTGTTCTTGCAGAAAGTCGCGGATTTTTTGCGGATCTCTGGCGACCAGTGTGTCGGTACAGCATTGCGGAAACCAGGCTGTGAACATTTTTTCGTTGGCATCGCGCAGCGATTGCGGCTTGTTAACCACGTAAACGCCTTGTCGTTCAGCCTGCTCCAGCATATAGGTGGCGTAAATATATTCTTGGTTGAATGGAGGGTCCTTGCGCATGATGATCGCATCTAACTCGGACAGCGCTATTTGCTGTTCGCCGACAAACCGATGCCATTGTTTTTCGTCGCGCTTTACTTCGAGCAAGCGGGTGCGCGCGTAAGCTTCACCGTTGCGCAGGTACAGGTCGGATAGCTCCATGTAATGCAGTTCCCAGCCTCGCGATTGGGCTTCCAATAACATCGCGAAACTGGTGTCCTTTTTGATATTGATATGGCCGATAGGGTCCATGACCATGCCGAGTTTGATAGCCATTAAAGTCCTGTATTATCCGAAGCAAGTGAAATTAAAAACGATTTTATCAAATTTATTTTGCAGGCTGTTGTTTACCAACAAAAGTTTTTTTGATATAAAGCGCGGCTATTTTGAATTAAAAGCTCGCATTGAGGTAGTCATGTCCAGAGTATGCCAAGTAACAGGTAAACGCCCGGTAAGCGGGCACAACGTTTCACACGCGATGAACAGAACCAAAAGACGTTTTACGCCTAATCTGCACCACCACAGATTCTGGGTTGAAAGCGAAAACCGTTGGGTTCGTTTGAGAATATCTTCTAAAGGTATGCGGATCATCGACAAAAATGGCATTGATGCTGTTTTGGCCGATATGCGTAAACGCGGCGAACAATTTTAAGGAGACTGAACATGCGTGACAAAATTAAACTGGTTTCTAGCGAAGGCACTGGCCATTTCTATACCACCACCAAAAACAAAAAAACCATGCCTGAAAAAATGGAGATCAAAAAATTCGATCCCGTGGTTCGTAAGCATGTGATGTACAAAGAAGCGAAAATCAAATAAAAAGCGCATTATTGATCTGCTTCAAGGCGTTGGCGGGCTAGCGAGGTTTTGTCCGACTAGCCACCGCCACCGGCTTTCTTAATCGCTTCCAGTTCGGCTTTCAACGATTCCGTAAACTTGGCAAGCGCCAAATATTTCATTTCCAAAGCCTTTTTCTCAGCTTCTAAAATATTATATTTAGTTTTAAGCTGCTGCAAAAAGCGCCGTAAACGCTCGATGTCGCCTTGCATTGACGATTGCTCGGAAAACGAGTGATTTGTCTCGGTTTCACCACCAGTCTCTCTAAAATTACTGGTTTCAATACCGTCATCAATCGGAAATGATGAAGGGGCTTTCAGTTCATCTGGACTGAGACTATTGATACCGCCGTTTAAAATCAGCGCATTGAATTTATGCCGCATCAGGATAAAAGCCGCCGTTTCGCTGATCTTACCGTTCTGGCAAACAACGATGATGGGATGCTGCCGATTCAAGGTTTTTAGCTGCATACGCAAGGAAAAAAACGGCAGATTAATACTGAACGGCAAATGCCTGGACTTGTATTCGTCGGGCTCGCGCACATCGATCAAATCAGCACCCTTCACCACTAAATCTTGGGCATCTTTATAGCCGACGTATTTCAGCGTGGGTTGTTTGATTAAGGTCAGAAACTGTTCCTTGCCCAAGCGCAACAGACATACATCGGTTAGGGCACTTACCGAAACATTGCGAGGCTCGCCTGAAATCAGCGCGTCCTCGCCAAAAGTATCCTGATCGCTAAGTTGCGCCAGCTTGATCTCCTTGGCGTTAGGCGCGGGCTTCCTGCTTACCAAGCATTGCCCTCTTTTGATGATATAGTAAAAATCACCCGGCTCGCCTTGATTGACAATGCTTGTTCCGGCATCCACGCGCACTTCCTGCATGCCCATTAGAATTTTTTGTAAATTAGCCGGAGGCAAGGCCCGAAATACCGGAGACTTCAACAGGGTTGTCATCCAGTCGTCATTGTCCTCCACCTCATCTACTACCATAAAACTCTCTGCTTCTTCATACGCGACATCTTGAACCGATTTCATCATATCAGCATTCAATCGCAAAAAACGAATCCGGGTACTAGCAACCGCATGCACTTTTCGGGGAATCTGATGCGCCAGGGCGAAACGCGCCGAAGGGCTATCGGACTTGATGGTTTCGATTTTCAATAAATCGGTTTGCAAAGTCACATTACCGTCGATCAGGTAAACTAGATCGTTGCGTGCGTCGCCGCATTTGAACAAATATTGACCTTCTTCTGCATCCTCTATCTTGATTTGTGCGCACAGCGCCTCAAATTTACTGAAAGGCAAGGTAGATAGCGGAATTAATTGCCGAATCACACGGCCTTCAGCGGAATGGATGTCGACAGCCACGTACTCGTTGCGAATAAAAAGTGAAGGAAAACCAACAAGAAAACTTAATCTATGATAGTCGATTATTAAGTAAACTCTCAGTGAAACATTTTGCCGACCAGCGTGTCCATGCTGGCAACTTAACTGCTTGGAATGCAAAAACCATGACTAACATGAACAAATTATTCCTGATTATATTACTTGGCTTGAGTAGCTGGCGAGCCTGCGCGGCACTACCAGGACAGCTTGACGGTACGCCACTGCCGTCTTTGGCCCCCATGCTGGAACAAAGCATGCCAGCAGTCGTTAACATTTCCACCTCGACCAATGTGCGAGCCCAGGAAAATCCGTTGATGATGGACCCCGCTATGCGACGTTTTTTCCATGTTCCCAAAAACCAACGCCAACAGCAAAAAAACAGCCTGGGCTCGGGTGTAATTATTGATAAAGACCAGGGCTACGTGTTGACCAATAATCATGTGATCGACAAAGCGGACAAAATCAATGTCACCCTCAGCGATGGCCGGCAGCTTAGCGCAAAACTGCTGGGTGCCGATCCGGAAGCCGACGTGGCAGTAATCCAAATTCCGGCGGACAACCTAACTGCCCTGAAAATTGCCGACTCCAGCCAACTAAGAGTCGGCGACTTTGTGGTCGCAATCGGCAACCCGTTTGGTTTAGGGCAGACTGTTACCTCCGGCATTGTCAGCGCCCTGGGTCGTTCCAATTTGGGTATCGAAGGCTATGAAGACTTCATTCAAACCGACGCGTCGATCAACCCCGGCAACTCCGGCGGTGCTTTGGTCAATCTGCGCGGCGAATTTGTCGGCATGAACACCGCCATCCTGGCCCCCAGCGGCGGCAATGTCGGCATTGGCTTTGCAATTCCCTCTAACATGGCCACCAGCCTCATGGAATCCTTAGTGCAGCACGGCGAAGTGCGCCGCGGCTTGCTCGGCGTAACCACTCAAGATCTCACGCCAGATTTGGTTAAAGCGTTCGCTTTAAAAAGCCAGTATGGCGCGGTGGTTAGCCGGGTAGAAGCGGGATCGCCCGCAGAAAAAGCGGGGCTGGAGCCAGGTGATATTATTCTGGCCATCAACGGTCAGGACGTAAAAGGCGGCAGCACACAAATCCGTAATGCGGTGGGCTTGCTGCAAATCGGCGATACCGCGAGCCTGGAAGTGATGCGCGGCGAAGAGCGCAAATCGCTGCAAGCCACCATCGGTAAGCCGAAACGACCAGAGCTAGACGGCAATAAATTACACCCGACGCTGAGCGGAGCAATGCTGGGCGTCACCCCTAAGGATCAGGTAGAGGGCGTGATGATCGAAAAAGTCGAACAGAACACCAAAGCCTGGAAAACCGGTTTACGTCCGGGCGACGTGATTGTCACCGCCAACCGCTACAGGGTCAGAAATCTGGATGAGATCAAACAAGTGGTTAACCCGAATGCGCCCTTGCTAGTGAATTTGCAACGCGGCGGCGAAGGGTTTTTTGTCGTGCTGCAATAACTAGTTCAACATGGTTTTCAGCGCGGCCAGGCTAGCTTTGCCGCGCTGCTTAATTTCATCCGGCGGCAATTGTTTCTTGTTGGCCCACTCCAAATCCTCTTCCGGCAACTCGTTTAAAAACCGGCTGGGTTCGCACTCCGCCAAATCGCCGTAGCGCTTGCGGTGCGTGCAATAACTAAAGGTTAACGTTTGTTGGGCGCGGGTAATGCCCACGTAGGCCAAGCGCCGCTCTTCTTCGATATTGTCGGTCTCGATGCTATTTTGATGCGGCAACAGGTTTTCCTCCATACCGATCAAAAATACGTGTGGAAACTCCAAGCCCTTGGCGGCGTGTAAGGTCATCAAACTGACCTGGTCGCCGGCTTCGTCTTCCTGGTTGCGATCAAGGATATCCAGCAACATCACCTTAGCGATCACATCCGCCAGCGACTGCTCGACACCTTGCTCCTTGGTAGCAATGCGTTGCAGCCACTCGATCAACTCATAAACATTTTTTAATTTCCGCTCTGCCGAGGCCGGGGTTTTGCTGTTTTCCTGTAACCAGGCCGAATAGTTGATTTCGTCGATCATTCGGTTGATCACGACAAAAGTATCCTCGCGCTCGGTCTTGATGGCCGTGTCTTGCAGCCATTCGCAAAACTTGCTCAATCGTTGCATCGACTTTTCCGGTAGCCGCTGCCGCAAGCCCAATTCGTTGCAGGCGGCAAACAAGCTGATATGCCGCTCATTGGCATAAGCACCCAGTTTTTCCAGGGTAGTCGGGCCAATCTCCCGGCGCGGGGTGTTGATCACCCGCAAGAAGGCCGCATCATCATCGCGATTAACCAGCAAACGCAGATAGGCCAATACATCCTTGATTTCCGCATAGGAAAAAAATGAGGCGCTGCCGCTGATGAAATAGGGCACATTGTTCTCGCGCAACTCTTTTTCAAACAAACGCGACTGGTGATTACCGCGATACAGGATCGCATAGTCGCCATAGCTGCCGCCGGTCTTGAAGCGATGATGCACGATTTCGGCAGTAACTTGCTTGGCCTCGGCCACATCATTCTTATGACTCAGCACCCGCAGCGGGTCGCCATAGCCCAGCTCACTCCACAACTTTTTCTCGAAGGCATGCGGATTGTTGGCGATCAATTGGTTGGCTACCTTCAAAATCCGCCCGGCGGAACGGTAGTTTTGTTCCAATTTGATCACTTGCAAGCGGCCGTAATCCTTTTGCAACTGGGCAAGATTCTCTGGCTGCGCACCGCGCCATGCGTAAATCGACTGGTCGTCGTCGCCCACCACAGTAAAGCGACCGAGATTACCGGCCAATAACTTAACCAGTTGATACTGGGTGATATTGGTATCCTGGTATTCGTCGACCAATAAGTAGCGAATTTTGTTCTGCCACTTTTCCAGCACCGCCGGATGCTGTTGGAACAGCAGTACCGGCAGCAAAATCAGATCGTCGAAATCAGTGGCGTTATAGGCTTTTAAGCTGCGGGTAAAGGCTTCGTAAAGCAGCGCCGCCGGCAAGCTGTTGGCATCGGATTGGCTCAAGGCTTGTAGCGGCGTGATAAAGGCGTTTTTCCACTGGCCGATTTGCCAGTTGTACTGTTCGACGTTATCTATATCGCAACCGCCGACGCCGTGACTGATCAGGTTACGCAGCAAGGTCAGCCGGTCCTGTTCGTCGAACAAGGTAATCGCCGCCTTGTAACCCAGGGCTTTATGTTCGGCACGCAAAATATCCAGGCCCAGAGAATGAAAGGTGGAGACTCTCAGCCCCCAGCCTTGCTTGTCGTCCAACAAACGGCCAACCCGGCTCTTCATTTCTCGCGCCGCCTTGTTGGTAAAGGTCATCGCCGCAATATGCCGCGCCGGCGTGCCTTGTTGCACCAGATACGCAATCTTCTCGGTAATCACCCGCGTCTTGCCGCTACCGGCGCCAGCCAGCACCAGCAAGGGTCTATCGAT
Source organism: Proteobacteria bacterium ST_bin11 (assembly GCA_002083615.1). Classification (GTDB taxonomy): domain Bacteria; phylum Pseudomonadota; class Gammaproteobacteria; order Methylococcales; family Methylomonadaceae; genus Methylomonas. Next base: position 31,111 of record MSXO01000013.1, on the reverse strand, counting down.
GATTTTGACGGCGGAGAGCTGTTGGGGATTGAGTTTGGGGGACACGAAAATAACTGGATTGCTAGCAGGCCTGCCATTATCGCAGGGCTAGCTGAGTTTGTGTGAACTTGAGCGAATGAGCATTGGCTTGATGGGAACACGGAGACATGGCACTGAGAGCCTCGATGCAGCGTCAGCGAAATCGAGGACGTCGGCTTACCGACCACCAAACCCACATCAGTAAATGAAAGGAATTGGCCTTCGAAACCTCGATTCCATTGAGGCTACTTGCTTTATTTTGCCAAATCAATACCCAGCACTTTTAATTCGCCGACTTCTTTCGTTGCGCTATGATGTTTCACGGTCTATCTCATTTCTGTTTTGATGTTGTTTAGAAAATTACATCACGGCCCACTAGAGGCCGCTTTGAAAGTGGGGTAGACCATTCCATTAAGTCTTGCAATCGAGCATTCGACGAAAGCAATAAGCAAGGATTTGCACAAAATGCGTAATTGCAAGACTTGACCCCAATTTCTCAGCTCAGTAAAACCAAAATGAACAAAAACGTTCTGCAAAGAAATAACGTGAAGGTACTAGGTTCTGGTAAACAACCCCTTCTTTTCGCCCACGGTTTTGGTTGTGACCAAAATATGTGGCGCTTCATCACGCCGGCTTTCAGTGATAATTTTCAAATCGTATTATTTGATTATGTTGGCTCAGGGAAATCTGATGTTTCTGCATACGATCCAGAACGTTACAGTGACCTGAGTGGCTATGTCCAAGACATCAACGATGTTATTGACGCCTTGGCTTTAGAAAATATTATTTTAGTTGGGCATTCCGTTAGTGGCATGATTGGCATGTTAGCGGCGATCCAACGCCCCGACAAGTTCCAGCGACTGATAATGGTCGGCCCGTCCCCTCGTTACATTAACGAATCACCGGATTATATTGGCGGTTTTGAGCGGAAAGATATTGAGGGTTTATTTGACCTAATGGACAAAAACTACCTCGGTTGGGCTAACTTTCTCGCGCCCGCCATCATGCAAAATCCTGATCGGCCAGAATTGGGCATTGAATTAAGCGAAAGCTTTTGCTCAACAGATCCTGTAATTGCAAGGCAGTTTGCCCAGGCCACTTTCTTTTCCGATAATCGCCAAGACCTTGCTAAGGTCCTTGTGCCATCACTGATTATGCAATGCTCCGCTGACATTATCGCCCCATTAGCCGTTGGAGAATATCTGCATCAGAACTTAGCGCAAAGCACCCTACGGATTTTAAATGCCACGGGGCATTGTCCCCATTTAAGCCATCCTGACGAAACTATTGATGTCATTCAATGGTATCTGAACACCGCCCTCGTTCATTGACACTGTAATGAATCCACAAATGATCTGTAATTGCTGATGTTGATCGATGAAATGCTCGATACCGCCCCTTGCGGTTTTCTGTCATTCAGCGATGAGGGTATTATCACCGTAGCCAACACCACTATTTTAGAAGTGTTAGGCTACACCCGCGAAGCCTTAACAAACCAACCTATCAACATCCTCTTACCCATTGCAGGTCAGCTTTTTTTTCAGACGCATTTGTTCCCCTTATTGGCGGCGCAAGGTTACGTTTCGGAAATATACATCACTATAAAATCTCAAAGCGGCACAGAAATCCCTGTGCTAATAAATGTCGTTAAGAAACAACGCCAACATCAAAAAATCAATGATTGTGTTCTTATGGTCATTCAACAGCGAAATGAATACGAAAATCAAATTCTTAGCCTGAAAAGAGTGGCTGAGATTGCTTTGCAGCAAAAAGACAAAATCAACCAAGAACTGATAGAAGCCCATGCCCGTTTGGACACCAAAAGAGCCAAACTCCAAGAGGCGCTGAGTTTAGTGGAGGAATTGGCGACCACCGATCCACTCACGCAGCTTAAAAACCGCCGTGCTTTCGAAGAAGCCTTGAGCCATGAGTTTGACCAGGCGCAACGCACAGGCAACCCGCTTGCCTTGATCATTGTCGATGCTGATCATTTCAAAAGCATCAACGACACCTTCGGGCATCAGGTCGGTGATAGTTACCTAAAGCAACTGGCTGAAATATTGAAAAGTAATTCCCGAAAAACCGATTTAGTCGCACGCTTTGGCGGTGAGGAATTTGTCTTGATTTTACCCGCGACCGAAGCTGAAAATGCGGTGTATTTTGCCGAAAAATTACGCGAGGCGTTAGAATCAGCCTCTTGGAGCGATCGTGCGCTGACGGTCAGTATGGGCATTGCCTCACTTTCGCCAACGATTACCAATACTTCGGATTTGTTAAAATTGGCGGATCAAGCCCTTTATAGCTCAAAGAATAATGGTCGCAATCGGGTCACTCATGCTAATGAGCTAATTTAATAATCTATGGGGTCAGGTTGATAGGGTAATAGATACAATACTAGGTAGAGCGCTATGCGTTTTTAGTCGGGTGAGCTTGGCGTTAGCCATTTATGAATGATCGCCGCCCCCTTAATGAGGCTGAAGCCGAGGCAAGAAAATCACTTGTCGCCAACGTCCGCTCAATGCTTTCTGGAGAGCTTCCGTAATTTGATGGCGCAGTCCAACTGCTTCGCCGTAAATTTCAAGTCGGCGGCGCCGGGGATCACGATGAGGACTTCAACGCCTTTGTTGCTATCGCATCAGAGACTGGTCACCTGCCTTTGAAAGTCAACGACATTTATGGGCACCTGAAGCTGTAGCCACAACTTGGAGAAACACAGAAGTGGTCAGCGTCCTTTGCCCCTGAAGCATGCGCAAAACTCGTTGCTCGGTTCAGCCACGGCTAACCTGGCGCTCAACCTCGCTCCTTTAAGTCGCTGGACGCTGCGCGATAAAACTACGCAGCGCTGGTTAGTTCTAAGTTATGCGTCTTAGCACTCAAGCCCATGCAGCCAGCGCTGCGCTGTTTTTTATCTCGGTGTTCGCCTTTGCGGAAGATACCGTCGCGTCCTTTAAGCTGGCATCAGGCCACAAAGTATCAATCGTTGAAGCCCCGTTCGCCGATTGCAAACTCAAGTATTCCGAGAGCGCACCCTGCCTCGTTGGTAGCATATCCCCTTCGGGATTGACTGCAGCGCCCCCACTACATTCGTCAAAAGTATTTCTGTCGAATTTAGGAGAAAGACGTTGAAGCTCGATGCATCACACATGTTCAACGCATGGGGCACGCGTCACCTAACGACGTACGAGGGCAAACCGGTTACGTATTTCGTTGGTACATGCCCCCCCTAGCAAAGACCTTTGTTATTTTCGAGGCCTCTTTTGATTGGTGGCAACTTTTATAGTGTGCATGAGGAAGCTGCCAAGGTATTCGTAAAATTTTTCACAGGGGCTAATTAAACAGGTCTTTCAATATAGCTTGTAGCCGATGGCACCCCCGTGAGTCCGATTAGCGATAGTGTAATCGGACGCCGTCTTCTGTTTAGCGTTCTCCGATTACTACGAAACAAAGTCCGCCATTAATATCCTTTGGCAAAGGCCTAATACGATAGTCACAAAAGAAACGGATACTTACATTAAAGCGCCATAAGCGGCGGCATTACACTGAGTTATGCCAGCGTAGAGAAAACTGGACCGCCGCTACTTTATTAACATTTAGTCGTAACATAACTTATTCTTGGACGTGAAGCCGGACTGGTTGCGGGGTAGTAAAGTAAGTAACAAGCGCTTGCCATTACCGCTGTGTTATTAATGTACTGGCCTGAACGCCCACCTAATGATGCGGTGGTCAACCAAAAGGCCGTGTCGCCAAAGCTGGTGGACCAAGTCCACTCACGAGCAAAGTCTCCACCCATTATTTTCGAGATGCCATTGCTGCGACTGCCACTCGGATAGCCATAGGCTACTTCCACATCATTAATGCCGTCGCCATCTAAATCTATATTTGTTTTGGCTATACTCTGTAAACCTAGTATTGCAGACTTGGCATATACTAAATTAACGCTTGATAATATCGCGCCTCCCATGGCTTTGAGAGTCGCTTCGTTACTTTCTGATCTTAGATTAAAATATCTTGGACCGACAGTTGCTGCTAGTATTCCTATAATAGTAATAACAACGATCAATTCCACAATTGTAAACCCGATTTGTGTAGAAGCCATCTTAGGATTTAGTTTGTACATTTGGCTATAACCCTATTGAAATATTGGCTTTAAAAAAATAAGGTAATCAGCCGTCCCTTTATTATGCCCCTAAGGCTTATTGTATAGTTGACCCGTTTTAGTGTCCATTTTCATAGCGATGTAATGTCATAAATTATGCCTAAGCACTTATTGCTTACCCAAAGCAATTTCTGATCAATACAACGATCTATTGGCTTTACACTTATCAGAGAGGATACATGCAATACGTTTTAATCATTCACCAGGTTGAGTCTTACCCAGCATGGAAAACCCTATTCGACCAAGCAGCGGAAATTAGGAAGCGTGCGGGTGAAATCAGTTACCAGCTGCTGCGATACGATACCGATGCAAACCGTATCGTCCACTTTTCCGCATGGTCTTCGCTTGACGATGCCCGGCGCTTCTTCGAGTCCGCGGCTTTAGTGGAAATCAGGGAACAAGCGGGCGTAATAGCACCTGAATTTATTTATCTGCAAGAAATAGAACATGAAGTGCTCTGAGCAGGCGCTCTAGCAGCACGGGCCTCAACATTACCTTAACCACAGACTAGCCGGAGTACCCAATGGCGCAGCGATGCAGAGAATTATCCGAACGGCATATCACGTTCATTGCTGAGCAGAAGATGTTCTTTGTTGGAACCGCTGTGGAAAATGGACGTGTGAATATTTCCCCCAAAGGCATGGACTCGTTTCTCGTTTTAGACAATTCCCGCGTTGCTTGGCTAAATGTTACAGGCAGTGGCAACGAAACAGCCGCACATGTGCAGCGCGACGCTCGAATGACAATCATGTTCTGCGCCTTTGCCGGCGAGCCATTGATTCTTCGGCTTTACGGTACGGCGAAGGTGATTCACAAAAACGACTCGGAGTGGAAAAGTTTGTTTGCCTTATTCAAGCCTTTACCCGGTGCCCGGCAAATTTTCGACATCTCAATCGACCTGGTGCAAACCTCTTGCGGAATGGCGGTACCGCATTTTTCGTATGTCGCCGACCGCGAATTGCTTTCTGACTGGGCCGCAAAGAAAGGTGATGCGGGCCTGAAACGCTACTGGGAAGAGAAGAATCAAGTCAGTCTTGACGGCATACCAACCAATATAATTGAGAAGAATGGCTAACTTAGGGCTGCTTTGCGAAGCTTGGCTATTTAATGATTATTCAGCGATGTAAATTGATGGGTTGAACAGTGCAGCCTGTCCACCATGATTGCCGAAGGCGCTTCGGTTTTGCCAGCCTGCAACTATTGACCGCTGTTTTTACTGCCTAATTAGAAAATCACCCTTACTTATTAATTAACTATATTAACTAAAACCGAGCTTGTCGAAGCCGGACATACTCACCCCGACAAGCTCGGTACCCATCCTACACAGAGGCAATCTGTGTTTAGAGAAAGAATTAATAACTATTTATCGGCGCGCTGGCAAAATAATATTGCGTCGCGCCAATCCAAGCCTTTTCCCACCGCTTGTTCAAAGCAACCTACGGTATTTTTGGCATTATTACTGCCCGCACACAGGTTGATTATGTTTTGCCAATCCCAAGTAATCCCTTTACCCCAATTCACCCTGCCGTCCAGTACACTCAGAAAGCACGCGCCCGGCTCAGCTGGCTTGGTTGTTCCCGCGCACAGTTGTTTGACGTTTTTTGGATCCCAATTCATATTCTTATCGTCATTCCAAGGGATTTTACCTTGGACAGAATTAAAGCACTCCGACTCATGATCGGACGCTGACGCTGTCAACGGATTGAATAGCAAGGCTATTGAGGCAATGGCAATCGTCAGGCGCATTAATCGGTAAATAGTGGTTGATATTTTCATGAATAACTCCCTAGAATTATTTTAGTTTTGATGTTGAATATAATCTAAATTATATTGCTTGGCTCGCCAGTAACACTCTCGGTTTATCGAGCAGTGTAATACTAGCTAACGCAGCGTCACTATTCCATGAAAAAAATGTTTGTCTAATCTGTAAAAATTAGTTTTTAGTTAGCTAGAAAGACCTATAAAAATAATTATGGCAATAAAAAGCCGAAGGCATAGCACCCTGATTAATTACCGGTATCAACTACAAACTATTTTGTTTTAGTGCATCGGCCTGCCAATATCCGGATAGGTGCTTATTGGGAAATCTAGCGATGGAAAACTCGGCAATATCAAGCGAATTTGAGATCGTGCTGCCTTGGGTAATTAAGTCGGCAATTATCTCGCCGAAAATCGGCGCATATTTCAAAGCCTGACCAGCGCCCAAACAGTGATACAAATTATTGAACTGCGTATCCTGACCCAGGATAAACTTCAAATCGGGAGTAATATCGAAAAACGAGTGATAGCCGCCCGCATAGACCGGTTTACCAATTTTAGGGAACCGATTAATCACCTTGCCAAGGTATTTATCCAGCTGCTGATGAGTAACATTAAAACTAAGCGCATCATAAATTACGTTAGCGCCTTCGGGGTTCATCGCGGTTCGGCTAAAGGAGCGGGCGATATCCTTGAGGTTACGGCTGCGCGGTTGATGCATGTGCAAAATGCTGCCACGCCAGCGCCGAAAATAGGCTTGATTGACATAATCGGCAATGATGGGCATCCCCTCAGGAATATCGTCGACACTCACCAGAAAATTGGCGGCATATACCGGCTCTAAGGCTACCGGTATGCTCAAACCGATACCGGCAAACAACTCCGAGCTCCAAGCGCCGGCGGCATTAATCACATGCTCGGCGAAAATTTTGCCCTGACTAGTCTGGATGGCACTGATACCTTGTCCGGTATGGGCAAAATCAATGACTTCGCAGTGTTCCAGTACCTCTATGCGATTTTTTTTAGCGGCTGTTTGGATGGCGTTTAGTATCTGCGGAGAATCCAGCTGCAACACGTCCGGCTCGTAGTAGTAAATTTCGTCCGGCACGGTTTTTAGCGCATGGCGGCTCAGGTCCATCACATCGCGATGAGCAAGCATGGCGAAGTCGATGCCCTCCTGTTGCAGCATTTGCTCCAGCGTGGTCCACGTTTCAGCTCGGCTACCGGGAGTATTGTCAGCAATCCAGATGGCGCCTGATTGCTCATAGGGGATGTTGACGCCCCAAAGCGGTTTCAGATTTTTCCAGTATTGCGTGGCGATTTTGGCCATCCTAGCGGCCATCGGCGAGGCGTTGGCGGAACGAACGATGGCGCTATGCCGAGAGCTCAGCCCGGCCCCCAGGACTTTTTTTTCGATAACGGCGACTTTGCCGCTTTTATTACCCAGCCGACGTTGAACCGAGAAAGCGCATGCTGCGCCGAGACAGCCGCCACCGATTACGACGGTGTGATAGAGCTTGTTCATCAAATCTCCGAGCCTAGCCTAGGCCTAATTACCTTAGGTCAACTATGACGTCTTGATGGCGGAGATCCCCCCATCGACATGCAGGACTTGCCCGGTAATCCAACTTGCATTTTCGGACAATAGAAACAAAGCCATCTGCGCAAGGTCTGCCGGTTCGCCGAGACGTTTTAGGGGATGACGCGCGGCGGCAGCCTGCTTTTTGCTGTCTTCACGCAGCAAATTTTCCGCTAATGGCGTGTCGGTCAAAGACGGTGCGATAGCGTTTACCCGTATCTTCGGCGCCCATTCTGCGGCCAAAGCGCGGGTCAGGCCCTCTATCGCCCCCTTAGACGCCGAAACCGTGGCATGAAAAGAAAACCCGGTTTGCACTGCCACCGTGCTGAACAACACCACAGAAGCTGAATCGGCTGCTTGCAGATTACGCAGGTAGTGCTGCAAACAATTCACCGCGCCGACCAAATTAAGCTCAAAATCCGCTCTAAATTCCTCTGGCTTGATCCTGGCGAACGGTTTTAAGTTGATACTGCCGGGGCAATAAACCAAGCCATGCAAGGGTTCATCAATATTCGGCAATTCGTCGCTTACTACATCGCAACTAACATGTCTGAATACGCTCGGCACTGTCGCCGAACGACTTAAGGAATATACTCTGCATTGTGGCTGGGCCAAACCCGCAAGGGCTTCACCAATCCCGCTGCTGGCACCTACAATCAAAATATTACGCATTGTTACCCCCTGTTAAGCAATAAACCGAGACAATATCCTTGTCGTACGGTGGGGGTGCTAATGATTTCTTCTTGTATGCGCCGTAACAGACTGAGTTTTGCACCACTAGCCCCCCGTGTTCGAGAGGCTACCTTACAGCGACGGTTAGTCAATACGATGCACGGGGCTGAGCGGGGCAGGATAAAATATTCTTTTTAATGTGAGAGTTTACGAATGAATCTGCGCCTATTAGGCATCTACTGCGGCATCGCGGCCCCGGTAATATGGCTGTCGCTGATTGGTCTGTCGGGAGCCATGCGCCCGGAGTTCAGTCACAGCTATCAATACATCAGCGAATTGGGCGAACGCGGGAGTATCACGGAAATACCGATGCGCTATATCGGCTTTGAATTCGCCGGCTTGTTGTATATATGTTTTGCCGCTGCTCTCCCTGCAACGCTGCGCGAAGGTTGGCGCTCGGCACTTGTTGCCACACTCATTGGTCTGGATGGAGTGGGGCGTATCGGGGCGGGCGTATTTGCCTGCGACCCAGGCTGCAATGGCTTGTCATCCAGTCAGGAATTCCATCGACTGTTTGCAATGACCGGCTTTTCCGCGGCTATTTTAGCGACCCTTGCCTGCGGCATGCTGTTCCGGCGCCATGCTCGGTTAGGCATTCTGAGCACCTACTCGATTGGCAGCGGCATTTTGGCAACAATTTTCTTGCTGCTGATGACTTGGGAGGCCAATCCGATCCAAACTCCCGGCCTCTTCGAACACTGGGCAACCGGCGTACTCTCGATCTGGACCTTGGTGCTTGCCGTGGGTTTATCGCTTAAGTTTGCTGAAATAGCTGAATAGCTTGCTTTCCGATATCATCCGTTCCTGCACCTACCTAAGAAAAAGTGATTTTGGGCAATTACGGCAAAATCGATTTGCAAACCGCCATCCTCGCCCAAGGCCAAGCCACGGGCTAAAGACCGATTAATGCATTTTATGGTTAATTGCTGACTAAGGACGCTTGAGCAAGGTTAGAACACCGGTGGCCAAGGCGATTTCTCTCAGAAAGCACAACAATCCTCCTATCAACGCCAACATCGCTAAAATAAACAATAACGAAACCGCGCCGGACAAATCGATGGCAAATTCCACGCCGACGAACATGGCGACAATGGACAGACACACCAACAAGGCACACGCGGTACACAAAGTGATGGAGCAATGATTCCAGTGGGCCCGCCGTTGCAATATCCGCATCTCGGGCAAATATTTCTCTGCCTCAGCGCCCTCAAGGTTAGCAAGCAAACGAAATCGGTCCACTGTCCGCCCCAAGCGACTGGTCAGCACCCCGAGAATTCCGGCGACGCCAGTCAGCAGAAAGACCGGCGCGACCGCTTGTTGAATCACATGAGCAATAGTGGGTATGTTTTCCATGGTGGCTATCCGAAAAGTGAAGAATTACACAATACTTTGTAAGTATTCAGCGCGATGCACAGCAATCCCTCGCCATCAGCTGAGAGGCAGCCTTTCAGCGGATTGGGGGGTTCGCGGTGTGCTGGATAGTTACGATACTTTATTATGTGCCGGGACAGACGAAACGGCGAATTTGGCGTTTGTCGAATAATTTGAACACGCGTATTGCATTTAAACGGGGGCCGGTTACAGTGGCCGATCCGATAAATTTCACCGCCAACCTCACGGAGTACCGCGTGTTTCCCGTCAAATTATGCACATTTGCCCTGATAGGGCTTATCCTCAGCCAATTGCCGTTCACCCCGACGTCTGCCGAGCCCGTCTCGCCCATGTATCGACCTTCTCCGGCGCTGACCGGCCATGAACTGGCGGTGATCGTTAACGACGCCGATCCGTTGAGCGTACAGATTGGCGCTTACTATCAGCAACAGCGACACATACCAAACGAGCAAATGATCCATGTCCGCTTTACGCCGAATCAAGCAATTTTATCCCGACGTCAGTTCGAGGAAGTAAAACAGGAAGTCGATCAAAAAACCCCGGCGCATGTGCAGGCCTTTGCCTTGACTTGGCTACAGCCGTTTCGCGTCGATTGCATGTCCATCACCACGGCCTTCGCCGCGGGTTTTAGCGAATCCTTCTGCGCAAAAGGTTGCGTGCAAACTCATAACAGCCCTTACTTCACTTCCGAAACCGACAAACCGTTTAAAACGCATGGCTGGCGGCCAACCATGGCAGTGGCCGGCAACACCTTCGCTGAGGCGAAAAAACTCATAGACACCGGCATCGCCTCGGATTACTCACATCCGCAAGGCTCGGCATACTTGTTAAAAACCTCCGACAATGCCCGCAGTTCCAGAGCTGCGCTGTTTCCTAAAGTTGCTGAATCGCTGACTAGCTTCTGGCCGGTGCATTACCTGGAACAAGATTATATTGAGGGCCGCCAGGACGTGATGTTTTACTTCACCGGACTGACCAAGGTACCGCATCTGACCGATAATCGCTATTTACCGGGTGCTGTTGCCGACCATCTCACCTCGTCGGGCGGCGTAATGTCGGGCAGCGACCAGATGAACATTACCGAATGGCTAAAAGCCGGCGCTACCGCCAGCTACGGCGCGGTAGTGGAACCCTGTAATTTCCCTGCTAAATTTCCCAATCCGGGCGTATTGATGTATTTCTACCTGCGCGGCAGCAGCGTGATTGAAGCCTATTGGAAAAGCGTGGCCCAACCCGGCCAGGGGATTTTCGTTGGCGAACCCTTGGCTAAACCGTTTGCCTATCAACCGCACTAGGTGCCAGCTCACTAGCCCGGCTAGCAGCCCCTCGTCAACATAAGCCGAATGCAGCTAAGGGATGATACAGCGAGTCACCTATAGAAACTTACCTCCAGCAGCTGATAAGCGCCGAATTGATGCTGGCCTCTATCAGCTTACTCGCATAGGCGGTTCGACATGGCGCAAGTGTGCTAAGCAATTGCAGAAGGCCTTACTTAAAAGCCTCACCCCACTGCCCCAGATAAAATCGTTGCTCTAAGCCGGCGCGGCTGCGTTCCGCCTCCTCGCCGGCTTTAAAGTCTTCAGCCAAAATCTCTGCTTCGGCTTGATAGCCCAAGGCCAGCATTGCCATTGGCGTACAGTCATCCGGTAAGTGCAACACTTGCCGGGCTTTATCGGCATCGAAGCCGCCCATCTGATGCGTGATCAGGCCTAAAGCGTTGGCTTGCAGGCACAAGCTCAGGGTAGCGGCACCGGTGTCGTAAGCCGCAAAACGGTTGGCTTTACCATTGTGATTGAAATTGGCCATCGCCACCGTCAAGATCAAAACCGGGGCATTTTTGGCCCACAGCTGATTTTTTTCGACGATCACCGACAACGCCGTTTCCCAAGCGCCAACATCGCTGGCTTTATCGCAAACCACGAAGCGCCAGGGTTGATCGTTAAAACAAGAGGGTGACCAGCGTGCCGCTTCCAGCACGGCGGTTAAATCCTGGTGGCTGACCATTTTATCCGCCGCAAAAGCCCGCGGACTCCAACGGCTGGCGATCAAGTCGTGAATGGCTACTTGGGTAATGGCGCGTTTTTGTTGCATGGCTGGTGTCCCTTGTGAATAGTCTCAAAAAACGATCAATGCGGTTTCTCGTCTGGCATAACGAGATGTCCACTGATCTAAATGCGAACGGATGGTAGCGCGCTAACTTAGCTACGTCCATTTTTAACCGGGATTTGCGCCAAGCGCCGACGAGGCTTTATAGCGCTTGGCAGTTGGTGCTAGAATCGCGCGTTTAAATTCATCATTAGATTCATTCGGCTAATCGGCGCAACCGTTATTTTCAGCGGCCTAAGTCCGCAACCCAGCCGCTGGAATGCAACGCAGACGACAACATGACCATGGATTACAAACAAACCCTTAACCTCCCCAAAACCGAGTTTGCGATGAAAGCCAATCTGGCGCAACGCGAACCGGAGATGCTGAAAAAATGGAACGAAAACCAGCTGTATCAAAAAATTCGCGAGGTCTGCGCCGGTCGGCCTAAATTTATTCTGCATGACGGCCCTCCTTACGCCAACGGCGCGATTCACATCGGCCATGCGGTAAATAAGGTGTTGAAGGACATTATCGTCAAATCCAAAACTCTGAGCGGTTTCGATGCGCCCTACGTGCCGGGTTGGGATTGCCATGGTTTGCCTATCGAGCTGATGGTGGAAAAATCGGTCGGCAAAGCTGGTGTGAAAGTATCGCCCGCCGAGTTTCGCAAGGAATGCCGCGCCTACGCTAAAAAACAAGTCAACATTCAGAAAGAAGAATTCATCCGCCTAGGCGTACTGGGCGATTGGGACAACCCTTACTTGACCATGGACTTTGCCTTTGAGGCCGACATTGTTCGGGCGCTGGGCAAAATCGCCGCCAACGGCCACCTGAGCAAGGGTGCCAAACCGGTGCATTGGTGTACCGATTGCGGCTCGGCACTGGCAGAGGCAGAAGTGGAATATGAGGACAAGCAGTCGCCAGCGATTGACGTGCGTTTCTCGGTGATCGATGAACACGCTTTCATGGCCAAGTGTCACCACGCCGGCGATCACGAAGGCCAAGGCCCATTGTCTGTAGTGATCTGGACTACCACGCCTTGGACGCTGCCCGCCAATCAGGCCGTGGCACTAAATCCGGATCTGGAATATGCCGTGGTGCAATGTGTGATCGACGGCCAAACCGAGCGCTTAGTCATCGCCGAAGCCTTGCTCAAAGACGCTGTACTCCGTTACGGCATCGGTGAGCATCACATCGTCGGCTATTGCAAAGGCGCGGCGCTGGAAAACCAATTGTTGCAACATCCGTTCTACGACCGGCAAGTGCCGATCATCCTAGGTGACCACGTCACCACCGATGCCGGTACCGGTGCGGTACACACTGCTCCCGGCCACGGTCATGAAGACTATGTGGTAGGTATGAAATACGGTCTGCCGGTGGACAATCCGGTCGGCAGCAACGGCGTGTTTTTACCCAGCACCGAACTGTTCGCCGGTCTGCATGTGTTCACCGCCAACGAAAAAGTGCTGGAAGTCTTGCGCGAGCGCGGCAAATTGCTGCATCACCATGCCTTACTGCACAGCTACCCGCATTGCTGGCGCCACAAAACCCCGATCATTTTCCGCGCCACCCCGCAATGGTTCATTTCCATGGAGAAAAATGGCCTGCGCGACACAGCCTTGAATGAAGTGAAACGCGTAGACTGGATCCCCGATTGGGGCCAAGCTCGTATCGAAGCCATGCTGAATAACCGCCCGGATTGGTGTATCTCCCGCCAACGTACCTGGGGGGTGCCAATCGCCTTTTTCGTGCATAAAGACAGCGGCGAATTGCATCCCCGTTCCGGCGAATTGATCGAACAAGTCGCCAGACGCATCGAACAACAGGGCATAGACGCCTGGTTTGAACTGGACGCAGCGGAACTGATCGGCGCTGACGCCGAGCATTACCAAAAAATGACCGACACCCTGGATGTCTGGTTTGATTCCGGCGTCACCCACGCGGCGGTTTTGGAGCGCCGCGAACAACTGCGCTTCCCAGCTGACCTGTATCTGGAAGGCTCGGATCAACATCGCGGCTGGTTCCAGTCTTCGTTGCTAGCCTCGGTAGCGATGAACGATGTCGCGCCGTATAGACAAGTCTTGACCCACGGCTTTACCGTGGATGCCGAGGGCAAGAAAATGTCCAAATCCAAAGGCAACGTGGTGCTGCCGCAAACCGTGATGAAATCGCTGGGCGCGGACGTGTTGCGTTTATGGGTGGCCGGCACCGATTATCGCGGCGAAATGTCTGTATCCGAGGAAATCTTGAAACGCACCTCCGACGGCTACCGCCGCTTGCGCAACACCGCCCGCTTCCTGCTCTCCAATCTGGACGGTTTCGATCCGGCGCAACATCTGGTAGCAAAAGACGATTTGCTGGCACTGGACCGCTGGGCTGTCGATAAAGCCTGGCAGTTGCAGGAAGACATCAAAGCCGCTTACAACGCCTATCAATTCCAAAGCATTTACCAAAAAGTGCTGACCTTCTGCAGCATCGATTTGGGTGGCTTTTACCTGGACATCATCAAGGACCGCCAATACACCGCCAAGGAAGATTGTCTGGCCCGGCGCTCCGCGCAAACCGCGATGTACCATGTCATCGAAGCGCTGACCCGCTGGCTGGCACCTATCACCAGTTACACCGCCGACGAATTATGGCAATTCATCCCTGGTCAACGCGGCGAATCGGTGTTTCTGGAAACCTGGTACGAAGGCTTATTCCCGCTGGACGCCAACGCCACGATTAGCCGCGACACCTGGGATAAAGTAATGGCGGTACGCACCGCAGTTTCCAAAGAACTGGAGCAACTGCGCGGCAAGGGCGCCATCGGTGCATCTTTAAATGCGGAAGTGGAATTGTATTGCGACGAAGCTTATGGCGCGGAGCTGAACAAACTGGCGAGCGAGCTGCATTTTGTGTTCATCACTTCCAACGCCGGCGTCGCCGACATGCAATTCTGCCCGGACGATGCGGTAGCGACCGAATTGGACGGCGTGAAACTGAAAGTGACGGTATCCGAGCATCCAAAATGCGTACGCTGCTGGCACCAACGCTATGACATCGGCGAAAACCCTGAGCATCCGGAATTGTGCGGACGCTGCGTGGAAAACGTCGTCGGCAATGGCGAGATCCGTCGTTATGCTTAAGTGGTTGTGGATTTCCGCCGTAACGCTGGTGCTGGATCAAGCCAGTAAACTGGCAGTGGACGGTAAAATGCAGTTGTTCGAATCGATTCCGCTGATGCCGTATTTTAATTTAACTTACGTGCATAACACCGGTGCAGCGTTCAGCTTTCTCGCCCAGGCCGGCGGCTGGCAGCGCTGGCTGTTTGCCGGCTTAGCCGTGGTGATGAGCGGCATCATTGCGGTTTGGCTGTATCGCCTGCAAAAACACGAGACCTTGATGGCCGTGGCTTTATCGTTGGTATTGGGCGGTGCCATCGGTAATCTGATTGATCGGGTGGCTTATGGTTATGTGATCGATTTTCTGGATGTTTACTACCAGGACTGGCATTGGCCGGCGTTCAACATTGCTGATTCGGCGATTTGTATTGGGGTGGGGTTGATGTTGTTGGAGAGTTTTGGCTTTGGGCGCAAAACCGTGGACGTTTTGGAATAGTCCGTAGTTTCTTGCTGAAGCGGGTTAACGTGTTTTTTGTTTGTGTCGCTGGTGCGACGGCTGATTTTTAATGTCGGGTCTCGACCCGACAGCCGAGTAATTTTTCTTTGTTTGGCCAAAGAAAAGTCACCAAAAGAAACGCCACCCGGATGCCGCCTATTCCCTGCGCTCCTCGCTTTTGAACGGGGTTGCCGAAAGGGGCTTCCTGCCCCTTCGGCAACGCGATGCATCCCTGCATCGCCCCTGCGGGCTATTCCGTTCAAAAGCTCCGGTGCTCGGCGCGGCATGCGGGAAAAACCCCGCGCCAAATCCCTAGCTTATGGTTTACGAAGT
This sequence comes from Proteobacteria bacterium ST_bin11, assembly GCA_002083615.1. Taxonomy (GTDB): domain Bacteria; phylum Pseudomonadota; class Gammaproteobacteria; order Methylococcales; family Methylomonadaceae; genus Methylomonas. The sequence goes on along the minus strand of MSXO01000013.1, from coordinate 15,455 downwards.
TATGTAGGGCGCATTAGCGATAGCGTAATGCTCCGGATGATTAAAGGCCAACAACGGCGCAATACGGCTGCGCCTATTGACGCCCTACGAATTGCGCCTTACGGCCTTGATTTGATTGCCAATTTAAAAGAAACCAGATGAGTATATGCAGCAGGTGTGGAAAGCCAATTGATTTCCGTTACAAAGATGGGAGATGCATACCCATTCATTCGGATGGTAGCTGTGTTGATTCTACTAACTCTAAAGTCAATGACTACTCAGGATCTAACATTGAACATGAAAATACATGCTTTTCCACAAATTGCCCAGAATGCGGAGACGAAGTCTTTTTTATTCGGCACAATGGTGGCAGTGTTTGGCTAGAGCCTCCGTTATGCCCACCTTGGTACAAACATGGGTGCTTTGATAATTCTAGCAAACGACACGCTAAGCATAACTTATCTGTTGATTTCAATATCTCAGAAAAAACCCTTCACAATTTTCAAAACACGGAAATAATACTAGGCATTATCAAGGCTACTTATGTTGATAATTTGAAAAAATATACAGACCTAGTGCTTGAAACTGGCAAAGCAGAAACCAAAGGATTTAGAGTTAAAAATAACGCTGGTTTTCTATTCGGAAAATTGTGTATTTACGATAGAAAACACGGCGAGATATGGCCAATTGATGAGCCAGCATACCTCTTCAAAATTTACGGTCATGAGAAAAAACAAGGTGCAGAATTACAAAAATGTCCTCAATGCAATGCTAGTTTGAATCCTAAGAATCTGAATAAACATTTAAGGGTTCAACATGGCGTTATCAAATAGCAAGGAGGCTGGATGAAGCTTAGCCGAATCAGATATGGCAGATGATACATTACTAGTGGACCCACATATTCCAGTTCTGGGAAGGGTCTCCTCCCGCATGCCGCGCCGAGCACCGGAGCTTTTGAACGGAATAGCCCGTAGGGGCGATGCATGGATGCATCGCGTTGCCGAAGGGGCAGGAAGCCCCTTTCGGCAACCCCGTTCAAAAGCGAGGAGCGCAGGAAACAAGCGGCATCCGGGTGGCCTTTTCTTTGGATACTTTCTTTTGGCCAAGCAAAAGAAAGTATCTCGGCTGTCGGGCCGAGACCCGAAATAAAAAATCAGCCGTCGCGCCAGCGACACCTATAACACCAACCGCATTGGCATCATCCCCGAAACCCCAAACCCCGCCCACCCATAAAACCGCTGCACCAAAAAGGCCATACGATGCTGCCGAGGCACGAGGCGCATCGATCGCGACTGTTGCGCCTCGCCGCTGGCACGGTACAACCTATGGATGCGCAACTTATCCCGTTAAAACAGCGCTCGAACCGAATATCAGGTTTGGCAACAAGCATCCAAGCCTTGGTATCGGCTAGAACCACCCCAATCGCAAAATGCCAAAAAGCGCACACCCTTCGAGTGTATTGCGCCACAGACACCCCCTCTACAACTCCCTATTCTTGAATCGTCTTCAGTTTCTTCTTTCATACCCTTGGCCGAATAAGAAGCTGAGCAAAATCCACCGCGTCTAAGCGCAACACCGCGATGGCTGCTTAACGCTCTAGCGCACTTCGCCAACGCTGCAGCACTTATGTTTTACGTTAGATATTTCCACTCGGCCTAACGCAACGAGCTGCTGATGTTCAGCAGGTAAACGTCATAGCAAATCTTGCGGTTTCATCAATACTACGAGGAGTTCTCATTATGAGCAGTACCGAATCAATCAACATCAATTCGCTGCACGAGTTACAACTGCAAATGCCGCGAATCGTCCCGGCGGTTAACGCCAATCCCGGTTTAGCCTTGGCTGCCGCCGCCAACCCACTGCTGGCACTCGAACAATTGGGTTACAAACTTAGCTCGCCGGCACAGGAAGAAATCGAGCGATACGCCCGCTTCGGCCCCGACAATCTAAAACGCCTGGCGGAACTGGAAACCGAGTTCGGCAAATTACTTACGACCAAAACCATGCCTGCCGATCCAAGCGAAGCGCGGGCATTGTTTGAAAAATCCGGGTATGAACCATCCGATAAATCCGCTGCCAACACAAAAACCACGCTCAAACCCGCCAAAAACCAAAGTTTGACGACATCGCTTACCGCTATTTTTGCTTCAAAGGTATTGGCGGAGGAAGAAGAAAAAAAACTCCTCCGCGAGCTATCCGCCCAGCACCCCGGCCTGCCACTGCTGTACCAATATCGAAAAATCCATCGGCAACGGCCGGCTTTTGCCACGCGCTCGGCGTTTGAATCGATTCTTGCCGGTGAAAAAAACACCCTGGTCGATCAAGTCGAATTCAGTCTCAGCAGACACCGCGACACGACCAAGAAGCATTCGGTCGATTAATCCACACACTTTCACTAAAGGGCAACAACATGGATACGCACAATTTCCAAACGGTGGCTGAAGTCACCGAATCGGTACTCCTCGACATCTTACGCGAAGCTTGGCGCAGCGGCGGCCTTAACCCGAACGGTACCTTACCGCAAGAAATTCAGTTACCGGCCGGCATGGCCCTCGGCCCATTCACGCTGGCCGACGGCACCGTCCAATTTCCACAAAATCAAATCCGCCTTGACCTTAACCCCGGCATCAACGGCGTCAATTTGACGCTTGGGGTGATAGCCGATCTGGAAATCCAGAATCCCCCGGTGCCGAGCGCGACGCTGTTCAATATCACGGCCGATGTCACCCTGCGCGTACCTATCGGGCAAGCGCCCGATCCCGGCGCACCCGTGAATTTAGCCCTGTTATTGGCTAATCTGCCGGTAAATGCCGTGGATGTGGTGATTACCTCCGGTAACCCATTTGCCAATGTGTTGGCGAACGGTCCGGCGGAATTTATTCATAAACTTTATCAGAACGGCACTATCCCGCATCTGGTGCAGGACATACCGCTGGGATTCCCGCCGTTTGCGATGAAAGCCTCCGTCGAATTTTTCGACGACGAAAACAATCCCGCCCGGCAAATCACTGTCGGTTTTCTCCCCGGACAAATGCAAATCAATTTGCCTTGCGCGGTGCGCTTTTACGACATCACCGGCGGCATTGGCCCGCTAGGACTAGCCTCGCCGATGGGCATGACCGCCACCGCCCAGCTCACCATGCCGTTCTCTAACACTGGATCACACATCCATATCGGCTTGGATAGCGCCACCAGCAATTTGATAAACATCCAGCCTGCGCCTGGGCTGGAAGGGGCGAATTACACCGCCAATAAGTCCAGCGTAGACACCATACTGGGCACAGGCAGTTTTGAAAACGCCATCCGCAGCGGGTTTGTCACCGCGGCCAATGTGTTTTTTGCCGTGCTGCCGCCGGTGGATTTTGATATTCCTACGCTTGCCGACCTGGAAACGCAGGTAGAAGGCTTTATTCGCACGGAACTGAACAACCGCCGTTATGTCGTGCTCTGGGCACCGACCGAAGCCGTGGGCGGCGTGGTCATTACCAACATCACGCCGAAAGTTTTAAGTGATACGCTGGTCATTGCCCTGAATGCCGGACCCGGCGCGGATGCCAACGCCTTGGTAAATTTCATCCCAGTGCCCTGCGATTTTGCCATCGGCCTGGATGACGACTTTGTCGAAGAAAAGCTGAGAAGCGAAATCGCCGCAAAATTTCCCGGCGGCTTCCCGGTGACTTTGCCGGAAGCCGACACCGACGGTCACACGGTGCGTATCAATTCCTTTAGCATGAAGCTGATCAATGGCGCCATCGAAGCCAAAGGCTCGGTGACCTTGGTAGATGAAATTCTCGGCAGCATCGACGTTGGCGCCAGTTTTACCGCCCATATCGGCTTGCGCTGGAAGGATAATGCGTCCGGCGGCCAAATGCTGGAGCCGTTTCTGATCGAAGAACCCGATATTGATGTCGAGCTGGGTTTCTTGGGCTGGCTGTTGGTCTTCCTGGTCGGTTTCCTCACCGGCGGGCTGATAGGCGGATTGATATTGACGGTAATTCTGGCGATTGTCATCGAAATCGCGGAGAGTATCGGTGCCGATAAAATTTTCGACTCGGCCGGCAACCTGGCAGGCATCGCCGCTTGGCCGGTCAATCTACCTAACATTGGCACCATCTCGGCGCGATTCAAAAACCCGGTTGATATTTATGCCACCGGCATTCGGTTTATCGGCGAAATGTCGGCCACCAGTACCAGCACAGCCGGCCTGGACAGTGCGTCGGCAAACGGCCCGTACACGGCCTCGGCCAGCTCGGCATTACTTTTCAATGGCGGCCTGGATAAGGTTTTCAGCCAGCCAATCTGGTTGTTTGGCGACGGGCAATCTTCCGTGCTGCGCCGCCCGACGCATCGCTACGCCGACAGCGGTTTGTATGTTGCCAAACTGCGCATCGCGGTCAGCGAAACCGGCGGGGTTACTACCCGCAACTTCACACCCGTCCGCTTGCAAAATGTGCAGCCTACGGTCAGTTTCGATTTATTGGAACTCAGTGTCGATGAAGGCCAAGAGGTGGAAATCACTGCGAAGTTCACCGATCCGGAATGGCTGGACAAACACACCGCCATTTTCGATTGGGGCGACGATTCCAAACCTACGGTCGGGGTGGTGTCCGAGACTAATCTGGAGCCCGAAGCAAAAGGCACGGTCGTCGCCAAGCACGCCTGGTGCGACAACGGCAATTATCAGGTTAGGCTGCGCGTAAGCGACGACGACGGCGGTATTGGCGAGGCTGTTCTGCCCGTAGTAGTCAAAAACGTAAAACCTGTAGTCACTTCAGAAGAGGCCATCTGCGTATTGGTCGGCCAGCCTGTGCAAATGCAGGCCACTTTCGAGGACAACGGCTGGTGCGATACGCATACGGCGTATTGGGACTTCGGCGATTGCCAACAGAAAAACGCCTTCGTTACCGAAACCAACGAACCGCCGAAAGCGAAAGGAAAGGTTGAGGTATGCCACGAATGGGCGCACTGCGGCACTTATTTAACCACCGTTACGGTCCAAGACGATGACGGTGCGGAAGGAGTAGCGACCACCGTCGTACACGCCGTCGAGCTGAAAAATCCGATGATGGAAGACGGTTTCCGCTTCCCGTATCCGCCCGCGTCCGGGCGCAAAGACCGCGTGGCCAACGGCTGGCAACCATATGCCGAGCCAGCCTTGTCCTTCGATAGAGACGCCACGCGACAGCCACGGGAATGGTTGTTTTTCCCGGAAAATTTCGTGGAATGGGACGGTCGCCGAGCTCAGGGGCTTGAGTTCAAAGGTGCCATGCAGGCGGGTATTCAACAACAAATCTGCGCCAACGTAGGTTGGGAATATGAGTTTTCAGCGGCATGGCACCTGGTGTCGCCGCGCCAAACCGGACGCGTGCGCATCGGCATCGACCCCTTGGGCGGCAACAATCCGAATGCTGCCCAAATTATCTGGCGCGAGCTGCCACCCGGTGAACAGGAATGGCAAAACATCTCCGTGCGGGCCAAAGCGCAGCGGGATGAAATCACGCTTTTCGTCGGCGGTATTGACCGGTTTGGCGGCGAAAATACTATCTACCTGGACGATGCGCACCTTTGCCAAATTCAACCGACTTTCTGCCCGCCGTCCACGCCGCCGGAAGAGCCCTGCAAGGAAAGCTGCGTGAACTTTGACGACTTGCAGATCGGTTCGGAATTCGCGGCTAATTCCGGTGGATTGCCCAATCTGACCCATCACAACATCGACTTCTTTTCCGCGGCAAGACTTTGGATTTCCGATACTGCCGTCCCACCGCCAACGCATCATCTGTTGAATTTCACGCCTAGAGGTATCCGCGTGCATCTCCCGCAAACGGTGAAACAGGTGAAGGTAACGCTACACAGCAGCGGCGGCGGACCGGATTTCAAACTGGAAACCTTGTTGGGCAATTCGGTAATTGCGACCATTACGCCTACCCTTGCCTGGAGTACCGAACAGGAATTTACCCTCACGGCTGCGGCGTTAGACGGCTTTACAGTGCGTGGCGACCACATGGAGTTATCGCTGGTGAAAATCTGTTTTTGTACGAAAGACAAACCCGTCGAAACCGACGGACATCACGACATGCAATGACTGAAGCCTCTACCCTGGTCGAGCAAGAGGCGATTTTTCGATTGCACCAAGCAGGGTTTGGTGCAATTTTCCACCTAAACCGGAAGGTAACTATAAGGACGGAATTGATGTATTCAGGTTATGCAGGCCTTACCCGCACTATGAGCCGTTGTTAAGCAAAAATTCGAAAAACTTCTCTCGTTCCTACACCCCGTGTGGGAACGCAAACCCAACCGCGCTGCGGTCAATATAGCAACAGATAAACCGGTAACAATCCTGCATGCCCGCATAATTCCGGGAACTTAAATAACCCCAGTGCTCCGCTAAATACATATAACTGCAAATGTTGCGTTGCTTATTAGAAAAGTTCCAGGCATTTTGTTTTCATAAAAGAAACAATTCATGCAATAAACACCTGATTGTAAATATTTTCCTTAGGCATATAGTGAAGTTGTATTTACAAAGCGACTAAACATAGTCAAGGTGGATCCAATGAATATTTCAAAAAGCTTTTACAGCGATGTGATGACTGGCTTGTTTTTTGTCACCGGCATGCTCAGTTTCATGTCGGGTCAATTTATTCTATCCACACTATTGTTTGGTGCCGCATCGTTGACCAGTAATTTGAACCGGGCGACACCGGCTCGTATTTAAGATTTTTGAGCGACCTCTCGCGGCACCCCTGGCCGCAAACTCTATGGCCTCTATTGGTTCTAAAAGTAGAGGCTTTTTTTGGGGTTTTTATAAGCAAAGTTAAATTAGCGACAAATTAAAGATCCATACCATCATTCACTGCCCAGCATAAAGCCATAGGAGAAATACCATGAATTTACGTTACGCAAATATGAAAAGTGCGCTTGAATTTTTATATGCTCCTCCCGTCACTCTGGCGATTATCGAATCATGGAGCGATGATGAATTTGACAATGTATTAGACTGGATTGAACAAATGACTCGCCGCAATTGGCATCGAGTACTTCAGCGACCAGAAGTATTCGTGCAACAAAGGCCGGATGTTTTGAATGTATTGGATGTTGAAATGTAATGGTTACACCTCAATATAGCGTTTTCAGGGTAGTCGCTATTTCACCGAAAGATTTTCTCTAGCATTACGGCAGGAAAGGGGCAGCGCCAAATTTGCGTTTTGTAGTGCGTAGGGGCGCGCTACCAAACTTTTTGCCAATCTATAAGTTTTGTCTAGCGAGTCCTATCCAGCTTGCGATAGCCTATGGCTTCGCTTAAGTGAGCGATTTCGATGCTTGGCGAATCAGCCAGATCAGCGATAGTCCGCGCCAGCTTTAAAATTCGGTGGTAAGCACGGTGTGACAGGCCGAATTTCTCCAGCGCTTGCTCAAGTAGCTGGTGGCCGGCTTCGGACAAAGTGCATATAGCCTTTACCTCCGCGGCACTTAGGCCAGCATTGGCTTTGCCTTGGCGTCGATAAGCAACTTCCCGAGATGCGACGACGCGTTGACGAATCGCTTCGCTGGTTTCTTCGCCTGCCGCCGAGCCTTTGCGTAACACGTCCAGTGCGACGCGCGGTACTTCCATATGCATGTCTATCCTGTCCAGCAAGGGCCCGGAAACGCGTGCTCGATAGCGGGCCACTTGTTCCGAGGTGCAGCGGCAACGGCCGGAGGCGTCGCCCAGATAACCGCACGGACAAGGATTCATCGCGGCAATTAACTGAAAACTGGCCGGAAAATCGGCTTGGCGGTTGGCGCGGGAAATGGTGATGTGGCCGGTTTCTAAGGGTTCGCGCAGTACTTCCAGGACTTTCCGATCAAACTCCGGCAACTCGTCTAAAAACAAGGCTCCATTGTGCGACAAGGATATTTCGCCGGGTTTGGGGTTGCTGCCGCCACCAACCAACGCCGCAGCTGAGGCGGTATGGTGCGGCGCTCGATAAGGTGGTTGCCGCCAACGACTGACATCCAGGCCGTGATCGCTGATCGAAGCCAGAGCGGCGGTTTCCTGGGCTTGTTGTTCGCTGAGTTCGGGCAGAATAGTCGGCAAGCGCGCCGCCAGCATCGACTTGCCGGTGCCGGGAGGCCCAAGCATCAATAAATTGTGTTTCCCTGCGGCGGCGATTTCCATCGCCCTTTTGACGTGAAACTGGCCGTGCACATCGGCAAAGTCCACGCTGTAAAACGCTTGTTCGAAACCTAGCTCGATCGCGGGTGGCGCAATGGCTTGCCGGCCGGCCAAATGGGCGCAGACTTCCAATAGCGTCCTCGCCGGCAGTAATTGCGCATCCTTGATTAACGAGGCCTCCGCCGCACAGCCTGCCGGCAGGATCAGTTGCCTTAACGCATTGCGGCAATGAATCGCCACTGGCAACGCGCCAGGAATCGGTCGCAACTCGCCGCCTAGCGACAACTCGCCTATGCATTCGTATTCATGTAGCCCGTCTTTGGGGATTTGCCCGGAAGCGGCCAGGATGCCCAGTGCTATCGCCAGGTCGAAACGCCCGCCTTCCTTGGGTAGATCGGCGGGCGCCAGATTGATAGTGATGCGTTGAAACGGAAATTCGAAGTGCGAATTAATAATCGCCCCGCGTACTCTATCCTTGCTTTCTTTGACCGCTGTCTCGGGCAAGCCGACGATATTTAGCGCTGGCAAGCCGCTGCTTACGTGCACTTCCACGGTGACTTGTGGAGCGTCTATACCGGCGCGGCCCCGGCTGTAAACGACGGCCAGCGACATGACGTTTTAGGCTTGCGGGATCCGCTGTTCCAGTTCGGCGACGCGTTTTTCCAGTTCTTCCAAACGGGCGCGGGTTTTTGCCAATACGGCTTTTTGTACTTCAAATTCTTCGCGGCTGACCAGATCCAATTTGGAGAGTCCGCTTTGCAGTAAGGCATGGACGTTTTTTTCCACGTCGTCCTTCAGGTTGCTTAAACCGGGAGGGATGGCACCGGCGATGCGCTCGGCAAGGTTATCTATGGCTTTAGGATCAAACATGGTAGCTACTCTTGGTCTATGAATGAATTGGGAATGGGTAAGTGCTCACGACATATTTTATCAGTATCCTCGCGATCCAAGGGTTGTTCGGTTAAACCGCATTGATAGTGATGCTGCTCTACCGTGAAATAATGGCAGGAACGGCACAAGCCAAAACTCTTAGATTCATTAACTTTCTGCAGCACACCCAGCGTGGTTTGGAGCGCTTGGCCTATGGTATCGAACTCCTGGCGGCTAACCTTGGATTCGGCTACCTTAAAAACATCCAAAGGCTTTAACTCGTCTACTAATTGTTTGCCGGCTGCCGTCAAACTAAGATGTACCACTCTCCCATCTAACAGATCGGTAGTCTTATCCAAATAGCGTTTGCGCTCCAAAATCTGTATCGTCTGCGACACAGTGCCCTTGGTCAAGCCTAGGTATTCGGCTACAGCCGCATGAGTATTGCTGTATTTGTTGCACTTGGCCAAATATTCCAATACCTGACCGTGTATCGGTTGTAAGCCGATCCCCGCGTATTTTTTGCGCTCTTCCGAACGCAATAAGGCGCTAATCCGCTCGATCAGCTTAAATGTGTCTAATTCCTGCATTGGCCAGATTCTACCACATGCCGCGCTGCCAGGCCTTAAAGCAGCGCGGCGTATAGGCTAGCCCCCTACAGACGATCCATATTGTCGCTCCAATTTAAATTGTCTCTGACAAAATAGCGATACTCTGGCGTTTGTTGATTTTGCAAATGCAACACATACAGCGTGCGACCAATACCGCGTCGCCGATACCCGCCCTTCTCCTTATCGACAACTTGATCGCGCCAAGTGCCGAAGTTGATGTAGGTTAGGTTGTTATACGAGCGGTCTGGCGGGTAATCCATGTCAGCTTCCGCTTGCAGTGGGATGTGTGTGTGGCCTTCGCCGTGCAAATGAAAACCTTGGGCCAGAAATGCGTCCTGAAAGGTTGGAAAGGCTTGCAGATTCTTAAAGCTGGCGCCGTCTTCGCTGTAAACCGACTCAGGCTGGATTTTTTCCAGCATATCCGCGATTAACAACACCGCGCGTACCAAGTGCAATTGGATACGGAACATATTTAATCGGTCGGTCAACATTAGCCATACCCTGGCTATTTTCAGGCCTAACCGGCGCCCGGACGGCGAACTTTCCACAGTAAAATCGTCACGCAGCCAGAGGCACAAGGCTTTATACAACTCAGATTCGATGATGTCGCGTAATTCCTCACTGGCTTTATTGCGGGTTTCTTCCAGTATCCTGCTCACCGCTGCGGAGGTGGGTCTATACAAGTCCAATTCAGCCAGAATGCGTTTGATGCGGCTTAAATCCAACTGCGGATCGTTCTTGGTTTTCCGGTATTCCTCCAGCGCCAGCTGACAGCGGTAAATGAATGTCGATAAAGCGCCGGCGGCAACGGTGTCGCCGAAACAGGGCTCGGTAAAAGGCCGGTAGTGCAGTTGCTGCCACGCGTGGGCGCGCCAGCCATCCTTTGTCGTCCAGCTGGGTAGCCCATTTGCGGCACTGATGCTTAAGCAATTGTCGCGGTCGCGCCAATGACCGTGGGTGATGAAGGTCCGTAACTCGCCGTCGCCCCAATAAAACGGTAGCCAAGGTACGCTGTCGGGCGCGGCGAAATGCTTTTCGTCAGCAAAATACATTTTGCCGATCCAACTGCGATAAGCCGCCGACAGTTGGTTAACCGGTTGGCCCACGCATTCTTCGTAATACATTTTCAATACGTCCGGGTCGGCGAAAATCTCCTTATCGTGATTACCCAAGATGGTCAAAACCTCAACGCGGACCCCTTGGTCTTGTAACAGTTTTACGGCTTGCCGCAACCGAAGAAAAAATCCGCAAGCGCCATTAGGGGTGCTGGGGTCTGGAGCGCGGCAATGTATCTTAATAATATTTGCCATGATGCGGCGCAGGCAGGGCTTAAACTCCGGATGCGCACGTTGCCAGGGGTAGACGCCAGCCATGGCCCATTCTGCGCTGCGAATGATGTCCACCACGTCGCCATCCAGGATCAAGGTTAATTCATTAATGTTTTGCTTAGTGCACACCGTGACCATTTCGTCGAAAAAAATCGGCCAGACCGTTTCCTCCGCGCTCTGGCTGCCGACCGTGTCGTCGGTGAAATGCACATCGCTGATGCAGACGCACAAGCGGTTTAGGCCGGCGGTCGGCGTTGCTCGCGTAGGCTGCAGGGTGGCTAGTGTCAGTTGTAAATCTTCTTGAGTACTGTTCATCACTGTGCTCCTCAATTACGGTGTTTTTGTAGAAATTCCGCGAAGCGCGGATAGATGTCTTGCGCGGCGTTTTTGCCCATAATCACATCGGCGTGGCCATAATCGGGGAACAGATGCAGTTCGTGGCGACCCGGCACGATTTGCTCCAGACGCTGATGGCAGACGATGTTTGAATTGCGGAACAAGGCATTGTCCTGGCCGGCGACGAACAGACACGGCGTGTCAATCTCGGCGGCATGTTGGAAATAATTGTCCGGCAAACTGCGATAGCGCGGTTCGTTAGGTTGATATTTCACGGCGGTGTTATTGGCGTTGACCATTTTCAACACATGCCGGTAGTAATTCACACTACAACCGCCGAACAAATCGCCACAGCGGCGATGCGTCACATCGTGCAGATTCTCGTGTTTGTACAACACCGGAAAACCCCAGCCCCACATAAAACTGAGCATGTGACATTCCGGCGAGTCGCACTCTTTGTGAAAAGCCGAGATCGCCGTCGCCAGCAATTTACCTGCCCCCCAACCCGGTTCGCGCCGCCAATAGGGGTTCAGATAATCCACACCCAAAATATAATCGGCGGCCAGCGGCCCCAGATACAGCTTGATCTTGGCTGGCATCGGCACGCACGGTGTCAGCGCCACGCCGTTGGCAATCAAGCTGCGCACGCCGGTGACGGCTTTGCCGAACAAACCCATGGTAAACGCCAAGGCCCCAAAGCAGTGGCTGATGACGTGGATGCGGGCAGACGGCCCGACCGCCGCGCGCACGGTGGCGATCGCCGCCGGCATGTCATAGAGCGCAAGGTCGTCGACATTGTAATTATGCCGGTGCAGATTATAGGAATAACGGTTGCTGATCCGACCATCGAGTGTCCATACGTCGCTGAAGCCGTGATCCAGCAGATAGCTGGTTAGGTTGTAATGTTCCGGCATGATGAACATATCGCTGGCGGCAGTCAGGCCAGGTACCAGAACCACCACGTCGTCGCACGTTGCGCGTTTGAAACGCAACAAGCTGAGACCTAAGCGATCAGCTGTAGTGAACGCATGCGTGCTGATTTCGGCATCTTTGACACCCTCGGTGGTGTATAGCGGAATTTCCCGTTCGAAACCGCCCATTTTTGGCGTCATTGAAGGTTTGTAAACATCCCACAACGCGCCTAAAAAGAAACCGCCAAAGCGTTCCACTGCGTGCAAGCGGTCTTTTAAGGTCTCGCCGCTGGCCTGTATCGTGGTCAGTTGCTTGGCAAAATCCATTACCTCGATATACAACAAGCCGGTGGCGTAGACCTTGGCTTTGGCTTCCTTATCGGCCTCCACGTGGCCTTTGAATAAGTTGGTGAACAGGGTGGTGGTGTCTGCCCACAAATCAGGGCCGACGTTGTTTTGAATTTGCTTTCTGCCGCTTAAGGTCAAGGCCTGGCCGTTGGCGTCGGTGAAAAACAGCCGATAGAGCATTTGTTTGCGGTCGGCGTCGGCGGTATCGACGAACAAATTGAACACGCCTTTATCGACATTGCGGCGACCGCCGATCAGATCGCCTTCCACATAGCCGATGGCCGCCGATTGATGGGCGTCAGAGTCTAAAAAAGTATCCAAATCGTCGCTTTGGATGGTCAGATGAAACATGAAGTAATGGTTGTCCTCTTTGCCTTGCTTGTAACCGTCTTCAAAATCGGTTTGACCTAGGCTGAGATAGCCTTTCATTTCTTCAGTAAATTCGAACGAGGTTTGGTCGGTAGTTGTCATATCAGTATTCCTGTCAATTGGGTTTAGACGCCCAGGCTGGCATCGGGCTTGATGCCGGTGATACCTTCGGCTATCCATTCCGCAGTCGCGGAAATGGTTGCGACGGGGTTGGCGCCGACTGCGCTTGGCAGAATCGAACCATCAGCGACATACAGACCTTGGTAGCCGAACACTTGGCCGCGCTGCTCGGGATGGCCGCTGACTACCCCTTTATCCGGCGAGTCGGCCAAGATACAGCCGCCCAAAGGATGTACGGTCACGTTATGGCGAATCGGTAACTCCCAGGTCGGCAACGGGAAAAACCAATTGGATTTGACAAATTTCTTGAAGCGCTCGCCTGCGGCGAGAATGGCTTGGTACAAGCTCATGCTGGTGTCTTGCGGCCAATCCAGATCGATACGGTCTGACTTATTGAGTGTCAGAGTGCCGTCGCCGTTATCCAGGCCCATGCATAACATCACCACAGATTTGGAAGACAAGTCGTCTTTTAATATTTCATGTAAGGAAAAGCCCAGCACCCCGTTCCAGACGCCGTTGCTGAAATAATTTTTCAGCCATGTCAGCAACGCTTTCAGCGCTCTGAGCAACTTGCGCAGCGTGCTGGTCGGAAACAAACCTTCAATGTACCAAGCTAACCAGGCTGGATAAGAAGCGTCCTCCAATACAAACGCCTGATTGCGATTGAAACGGTCGAACAAGTTGAAGTCGGTGTATTGGGTGATCACCGGCCCGTAATTGGGGTCGGCGTCTTTTTTACCTTCGATAGCAAACGATAAAAAGTCGCCGTTGCCGGAGAACCAGCGACCCAATTGGTCGCTCAGTTTGGGCAGGCTGCGATGCACATCGCGGCAGCGCAGCAATAGTTCGTTGCTGCCGAACGTGCCCGCCGAAACCACCACGCGGCCGGTTTTCAGGCTTTCCGATTGTCCCGAGGCAAAATTCTGAAATTCCACCCGATAGCCAAATTCGCCGCTGGCCGAAGCGTCGTCATCGCCGTGCTGATTGAGAGGAATAATTTTTTCGGCTTGGCAGTCGGTAAACACTTGGCCACCGTGGGTTTGCTGGCCGGCATGAATGTAGTTCAGATCAAGCGTATTTTTCGAGTGGGTGTTACAGCCGATATCGCATTCGCCGCAATAGGTGCAGGACGTTTGCGTGGCACCGTAGCGGTTTTTTTCCTGTAAACCGATCGCCAGTGGCGCCTCCGAGCCTTTGTAGTTGTAATCGTTGCCAAAGAAAACACAAATGTCGGCTAGGGTACTGGTGCGGTTTTCCTGAGCGGCAAACTCTTGAAAAAGTTCGGTACGGACGATTTTTCGGCGGTTGTCGGTTTGCCAGGAGGGTACCGGGCGGGCGCCCAAGACTTGTTTGGTAACTTGGTAATAGGGGGCAAGAGTGGTTTTATCCAAACCAGTCGGCCAGCCTTGCTCGAATACCTGCTCGGGCGGTTCCAGAAAGACGTTGGCGTAAATCAGTGAACCACCGCCCAGGCCCGCCGAAATGACCGCATCCATCTTCTTGTAATTGCGGACGTCGAACAGGCCGCGCAGGTTTTTGTTTTGAATGTGGCGTGGCCGGTCCACTGCCTCGCCTTCCACACTCCAGAAACTGTCGGCAATTTGTTTGGGTGAGCGGGCGAAAGAGCCCATCGGATAATGCCTACCGCGTTCCAGTAACAGCACCTTGGAGCCCCACTTTTGCGCCAGTCGGCAAAAGCTGATGGAGCCACCGAAGCCGCTACCGATGACTATCGCTTCGTAGTCGAAGATCTGATTAGCCATTTACACCTCCTCAAGAAAGATTTTTTATTATTTTTGGATCATTGCTCTGCTATCGGATGTTAAAGAAAAACGCTGTCGCCAAGCTATGCTTATCGCTAAAACCCTGTACAGAACAATGTCTTACAGCACTATGCGTCGACGCTGCTTGGGCAGTATAGCCTAGTTTTCGCCGTGATTCGATTTATGCGCGACGCCTTTCTGGCGGAGCCGAACAAGGCGTTAAACATTCCGTATTTCAGGGGTAGGCAGGCTATACTGAAGGTCATTTTTAGCGAAAGGTGAGGAGCTGTTATGAAGAAAATATCCGTCAAAAATCCGGTGGTGGAGATCGACGGGGATGAAATGACCCGCATCATCTGGCATTTCATCAAAGACAAACTGATTCTGCCTTACCTGGATCTGCAAATCGATTATTACGACTTAGGCATAGAGCAGCGCGATGCCACCGACGACCAAGTCACCATCGATGCCGCCCACGCTATCCAAAAGCACGGCGTCGGTATCAAATGCGCCACCATCACCCCGGACGAAGCGCGGGTGGAAGAGTTTGGCCTGAAAAAAATGTACAAATCGCCGAACGGCACGATACGTAATATCTTGGACGGCACCGTGTTTCGCGAACCGATCATCTGCAATAACGTACCGCGCCTGGTACCGAATTGGAC
>MSXO01000071.1 GCA_002083615.1 Proteobacteria bacterium ST_bin11 | reverse complement strand
CAACACAAATTGATTCGTATGCGAATTTCTTGCAGTCTGGCATAGAGCCGGATAAAAGACGCAATCAAGGACTGCATGCCGCATTCTCCAGTGTCTTTCCGGTGGTTAGCCATTCTGGCTATGCTGTATTGGAGTATGTTAAATATCGCTTGGGGGAACCCGCATTCGACGTAAGAGAATGTCAACAGCGCGGTGCTACGTTTTCGGCTCCGCTGCGTGTGTTAGTGCGCCTAGTTATCTATGATAAAGACGCGCCAGCCAACACCAAAGTCGTTAAAGATATTAGAGAGCAAGAAGTTTACATGGGTGAACTGCCTCTCATGACTGACAACGGCACGTTTGTGATCAATGGTACAGAGCGCGTAATCGTGTCGCAGTTGCACCGTTCGCCTGGTGTGTTCTATGACCATGACAAAGGTAAAACCCATTCGTCAGGTAAATTGCTGTTCAACGCGCGGG
This sequence comes from Proteobacteria bacterium ST_bin11, assembly GCA_002083615.1. GTDB lineage: Bacteria > Pseudomonadota > Gammaproteobacteria > Methylococcales > Methylomonadaceae > Methylomonas. Next base: position 11,051 of record MSXO01000071.1, on the reverse strand, counting down.
TAATTCCGTACCGTGGTTCATGGTTGGATTTCGAATTCGATCACAAAGATGCCGTATACGTGCGTATAGACCGCCGGAGAAAAATTCCAGCCACTATTTTGTTACGCGCTTTGGGCTATGAAAACGAAGAAATGATCAATATTTTCTTCGAAACCAACCAGTTTTCATTGAGTGCCGAAAAATTGATGTTCCACGTCATCCCTGATCGGCTGCGTGGTGAAATGGCTGTCTTCGATATTAAGCACGACGGCAAAGTCGTCATCGAAGAAGGCCGCAGAATCACCGCCAAACATGTTCGCCAGTTGGAAAAGTCCGGTGTGACTGAAATCGAAGTGCCTAGGGATTATCTGTACGGAAAAATATTGGGCCACAATGTTGTCGATACGTCCACAGGCGAGTTGTTGGCGAATGTTAACGACGAGATCACGGACAATTTGTTGCAGAAGTTGATCGACGCGGGTGTAAGCGAGATCAATACCTTGTATGTCAACGACTTGGATAGAGGGCCATACATCTCCAATTCGATGCGCTTGGATACCACCACAAACCGCCTTGAAGCGCTGGTGGAAATCTACCGTATGATGCGCCCTGGTGAGCCACCTACCGTGGAGTCGGCGGAAAACCTCTTCGAAAATTTATTTTTCACAGACGAACGTTACGACTTATCGGCAGTTGGCCGTATGAAATTTAACCGTCGTCTTGGTAGAGAAGAGACGGAAGGCTTAGGTACGCTGAGCAAAGAGGACATCATTGATGTACTCAAAGAGCTGATTAAAATAAGAAATGGTAGTGGTACCGTTGACGACATCGACCATTTGGGAAATAGACGCGTAAGGTCTGTCGGCGAAATGATCGAAAACCAATTCCGCATTGGTTTGGTGCGCGTCGAGCGTGCTGTCAGAGAGCGTCTGACCTTGGCTGATTCTGAAGGCTACATGCCACAGGAAATCATTAATGCCAAACCTGTTTCCGCTGCGGTAAAAGAGTTCTTCGGCTCTAGCCAGTTGTCGCAGTTTATGGATCAAAACAATCCGCTGTCACAAGTCACCCATAAACGCCGGGTTTCGGCTTTGGGTCCAGGCGGCTTGGCGAGAGAGCGTGCAGGATTTGAGGTTCGTGACGTTCACACGACTCATTATGGTCGGGTTTGTCCTATCGAAACGCCAGAGGGACCGAACATTGGTCTGATTAACTCTTTGTCGGTGTATGCCAGAACCAACGAATACGGCTTCCTGGAAACCCCTTACCGGAAAGTGGTCGAGGGTAAAGTAACCGATCAAGTCGATTATATTTCTGCCATTGAAGAAGGCGAGTACGTTATCGCGCAATCCAGCGTTGCTGTTGATGAAAGTGGCAAATTGGTGGAAGGTCTGGTGTCTTGCCGATACAAAGACGAATTCACGTTGGCGTCTTCAGAAACTGTTCAGTACATGGACGTTTCGTCCAAACAGATCGTTTCTGTGGCGGCTTCCATCATCCCATTCTTGGAGCATGACGACGCGAACCGGGCGTTGATGGGTTCGAACATGCAACGGCAGGCCGTGCCTACTTTAAGAGCTGAGAAGCCCTTAGTCGGCACCGGTATGGAGCGGGTTGTTGCAAAAGACTCGGGTGTAACCGTAGTCGCCACGCGTGGTGGTCGTATCGAAGCGGTCGACGCAGCGCGCATCGTGGTACGTGCCAACGATAATGAAACGGTAGCTGGCGTGCCAGGTGTCGATATTTACAATTTGATCAAGTACACGCGCTCCAACCAAAACACCTGTATCAACCAAAAACCATTGGTTAAGCTCGGTGACATCGTTAGAGCGGGGGATATTTTGGCAGACGGACCTTCCACCGACATAGGCGAATTGGCTCTTGGTCAAAACATGCTGATCGCTTTCATGCCCTGGAATGGTTATAACTTCGAAGACTCGATTTTGGTGTCCGAGCGGGTGGTTAAAGAGGATCGCTTTACCACTATTCACATCGAAGAAAAAACCTGCGTTGCGCGTGAAACCAAACATAGTCCGGAAGAGATTACTGCTGATATTCCTAACGTCAGTGAAGAAGCTTTATCCAAGCTGGACGAATCCGGCATCGTTTATGTCGGCGCGGAAGTCAAAGGCGGCGACATTCTGGTTGGAAAAGTCACACCAAAAGGCGAGACGCAATTAACACCGGAAGAGAAATTGTTGAGAGCGATCTTCGGTGAGAAAGCTGCTGATGTTAAGGACACCTCGTTGCGGGTACCCGGCAACGTCCGCGGTACGGTGATTGACGTGCAGGTTTTCACCCGCGATGGCGTGAAGAAGGACAAGCGCGCGCTAGAAATCGAAGATGCGGAGATCAAGCGCTATCGTAAAGACTTGGACGATCAGTTGAAAATCGTCGAGCACGATATCTTTGCTCGGGTAAAAACCTTGCTAACCGGCAAGCTTGCCGAAAAAGGTCCTAATGGTTTGAAGAGAGGTGATGAAATCACCGCTGATTACCTTGACGGGTTGGTGCCATCGGAGTTGTTGAAAATCCGTACGCAGGATGAAGACGTTAATGTGCAGTTGGAGACCGTCGCAGAGCATGTAGAGCAGCAACGCAAAGAGTTCGACGAGCGCTTCGAGCAGAAAAAGAAAAAAATCACAATGGGTGATGATCTCGCGCCAGGTGTGTTGAAAATGGTCAAGGTTTATTTGGCCGTGAAAAAACGCATTCAACCGGGCGATAAAATGGCTGGACGTCATGGTAACAAAGGTGTCATCTCGCAAATCGTGCCAATCGAAGACATGCCCTACACGGCAGACGGCAATCCAGTTGATATTTTGTTAAACCCTCTCGGCGTACCGTCGCGGATGAACGTTGGCCAGGTACTGGAAACGCATTTGGGTTGGGCTTCCAAAGGTCTGGGTATAAAGATCGGCAAGATGCTTGAAGCTCAGGCAAAAGTTGTGGAAATCCGAGGCTTCTTGGAGAAGATATATAACTGTAGCGGCAGAAAAGAAGATCTTAATTCGTTTACAGACAAAGAAATTCTCGAAATGGCGGTCAACTTGATTGCGGGTGTGCCGATGGCGACCCCGGTCTTCGACGGTGCTTCGGAAGAAGACATCCGCACCATGCTGCGTTTGGCCGATTTGCCGGAACATGGGCAAACCGTGCTTTACGACGGCTTGACCGGCGAGCCGTTCGAGCGGGAAGTTACCGTGGGTTACATGTACATGCTGAAGTTGAATCACTTGGTAGATGACAAAATGCATGCGCGTTCGACCGGTCCATACAGTCTGGTAACCCAACAGCCATTAGGCGGTAAAGCGCAGTTCGGTGGTCAGCGTTTCGGTGAGATGGAGGTCTGGGCGCTTGAGGCGTATGGTGCCGCATACACGCTGCAAGAAATGTTGACGGTCAAATCCGACGACGTGACAGGCAGAACCCGAATGTATAAAAACATTGTCGATGGCAACCATTCAATGGAAGCCGGCATGCCGGAATCATTCAATGTATTAGTGAAAGAGATACGTTCGCTAGCAGTGAATATCGAAATGGAACAAGATTAATTCCGTTCTTTGCGAGATAGATTCTGGACAATATCGGATAACATTTAAAGAGGATAAGCTCTTGAAAGATTTAATGAATTTCTTAAAACGTCAAGGTCGTACAGATGATTTTGACAATATCCGCATTGGATTGGCTTCTCCGGACATGATTCGTTCATGGTCTTATGGTGAAGTGAAAAAGCCTGAGACAATCAATTACCGTACCTTCAAGCCGGAACGTGACGGCCTGTTTTGCGCGAAGATTTTTGGACCGATCAGCGATTACGAGTGCTTGTGCGGTAAATACAAGCGCTTAAAACATCGCGGTGTGATCTGCGAAAAATGCGGAGTAGAGGTTACTCTCTCGAAAGTGCGCCGGGAAAGAATGGGGCATATCGACTTGGCTAGTCCTGTGGCGCATATTTGGTTCTTGAAATCACTGCCATCGCGGATTGCTTTGTTGCTGGATATGACGCTGCGCTCGATCGAACGCGTATTGTATTTCGAAACATTCGTGGTGATCGATCCAGGTATGTCGCCGCTGGAAAAAGGCCAATTGCTAACCGACGAAGAATATTTGAACGCGGTTGAAGAGCATGGCGACGATTTCGTTGCAAAAATGGGCGCAGAAGCGATCTATGACTTGCTCAAATCAATCGATTTGAAAGAAGAAATCAACACGCTACGGGAAGAAATCAACGCGACCAATTCCGATACCAAAATCAAAAAATATTCGAAGCGTCTCAAAGTTATCGATTCTTTGCTGGCTTCCAATAATCGTCCGGAATGGATGATTATGACCGTGTTGCCTGTTTTACCTCCTGAGTTGCGCCCATTGGTGCCGCTGGATGGTGGTCGTTTTGCGACTTCCGATTTGAATGATTTGTATCGCCGGGTTATCAACAGAAACAATCGTTTAACACGTTTGTTGGATCTGAACGCGCCAGACATTATTGTCCGCAATGAAAAACGGATGCTGCAAGAGGCGGTTGACGCCTTGCTGGATAATGGTCGCCGCGGTCGCGCCATTACCGGCAGTAACAGACGTCCGTTGAAATCTTTGGCCGATATGATCAAAGGTAAGCAAGGCCGTTTCCGTCAAAACTTATTGGGCAAACGCGTCGACTATTCAGGTCGTTCGGTTATCGTGGTTGGTCCGACATTAAGACTGCACCAGTGTGGCTTGCCGAAAAAGATGGCGCTGGAGCTTTTTAAGCCTTTCATTTTCAGCAAATTACAGTTGCGCGGGTTAGCCACAACGATCAAAGCTGCCAAGAAAATGGTAGAGCGCGAAGGTGCTGAAGTTTGGGATATTCTCGAAGAGGTTATACGCGAACATCCCGTGTTATTGAACCGCGCCCCGACGCTGCATAGATTGGGTATCCAAGCATTTGAGCCAATTTTGATCGAAGGCAAAGCCATTCAGTTGCATCCCTTGGTTTGTAGCGCGTTTAACGCCGACTTCGACGGCGACCAAATGGCTGTCCATATTCCGTTGTCTATCGAGGCGCAGCTAGAAGCTCGTACCTTGATGATGGCGACTAACAATATTTTGTCACCGGCTAACGGCGAGCCAGTTATCAACCCGTCGCAGGACGTGGTGCTGGGTCTATATTACATTACCCGGGAAAAAGTCAATGCCGCGGGCGAGGGTAGTATCTTTGGCGACTTGTCTGAGGTAATGCTGGCCTTGGACGCCAAAGCGGTTGAGTTGCAAAGTAAGATTGAAGTACGGGTCACCGAAAAGCTGAAAACGCCCGAAGGCGATTTCGAAACGATTGTAAGTAGGAAGAAAACCACGGTGGGTCGTGCGATCGTCTGGGGCATAGTACCTGACGGCATGCCTTATGAGTTGGTCAATGTAGACATGACCAAGAAGAATATTTCTCGGTTGATTAACTACAGCTATCGGTATCTCGGTATCAAAGAAACCGTGATGTTGGCGGATAAGATCATGTACTTGGGATTCAAATACGCTACGCGTTCCGGGGTGTCTTTCGGCATTGAAGACATGGAGATTCCTGTCAAGAAAGCCGACATCATCCGCTCTGCCGATGCCGAGGTTAATGAAATCCAGAACCAGTACGCGTCCGGTTTGGTTACGGACGGCGAACGCTATAACAAGGTTGTCGACATCTGGTCACGAGCTAATGATCAAGTCGCGAAAGTGATGATGGAAGGCTTGGGCGAAGACGAAGTAGTCAACTCAAAAGGCGAGAAAGTAAAACAAAAGTCTTTCAACTCAATCTTCATGATGGCTGAGTCCGGCGCGAGGGGTTCTGCGGCACAGATTCGCCAGTTGGCAGGTATGCGCGGCCTGATGGCTAAGCCTGATGGCTCCATCATCGAGACGCCGATTACTGCGAACTTCCGAGAAGGTTTGGACGTATTACAGTACTTTATTTCAACTCATGGCGCTCGCAAAGGGTTAGCGGATACAGCGTTGAAAACCGCTAACTCAGGTTATCTGACTCGTCGCTTGGTGGACGTCGCTCAGGACTTGGTCATCGCCGAGTCTGACTGTGGCACTCAAAACGGCCTAACCATGATGCCGATTATCGAAGGCGGGGATGTAGTTGAGCCTTTGGTTGATCGGGTGCTGGGACGCGTAGCCGCGGTAGATGTCACGGATCCGGCAGGCGTTAATGTCTTGATCCCAGCCGGCACCATGATAGATGAAAATCTAGTTACGGTACTCGAGGATAACGGCGTCGATAAAATGTTGGTGCGTTCTGTCATTACATGCGAATCTCGTCAAGGTGTTTGTGCCAAATGTTATGGCCGTGACTTGGGTCGCGGGCACTTGGTTAACATCGGCGAAGCTGTCGGCGTTGTGGCTGCGCAGTCAATCGGTGAGCCTGGTACACAGTTGACGATGCGCACATTCCACATCGGTGGTGCTGCTTCGCGGTCTGCTGCGGTGAGTAACGTTCAAGTTAAATCCAGCGGTACGTCAAAGCTGAATAACTTGAAAACCGTCAAGAACAGAGAGAACAATCTTGTAGCTGTATCTCGGTCCGGCGAAGTTGGAGTTATGGACGACTACGGTCGTGAGCGCGAGCGCTACAAAATTCCATACGGTGCTGTATTGTCAGTTGGCGACGGCAGTCCTGTCAGTGCTGGCGATATTATCGTCAATTGGGATCCGCATACTCATCCCGTGATCACAGAAGTAGATGGTTTTATTCAGCTGATTGATTTTATGGACGGTATTACCGTTCAAGAGCAGTCGGATGATGTAACCGGCTTAACGTCACGAGTAGTCACCGATCCTAAGCAAAGAAGCTCGGCTGGTAAAGAGCTGCGGCCTATGGTGCGTCTGATTGACGAGCAAGGCGGACAGATCAATCTGCCAGGAACTGATATTCCGGCTCAATACTTTTTGCCTGCCGGCGCGATCGTCGGTGTTAAGGATGGCGGCGAAGTAAAAGTTGGTGACGTATTGGCGAGGATTCCGCAAGAGTCTAGTAAAACACGCGATATCACAGGTGGTTTACCGCGAGTAGCTGACCTTTTCGAAGCCCGCAAAACCAAAGATCCTGCGATATTGGCGGAAGCCACTGGTATGGTGTCTTTCGGTAAGGAAACAAAAGGTAAGCAACGGGTCATCATTACTGACTCTGAAGGTGAGCAGTATGAAACGCTCATTCCGAAATGGCGGCATATTACCGTGTTCGAAGGTGAGTTTGTAGACAAAGGTGAGACCATCGCTGAAGGTGAATTGACCCCGCACGATATTTTGAGGCTGCGTGGAATCGAAGAGTTGGCGGATTATTTGGTCAAAGAGATTCAGGATGTCTACCGTCTGCAAGGCGTTAAAATCAACGACAAGCACATCGAAGCAATAATTCGGCAAATGCTCAGAAAAGTGGAGATTACTGCGTCTGGCGATACCGATTTCGTTAAAGGTGAGCAAGTTGAGCGCACCATGATTAACGCCGTGAACGATCAAATCGAAAGAGAAGGGAAGATCCCTGCCAGCTATGATTCAATACTGCTAGGTATCACTAAAGCGTCTCTTGCTACGGAGTCATTTATTTCCGCGGCGTCATTCCAGGAAACCACTCGCGTCTTGACGGATGCGGCAGTTCGCGGCATCAGCGATAGCTTGAATGGTTTGAAGGAGAACGTCATTGTTGGGCGTCTTATTCCTGCCGGTACGGGTCTTGCTTACCATGAACAGCGGCGTAAGAGAAGGGCTGCCGACTCTAGCTCAGGTTCTGAAGCATCCGCTCAAGCAATTGAAGCGGTTGACGTTGAAGAAGCTTTGAAGCAGGCGCTGAATGTTGAGTAGAGATTCTCAAAAATGCTTGACCTGGTTCTTTCGGAAAGGTATCATGCTCTGCTCACATCAGCCAATTGGTTTGGGCGGAGCTATAGTGGCCTGCGGTTACGCAGGTTTATTTATTGCTTATTAAACATTGCATATTCGGAGTAGTTAAGAATGGCCACGATCAATCAATTGGTCCGTAAGCCTCGTGCTAAAAAAATAGAGAAGACTAACGTTCCGGCGTTGGAAGCTTGTCCGCAACGGCGCGGGGTTTGTACCAGGGTTTATACCACAACGCCTAAAAAGCCGAACTCCGCTTTGCGTAAGGTTGCAAGGGTGAGATTGACTAACGGTGCTGAGGTTAGTAGCTATATCGGTGGTGAAGGGCATAATCTGCAGGAGCACTCCGTGGTTTTGATCAGGGGTGGTCGTGTAAAAGACCTGCCAGGCGTTCGCTACCACGTGGTTCGTGGAAGTCTCGATACTTCTGGTGTTAAGGATAGAAAATGTGGTCGCTCCAAATATGGCGCGAAAAGACCTAAGAAATAAAGGTTGATAACAGATGTCAAGAAGAAGAGTTGCTGCAAAAAGAGTCATTAATCCAGATCCGCGATTTGGTAGCGACATGCTATCAAAGTTCATGAACATGATCATGGAAGATGGTAAAAAATCCGTAGCCGAAAAGATTGTTTACGGTGCTTTAGACGTTATCGAGGGTAAGGGTCATAAGGAGTCTCTCGAGTTGGTTTCCAAGGCATTAGAAAATGTTCAGCCGCGTGTTGAGGTCAAGTCTCGTCGGGTTGGTGGTGCGACCTACCAAGTGCCGGTGGAAGTTCGCCCTACTAGAAGGTTGGCGCTATCAATGCGGTGGTTGATTGACGCTGCGCGTAAGCGTAACGAAAGAACCATGGCTGCAAAATTGGCTGGTGAATTGCTGGATGCCTCTGAAGGGCGCGGAGCGGCGGCCAAAAAACGCGAAGACACTCATAGAATGGCGGAAGCAAATAAAGCGTTTGCTCATTATCGCTGGTAATAAAGCTGCAATAGGTTGTTGTTGTGGCTCGTAAGACGCCCATAGAGCGCTATCGTAATATTGGCATCATGGCTCACATAGATGCTGGCAAGACAACAACAACCGAGCGCATTCTTTTTTACACAGGTGTTTCGCACAAAATCGGCGAAGTTCATGATGGTGCCGCAACCATGGACTGGATGGAGCAGGAGCAGGAGCGAGGTATAACAATCACCTCAGCTGCGACAACTTGCTTTTGGCTAGGGATGGAAAAGCAATATCCAGAACATCGCATCAATATAATTGATACGCCTGGGCATGTGGATTTCACCATAGAAGTTGAGCGTTCCTTGCGAGTGCTTGATGGCGCATGTGCGATCTTTTGTGCGGTGGGTGGGGTAGAGCCCCAGTCAGAGACGGTATGGCGGCAGGCTGATAAGTATCACGTTCCCCGATTGGTGTTCGTGAACAAGATGGATCGTTCTGGCGCTAACTTTCTGCGTGTGCTTGATCAAATCAAGCTGCGTTTGGGCACTGTAGTTGTGCCAATGCAGTTGCCAATTGGCGCAGAAGAACACTTCAGAGGTGTTGTAGATTTGCTGAAAATGAAAGCGATCTATTGGGAAGAGGCCAGCATGGGTGTCGGCTATGAGGAAATGGATGTTCCTAGTGAAATGCTAAGTTTGGTTGACGAATGGCGTGAGCGCATGGTCGAGGCCGCTGCTGACGCTGACGAAGAATTGATGGACAAATATCTTGAAAAAGGTGTTTTGACAAACGAAGAAATAAAGCAGGGTATAAGAGCGCAAGTACTTAAGAACAAACTAGTGCCTGCCTACTGCGGATCTGCATTTAAGAACAAGGGTGTGCAGTGCGTTTTGGATGGTGTGATAGAGTTTCTGCCGTCCCCTCTCGACATTAAACCGGTAGTAGGTCAGTCGGAATCCGACGGTAATTTGCTTCGCAGCGCTTCTGATGACGAGCCGTTCTCTGCTCTAGCATTTAAAATAGCAACTGACCCATTTGTCGGTACATTGACTTTTTTTAGAGTGTATTCCGGCATGGTTAAGTCTGGGGATACGGTTTTAAATGCCATTAAGGGCAAAAAAGAACGTGTTGGACGTATTGTGCAGATGCATGCCAATAGTCGAGTTGAAATCAATGAGGTTAGAGCTGGTGAAATTGCTGCCTTCATCGGGCTAAAGGACGTGACGACAGGCGATACCCTTTGCGACATTGAAAAGCCGATTGTGCTCGAAAAAATGGAATTCCCCGAGCCAGTCATTGCAGTGGCTGTTGAGCCGAAAACAAAAGCCGATCAGGACAAAATGGGTGCTGCTCTTTCCAAGCTGGCTCAGGAAGACCCTTCTTTTCGAGTAGGAAGTGATCCAGAGTCTGGTCAAACAATAATTTCGGGGATGGGTGAGTTACACCTGGAGATTATTGTAGACCGAATGAAAAGAGAGTTTAACGTTGCGGCAAATGTCGGTGCGCCGCAAGTGGCTTATAGAGAAACGATTAGAAATGTAGTTGAATGCGAAGGCAAGTTCATCAGGCAATCTGGCGGTAAAGGTCAATACGGACATGTTTGGCTTAGGTTGGAGCCGAAGGAGCCCGGGTCTGGCTACGAGTTCGTGAATGAAGTGGTTGGTGGTGCTGTTCCAAAAGAATATATTCCAGCTATAGATAAAGGTGTGCAAGAGCAAATGGAAAACGGAGTGTTAGGTGGTTTTCCAGTTGTTGACGTAAAGGTTAGTTTATTCGATGGTTCATATCATGATGTCGATTCGAATGAAATGGCTTTCAAGATAGCAGGATCTATGTGCTTCAGGGATGGAGCTAAGACTGCAAATCCTGCCTTGCTGGAGCCCATTATGAAAGTCGAGGTAGTAACTCCCGAGGATTATATGGGCGAGGTAGTGGGTGACATTAATCGACGGAGAGGTGTTATTCATGGAATGGAAGATGTTCCGGCAGGAAAAGTAATAGAGTGCGAAGTCCCTCTTGCTGAAATGTTTGGTTATGCCACGGATCTTAGATCGGCAACCCAGGGCAGAGCAACTTACAGTATGCAGTTTGAAAGATATAACGAAGCACCTGCAAGTATTGCGGAAGCGATTATTAGAAAAGTATCTTAAATTTTTTACATATCAGGTATTGAATCATGGCTAAAGAAAAATTTGAACGAAAGAAACCGCACGTAAACGTTGGTACCATCGGTCACGTTGATCATGGTAAAACCACATTGACAGCGGCA
>MSXO01000012.1:141000-142671 GCA_002083615.1 Proteobacteria bacterium ST_bin11 | reverse complement strand
GTTAGATCGGCCAATTCCGGGCTGAAAGTGGCGCTGAGATTGTCGCCGCCGCTTTCCACCATCACAAAATCCAGCTCCGGCCAGCGCTCGCAGAGTTCGTCTACCGCCGCCAAGTTCATAGAGGCGTCTTCGCGGATGGCGGTATGCGGACAGCCGCCGGTTTCCACACCCAGAATCCGCTCTTCCGGCAAGGCCTGGCTACGGATCAAGAACTGCTGATCCTCGCGGGTGTAAATATCGTTGGTGACTACGCCGATCTCGTAATCGTCGCGCATCTTCTTGCACAAGGCATCCACCAACGCCGTTTTGCCTGAGCCGACCGGGCCGCCGATGCCAACGCGTAATATTTGTTTATCAGTCATGTTTTCGTCCAAGGTAGTGAAGGTTGCTCAAACCTCGATTGCATCGAGGCTACGTTTTTGTTTTCTCACGATCTGAATAGCCGCGAATATTGCATCTCATGCCGGCTGCTGGCCAGCGTCCAGCCAAAGCAACTGCCGCCGATTTCGGCATCGGTTAATTGCAAAGCCTGATCGACTAAAGCCGGCAATTCGCCGGCCAGACTTTTCAATAGCTTTTGCCCGGCCACTTGCCCCAACGGGACTAATTTGACCGCGCACAACACCTGATTTTCCAGCCAGCCCCATAGATAGCCGGTGACGGCGTCGGTCTTGCTGATCTGCCAACGCGTCGCAGCTAGGGCAAACAAAGTCGCCAGGGTGGCATCCGGCCGTTTTTGCCAAGCCTCGGCCTCAGGCAATTCCAAATTCACCAGTAAGCGTGCCAAGGCTTGGCCGGTTTGTCTATCCTCCGCGCGCAATTCGGCAGTTTCCCGACAGGCCATCAAGGTTTGGCTCCAAAGTTCTACCTCAGCCAAATCGTTCGCGTGCCAGGCGTCGTAAAACCGCGCCAGAATAGGCGCATCCACCCGCGTTAAGCCATTTTGCAACAAGCCTTGTAGCCAGTCGGCCACTTGCTCGGCGTTGGTAAGCCAGCCATCGTCTACCGCCCGTTCCAGCCCCTGCGAATAGCTGTACATGCCGATCGGCAAGCCGGGGCTGACGAGTTGCAGCAGCCTTATCAGAGACATATCAGTGACCATGGCTGTGATACGCGCCGCTTTCCGGTTCGAAGGGCAGGGTGTGATGTTCGACCGTCAACCCTAAACCCACCAGCATTTGATCGAGTACATGATCGGCCAGATAACGCAGTTCATCCGGCAGAATTTGCAGGGCGATGTGGCGGTTTCCCAGGTGGTAACAGGCCTTGGCGAACAATAATTGGTCGCTGCATTTGACCACTGACAATTGTTCCGGGGCGGCATCGATGCGTACTTTAAAGCCTTGGCTGTTGGTTAGCACCGCGCCGTGTCTTAGGGTTTGGCCCCTTGGCAGGAACACGCCGACTTGGATGCCGCCTTTGGTGGTCGCCGGTTGTCTTGATTTTTGCCGGGCCTCGAAGGGGAGGGTGAGGGTGTCGTCGGGTGTTTCTTGGGTTAGGGTGGTTTCGGTGAGTTTTAGCATTGTTTTGTTTGGTTAGATTTTTCTTGCCACGCTGGTTACGCTGGTTCCCAAGCTCCAGCTTGGGAACGATGTCTCGAAAGCTCTAGCTTTCGTTATTAATGTGTCGCTGCCGCGACGGGTGTTCTATATGTCGGGTCTCGGCCCGACA
>MSXO01000012.1:0-140910 GCA_002083615.1 Proteobacteria bacterium ST_bin11 | reverse complement strand
AGGGTTTTCGGAAGGGGCTTCCTGCCCCTCCGAAAACGAGCGGCATCCCTGCCGCTCCCCTACGGGCTAATCTCGCCAAAAGCTGCGATGCTCGGGGCGGAATAACGGGACCAAAACCATCCCAAATTCATGAGTAGATCGTAAAACAGTATCTACGCGGGCTATAGAACAGTATCTATACTGGCTGGCTCAATTATTTTACCGCTTCCAGTCATCCTCCAAATAACTTAAATCAATTGGAATAATATATGCGTCTTTACCTCTTTTCTCCGCACGTAATTTCTCTTCCCTATGCATGGCTAATACAAGATAAATTAATGCTGCACGTACTAATTGTAATACTCGGATAGTTTTTCCTGCCAAATCCTCTCTACAAATACCATATAAGTTCTCATCTGGCTGAGTAGAGAACGCGTTGTAAAAGGCTGTTCCAGAAAATGGGCCCGACCAATCCATTCCATGTACTGATAAGAAGCCATGTTCCAAACGATTTCGTAATTCAGCAATTGATCTTGCATTTGGATCAGTATGCTTGCTAAATCCAGGTTCCGTGTCGAACAAATCTCTTGAAAGCCAAAATAGTCCGCGTAATGGCAAGTTTTCGTAATTGCAAAACTGCTCGCGCAATTTGTAACAACCATTTTGCTTCCTATACCAAATATGACGAAGCGATACCTTAGTTTGATCAATACCAACTTCCCAGTAATAGTTAACCAATTGGGCGATTTTGTCGAACAAAGAATAACTCATTCTAAGGGCTGATTTAACTTGTTCGATAGCTAATCCATGAGATGAGTAATCGAGTGTATTTGAAATTAGTACATCGTGATCAGAATAATGAACATTATCACTTTGTAAGCCTTCATAACAAAAGAAACGCGCGGAAACGTATTCCTGTTTTATTATATTGAATATTCTTATAGGTGTTGGTAATCCAGGTGATGAAGTAATTATATTGGGGGTTGTTAGGCTGTCGAAATCGGCTGAAAAATATATTCCAGTATCATTAATAGGGTTTAGAAATAATCGGTGATTAAAGCACCACTTTCTATAAAACCTCTCCTCATTTTCATAATTGGGATTGAATTCATCATCCCTAATCTTTCGATGGGTGGTGTTAATGTCGCAAACCTGAGTTATTTGTAAGCAAACACGATGGAATTCTTTTTTAAGTTTTTCATTATCTGGATTGTCAAATAGTGCGGTATTTTTTTGTGCAGCAATTAAATCATCATATGCTTTTGTTAGCATAATTGCCGACTGCTTTTTATCGAATAGCATCCGAGCATAGTAGTTTAGTCCGTATCCTCTATTGCCCAGTGCCATGGCAAACCTAGGGATCCGTAGAATAGCACTATCCCAATATTGCAAAGCATCTACGAAGCGACCAACAAAGCTTAGAATATTCCCTAAATTTGTTTCAATAGCGCATTGGAGCATGGGGTCAAGATTATCAAACCCCGGGCTATGAATCGCGCTACGCAAATAATATATTTCTTTCTCGGCTGCTTCGTGGCACCAATCCCATGTGGTTTTATTGGGTTCATTATTAATATGTCTGAATGCGCTCCATATGTTGGCGCGAAAGTAGTAAATCTCAGCTTTTATAAGAGGCGAAACGGATTCTGATAAAATATCTTCAATGACTTTATCGGCAAGAGAAAGAAAATCGATTTCCTCTTCGAATTCTGCCATGTCAATCGCTTTGCCTAGCGCTTCGATGCGATTTCCTATTGCCAGATCGGTGTTGGCTGCCAATTCCAATAATATTGAAATTTCATTAGTCATTTCTTTTTTCATAGCCCAGTAGGGTGGCACGATTTAGTGCCCACGCGGAATTAATGCCAAATGGTGGGCAAAATTGCCCACCCTAGGCCTCAAATTTAGCTTTCCAATCCAGCCTACCAAAACACCTCGGCTATAGACAATAACCGCTGGAGTGAAGTATTCCCGTTATTCCGCCCTGAGCATCGCAGCTTTTGGCGAGATCAGCCCGCAGGGGAGCGGCAGGGAAGCCGCTCGTTTTCGGAGGGCCAGGGATGGCCCTTCCGAAAACCCTCGCCAAAAGCAAGACGCGCAGGATAAAGGCGGAATCCGGGTGGCCTTTTCTTTGGATACTTTCTTTTGGCCAAGCAAAAGAAAGTATCGCGGTTGTCGGTCCGCGAACCGACATATAAAACACCCGTCGCGATAGCGACACAATATTAATGAAAGCTAGAGCTTTCAAGCGCTTCGATTCCCAAGCAGGAGCTTGGGAACCAGTCAATCAGTCAATGTCGGGTGGCCTTTCTTCTGGTGACTTTTCTTTGGTCAAACAAAGAAAAGTCACTCGGCTGTCGGGCCGAGACCCGACATGTAAAACACCCGTCGCGGCAGCGACACAAACACCCAAAACCCAACAAAGCTAACTCCACATAAAACTGTGAGAAACCTCACACTTCTCAAGCCAACAACTTAACAGATAGCCCCGCTCGATTTCCCTAAATTAACACCGTCCCCGCTAATTACGTAGCCAGCAAAATGAATAACGTAAATATCGCCGGACACGCTGCCCTTGAATCTCAAACTTAGCCAAATCGCCAACCGAGAAGCAAGTACAGCGTTTAATCATCCACATTCGTGTTTAATTTACAAAAGGTGAAGGTCATGAAAACAATCAAAAATCTATTCTTAATGCTATCTTTCGTTGCCGTTTCTATGTTCGGTGCCAGTGCCGCTAATGCTGCTGTTTGTAATACTGGTTGGGTCAATGTGACTGGCGTGTATGAATTCAATATTAATGGTGCAACCAATGGCATTATTTATGTTGTGCCTGAACATTCTCTTTTGCCCGCAACCTCCTACTTTGTCAGAACCACCAACCAAACTGCGCTGATTCAAGCAAAAATGGCGTTGCAAAATCACCAAAGCTACACGCTGACTGGTGATACAGCCGCAGGTGCTTGCCCAACCAATGTTGGATTCCGCAACTACGGTATCCTGACAACTTTGTATCAATACTAATTGTTAGCAGTAATTGCCGCGGAATCTCTGTCTGGTCTGTTAGGGCAGGGATTCCGCAATCGTTTCTTTGTTACGAGGCTAATCTCATGAATAAATTTGTTATTGCTTCAGGTGGCGCCGCAATGGTATTCGGTGGCTATTTAATAGGTCATCAGTCCGTAAACCCCACTTTGGATCAGCGATCCGCTAGTGCAACCCTTAGTGCTGCTGCTGAACCGCAAGCGCACATAGGTAATCTGTTTGGGCAGAATCGGCCAATCAATGTGTTGGCTGCCGCATCGCCGAAATCACTGGCGCCCCATGAACAACCGGTCTTGGAAGCGACTAATAAAAACGCCGCTGCAGATATGGCCAGCGATGATGAGACCAATGCAGCGATGTTTTCGGCCTTACGAGCAAGCGGCTTTCCCGAAGAACATGTGCTTGAGATCGAACAACTTGTTAAGCAACAGAAAGAAGAAGCTGCACAAGACAAACCGCCAGTGTCCGTAGAAATCCGAAGCGCTAATGAGGTGACGGACGATCTACGCGAATCGCTGACGCAAAGTAATGTGCCGCCAGAGATTATCGAAGCTATGGCCACACCCGTGGAAGCCGATCCAAATGAACCAGCGCCACCGCTCCCGCATAAAAACGCATTCCCCGGTTCTTGAACATACGTCACGGACTGATTTGCCACTTTAAAATGCTCCCGATAATACGGGAGCGTATTTCAGCATCAAAACAAAAAGTAGCGTTGCGCCATCGGCAACACCACCGCCGGTTCGCAAACTAGCAACTCCCCATCGGCCCTCACCTGATAGGTTTGCGGACATACTTCCATCATCGGTTGGTAGTTATTCAGTTTCATGTCGGGTTTGCCGATAGTGCGGTTGTTTTTCGTGGTACCCACCCGTTTTTGCAGACCAATTCGCTCGGCCAAACCAGAGCTCACTGCGGCCTGCGGCAAAAAGATCATCGAAGTGCTGGCGGCGGTGCGGCCAAAACTGCCGAACATGGGCCGGTAATGCACGGGTTGCGGGGTGGGGATGGAGGCGTTGGCATCGCCCATCGGCGCGGCGGCGATTAGGCCGCCTTTGATGATCAGGCTGGGTTTGACGCCGAAAAAGGCCGGTTGCCATAACACCAGGTCAGCCAGCTTGCCGGCTTCGATGGAGCCCACTTCGTGGCTGATACCGTGGCTGATGGCAGGATTGATGGTGTATTTGGCAATGTAACGTTTGATGCGGAAATTGTCGCTTTGGGCGCTATCGCTGCCTAAACTGCCGCGCTGCGTCTTCATCTTATGCGCAGTCTGCCAGGTACGGATGATCACTTCGCCGACTCGGCCCATGGCTTGCGAATCCGAGGAAATCATCGAAAACGCCCCCAAGTCGTGCAGGATATCCTCGGCGGCGATGGTTTCGCGGCGGATGCGCGATTCGGCAAAAGCCACATCTTCCGGAATGCTCGGATCAAGATGATGGCAGACCATCAACATATCCAAATGCTCGTCGACGGTATTGATGGTGTAAGGTCGGGTCGGGTTAGTCGATGACGGTAACACATTGCTCAGACCGCAGGCCCTAATGATGTCCGGCGCATGACCGCCGCCGGCACCTTCGGTGTGGTAAGTGTGGATGGTGCGGCCCTTGAAGGCGGCGAAAGTGTCTTCGACAAACCCCGATTCATTCAAGGTGTCGGTGTGGATCGCCACCTGCACGTCGTAGTCCTCTGCCACGCTCAGGCAACAGTCAATCGATGCCGGCGTGGTGCCCCAATCTTCGTGCAATTTCATCCCCATCGCCCCGGCCAGGATCTGCTCCTCCAAAGCGCCGGGCAAACTGGCGTTGCCCTTGGCTAGCAAGCCAAAGTTCATCGGCAAGCCATCCAGCGCGGTCAACATTTGTTGCAGATGCCACGGCCCTGGTGTGCAGGTGGTGGCATTGGTGCCGGTGGCGGGGCCGGTGCCGCCACCGATCATGGTGGTGACCCCGGAGCAGAGCGCTTCTTCGATCTGTTGCGGGCAGATGAAATGGATGTGGGCGTCGATGCCCCCGGCGGTGAGAATCTGGCCTTCACCTGCGATCACTTCCGTGCCGGGGCCGACGATGATGTCCACGCCGGGTTGAACGTCGGGATTACCGGCCTTGCCGATTTTGAAAATCCGCCCTTGCTTGATGCCGACATCGGCTTTGACGATGCCCCAGTAATCGATGATCAAGGCGTTAGTGATCACCAAGTCCACGGCCTGATCGTTGCCCAACTGGCTTTGGCCCATGCCGTCGCGGATTACCTTGCCGCCACCGAATTTCACCTCGTCGCCGTAGACGGTGTAATCGGCTTCCACTTCCAGAATCAAATCGGTGTCGGCCAGCCGCAGGCGGTCGCCGGTGGTGGGGCCGAACATGTCGGCATACGCCGCTCTCGAAATCTTGCTCATGCGGTTTTCTCCAATGCGCCCATTACCTCACCTCTAAAGCCAAAGACCTCGCGCTTGCCGGCGAAGGCCACCAATTGCACCTCGCGCTGCTGGCCCGGCTCGAAACGCACGGCGGTGCCGGCCGGAATATCCAACCGAAAGCCCAAGGCCACGCTGCGGTCGAAATGCAAAGCCGGGTTGGTTTCGTAAAAATGATAATGCGAGCCGACCTGAATTGGCCGGTCGCCGCTGTTGGCAACCAGGACTTTAACGGTGGCGCGGTCGGAATTCAGTTCGATATCGCCAGCGGCGGGGAAGATTTCTCCAGGAATCATGCTTTGCTCCTATACGATGGGGTCGTGTACGGTGACTAATTTGGTGCCATCTGGGAAGGTCGCTTCCACCTGCACCTCGGTCAGCATCTCGGCGATGCCGTCCATCACGTCGTCGATGCTTAATAACGTTCGACCATAAGCCATCAACTTGGCCACTGTCTGACCGTCGCGCGCGCCTTCCATGATCGCGGCAGAGATATAAGCCACGGCTTCCGGGTAGTTAAGTTTCAAGCCTCTGGCTTTGCGGCGCTCGGCGAGGAGGGCGGCAGTGAAGAGGAGGAGTTTGTCTTTTTCTCTTGGGGTTAATTGCATGGCGGCGCTTCTTGATTTGTGTCGCTGACGCGACGGTTGTTTTTAATGTCGGGTCTCGGCCCGACAGCCGAGATACTTTCTTTTGTTTGGCCAAAAGAAAGTATCCAAAGAAAAAGCCACCCCATGCCGCTTGTATCCTGCGCGCCGAAGGGTTTGAACGGGGTTTTCGGAAGGGCCATCCTTGGCCCTCCGAAAACGCGATGCATCCCTGCATCGCCCCTGCGGGCTAATCCGTTCAAACCCTTCGGTGCTCGGCGCGGCATCAGGGGAGAAAACCGTCCGTGAAATACAAATCACGGGCTATAAAATGAGTCATCAGGCCAGTAATATGCGGTTTTTCCACAAGGACTTACAATTCGACCATTAATTACTGGTAATTGATGTAAATCTCTTGTCCATTTACCTGAAATTCCATTTAGCAATGCGTATGCGGAAATAACAGCATCCCATTCATGATCGTTATTTGTTTTAATAGGTATGCCAATTTCTTTTGACAAGAATAAATCCATGTTTAAATAATTGGATTTATAATCATATTTTATTTTGGTTAAAGCGTAATAAAGAACTTTTGGATGGGTTTCCGATAAGATTAAGTTCCTTTTGTTTTTCAAAACTTCAATAAGGACCGACATACCATTTATACCCATTGATCCAGATAGAGTGTTTGGCGACATTACACTATTTCTTACCTCGGGATATTTTTTACGAAGCCAGATATCTGCTGGCCTCCACCCGCTATCGCCGGTACACCAGCAGGACAATGTATCTACTCCAAGGCCAATAACGTCCTCATTGGAAATTTGGGACAAAATAGATTCGGTCGTATCTAATGTTTTTATTTCGATCTCTGTTGCGACATTGTCTTGTATTCTTAATAAAGCAAAACCATTCGAATTATTTCCGCCTGGGTCATAACCAATAATCGTTCCATTAATTTTTGACATAACTATTGTTTCATCTAGGTCGTTAGGATGTAATCAACGAAGCGAAACGTATCGTTCGCGACAGATGCGCCTCCTATCGTCGGCAGCATCCTACAATAGAGCATGAAACTCAAACTACAAAATCATCCAAAAACCTTTGTTCGCGCCACGGGTTTAACACCGTATGCCGCGCCGAGCACCGAAGGGTTTGGACGGATCAGCCCGCAGGGGAGCGGCAGGGATGCCGCTCGTTTTCGGAGGGCTAGGGATAGCCCTTCCGAAAACCCCGTTCAAACCCTTCGGAGCGCAGGATCAACGCGGCATGGGGTGGCTTTTTCTTTGGATACTTTCTTTTGGCCAAGCAAAAGAAAGTATCTCGGCTGTCGGGCCGAGACCCGACATTAAAATAAAGCCGTCGCGGTAGCGACACTTCGCCCCTCACCCCAACCCTCTCCCGGAGGGCGAGGGAGCTAAGCCCCAAGCAAAATTAAAAAATCACGTAGCCCAAATCCTCGGCGCACAAACCGCCTTCCCAACAACATTCCCCCTAACCAATCCCCAAACCCGCTCAAAAAACCCCTTCAACAAATCAGCCCTACGATCCAATCCCCGACAAATCAACAAACCCTCAATCAAAGTCACCCCGCGATTGGCTTCTTCCCCAATCAATTCCTGCACCGCCGTCAACTGCGAAGACGACGCCGGATAAACGAACAGCGTCCCGCACGCCGAATGTCCAAACAAACCCCAGCGGGCTTGGAAGGCTTCGGCATCCAGGCGCAAGCGTTCCAGGTAAAGCAAGCGCCCGGCGCGGCTGATACGCCAGTTCAATGTCGCAGAGCCATTCTCAAAGCCCTCGCCGGCGGCTGGGCGGCCTAAAGCCAATATTTCCCAGCCGATGAAGTGGGCCTGTTCGGCCAAATCGATATTCATGCACGAATTTAAGCGTGCACCTTCGTAAACGATGGTTTCCTGCGGCAGCCATTCCAGGCTGGCGTTCTCAGCAACTGTGAGGTTGATGGTCTGCCGCGCCTCGCCGCCGCCGCTGCGATAAAACTTGCCGGCGGCTGGGGTGGTGATTAGCGCTTGCGCATCGGCTTCGACAGTGGCGGTAATGCTTAATTGATCGCCGGCCACAACGCCGCCGGGTGGGTGCAGCAAGTACACATGGCAGACGCCGCCTTCCGGATAAAAAGGCCGTTGCACGGTTAACGGGCCGCGGTGCTGGCGTTTGCTCAATACGGATTTATCGCCGCGTTGGCTAAAGCCCAGTGTCAACTCGGCTTCCCACGCCGTTGCGTCGGTAATGGCGTCGGGCAGGGATGAAGCTAACTGTGGTCGCATGGCTGTTAAATAGTGGGTTTACGAATTTTTGGCCTTTGGGGCGATGGCCGGTTTTTCCGGCAGCTTGGAATGATCAGGTTGGTTGCTGCTTCGCTGCCGGGTGATGTGCAATATAACCGGGCCGAACACGAATCCCAAAATCAAAACACATATCAGTAAAGCCGGCAAATGCGGGATTTCCAGCAAGGGATGCAAAGCCGCATGCGTCATTTGCAGCAGGTTGCCACCTTCCAACATGGCCTCATGACTGTCATGCGCTTCGCTGCGCATCGACCAAACCAATAACAAAACCCCAGCCGCCAGCAAAAATTGTTCGGATTTCATGTGTTTTCTCCGTCATCCAGCTTTTAATTAGAACGATGGGCTACGCCCGTTTTTAAAAATCCCCCTAACCCCCTTTTTCAAAGGGGGAAGATTGGGTTAAACCGTCAAATACCGCTTCACCATATCGTCTGCCAATTCGTCCATTGCGCCAACGGCAACATGGCGGCCGCGGTCCAAGATACAGAATTGATTGGCTACCTTGCGGGCGAATGGCAGTTTTTGTTCGACCAACAACACTGTCACGCCAAGTTCCTTATGAATCCGGTCGATGGCTTGATGGATTTCGCCTGTTTCCGGTTTTGGCATGGGTGTCGCCACGCCACGCGACTTGTTGAGACGAATGATCACGTCACCGATTTCGCTGACGATATTGGGTTGGATGCCTTCGGTCGGTTCGTCCAGAATCAGCAGGCGCGGATTCAATACCAAGGCCCGGCCAATCGCCAATTGCTGCTGCTGGCCGCCGGACAGGTCGCCGCCCCGGCGTTTCAGCATTTGTTTCAGCACCGGAAAAATCTCGAAAATGCTGTCAGGCACTTTTTTGATGCCGTGTTTGTTGGCAGCGCGCAGGCCGGTTTTCAGGTTTTCTTCTACGGTTAATAAAGGAAAGATTTCTCGGCCTTGCGGCACGTATCCTATGCCCATTTCCGCTCGAGACTCGGCTTTGGCTTTGGCCAACTCCACGCCATCGAATTGAATGCTGCCGTCGGCCACCGGCAGCAGGCCCATGATGGCTTTCAGTAGGGTGGTTTTGCCGACGCCGTTGCGGCCCATCAGGCAGACGCAGGACCCTGCGGGTACGCGCAAATCCAGATCCCACAGGGTGTGGCTGGCGCCGTAATATTGTTGCAGTGCGCTGATATTTAACATTATCCCCCCAGGTAAACTTGAATCACGCGCGGATCGTTTTGGACTTCGTCCATGGTGCCTTCGGTCAGCACAGAGCCTTCGTGCAACACCGTCACTTTGCGGGCGATGCTGCGGACGAATTCCATATCGTGCTCGACCACGACGATGGAGTGTTTGCCTTGCAGGGACAGCAATAGCTCGGCGGTGCGCTCCACTTCCTGATGGGTCATGCCGGCGATGGGTTCGTCGACCAGCATCACTTTTGGGTCTTGCATCAACAGCATGCCGATCTCCAGCCATTGCTTTTGACCGTGCGATAAAGCTCCGGCCAGTTGCAGTTGTTGAGCGGGAAGGGCGATGGTTTGCAGCACATCGTGAATGCGGTCGCGTTGCTCGCTGTTTAATTTATGAAACAGGGTCGACCAGGTGCGCTTGTCAGTTCTTAAGGCGAGTTCCAGGTTCTCGAACACGGTAAGCGCATCGAACACACTGGGTTTTTGAAACTTGCGGCAGATGCCGGCTTGAGCGATGGCCGGTTCGTCCAGTTCCAGTAAGTCAATGGTTTGACCGAAGAACACCGAGCCGCTGTCGGGCTTGGTTTTGCCAGTAATCACGTCCATCAGCGTGGTCTTGCCGGCGCCGTTGGGGCCGATCAGGCAGCGCAGTTCGCCGTCGTCGATGTACAGCGAGAGATGGTTCAGCGCCCGGAAGCCGTCGAAGCTGACGCTGACGTCCTCCATGTACAAAATAGGGCCGTGCCGGGCGTCGATTTCCCCGACCAGCGGCAAGCTGGCGCCGCCTTCGGTTGTGGTTGCAGCCGAGATCATCATGCCTGTTGTCCTCCGGTCGCGATAAGCGCAGGTTTGGGTTTAATCCGCCGGCGCAGCAGGCCGACGATGCCATCGGGCATCAATAAGGTGACCAAAACAAAGGCGCCGCCCAGGCAAAACAGCCATGCGTCCGGCATCAAGCCAGTCAAAACGGTTTTAGCGTAATTGACTAATACCGCGCCGATGATCGCGCCGTACAAAGTGCCGCGTCCACCAACCGCCACCCAGATAACGATTTCCAAGGAATTTAACGGTGAGAATTCGCTGGGGTTGATGATGCCAACTTGTGGCACGTAAAGCGCGCCGGCCAAGCCGGCCAACATCGCCGCGAATACGAACACCCACAGTTTGAACAATTCCACCCGGTAACCAAGAAAGCGCACCCGCGATTCTTGGTCGCGAACCGCCGTGACCACCCGGCCTAATTTGCTATTCACAATCCAGCGGCACAGCAGTAGAGCGCCGATCAGGCTGAGACCAGTCATCAGTAATAGGACCGAACGCACTGCTTCGGATTGAATGTTGAAACCCAGGATGTCTTTGAAGTCGGTGAGGCCGTTATTGCCGCCGAAGCCCATTTCGTTGCGAAAGAAAGCCAGCAACAAGGCGTAAGTCAGGGCTTGGGTAATGATGGACAAATACACACCGGTCACGCGAGAACGAAATGCCAGCCAGCCGAACACGAAAGCCAGCAGGCCAGGAGCGAGGAAAACCATCAGCATCGCGAAACCGAAATTTTCAAAGCCGTACCAGTACCAGGGCAGTTCGGTCCAGTTCAGGAACACCATAAAATCGGGTAATTCGGCGTTGCCGTAGACGCCGCGGGTGCCTATTTGCCGCATCAGATACATGCCCATCGCGTAGCCACCCAAAGCAAAGAACGCGCCTTGGCCGAGAACCAGAATGCCGGCGTAGCCCCAGACCATGTCGAGCGATAAGCCGAGTAGGGCGAAGGTTAGGTATTTGCCGATTAAGGAGACTGAGTAGGCCGAGAAATGTAGTGCAGAATCTTCGGGGAAGATTAGGTTACAGAGGGGGATTAATAGGGTAACCGATGCTAACGCGGTTAGAACGGTGCTATAAGTCTTGTCTTGACTCAGTAGGTTCATGGTCAATTCCGTTAATTTATGGTGTCGCTGTCGCGACGGCTTATTCTTAAGTCGGGTCTCGGCCCGACAGCCGAGATACTTTTCTTTGCTTGTCCAAAGAAAAGTACCCAAAAGAAACGACACCCGGATGCCGCTTTAATCCTGCGCGCCGAAGTTTTTATCGAGGGTCGGCAGAAGGGGCTTCCCAGCCCCTCCACCGACGCAGCGCATCCATGCGCTGCCCCTTCGGGCTATTCTCGATAAAAACTCCGGTGCTCGGCGTGGCATACGGGGTTAAAACCATCAGCCGCCCAAATTTGCGTAGCGTGGGCAACTTTGCCCACCGTTGGCTGTTATTCCGCGTGGGCACTTAAACGTGCCCACCCTACGACTGCGTCTCAAGCTAGCCGGAAAGGTTGGGCCTACCGCCTTAATTTTCGGGGCGGGGTTAGTCCCGTTATTCCGCCCCGAGCATCGCAGCTTTTGGCGAGATCAGCCCGCAGGGGAGCGGCAGGGATGCCGCTCGTTTTTGGAGGGGCTGGGAAGCCCCTTCCGAAAACCCTCGCCAAAAGCGAGAAGCGCAGGATTAAGGCGGAATGTCGGGTGGCCTTTTCTTTGGATACTTTCTTTTGGCCAAGCAAAAGAAAGTATCTCGGCTGTCGGGCCGAAACCCGACATTAAAAAACCATCGTCGCGGTAGCGACACAACAAAAACTAAAAGACATCAGTTAGTCCATAAGCCGTCGTGTTGGGTTACGGCTATCGCCTTTTATGCCCTTCGGGTAAATCCAACCTACATTTTTGGAATTACGATTCCGCTGCCCTTCCTTTCTGCGGAAACAACCCCCTAGGCTTCTTCTGAATAAACAAAATAATAAACACCAAAACTAAAATCTTCGCCAACACCGCCCCGGCGTAGGGCTCCAACACCTTATTAGCAATACCCAAGGTAAATCCCGCTACCAAAGTACCGAACAAATTTCCTACCCCGCCAAACACCACGACCATAAACGAGTCGACGATATAAGCCTGACCCAAATTCGGCCCGACGTTGGTGATCTGACTCAAGGCCACCCCAGCTACGCCAGCGATGCCGGAACCCAAGCCAAAAGTCATCGCGTCGACTCTAGCAGTGGGGATGCCCATCGCTCTGGCCATTCCGCGGTTCTGGGCGACAGCGCGGACTTCCAGACCCAATTTGGTGCGTTTCAAAATTTGCAGTAAGGCGGTAAACACCAGCAGGCAGAAGATCAGGATGTAAAAGCGGTTCCAGGTTAGCGAGAGAAAGTCATTGATCTGCCAAGAGCCGCTCATCCACTCCGGGGTGGAGACGCTGCGGTTCAGCGGCGAGAAGATGGAACGGACGGTTTGCTGCAAAAACAAGCTGACCCCGAAAGTCGCCAGCAGGGTTTCCAGAGGCCGGCCGTACAAGAAGCGGATGATGCCGCGTTCGATGGCGACACCGACCAAGGCGGCGACGATAAACGCCACCGGAATCGAGACGATCAGCGCCGTGCCCAAGTAGTTGGGCATGATTTGTTGCATCACGTAGGTGGTGTAAGCGCCCAGCATCATCAGTTCGCCGTGGGCCATGTTGATGACGCCCATTACCCCAAAGGTGATGGCCAAGCCGATGGCTGACAATACTAGCACCGCGCCTAAACTGAGGCCGAAGAACACGGTCTCGGCGACGGCGTAGGCTTGCATGCGATCACGGATTTTGATGAGCGCTGCTTCGGCCAGATTACGTACGTCGCTGTCGTTTTCCACGAAGTTGCCGTCGCTGTCTTTTTCGATTATCGCTTGCAGTTTGTTGACCACATCTTGGCTATCCAGATCTTTTAAAGCCGCGATAGCAGCGATGCGTTGGTCTTTATCGGTACTGTTTATATCCTGTAATAACAGCATTTTGTTGATAGCAGTTTTAATGTCAGGCTCGACTTCCTGAGCCAGATGATCGCGCAGCAAAATGACGGCCTTGTCATCTATATCATCAGCTAATGTTTGGACCGCTACCAAACGTAAGACCGGATCGGCATCGTTCAATTGCAATTGGGCGATGGTTTTGCGCAATACCCCGCGCAATTTGTTGTTCAAGTTTATTTTGCCGACTGCGCCACGCTCGACGTCGGTTAAGGGCGCGCCGCTTAGCGGATCGCTGAGTTGGTAGCCGAGGGCGCTTTCCTGGCCGACAACCAATTTGGCTTCGGCTTTGAAGTCGAATAGCTTGCCGTCCTGCAGGGCTTGCAGGAGTTTCAAGTTGTGGCTGTCGCTTCCCAATGCTTCGATGGCGAGTTCGCGGTCCTGCATGCTGCCTAGTCTGAGCTGATCCAATAGGCTGCCGCTGTCTTGTGCAACTGCGGGCTGAGTAAAGATAAAAAACAGGGCCAGCAACCAGCCGGCGAGGGGTGGAAGCCGTTTAAAAACGCCGCCAGCTGACAATTCGGTTTGAGTAGAAGCTGTATTTAGCACGCTCAAGAAGCTGTCCTTGGGGGAACGGTTAGCCGGGTGCGAAGCAGACGGCGTTTTTAAATGGGTTCTTTTTAGTTGGAGAGACGTTGTTTTGGGGTTAAGGCCCTCGCCAAACTCCGGGGTAGCGGTGCGTATGGGCTTAGCTAATACAATGGGTATGTGCATCCTCTGTCCTCTTTTGGGGTGCGAGACCCGCGGCATCCTGCCGTGAGCCTCGCGGGTAACGTCCGCTGTTAATAGTTCTGTCCTGAACACTTTTTGGTTTTGGTGTTGTAGTTGCCGCAACTGATCGGTGCGGTCCAGTCGGCGATAATCGGTTTGCTGTCCGGCAGGAAGTCAGACCAAGCGTCGCCATCGACGACTTTGTTGGTTTGCCAGACGGTAACGAATTGACCGTCGTCTTGAATCTCGCCAATTAACACCGGCTTGCTGATGTGGTGATTAGGGAGCATTTTCGACATGCCGCCGGTCAGGTTCGGGAACTCCACGCCGATGATGGCTTTTTGTACCGCGTCAGGATCGGTGGTGCCGGCTTTTTCGACCGCTTTAACCCACATGTTGAAACCGATGTAATGCGCTTCCATCGGATCGTTGGTGACGCGTTTCGGGTTTTTGATGTAGTCCTTCCATTGTTGGATAAAGGCTGCGTTTTTGGTGGTATCGACGCTCATGAAGTAGTTCCATGCCGCCAAGTGACCGACCAACGGTTTGGTGTCCATACCGGATAATTCTTCCTCGCCCACTGAGAACGCGATAACTGGGATTTTCTCGGCGGAGATGCCTTGGTTGCCCAGCTCTTTATAAAACGGAATGTTGGCGTCGCCGTTGATGGTGGAAACGACAGCGGTTTTCTTGCCGGTAGAGCCGAATTTTTTAATATCCGCCACGATACTTTGCCAATCGGAATGACCGAATGGGGTGTAGTTGATCATGATGTCCGCCGGTTTAACCCCTTTGGCTTTCAGATACGCTTCCAAGATTTTGTTGGTGGTGCGTGGATACACGTAGTCGGTACCGGCCAACACCCAACGTTGCACTTTCAGGTCGTTCATCAAATAATCGACCGCCGGAATAGCTTGTTGGTTGGGCGCTGCACCTGTGTAAAACACGTTTTTAGAGGACTCTTCCCCTTCGTATTGCACGGGGTAGAACAGGATGCTGTTTAACTCTTCGATGACCGGCAATACCGATTTCCGAGAAACCGACGTCCAGCAGCCGAAGATGGAAGCCACTTTATCCTTGGTGATCAGTTCGCGGGCTTTTTCCGCAAACAATGGCCAGTTCGAAGCGGGGTCAACGACCACCGCTTCCAGCTTCTTGCCGAGCAAGCCGCCCTTTTTGTTCTGTTCGTCGATCAGCATCAACATGGTGTCTTTTAACGTGGTTTCGCTGATCGCCATCGTGCCAGACAAAGAGTGCAGCACACCGACTTTGATGGTGTCTTCAGCACCGGCAGTCGGTGCCCCAAGCAACAGCGACGACAATGTGGCGCCGAGTGCTAGTTTACGTAAGGGGTTGCTCATTAAGTTCATCGTGATAATCCTCTGTTATTAGTATTTTAGATTTGCCATTGGAAGCCGACCATAACCTGGCTGGCGTTTTCGCCAGTTACTGTGGATCTGAAGTCCAGGAGCCCTTTGGTCAGTAAGTCGCCGTATTGGTAAGCGGCGAAAATTTTGGCGTTGTGGCCGTCGATGACATAGTTGACGCCACCCTCATAGACTTCGCGACCGCTACTGGTACTGGGATCTACGTTCACGTAACGCAGGTAAGGCTGGAATTGGCCGATGCCGACTTTTTGCGGGAATAAATACATACCGCTGACGTCGTAAGCGTTGCCGTCAAACATGGCAAACACGCCGTTAGCAAAAGGGGTCGCCGCATCGCGTGCTGCCTGGTTAAAGCCGTTAGACAGGCCATAGTTTTTGTATTCGCCGTTAAAGGTGACTACGCCGCCGCCGGGTAATACTTTTTCCATCAACAGGTCGACAGTGGTGCCGCGAAAGTTAGCTGGGCTAGAGGTAGTGCCGGCACCGTCTTCTTGATACTGATTGGCTACACCGACCGTCAGGATGTCGCCGCCTTTACCGTGATAGGTACCGGAGGTGTAATAGCCAGGGTTCTTTTCAACTTCCCAAAAGTTATAGGAAACGCGTTGCGCATAGAGGATGTTGTCGTCGACATTGGCGCCGCCTCTCAGGCCGCGGAAGAAACCGACAGAATATTGCAAGCGACCGTCCAATACCGCACCCCAAAACGTCGCACCGTCGTCACGACCGATAGAGCCGGCGGAGGTGCCGTTGTTTTGGATGGTCAGGTTGTAATCGGAGGGTTGAAAAGGCGTACCGGAAGAGAAAATGTTGTAGACCGCGCTGTAGAAAGGACCGTTCAACTCCCGACGCTCTGCGGGAACCAGCATGCGGCCCACCCATAAGTTGGCATAAGGAGTGATTTCGAATTTACCGACGGCGTCCAGTACATGCACTTGGCCACCGCTGCCGCAGGTTGGGCACTCGGTGTTGAATTCTATTTTCAAATATTTATGAATTTGACCGTTTAAATACAAACGAATGTTGTCTAGGTTGAAGGAGTTGTTCCATTTGTCACCGCTGGCGCCAGCTGAACCTTCCTGAGCTCGGAAACTGGAACGTAAACCCGCGCCGACGCTGACCCATTTTGTATCGTCGATTTTAAAGGTGGCACCAGCCTGACTCTGCGCGCTGTAGCCTATCGCCAGCGCAGCTACTGCAGAGGTAAGGAATAGTCGCGTGTTGAGCGAACTTGCTGGATGTTCAATATAAGCTTTCATGTAAAGTCCCCTAATCTAAAAGCACAAATCATTAAGCATGCCCTCGAGAGCGATGCGGCAAAATCTAGCGAGGTCGATTGTTGAATTTGTTGCGTTTTTGCACAATCCGTCAGATGACTCATAAGTCATTTGACGTATATAAAAAACAGAGGATTTTTAAGGCGCTGCATGTCTCGCTAAGCCTTGTCAGATAAGGCTTTGGTGTACTTTAGGGCTGAGTTTTATTGGTGGCTGGGGCGCGCGTATTTGTGGGCTTAGGGCCGAAATAGCTGATGGGTATTTGGCAAAAAGTTAGATATTGTTGCGTAGATTACCTAGTCGACAACACGCTTGGCGGTGCACACCCGTGGCTCAATGTTGGCGGAGTTTGGCGGTGGAGCGGGGCGGTCGAGGGGGGAACCTGATAGTTTCGCTGAAACCGACCCTATCAGGTGGGGCGTTGGGGAGAGGAGGGCGTTGCGCGGACAGAGCTATTAGTATTAAACCGATAAATAGCTTTTGATTTTGGCGGCGTCGACATCGCCGCGTTTGTCTTCATGAATAAATTTACCTTTGTCGATCACGATAATGCGGTCGGCCACTTCCATGGTAAAACTCAATACCTGCTCGGAGACGATGATGGTGATTTCGCGCATTTTGCGGATTTCATTCAACACTTTGGCAATGTCTTTAATAATCGAAGGCTGAATCCCTTCGGTGGGTTCATCCAGCAGCAGCACTTTGGGATTGGTGACCAGTGCGCGGGCGATTGCCAACTGTTGTTGCTGACCGCCGGACAGATTGCCGCCTTTGCGTTTGCGCATATCGTACAGCACCGGAAATAGTGCGTAGATGTCTTCCGGAATTTCCCGAAATTTGGAGCTTTCCAAGCCGGTTTCAATATTTTCTTGCACAGTCATGGTCGAGAAAATCATCCGACCTTGCGGCACGTAGGCCAAGCCTTTAGCGACCCGCTGATAGGTATCCACGCCGTTCAGGTTTTCACCGTCAACGCTGGCCTTGGCGGCTTTGCTGGGCAAGATGCCCATCAAGGATTTAAACAAGGTGGTTTTGCCCATACCGTTGCGGCCCATGATCGCCAGGGTCTCGTTTTTTTCTGCGGTAAAGCTTAAGCCATGGATGACTTGGCTTTGACCGTAACTGACTTGCAGATCCGAAATCTCAAACATTGTCTAATTCCTCTTGTGTATTTGCGGGCAGCGCAGATGGGTCAGGTTAGTGGCCTAGATAGACCTCAATCACTTTCTCATCGGCCTGCACTTTGTCCATAGGGCCTTCTGCTAAGATCTTGCCCTGATGTAGTACGGTGACTTTGTGGGCAATTTTTTTCACGAATTCCATATCGTGTTCAATCACCAACACCGAGCGGTTTTTGCAAATTCGATTCAGCAAGTCGGCGGTTTGGTCGCGTTCCTTGGCGCTCATGCCGGCCACGGGTTCGTCTAGCATCAATAGTTCAGGGTCTTGCATCAACAGCATGCCGATTTCCAGCCATTGCTTTTGGCCATGACTGAGCAGGGCGGCTTCCATTTGCAATTGCTCGGTCAGTAGCACTTCGGCGGCAATTTTATGGACTTGCTCCACCACTTCTGCAGTGCGTTTGAAGGTCAAACTACCCCACACTGATCTGCCCACCGGGTAAGACACTTCCAGGTTTTGATAGACGGATAGGTTTTCATAAATCGACGGTGTCTGAAATTTTCTGCCGACGCCAGCGCGGACGATTTCGTGCTCTGGTAACTTGGTCAGCTCTTTGTTCTTAAACTTGATCGAACCGGAGGTGGATTTGGTTTTGCCGCAGATTAAATCCAGTACCGTGGTTTTGCCGGCACCGTTGGGGCCGATCACCACCCGCAGTTCATTGCTGTCGATGTACATGTTCAAAGCATCTACCGCTTTAAAGCCATCGAAAGATACTGTCAAGTCTTCAATGGCCAATACAAATTCAGGGTTACTCATGATTTTTCTCCTACCAATGAGTCCGTTACCGCAGGCGATTTACTGAATTTACCCAGGAATTTGGAAAATTTGCCGCCGAAGTCGAATTTGGTGGCGTATTTTTCGTAGACCCCTGCCAAACCATCGGGGAAGAACATCACCACCGCGATAAACAAGCCGCCCATCAAGAACAGCCACAATTCGGGGTAGGTTTCGGAAAACATGGTTTTACCGAAGTTAACTAATAGGGTGCCGTATACCGCGCCAATCAGCGACATCCGGCCACCGACCGCCGCAAAAATTACCATCTCGATTGACGGGACGATGCCGACGAAGCTGGGCGACATAAAGCCGACTTGCAAGGTAAACATGGCGCCGCCGATCGCGGAAATCATGGCGGCGATGCAAAAAATGAAAATTTTGAAATTCGATACGTCATAGCCGGAAAAGCGCACCCGTTCTTCCTTATCGCGCATGGCCAGTAACAACATCCCAAATTTCGAGGTCAGAATGTAACGGGCCAACAGCATGCAGGCGATCAGAAAACCGGCGTTGGCGAAGTAGAGTACATATTTCGCGCTATCGGTTCTGATATCCCAGCCCAGCATGGTTCTCAGGTCGGTGATGCCGTTGACCCCGCCGGTATAACCTTGTTGGCCGACGATTAAAATGCTCAAGATCAGGGCGATAGCTTGGGTGATGATCGCAAAATACACACCGCCCACTCGGCGTTTAAACATCGCAAAACCGATGATAAAGGCCAGCAGGGTCGGTACGATCAACACTAGCAAGATGGTCAGGGTCAGGCTTTTAAACGGTTCCCAGAAGAAGGGGATCGCAGTCAGCTGATTCCAGTCCATGAAATCGGGAATGCCGGGTGTGGTTTGGATCTTGGTGCTGATCGGATCGGAGGCTTCCAACTTCAAGAACATGGCCATGCAATAACCGCCAAGACCGAAAAACATGCCTTGGCCCAAGCTTAAAATGCCGCCGTTACCCCACAGCAATACTAAGCTAATCGCCACAAAGGCGTAGGTGACGTATTTGCCGATCAGACCCAGCCGGAACAAATCCAGCCACAGCGGGAAAATGACAAACAACAACAGAGACAATATCGCTAGCCCAATCGCCCCTTGTTTGCCGCCCAATAATTTCTCTGATAATACCTTCATGATATTTCCCTCTATTTACGTACTTTAGATGCAAACAATCCTTCCGGACGCATCATTAAGATGATCACAATGGTCATCAAGGTGGCTACTTTTCCCATCGAGCTGGTCATAAAAAACTGCAGTATCGATTGTGCTTGGGCGATGCCAAACGCGGAAGCGATGGTGCCCATCAGGCTGGCCGCGCCGCCGAATACCACCACCATGAAACTGTCGACGATGTATAAAGAGCCGGTCGTCGGTCCGGTCGAAGCGATCGTGGTGAAAGCAGCACCCGCTACCCCGGCTATCCCGCAGCCTAAGGCAAAGGTCAGCCTATCCACTTTTTTGGTGTTGATGCCCACCGCACCTGCCATCACTCGATTTTGCATGGTGGCTCTTACGCGCAGACCCCAACGCGAGCGGTACATGAACAGATACACACCGACGGTGACGATCAAAGCCAGGCCCATTACGAACACGCCGTTAATCGGAATATCGATATCCTCGGTCGGTTTGAACGATCCCAGCAGCCATTCCGGCAATTCGGCACTGACTTCTTTAGCGCCAAAGGTGGAGCGAAAAATCTGTTGCATTACCAGACTTAAGCCCCAAGTCGCCAACAGCGTATCCAAAGGCCGTTTGTAGAGATGACGGATCAAGGCGTACTCGATCAGGTAACCAATCAAAAAGGCGAGGATAAAGGCTGCGACGATCGCAAATACAAAATAAGAATTGACGATGTCGTATGACACGGCAATTTTTGACATGAACACGGTAGTGTAGGCGCCTACTGCCATGAATTCGCCGTGGGCCATATTGATTACGCCCATCTGCCCGAAAATAATTGCCAGGCCCAACGCCATCAACAGTAGGACGCTAAACAGGCTTAATCCAGAGAAGCCCTGCATCACCACGATGTTACCCACTTCCTCCATCGAATATCCAAACATAAGGCCTCCAGCTAACTTACTTACATTAAACACACACTTGTTTAAAACACCGTGGCAACCAGACTTGCCAATTGCCACGGTTTTGTTGCCTAGCGCATTAGCGCTTATTGGTAACCTTTAGGGAAAGGATCGGGAGCGATCAAATCGGATTCGTAAACCACGTCGGCTTGACCGTCTTTACGCCATTGACCAATCCGCAGCTTGCTGTGTAAATGGTGGTTAGGATCGACTTTCACGTAACCTTCCGGCGCAGTGGTCAACTCGTAACCGGGTAAAGCCACAACCGCTTTGTCTACATCAAAGCTGCCTGCGCGTTCCACTGCAGCTTTCCATAGCCATGGACCCAAATAAGCCGCTTGGGTGACGTCGCCGATCACGGCATTGTCGCCGTAAGCTTTTTTGAAGTCGGCAACGAATTTCTCGTTGTTAGGATTTTTCAATGATTGGAAGTATTTCATCGCCGAATAGAAGCCTTCCAAGTTTTCGCCGCCGATACCCAGTACTTCGTCTTCGGTCACGGAGATGGTCAGCATGTTTTGTTTCTTGGCGTTCAAGCCGGCTGCGTTCAGCTGTTTGAACCAAGCCACGTTACTGCCGCCTACCACCGCCGCGTAGATGACATCAGGTTTTTTCAGTTTGATTTTGTTGATTACCGAACCGAACTGGGTGTCGCCCAAAGCGATGTATTCTTCACCCACGACCGTGCCGCCCAAATGTTGCTCGATGTGTTTACGGGCAATTTTCATGGAGGTACGTGGCCAGATGTAATCTGAACCGATCAAATAGAAGGTCTTGGCATTTTTCTCTTTGGCGATCCAATCCAAGCCAGCGAGAATTTGTTGGGTAGCCTCCTGGCCGGTATAAAACACGTTTTTGGATTGTTCTAAGCCTTCATAGAAAGTCGGGTAGAACAGCAGACCGTTGTCTTTTTCGAACACCGGTAAGGCGGCTTTCCGTGAGGCGGAAGTCCAGCAGCCGAATACCGTGGCTACCTTGTCGTTTTCCAGCAGCTTTTTGGATTTTTCCGCGAAGGTCGGCCAATCGCTAGCGCCGTCTTCCTGGATCACCTCGATTTTTCTGCCCAACACCCCGCCCATCTCGTTGATTTGGGCAATCGCCAATTTTTCAGCTTGGATGGAGCCGGTTTCACTGATGGCCATGGTGCCGGTTGCCGAATGCAGGATACCGACCTTGACCGTGGTATCGGTGACTGCCAGACCGGTGGTGTTGACCGTCGCGGTTGGGAAGTCCGCTGCTACAGCACTATTAATGCCGATGGGTAAACCCAAGGCCAACGATATTGCGACCAGCGCAGTCGTCTTCTTCATAAAATGTCGTCTATCGGAATTACTCATTTAGTTTCTCCACATTGATAAAACACACGCTATTGATTAAACAAACTCAATTGATCAAAAAAACTCAATTGATAAATCAAAAAACTCACAAGATTTGCTAGGTAAACAAATCCGTTTACTGCCGAACACACTCTTAAACTCACTCTTGGGCAAACATAAAATGCCTAGTGTCCCAACATCCAAGGTCTGGCTGTTTTCTTGGTTTGCATTTGGAAGCCGCTTGCTGCTTGCTGATCATTGCCGGTTTTTGCCTTTGTACTGTCCTGATTGGGCTTGCAGGTATGCGCGCCGCTGCATCCGCAACTTGACCGCCGCACAGACTTGGGTTCGTGCGCCGATCGTTCGTTAGTTTCGTGAGCCTGGCGTTGCATCTTGCCCAATAAGGTAAGGTGCGGCGCGGAAATCAACCGCTCGCTGCTTGCGCCGCACTGGGCGCAAACGGCAGGGCTGGCGGATTCGCTCATTTTCCTTATCGCGGTAAACGGACCGCAGTCGTGACAGTGATATTCATACAAAGGCATGTTCAAGCTCCTGATCGATTGCCGGATTAACTGGTGAACGCCATGTCGGCGGTGCCGGTAATGATTTTGGTCGGTCCATCGGCATTGGGTTTTAAGTCAAAATCGAAAATCTCGGTGGGCAGCCACAGGGTTGCGCATGCATTCGGGATATCGACGATGCCGCTGATATGGCCTTCGACCGGTGCCGTGCCGAGAATTGACAGGGCTTGAGCGCCGGTGTAACCGAATTTTTTCAGATATTCGATGGCGTTTAAGCAGGCTTGACGATAAGCCACATGCACATCCAAATAATGCTGCTTGCCTTGTTCGTCGACCGAGATACCTTCGAATATCAGGTAGTCGCGGTAAGACGGTGTCAGCGGGCTGGGTTGGAAGATCGGGTTTTTGATACCGTACTTTTTGACGCCTTCTTTGATCAGGCTGACTTTAATGTCCAAATAGCCGGCCATTTCGATCGCGCCGCAGAAGGTGATTTCGCCGTCGCCTTGCGAGAAATGCAAATCGCCCATCGACAGACCGCCATCCTTGACGTAAACCGGGAAAAATACTTTCGAGCCCTTGGTGAGGTTTTTAATATCGCAGTTGCCGCCATGGTCGCGCGGTGGCACGGTTCTGGCGCCTTCCGCGGCGGCGGCTGTTGCGGCTTCGCCGGTCAAGCGGCCCATCACCGCTGATTGCGGATTGGGTGGCAACGCCAGCGCGGGTACGCGGTCTGGATCGGTAGCAATCAAGGCCGCTTCGCGGGCATTCCAGTTTTCCAACAATTCACGCGACGGCAAGCAGCCGATCAAGCCCGGATGCATAATACCGGCGAACCTTACATTGGGAATATGCCGAGAGGTGGTATAGATGCCGTGAAAGTCCCAGATGGATTTGCGGGCGTCCGGATAATGATCGGTCAGAAAGCCGCCACCGTTTTCTTTGGCGAACAAGCCGTTGAAGCCCCACTGATAGTCATCCAGGGTGCCGACATCCAGAATCTCCACGACCATTAAGTCGCCGGGCTCGGCGCCTTCCACGCCTATCGGACCGCTTAAATAGTGGACCTGAGTCAAATCCACATCGCGGACATCGTTGGCGCTATCGTTGTTGCCGATCTGACCACCGGTCCAGTCCATGCATTCCACCCGAAATTCGTCGCCGGGTTTTACCATGGCGACCATCGGCAAATCCGGATGCCAGCGGTTGTGAATCAGACCATCCTGTTCCCAGGGCTTTTTGTCTAAATCTAACTTAATTAATGTTTTCATGCGGCCTCCTCAACGGTGAATTTCAATGACAAGAAATTAATGCTGCGGATAAAGCCCTTGTGACAAGACCATTCATATAAAATCCCCTTGTTGTGCGTAATCTCTATGGTAAAGGCACCCTTTTCGCAGGGTTGCCAGCATAACTGCCGGGATTCATTGTTAAATTCGCCGGCAATTCGCACAATTCGTCAGATGACTCATCAGTCATTTGACGTATGGCAGGTGAACAAGGGCTTACGTAGAGTGAACTTTAACCGTTAGGAGGATATTGTGAGTAGGTACGATTTGTCGTTGAAGTACGTCCGTATCGGGCGTTGGATGTTGCCTTGGCTGTTGAGTGGCGCGGCGGTCGCCGCTCCAGGGACAGAGGTTATCGACCGGGCTTCGATTACCGCCATTGCGGTGGAGATAGCCGATCAGAATCTCGGGCAATTCGGCGTTAAACTGTCGGCAAACGAAATCGCCGAGCGGGTGGGTAAAAACTTGGCCGAGTGGCAATATCCAGTCAAATCGAGCGGTGTCGATAGCTCACATAAGCTACTGATTAGTTTGGGTAAAGTTTCCACGGGCGATACGCCGGTCGGTTTTTCTTGGACGAGCGGTGATTCGGACCCGCGCGGCCTAGGGTTTCAAAAAGCCCGCATACTGCCGATTAGCTGTCATCTGAAAAAAATCGGCAGTGACGCGGCCAGCATCGAAAATAAGGCGACCGTTAGTGCCCACCAGTTAGTGGATGAATCCAGTCAAGCGAAGGTGACTGAGAAATTGGTCGATCATGTTAGTACGGTGTGCTTCGATCTGTTGGATGAACTGAAGTTGCCGGCGACTGGCAATCGGTTGGATACTCATACCTTCAAGCCCAGTTGGATGCCGGATGTGCAAGTGGAAGTGAAGGAAGTGCCGGCCTTGGGCAATCCAGAAAACCCTTCGTCCACACGGATCGAGAAGACTACCGGCGAGGCTGCCGGGGAAACGCGGAAGCAGATTATTATCCGTAATCAAGGATCGCCGGTGATTCTTGAGTTTGGCTACGAGCGGAGATGATGGGCTTGCTATTGCTTGGGTGCGGGCATGCTTATGTCAGCTAGCTTGGCAGTCTTTAGGTGGAAAAATGGGCAGGTTTTGCAGGGAACCGCAGTGGTCAAAATCCGTTGCGGTAGCGATAGCCAATGAAGACTATGCACCAAAACATCACCAAAATTCGCCGCGAGTACAATGGGCTGGTCGCCAACGAGACCTTGGAAGATTATGCCTTGCGTTTTGCGCCGCGGCGGTTTCGGAAATGGTCGGAATTTGAAGTCGCCAACACCGCCTTCGGCTCTACCTCATTTTTGGTGCTGGAGGCCATAGGCGGTTTCTTGTCGATCAATTACGGCTTTACCAACGCCTTTTGGGCGATTGTCATCGTTGCCGTCATCATCTTTATCGTCAGTTTGCCTATCGGTTATTACGCCGCTCGGTATCATATCGACATCGATCTTTTGACCCGTGCAGCCGGCTTTGGCTACATCGGCTCTACCGTTACCTCGCTGATTTACGCGTCCTATACCTTCACCTTGTTTGCGCTGGAAGCCTCGATCATGTCCTTGGCTATCGAGCTTTACTTCAATATTCCCTTGGAGATTGCCTACGTCGTGAGCGCCGTGGTGGTGATTCCGTTGGTTACGTTCGGGATTACTACGATTAGCCGGATGCAACTTTGGACCCAGCCTTTGTGGTTGCTGTTGTTGATTGCGCCGTATGTGGCTGTCGCCATGCGCGAACCGGAAGCGCTGGAGACCTTGGGCGCTTATTTTTGGATCGCCGGCAGCGGTCAAGGGTTTGATTGGTTGTTGTTCGGTACGGCGGCGACTGTGGCATTTTCGATGGTCGCGCAGATCGGCGAGCAGGTGGATTTCCTGCGATTTATGCCGCAAAAACATCAGGGAAATAAAGTGCGCTGGTGGCTGGCCACGCTGTCGGCCGGACCAGGTTGGATCGTGTTTGGCGCCTTAAGGCAATTGCTGGGAGCTTTGCTCGCGCATTTGGCGATTCGGCATGGTGTTAGCCCGGAGCACGCGCACGAGCCCACGCAAATGTATCTGGTGGCTTACAGCGAGTTGATTGAGGACCCGAAATGGGCGCTGGCGGCAACCACGTTGTTTGTGATTGTCAGTCAGATCAAAATCAATGTCACCAATGCCTACGCCGGCTCCCTGGCTTGGTCCAACTTTTTTTCCAGGTTAACTCATAGCCATCCGGGTCGAGTTGTCTGGTTGTTTTTTAATGTGTTGATTGCGCTGTTGTTGATGGAGTTCGGCGTATTCGGTGCGCTGGAAAAAGTGTTGGGTTTGTTCTCGCACATGTCGATTGCCTGGATCAGTTCCATCGCCGCTGAATTAATGATCAATAAGCCGTTTGGCTTGAGTCCAAAGGTGGTGGAGTTTAAACGCGCTTATCTCTCGGATTTGAATCCGGTTGGGATAATTTCCACCTTCTGCGCCTCGCTGCTATCGATATTGGCTTACGCCGGTTTGTTTGGCGCCTATGCGCAGGCATTCTCCGCGTTTATTGCGTTGGGGCTGGCGTTTGCGTTAGTACCGACCATTGCGTATTTATCCGGTGGTAAGCATTATCTGGCGCGTAACCGCGAGGAAAATAATCGCAAGTCGCATAACAAATGTTCAATTTGCGAAAACGAGTTTGAGCACGAGGATATTGCCTATTGTCCGGCTTATGCAGGCAGTATTTGCTCTTTGTGTTGTACGCTGGATGCGCGCTGTCTCGACGGCTGTAAGGTGGGTTTTCGCTTTGAAGATTATTTGGAGAAACTAGCCAAATGGTGCATGCCGGACGCGATGAGTTTGGACGCCCGCTTGCGTTTGCTGCGTTTTACTCTAATGTTCTTGTTTTTATCGGTGTTGAGCGGCATTTTTGTCAGCATCATTTATTATCAGGATTTATTGAGTGTTGAAAATGACGCGGCGGCGTTTCAGTTGCTGCTGAACAATTTTCTAAAGATCTATGCCTCGCTGTTGGTGTTTATCGGCCTATGTACCTGGTGGTTGATTTTGAATGCGGAAAGTCGGCGCGTCGCGCACGAGGAGACCGCCAAGCAAACGCAATTGCTGTTGCTGGAAATTGAAGAGCATAAACACACCGACGGCAAATTACAGCGGGCTTTGAAGATGGCGGATACCGCCAATCAAGCCAAGAGTCGTTTTTTGAGCAATATGAGTCACGAGATTCGCTCGCCGCTGAATAGCATCATCGGTTATGCGCATATCCTGCATCAGGACCCGAGTATTCCCGCGCACCGGCAGCAAGCGGTGGAAACTTTGAAGCGCAGTGGTGAGCACTTGTGTGCGTTGATTGAGGATATATTGGATATTGCCAGGATCGAAGCCCGCAAATTCGAGCTGAAGTATCAGCCGATTCATTTTCCGGATTTTATCGAACATCTGGTACATACCTATAAACTGCAGGCAGAAGACAAGGGACTTAATTTCGTTTGCCAGATTTCTCATACGCTGCCGCAGCGCATCCGCGGTGACGAAAAGCGAGTAGGACAAATCCTGATCAACTTGCTCAGCAATGCCGTGAAGTTTACCTCGACCGGTGAGATCGTGTTTCGAATCGGCTACAGCGGCGGAGTCGCGAATTTTCAGGTCAGCGACACCGGAAGCGGTATTGACGAAGAACAATTGCAAGACATTTTCCAACCATTCACCCGTTTGCATAATCCCACCGGTAATGCCGTGGCTGGCAGCGGCTTGGGGCTGACCATCAGCAAGATTCTCACCGAAGTCATGGGCGGGGAATTAACGGTGAAAAGTCAGGTCGGACAAGGTAGTACCTTTACCGTGCGCTTGTTGCTCCCCAGTCTGGGTGCCGATACCGAGCCAGATGCCAAGGCGACTATCATCGGTTACCAAGGGCCGCGCCGAAAGATATTGGTGGTAGACGATCAGCGGGAACATCGCGAATTGTTATTGTCTATGTTGGAGCCGCTGGGCTTTTACTTGAGTGAGGCATGTTCTGGGGAGGAGTGTCTGCTTAAAGTGGCCGAAAGTCAGCCCGATTTGATTTTGTTGGATATTTCGATGACCGGGATTAGTGGAATTGAAACCGCGATGACATTGCGTGATCAGGAATGGGGCATGCCGATTCTGGTATTAAGTGCCAATGCCTATCCGAGTGACCGATTGGCGGCTTTGAATGCCGGTTGTAATGACTTTTTGTCCAAGCCGATTCAAGTGCCGCAATTGATGAAAAAACTGAAGTTATATTTGTCGTTGACGTGGTTGTATCAAAACGATGTCGTGCAAGCGCTTCCTGAAAAAGCGCCTGAGCCGCTGATAATGCCGCCCGCTGAGTTGTTAACGGCTTGCGTGGAGTGTGTGCGGATCGGAGATTTGTTGGGTTTGAAAAAGGTATTGGAACAACTTGCCAAAACTGAGCCAGGCTATAGCGCCTTTTTTGCCAAGCTCATGGTGTTGGCCAGTCAGTTTCGGGTAGGCGAAATCAGAAAACTATTGAATATGCACAAGCAGGAGGTGTCCTGATGATGGAAATATTCGCGAGTAATGGCACTGTCTTGATAGTCGACGACACACCCGGCAATCTGGCCTTGTTATCCGATACCTTGTCCGAAGCGAATTACCGGGTATTAGTGGCTACTGATGGCTGTTCGGCCATCGAACAGATTCAGTACGTCAAGCCCGACATTATTCTGCTGGATGTGATGATGCCGGGGATAGACGGCTTCGAGACATGTAGTCGCCTGAAAGCCGATCCGACTACTGCGCCGATTCCCGTATTGTTTATGACAGGCTTGAGTGAGTTGGAGAATTTGCTACGCGGTTTCGGCGAGGGTGCGCTGGATTATATTGTGAAACCGATTCGGCCCGCGGAAGTGCTGGCCCGCATTGAGGTGCATTTGACGCAAACCCGAAATTTGCGTCGCGCCGAAAGTCTTCTCGATCATCACGATTTTGCCGCCTTAGCGACCGACGCCTCTGGGCGTATCGTCTGGCTAACGCCAGCTGCCAGCGAATGGTTGGGTGATTTTGCAGAATTGCAAGGCATGCCTCAGTCGACGGATGACCTGCTGCCGGAGTCATTGCATGGCTGGTTTCAGCGTTGGTTGCGGCAAAGTGGCCGAAACGATTCGGAAGCCGAACTGGAAGCTCATCGCCTAGCCCCGGGTTTTACCTTAAGAGTCAGCGCCTGCCAGAATCCGGACGAATATTTGCTGCTGTTGCAGCGCGAAGACGCACAATGGACCCCGGAAAGCTTGCGGGAAAAATTAAAGTTAACCTTTCGCGAGGCCGAAATTTTGATGTGGATTGCCCGCGGCAAAACCAACAAAGAGATCGGTATTATCCTCACCACCAGTCCCCGTACAGTGAATAAACATCTGGAACATATTTTCGAGAAGCTCGGCGTTTCCACCCGAGCGGCGGCGGTGGCCATGGTGTTGCAGCGCGGTTAGTCTGGAGCAAAAAAAAAGGCCGGCAACCTTATTGGCTGCCGGCCTTTTTTGTTTGGCCTGGATAGCGCTTGCCGTCTTTAAGGCATGTACATTCCGCCATTCACATGCAGTGTTTCGCCGGTGATATAGGACGCTTGTTCTGATGCCAAGAACGATACCGCATGGGCGATTTCTTCCGGCTGGCCCAAGCGGCCCAGCGCTATCGAGCCCAGCAGAGCGTTTTTAATGTCTTCCGACAACTCTTTGGTCATATCTGTATCGATAAAGCCAGGGGAGACGGTGTTGACGGTGATGCCGCGCGAGCCGACTTCTTTAGCCATCGATTTGGCAAAGCCGATCATCCCTGCCTTGGCCGCCGCGTAGTTGGCTTGGCCGGCGTTGCCGGTGGAGCCAACCACCGAAGAAATATTGATGATACGACCGTAGCGGACTTTCATCATGGCGCGCAGTACGGCTTTGCTCATTCTAAAAATCGAGGTCAGATTGGTGTCGATGATATCGTCCCATTCCTCGTCTTTCATCCGCATCAACAAGTTGTCGCGGGTGATGCCGGCGTTGTTCACCAGCACGGCTGGGGTGCCGTAAGCATCGCCGGTGGTTTTGATAAAGCTTTCGATGTCAGCGGCGTCGGCGACGTTCAATTTATAGCCTTTGCCGTTTTCGC
The DNA here is from genome assembly GCA_002083615.1 of Proteobacteria bacterium ST_bin11. Lineage (GTDB taxonomy): Bacteria > Pseudomonadota > Gammaproteobacteria > Methylococcales > Methylomonadaceae > Methylomonas. The sequence continues at coordinate 110,918 of MSXO01000012.1, read as the reverse complement.
CCAGGTAAGCGGAAATAGCGTCTGCGCCACTGTCGGTGGTGGCGGTACCGACGACAAAAAAGCCGTCGGCGACTAATTTTTCGGCAATGGCCCGACCGATGCCGCGGCTGGCGCCGGTAACAATGGCGAGTTTTTTATCCACGGAGTTGCTCCACAACGTTGTTGATGGTTTCGGGGTCGTATAGTGTGTAATGCGCGGCATCCGGCGCTATGCGTTTGTTTAAACCAACTAATACTTTACCGGGCCCGCATTCCACAAAGGTGTTGACGCCTTGTTCGTACATGAATTTGACACTTTCTACCCAACGTACCGGTTTAAACAATTGTTCCTTCAATGCGTAGCGAATGACTTCGGGTGACCCATGCGATTTGACGTCGGCGTTGTGGATCAGCGTGCTATTCGGCATCTCGACGTTAACGCCTTGCAATAGTGCGTTTAGTTTGTCGGAAGCGGCTTCCATCAACGCACAGTGGGAAGGAACACTGACCGGTAATTTCAATGCCCGTTTGGCACCCAGTGCTTTTAAGGCTTCCATTGCCCGTTCGACTGCAGCGGTTTCGCCAGCGATTACCACTTGACCGGGGGCGTTGAAATTGGCAGCCGCAACGACTTCTCCATTGGCTACTTCAGCGCAAGTGTTAACAATCTGATGGTCTTCTAGACCCAGGATAGCCGCCATCGCGCCATGTCCAGCCGGCACGGATTCCTGCATCAGTCGGCCACGCTCGGCTACCAGGCGAATGGCATCTTCGTAGCCTAGCGCGCCGGAGCAGACTAGGGCGGTGTATTCGCCCAAACTGTGGCCGGCCATCCACGCGGGTTTGATTTCGGTTGTTTCACACCAGGCCCGCCATACCGCAACGCCGGCAGCTAGCATCGCTGGTTGGGTGTTATGGGTCTGGTTCAAATCGGTGTCCGGGCCGTTTGCGACCATATTCCAAAGGTCGAAACTCAGTACGTCGGAGGCTTGCTCGAATGTCTGTTTGACCAGCGGATTAGCGGCAGCTAACGTACCCAACATGCCGACAGCTTGCGAGCCTTGTCCGGGAAATACGAATGCCAGATTATAACTTTGTTCTGTGGTAGTCATATTCAATACCTAATTAATGCGGAACCCCAGGTAAAGCCGGCGCCGAAGGCTTCCATTAATACGGTTTGTCCGCGTTGGATCCGACCGTCGCGCACGCCTTCGTTAAACGCCAATAACACGGAGGCCGAGGAGGTGTTGCCTTGGGTTTCCAGCGTCAGAATCACTTGGTCCATGGACATGCCGAGTTTTTTGGCAGTAGCGGCAATAATCCGGGTATTGGCTTGATGCGGCACCAGCCAATCGATATCACTTTGTTGCATACCGTTGGCTTCAAGTGTTTCGTCGACTATTCGACCCAAAGTGTTGACGGCTACCTTGAATACTTCGTTGCCCCGCATGCTGATGTAAGCGGCTTCGTTTTGTTTGGCGATTGTCGCGACCTGCGGATTGGGACAATACAATAAATCCTCGTAGCCGCCGTCGGAGTGAATATGGGTAGACAAGATGCCTGGTTTATCACCGGAGGTCAGTAGAATAGCGCCGGCACCATCGCCAAATAGAATGCAAGTGCCGCGGTCTGTCCAATCGACGATACGCGAGCAAATTTCAGTACCTACCACCAATACATTTTTAGCAAAACCGGTTTTCAGGTATTGGTCGGCAATGCTCAGTCCGTAAACGGAACCCGAACAGGCGGCCTGAATGTCGAACCCGACGCATTGTTTAATTCCCAAGCGTTCCTGCAACAGGCAGGCGGTACTGGGATAGACTCGATCCGGCGTGCCGGTGGCAACGATGATCATATCGATGTCTTCGGCGGCTATCCCCGCCATGTCAATGGCTTGTCTGGCAGCTATTTCCGCCATACTGGATGCGGTTTCTTCAGGACCGGCTATCCGCCGGCTTTTGATGCCGGTTCTTTCGTAGATCCAGCTGTCGGATGTGTCCACCGTGGCGGAAATATCCTCATTGGTGCGTATGGTTTCGGGCAGATAGCCACCCGTACCGATAACATGAGTCCAACGTGTCATTCATCAACCTTCTGGGTCAGCGCGAGTTCTAGTTTTTCGCTGATTTTACGAATAAGGCCCTGCGCAACTTCGACTTCGGCCAAATGGATGGCGGTTTCGAAAGCCAGTACGTCGGCACCGCCGTGGCTTTTGATAACCAGACCGCGCAGGCCGATGAAGCTGGCGCCGTTGTAAAGGCGCGGGTCTATGCTGTCTTTGAAACGCTTTAGAACCGGGTAAGCGATCAGGCCGGCTAATTTGGTCAACCAGTTTTGCGAAAAACTGTCTTTTAATTTGCCGCCTATCATTTTTGCCGCGCCTTCGATCGATTTAAGAGCCACGTTACCAACGAAACCGTCGGCGACGATCAAATCAACTTTGACGCTACCGGCGTTGATGGAGTTGCCTTCCACGTAGCCGATATAATTCAGCCCGGAATTCTCCAGTAATTTGGCGGCGGCTTTGACCTGCTCGTTACCTTTCATGTCTTCTTCGCCAATATTCAGCAAGCCGATTCGCGGGCGCTCGATGTTTTCGACTGCCTTGACCACTTCTTCGCCCATGACGGCGAATTGATAAAGATGTTCCGCGCTGGAATCGACGTTGGCACCTAAATCCAGCATATGGGTGTGGCCGAACACCGACGGCAAAGTGGAAATGATTGCCGGGCGCTCAATGCCGGGAATCATCTTAAGCACGAACCGTGCGGTGGCCATCAATGCACCGGTGTTGCCGGCACTGACGCAGGCATCTGCCTTGCCTTCCTGAACCAGATTTATCGCTACGCGCATCGAAGAATCTTTTTTATTCTTCAAGGCTTTCTGTGGTGCTTCGTCCATTTCGACGACTTGCGAGGCGTGTTGAATACTGATTCGGCCTTCAAACTCGATCATGGCTTGGGATAGCAGCTTACTAAGAACAGCTTCATCGCCAACCATGATCAAACTTAAGTCCGAATTTTTTCTTAAACAGGCCAGTGAGGCGGGAACAGTAACTTGAGGACCGAAATCCCCGCCCATGGCATCAATTGAGAGAGTTGAGCTCACGCTTAGGACTAACTCCAGTAGTTGAAAGGAGCCAAGAGTTGTCCAGCAACGCGTTGGCTTACCCAGAGATTATCGATAAATCAAATATCACTGCCTGTTTTGCTGGCGATTGCGCTGGAAAGCGCGATTCTTGCAGCCTGTCTTGGAATGAGGGGCTGCTCGACTCGCCGATTGTAGGCGGCTAGTCGACCTATGGCAGTTTAAAGCGATTAATCTTCGTCGTTGCCGGCAATGATTTGACGGCCTTTGAAGAAACCGTCCGGCGTCATGTGGTGACGCAGATGGGTTTCGCCGGTCAATGGATCCTGAGCTAGGGTTTTACCGACTAATGCATCGTGTGAACGACGTTGACCGCGTCTGGAACGCGATACTTTGCTCTTTTGTACTGCCATTTCAATCTCCAGTTTTTTTAAGTTTTGCTAAAACAGAAAAAGGGTTATTAGCCTTAGTCTGACTATCTGTTGCGCTGTAACCGGCGTCTTCCGAACGATTGTGCGCGAGACAATTGTGTTCATGCCTTGGGTAGTCGGGCAATGCCAGTAGGATTTCGTCTTCAAGCACCGCGATTAACGACAGGGTGTCCCCGTCTAGCAATAACGGCTCGCAATCGTCTAATTGCTTCGCTTCCTGTAGCGAAGAGACAACAGCCAATTTAAAGTCGATATCCAGCGGCCAGGCCATTGCTTGCAAGCAAGACTGACATTCCAGTCCCGCAACCCCCGCGATATGGCCGGCAATCACAATCCGTTTGCCCTCCTTTCCGAACTCGATGCTGACGTTAACAGCAGCGCCATCATCAATCACGCTGTCAGCCAAGCGCTCGAACTGAGCGATTTTAATATCCCCGGATAGCGCGCCGCGTCTTTCGGCGAACAGTAAAGGATCGATAAGGTCGGGAAACTTGTCTGACATAACTGTACAATCATACAGATAACTCTCTGTTGCGTCAAACGTACACCTACTCAAACCAATCCCCAGACCATGACCCCCATTGTCCTTGCATCGAGTTCAAAATACCGCCGCCAGATCCTGGAAAAGCTAGGTCTTGATTTTATTAGTTGCGGTAGCGACGTTGATGAAAGTCGAAAACCGGGCGAATTGCCGGAAGTCATGGTAAGCAGATTATCGATCGAGAAAGCCGCGGCGCTCGGTAAATTATATCCTGAGCATTTAATCATCGGTTCCGATCAGGCAGCAGTACTCGACCAAGAAATATTAGGAAAGCCCGGTGGGCGCGAAGTAGCAATTCAACAACTAGTCAAGCAATCCGGTCGGACGGTGCAATTTTATACGGGCATCTGCGTATTGGACAGCAAAACGGGTCGGTGTTTGAGCGACAGGGATGTTTGTAGCGTGCATTTCAAAACGCTGGCGTCATCTCAGATTTGCAATTATGTTGATCTGGATCAGCCGTTCGATTGTGCAGGTAGCTTTAAGTCAGAGGGTTTGGGTATCGCGCTCTTCAGTAAAATAGTCGGAGATGATCCCAATGCTCTGGTCGGTCTGCCCTTGATAAAGCTGGTGAGCTTGTTAGAGAAATTCGGAGTTAAGATCCTTTAGTAAGGGATAAAATTGCGCTATGAAACTTGCTAGCCTGGAGTTTAGAAATTGTCGAACGTTTAATGAAACTTCTTGTTTGGGCCAAGTAATTCAAACATCTGCAAAAACTCCTCTTCCACCTGACTCATCGTCGAGACGATTTGTTCTCTAGTCAGACGCACCAAGGTTAACGATTGATTGGAGAACTCCGCTACTGCTATATCTAAACCATTGGCTTGCTGGTCGCTATCGACCAGACGCGCCGCCATATGCACTAAGTGAGCGTCCAATCTATGTATTTGGGCATCGGCAGGGGTTAGATAACAGCCTATGGTTTCGTATAAGGATTCCGGCAGCCCCCACGTTTTCAATAACTCCCCTCCAACCTCTGCGTGGGTGAAACCAATCAGTTTTTGTTCTAAATCGGCTAACAATGTGCGGTTATGATTGGCGGCAAGCAATACTTCTAGATATTGCTCCGGCATTTTTTGGCTCAGTAATAGCGAGCCTATGTCGTGCAGTAGGCCGGCCATAAATAGTCTTTCGGTGTGAAGCACAGCGCTGGATTTTGCCAGCAGGCGGGCGATTACCGCACACTGTATACTGCGGATCCAAAACGAGGTCATGTCGATCAGTTCATATGGAATTTTTCCGAAGCGATCAACAACCGTGGTAGCCAGTACCAGATTACTTAAGTCGTCAATGCCGATCACAGTAACAGCGCGCGAAATAGTATCGATTTTAGCTTGAAATCCGTAGAAAGGGCTATTCACCACTCTCAATAGGCGGGCACTTAGCGCTGGATCCTTACTGATAACCTTGCCGATGTCTGCCAACGAAAATCGCGAATCGCGGATCATCTCGCTGAGTTGAAAATATATATCGGGCAGGGAAAACAGTTCGGTTGAGCCCGCGATCAATTGCTTGATAGCAGTTGCTTTCAATTAACTTTTCCGATACAGCGACATCACGTGCTGCACATAATTGCGGGTTTCGGGATAGGGCGGGACGCTGTTGTTGTATTTCATCACCGCGCCTTCGCCGGCGTTGTATCCGGCCACTGCCAAGGTCAGATTCGAATTAAACATTGCCAGTAAATCTTTCAAATAACGGGTGCCGCCATCCACGTTTTGCTCGGCATCGCGCCGGTCGGTGACTCCGTAGCGGCGCGCGGTATCCGGCATTAACTGCATCAAACCCACCGCACCCGCTGACGAAACCGCATTGGGGTTATAGGCTGATTCGGCTTGAATCACGGCGTGCAGCAGTTTAGGGTCTATTTGATGCTTGGCCGCAGCTTTGGCAACCAAATCGTTAAATTTATGTTTATTGCCGGACATGAGCTTGAGGTCGCGGCTGTAAGTGCGCGGACGGGTGCGGATGATCAAACGGTAATCGATGCCTTTTTTCGGCTCGTCCGTGTAATACACTCGACCACTCGGATCGGTATATTTGAAAATGTCCGCGGTCGCATCCGTCGCAAGTGTCAATGATAGTGTAGCGATCAACAGGACTTTCATCGCGTCACCTTTAACCGATCAACTCATTCAGTGACGCTAATCAGGCTAGCTGCCTGGACCGCTTTGGCGCGAGCTACGCCGACGTTGTCGGCTGTAGCAAGCGCTACACCCATCCGCCTTGATACGAAAGCCTCCGGTTTACCGAACAGGCGAATGTCGGTGTCCGCGACAGCCAATGCCTGATTCAGTCCCGCGTAGGTCACGGCTTTGGCGTCTATTCCGCCCAAAATGACCGCGCTGGCGGCGGTTTTGTCCAATGCGGTATTGACCGGCAGGCCGAGAATGGCTCTCGCGTGCAAATCAAATTCGCTTTGCCGCTGACTGGCCATCGTCACCATGCCGGTGTCGTGTGGGCGGGGGCTGACTTCGCTAAACCAGACTTGATCGCCGGCGATGAATAATTCCACTCCGAATAAACCCAAGCCGCCTAAAGCGGTGGTGACTTTGTCGGCGATTTGTTGGGATAAGGCAATTGCCCCGGCGCTCATCGCCTGCGGCTGCCAACTTTCCCGATAATCGCCGTCTTCTTGGCGGTGCCCGATCGGTTCGCAGAAATAGGTTTGCACTTGGCCATCGCCATCCAGCGCCCGGACTGTGAGCAGGGTAATTTCAAAATCAAAATCGATCTTGGCTTCCACGATCACCTTACCGGTGTCGGCGCGACCGCCTGCCTTCGCGTAATCCCAGGCGGCCTGTAATTGATCCGCGCTTTTCACCATCGATTGGCCTTTGCCGGAGGAAGACATGGTCGGCTTGATGAAGCAGGGGTAACCAATGCCATCATCCACAGCGGCTTTTAGCTGTTCAAAGGATTCGGCAAACGCGTATTTTGAGGTCGGTATCCCCAGTTTTGCCGCCGCCAATTCGCGGATGCCCTCGCGGTTCATCGTCAATTGAATCGCTCTGGCGTTGGGTACGATAGTGGTTTGAGCTTGCGCTTCTATTTCCACCAGCGCCTCGGTGGCAATCGCCTCGATTTCCGGGATGATGTAATGCGGCTGCTCACTAGCCACAAGCGTTTTTACTGCGGTTGCGTCAGTCATGTCGATCACGTGGCTGCGGTGCGCCACTTGCATGGCAGGTGCGCCTGCATAGCGATCAACCGCAATCACTTCCACGCCATAGCGCTGCAAGGAGATGGTGATTTCTTTTCCCAATTCGCCGCTGCCCAGCAATAAAGCTCTGGTGGCGCTGGCGCTGTCGGGTGTGCCGATGTTCATGATTGTGCTAAATAACTATCGATGTCTTGTTTAGAAAAGCCGATTTTCTTCGCGACCCGGTCGGCGTGACTGACTCTGGAAATGCCGGCTATCAGTTTAAAAGTCGGCAATTCATCGGCAAACTCCACTTGTTTAGGTACCGCGATTTTTCTTTTCACAAACTCGTCGACCAATTGATGGTTATGGGTAATTAAAATGGTGCTGTTGCCTTTGCGGTAAAAACCGTCGAGTACGTCGATAGACGACTGCATTTTCTCTTCAAAGGTAGTGCCTTCCGCCATTTCGTCAAGCACCACTAAGCTTTTTGCGGTACTGGTCAAGAAAATATCGCGGGTCCGCTTCAGTTCTGTGCCGAAACGGCCCTCGCCGTCGTCCAGGTGACTGATCTCCGGGCACTGATAAAAAATGCGGTCGGCGACACTCAGATTGGCAGCTTGGGCAGGCACGAAACAGCCGATCTGAGCCAGCAATTGGATTTGGGTGACGGTTTTGCAAAAAGCGGTTTTGCCGCCGCTGTTCGGACCTGTCACGCAGACCAAGCGCTCTTCGTCCATGCTGAAATCATTACCGACATAGGCGGGGTTTTTCTGGCCAAGTACCGGGTTTTTTGCCGCTACTAATTTGATATTGTGACGTTCGCTGGCATTCATTTCCGGCAGCACCATCTCGCTGCCGTAATCTTCGGCATATTTGATAAAAGCCAGTAATTCGTCGAGTTGTCCCAAGCCGTCCAGCATGTCGCCGAGCGCCTGCGAATTTCTATAGATGTTGCGTAAGGGAATGATGCAGTTGTCTCGATCATAACCGCCGATTACCGGAATATAAGCCAAGGCCAAAGGCAGAAAAAACACCGAAGCCACCGACAAGCCGTCGCGGGTGACCTGGAACATGTTGGTCGGAAAAATTTGCATCAAGCCCCAAATGGCGGCGATTAACAAAGCGATCAACATCGGTTTGAATAAGGTAGGCCGAAAGATAGTGGCCGGCGAGAAAGAGTTTTTGCGCTCTTCTTTGCTTTGCAGGCCTTTTTCGCTGTTGTAGACCGGGCCTACCATCAGTGAATATTCGTTGCTGTGCGAAAAATTACCGATTTTCTCGAACACGCTTTGCAAGTAAGTACTTTGCGGCTTGCCAGAGTTGTGGATTGCACCCACCAGATTCAAGGCCACCCGCACCCCACGTACGTATTGTTTGTAGCCGTAACCTTCGATTTGATTGTCCTCGCGCGCGGTGCCGAAGCCGCCGAGAAACTCACCAAACAGCAAGAGATACAACCGATTTTCAGAGGCGGCAGCGTCGGCAACAATGTTTTCCACGTTGGCGCGCACATCGGGGTTGTCTTGAATTTCCCTGACTGCTGCTTGCTTGGCGACTATCGCATCCCGATCGTCCAATGGTTGGCTGAGCGATCGATAAAACACGGTTTTACCGGCGGTGGTGGTGGCATAATTAACGTAATCGAACAGTTCGTCCACTTCGATGGTGTTAAACGCACCCTGGTCGATTACACCCTCACCGGTAGCTAAAGGTTGGTTGGTGCGCACTGCCGGCCATTCGTCATTCCAGCTCTGTAAGACGTTTTGTTGCATATTACCCCCGGTTTTTAGTAGCCGCGCTTTATTCAATGCACGGTTTTGATTAAATCAAGCATCAATTCGACATGAGCATCGCTGTCGTTTAAACATGGAATGTAGCGATAAGTCTCGCCGCCCGCCTCCATGAAAATTTCCTGGTTAGCGATAGCGATCTCCTCCAGTGTTTCCAGGCAGTCTACCGAGAATCCCGGACAAATCACGTCGACGTGTTTGATGCCTTGTTGCGGTAGTTCTTCCAACACTTCCACGCAATAAGGTTTCAGCCATTCGGCCTTGCCAAAACGCGATTGGAACACCAATTTCCATTGTTGGTCGTTTAATCCCAATTGCTCGGCGAGCAGGCGACCAGTGGTTTGGCACTGATAGAAATATGGGTCGCCCCATTCGGTCAATTTAGCCGGCAACCCATGAAACGATAACAGCAGCAACTCAGCTTGCCCATGAGACTGCCAATGTTGGCGGATCGATTGCGCCAGGGCTTCGATGTAGCTGGGGTGCTGATGAAAATCGCTGATAAAGCGCAGGCCGGGCATGTGTCGCCAACTGACGAATTCTTCGGCAACCACATCAAAAATCGAGGCGGTAGTGGTAGAGGAATATTGCGGATACAAGGGCAGGATGACGATTTCGTTCACGCCTTGCTTGTTAAAGTTTTGCAGCTTTTCCCGCAATGCCGGCTTGCCATAACGCATTGCGCAATCGATCAGCAAATGCGCTTCGTCAGTCTCACCCAAGCTTTGTAGTTTGGCAGTCAATTTCTCGGTAAATACCACCAAAGGCGAGCCTTGTTCGGTCCAGATCGATTGGTAGGCGTGTGCCGACTTTTTGGGCCGAAACGGCAGCACGAATAGGTTCAGGATCAGCCACCACAGTGGTCTGGGTAAATTTACCACGCGCGGGTCGCCGAGAAATTCGCGCAGAAAGCGGCGTACATCGCCGGTTTTCGGGGAGGCGGGTGAGCCAAGATTGACCAGTAACACCCCAACTTTATGTGTGCTTGTGTCGGTCATGGTATTCAGCGATTAATCAGATTCAGGAATTCGGAGCGGGTACTGATTTCTTCTCGAAAAATGCCCAGCATCACCGAGGTGGTCATCACCGAGTTTTGTTTTTCCACGCCGCGCATCATCATGCACAAATGCTTAGCTTCGATGACCACCGCTACGCCGCGGGCATCAATGGCTGTTTCCACCGCCTTGGCAATTTGCCGCGTTAATTGCTCCTGAATCTGCAGGCGGCGACCGTACATGTCAACGATCCGTGCCAGCTTGGATAAGCCTAAGACTTTGCCTTTGGGCAGGTAACCGATGTGGCATTTACCGATGAAGGGTAACAGGTGGTGCTCGCACAACGAGTACAGCTCGATGTCTTTCACGATCACCATATCTTCTGTGTCCGCTTGAAATATCGCGCCGTTCAGTACCTCATCCAGCGTTTTTTCGTAACCGTTATTCAGGAATTTAAAGGCTTTTGCGGCCCGTTTCGGCGTGTCGCGCAAACCTTCCCGATTCACGTCTTCGCCTATCGCTTGAATTATTTTGGAGAAATATTCTTCCATTGCCGCCCCCGAGTAAAAAAATGTCGTGAGTATACAGTATCAAACTGTAAATTCTAAGGCGTCCAAAATCACCTGACTGCTGGCTCCAAAGCGGGTGGCGTTTTCACTGAGATGGCGGCGCCAGGCCCGCGCACCGTCGACGCCATGAAACAGACCCAGCATATGCCGGGTGATGCAATGCAGCCTGACGCCTTGTCCTAATTGGTCCTCAATGTAAGGCAGCAGGCCTAACACCGTCTCTTGTCGCGACTTGAGCGGATGCCCGTCCTTAAATAGGCACCGGTCTACTTCCGCCAGTAAATAGGGATTGTGATAGACCTCTCGTCCCAGCATTACCCCATCGACTTGCGCCAATAAAGCTTGCGCGCTATCCAATGATTCGATGCCGCCGTTGATGACGATATTAAGCGCTGGAAAATCTTGCTTCAATTGAAATACTACGTCGTAGCGTAGCGGCGGCACGTCGCGATTTTGCTTGGGCGACAGGCCGGACAACCAGGCTTTGCGGGCATGGATGATAAACGTCTCGCAACCGGCCTCCGCCACTGCGGCAATGAAATTGTGCAGTTCTTCGTAAGAATCTCTATCATCGATGCCGATCCGAGATTTAACTGTCACCGGCATCGCCGCCGCTTGCCGCATCGCTGCCACGCATTCCGCTACCAACTCGGGTTCGGCCATTAAACAGGCGCCGAAGCGGCCATTCTGCACGCGGTCGCTAGGGCAGCCGACATTTAAGTTGATCTCATCGTAAGCGTAATCAGCGGCAATTTTTGCGCATTCCGCTAAATCCGCTGGATTGCTGCCACCCAGTTGTAAGGCCAATGGATGTTCGGCTGAATTAAACTGCAAGTGCCGGTCGCGGTTACCGTGCAAAATGGCGCCAGTGGTGACCATTTCGGTGTAAAGCAGAGCATGTTGCGATAAGGTTCTATGGAAATACCGACAATGTCGGTCGGTCCAATCCAACATAGGTGCCACGGAGAATCTGTGAGTATTAAACTGACTGGTTGGATAGGCGTTACTAAGAAGTTTTAAAGCGTTTATCATCGAATATTAAATGCGAAGCACAACAAATCTGCAAAAGCGGACTAAAGGTAGGGGGATCAAAAGCGGGCATTGTACTCGTTTAGTTGACCTTTCTGAGCTTGGCAGAGGTTTTGGTTTATTGCTCGCCTCCACACGCAAGATTAACGGTATGAGCAAAACCGGTCTGTTTGGGTCGTTTGCTAGGGCTGGTCTCAGGGAAAGCCCTCATTTGTGTTTCGAGATTTTTTACTGGAGGGCTTGAGTTAGGGGGTGGCTAGTCGGTATTTCAGCGCGAACGTTTCGGTGTGATTTAGATTGACGATAGTGCTCATTTGTAGTGTTTGTTGGCTTTATTCTCAGTGGGGTAGCCAGTGCATTTGCTACTTACTTGCTTGGCATGAAACCGATGGAGCGAATTACCAACAGGCTGGACCATCGCGCGCGAACTGGATTTGAGGGGGCGCGAGGCAATTGCGTTAATCATTTCCATGCTGCCCATGCATTGATTATTCTTCGGCATGGTGGCGGCGGGGGCATTTTGGGTAGCTAGAAATACGCCAACAACAATAAGCAAAAAACTTATGCTGCAGCGTTTTAGTTCGCGTAAACAGATTTTCACGATTTCTAATGTATTCATAATTTGTCTCCCAAGGTTGAGGTTGTAAAGTTCTTTTGAGCGAGCTTTTCCAGATTCTTAATCTTCAAACTAGCGCTTATACGGAAGCAAATAGTGCCGGTAGAAGCGGTCTGGTCCGCTATAACAGCGGGTCCCAATTCTGTTTAGCCATTCCGGTTTGACCCGGTTTGTTGCCTAACGATAGTTATCGACTGCAGTCCGTTGTTAAGCGGCCAGACTTATAACAAGCCAATGCTTAAACCAATCTGAAGCGAATTTTCTCCCCGTTATTTTTTTCCTGCACTGCTCGGTAAATTTCCAGTGCTTCACTGCGCATGTGATCGCAAATTGCACAGAGGCCTGCTCTGTCCGCGTGGGATTTTTCATGAGATGACAATAATTCACCGCATCTTTTACAGCGAGTAATCTGTTGGAAGGATTTCATGGTGATTGCCTCGTATTGAAATAAATGAAAATAACCGTTATGGGGTTATTTGGTATCCAGCCCTCCTCATTTCGGAGAAACGCTCAATACTTCGCAAAACCAATGCCACCGTCGATTCAGTTAGGTCGAAAATATTGTAACTAGTTGTTTAGACGTTATTTTATGGCTAAGGTGCACTGAAAAGTTGTGAAAAATTCCACAGCTAATTGCTGATTTCAGCACTAAATATCGTAGCGGTTACGAAATGTCGTACAGCTAGTGCAATGGGGTGGATTAACCTGTGGTGTTAGATTCTTTCCTGGTTGTTGGAAAAAAGGTTCAGACTTTAGAGATACGTATCCGGCGTTTAACCAGAGAACACCGTTTAAGCGGTCAAACGCGATGCTGATTATTGCTGCTCGGATGTCTTTCGGGCTTTTTTCCAATGAACCCAGTCTAAAGTCTAGCTATGTATGACTTTCAATTAATCTGAATCTGAGCGAAAGCCCGGTGATTAATACGGCGCGCTTAAACTAATGTCGGCCTGCTGAATGGGGCTTGCTTCAGCCAAGATCATTTTGCTTTGAGATAAGGCAGTCAGGGTGTCAGGGAACCCCAATTAGGCGCTTTTATCGCTTAAATTTTGACGAAATATCGTCAACTATTCAAAAATATGTGATACATTTCGCTGTAAATCCATCGGGAGGGACGTTCCGATTTAACTAGGTAGTGTACGTATCCTACCGATGAAATGCTAGAGAGTCTGCATGCGGCAACGACACTATCCAGCCATCTTCAAAACGCTAAGCGGCGCAATAATTTGTTGCCTTTGCGGACTCGCCAGTTTCGTTCCTGTCAGGGCTGTTGCTGAAGGCCACATAGGGCACATGGGGCACATGGGGCATATACCCAACAACAGTGCCAAAGGGCTGTCGGGCGATTTATTATTATTTCCGGCTTTGACCGGTATAGTGCGTTTCGATCAAGAGCCCCAGAAAAAGCTCAGTAATAGCGACTTTATCCCCGAGATAAACGTGTTCTACACGACCGATTATCAGCAATTTCGGTTTCTCGGCGAATGGCTGGTCAGCACCAAAACCCATAACTTGGAAAGATTTCAATTGGGTATGCACGTAGGGGACGAAGCTACCCTGTGGCTTGGCCGCTTTCATAACCCGATCGGTTACTGGAACATGCAGTTCCATCACGGCGCGTTTTTGCAAACCACTATCAGCAGGCCCGGCATTATGGCATTTGAAACTGCCGGTGGCGTGATACCCAACCATTTGACCGGATTGTTATGGGAAGGCCTCCACGATCTAGGCGAAGGCGGCCTGTATTATTCAGTTGCGGCGGGTGCGGGCCCGCAAATCAATCAAGGTCTGGAAGCCTTTAATCTGGTCGAACCGGGAGGTACCCGTCGCCCCGGCGCATCGTTTCGGCTTGGCTATCAACCGATCAGCTTCGGCGTCGACGAATTCGGTGTCTCTGGCGCGTATAACCAAATTCGCTCCGACGAACCGGCCGTGAAAAACGTCAACCAGTTTATTGCCAGCGCTTACGCCAATAAACAAATCCAAGCAGTGCGCCTTCTGAGTGAAGTTGTGTATGTGAACAACACCTTAGAAAGCCGGCTAGGCAGCAATACCCACGACGATTTTCTCAGTGCTTACGGGCAAGTCGAATGGGAACTCAATCCTGCCTGGACTTTGGTGGGACGAGTGGAAGGCACCTTTGGCGGTCGGGGCGACCCCTATCTGGTGATGTTTAGGAATTATGTCGAGGACAGGTTTCTCGGTGGTGTGCGCTACAAACTCAATCATAACAATGCCTTAAAGATTGAAGCCTCACGCGATCATTTGCGTGAAGACCATTTCGGACAGGTGCTGTTTCAATGGAGCGCGGTGTTTCCATGAAAGTGGTGAGTGGCCTCTTTGTCATTGCTTTGCTATTGCTGCTTGGGGCGCAGAGCCTTTGCGCTATCACTCGTCATTCCCTGGTGCTGGCTACTGGCGCCAATTCATCGATGCCGCCTTTGACCGTGCAGGAGGCCAGAAAACTGTTCTTGGGCGTACCGTTGGAAAAAGACGGGGAGCGTCCGGTCCCCTTGTTAAATATTAGCGATCCGTTAATTTTCGAAGTATTTCTGCAGAAAGTGGCTTTCATGTCGGCTAACGCCTATGAAAATCAGACGATATCGGTGGTTTTCCGTCTTGGTGGTAAGCGACCTGAAAGTTTTAACGATCTGAAAAACTTGGTTGAGACTTTGCAGCAGAATCCCGGCACCATCACGTATTTGTGGGAGGATCAAGTGAGGGCCCACCAAGGTCTTAAATCGGTTAATGTGTTATGGCAAGGAGCCCTCGAATGAGTCGGTTTTTTCACAGTTTTAACGGCCGAATGATTCTGGCTGTCGTCGGTATTCATTTGCTGTTGGTGCCAGTCTTGCTCTTCGGTATTTATCGGGTGAGTAAGCCCAGTTTGGAGGCGCAGTTTGTCAATTACGTCAGGTCCGATGCCCTATTGTTTAGTAATTTGGTGACCCCGCGATTGGACCATACCAAGGCTGCCGAATTACAAAGTCTGTTAGGCGAATTTCTGTTGAATGGCCGTTTGGCGTTTGCGGAAATCGCTACCGAGCGCGGCAATATTCGCGCGGACATCGAACTCAACGCTCAGCAGCAGTTTCAAGAAGATTTTTTCTTCGGCGAACATGACGACGATATTTACTTCCTGGCAGTGCCGATTCTGAACCCAGAAGACGGCTCGTTGGCAATGTTAAGGTTAGGTTACGATGAGCGGCAGATTCAACGCGACATTGCCACGGTATATCAGCGCAGCGCCTACTTTGTGGCTATCTACATGTGTTTGACCCTGTTGGTGGTTGGGCTGTTTGGCCGCAAACTGGTTTTGCCGCTGGAGCGTCTGCGCGACGAGGCCGAACAAATCGCCGCCGGTAATCATACCGGGCAATTTAATTCCGGTACCAAGATTACCGAAGTGGCGGCCTTGGCAGAACATTTAGAAAAAATGCGTCAGGCCTTGCTTTCTGCCCGTGATGCGGCTTTGCAAGCTGCCGGCGCGAAGAGCGAGTTTTTGGCCAATATGAGTCATGAAATCCGCACACCGATGAACGGCATCATCGGCATGATCGGCTTAGCTTTGCGCACGGAACTCACGCCGCAGCAGCGCGAGTTTTTGGGCATGGCAAACAGCTCGGCGGATGCCTTGCTGCGCATCGTCAACGATATTCTGGATTTTTCAAAGATCGAGGCTCGCAAGCTCGAGCTTGATCACGCGCCCTTTAAGCTTCGGGAAAGCTTGGGCGATACCCTAAAGCTGTTAGGCGGACACACCCATGAGAAAGGCCTGGAGTTAATGCTCTGCGTCGATCCCAACACACCGGATGATTTGGTTGGCGATGTGGGTCGCTTAAATCAAGTGATCATCAATTTGGTTGGAAACGCGATCAAGTTTACCCAACATGGCGAAATTGTGGTTCAGGTCAAGCAGGAGGCGAGAGACGATGAAAAGGTTGGCCTGCGCATTGCCGTCAGCGATACCGGCATTGGCATCTCGCCCGATAAACAGCAATTGATTTTCGAGGCGTTTGCGCAAATTGATGCCTCGTCCACCCGCAAGTTTGGCGGCACCGGATTAGGCTTATCCATTTCCTCGCGTTTGGTCGAATTGATGGGGGGGCATTTGTCCCTGGAAAGCCAAGAGCACAAAGGTAGTACCTTTTTCTTCACTGCGGTATTTGACCGGCATACGCCTTCTGAGTCCGATATGCCGATTCACCCATTCATAGAGGTTAAGGGGCTCCCTGTACTCATTGTCGACGATAACGCGATTAATTTGCGGGTGTTTTCGGAAATATTGATTCATTGGGGCATGCGTCCTACTACAGTAGACAGCGGTGAAGCGGCTATTGCGGCGTTGCGCAGCATGGCGGAATCAGGTGAATCTTACGCCTTGATTCTGCTGGACGCGATGATGCCGATCATGGATGGCTTCATGGTGGCGCAAAGTATTCGAGACGATCATAGTTTAGAGCCCGTAACGATCATGATGTTGTCTTCCGCGGACAGGCCGGATGACTGCGAACGCTGCCATGATTTGGGCATTACCATGTACGTGCGTAAACCGGTTAAGCATTCCGAACTATGGAATGCAATCCAGTCGGCGCTGGGCAAGTCTGCCGCCAAAGCGATTGACAACTTGCCAAAGTTATTAACGGAGCCGACCCGTAAGTTAAACATTTTGTTGGCGGAAGATAATCCGGTTAATCAATACATGGCGGTCGTGCTGCTGGAAGAGAGAGGTCATATCGTCAAGGTGGCCAATAATGGTCAGGAAGTGCTCGATTTATTGGCTAACGATAGCGTTTTCGATCTGATCTTAATGGATGTTCAGATGCCTGTGATGGATGGTTTTCAGGCGACCGAGGCTATTCGCGCCGGTGAACGTGAGACCGGCAAACACATGCGTATTATTGCGATGACCGCACATGCCTTGAAAGGTGATAGGGAACGCTGTTTGGCTGTGGGTATGGACGATTACATCGCCAAACCAGTGCAAGAACAGGATTTGTTGGCAATGGTGGAGTGCTGGAATATGGCGGGAACAGAACAAGCAGATAACCATAGCATAGCCTCGGCGGCATTAGCCGAGCCTGCGCTGGATTGGCAGCAAGCTTTAAATCGGGTGCGCGGCAGGCAGCAGATGTTGTGCAAAATGATGACCTTGTTTCAAGAGCAGTCTGCGCCCTTGTTAAATGACCTCGCGGATGCGATACAACGCCAGGACGCGGATTTATTAAGACTATCAGCACATACGCTGAAAAGCTCCGCGAACAGCATCGGCGCGTTCCCATTCGGCAAGATTGCCCAACTGCTGGAAACGATGGGCCACGAGGCTACGTTTCGGGATGCGGCTGCCAGTTATGAGTTGCTGCAACAAGCAAGTATCCGGCTGCAGCCGGCCATTCAGGACTACTTGCAAGAATTTCAGGAATGATATTGCCGACTATGTGTTGGAGAGAAGGAGAAAGGCATGACTCATGAGCGGCAGCGGGATAAGCCCTTAATTTTGATGTTGGACGACAATCCGGTCAATCTGGAAGAGTTGGCGGGCTTGGTCGATGAAGCCGGCTTTGACGTGCTGCGCGCGGAAACCGGGGAAGTGGCGTTAGTGCAAGCCGTGGCGCAACTGCCTGACCTGATTTTGCTGGATGTACTGATGCCGGGCATGGACGGCTTTACTGTCTGCCAGACCTTGAAAACCATTCCGACGACCCGCGATATTCCGGTGTTATTCATGACGGCCTTGGCAGATACCGCCGATAAACTAAAAGGTTTTCAAGTCGGGGCAGTCGATTACATCACCAAGCCGTTTCAATACGAAGAGGTGCTTGCCCGCGTCCAAACCCACTTGACGTTGCAAAAGTTGAAGTTGGAGTTGCAAGAAAAAGAGCAGCGCCTGTCGCGGATTTTCGAAAACGCGATGGATGCTATTTTGACGCTGGATGAAACTGGGCGAATTACCTTGTTCAACACAGCGGCGGAACAGATGTTTCGTTGTAAAGCCGCCGACAACATTGGGCGGGCGGTAGATCGCTTCTTGTCGCCCGAGCTTTACAAAACCCTGACGAATTTCCGTAACGGCGTGCCGGCGGAGCAAGCCATCTGGGTCTCCGAAGGGATGAGTGCGTTGCGCGCCGACGAGAGCAGCTTTCCGATCGAAGCCACTATTTCCCGTGTAGAAGCGGTCGGCCAGAAGCTTTACATCCTGATCCTGCGCGACATCAACGAACGCAAGGCCCGGCAACAGGCGGAAGCGGAGTGCAACACCTTGCGGGGTATTAATCTTTATCTTCAAGAAGAAGTGTTGGCCAGTCGGGACGGCGAGGAATTGATTGGAAATTCGCCGGCATTGCATCAAGCTATGGATCTGGTTAGGCAGGTAGCTGGCACTGATGCGACCGTGTTGATCACTGGCGAGACCGGCACCGGCAAGGAGTTGATTGCCCGGGCGATCCACAATCTCAGTGCCCGCAAAGACAAGACCTTGGTGAAATTGAATTGCGCGACAATTCCGGAAAACCTGGCCGAAAGCGAGTTGTTCGGTCATGAGAAAGGTTCGTTTACCGGGGCGATTGCCCGCAAGCTTGGGCGTTTTGAACTGGCGAACGGTGGCACTTTGTTTTTGGATGAAATCGGCGAACTGCCGTTGGAAATGCAGGCCAAACTGTTGCGGGTACTGCAGGAAGGCGAGTTCGAACGGGTCGGCGGCACCCAAACTCTCACCTGTGATGTGCGGGTAATTGCCGCCACTCACAGGGATCTGGCGCAGTTTTCGCAGCAGGGTAAATTCCGGGCCGATTTGTATTACCGTCTGAATGTCTTCCCCATCAATTTACCGCCCCTGCGCGAACGCAAGGAAGATGTTCCGTTTTTGGTGAAACATTTCATCGATAAGTATGCGGCAAAATTTGGCAAGAAAATTCAGTCGATCCCAGAACGGATGATGGCCGATTTGCAAAGCTATTTCTGGCCCGGCAATATTCGCGAACTGCAACATATCATCGAACGCGCGGTGATTTTGACCAAGGGCAGTCAATTGGCCGCAGTCGATTGTGTGAATCTGATGGGGGCTGGTGCGCCCACCGCAGCCCCGATAGTCACGCTGGACGAAGCCGAACGCGCGCACATTCTAAAGGCGTTGGAAGCAACCTCGTGGCGGATTGCCGGCAATCAGGGTGCGGCGAAGATTTTGGGCGTGCCATCCACTACTTTGCGGTCGCGAATGGAAAAGCTGGGCATCAGTAAGCCGGCTTGAATAAGCTTAGTTTTCGAAAACGTCCGCACCCTTTGGGGCTTTGAAATTGAACAAGGCTTCGTCTAGCTTGGGATTGAGCTGGATGTTGGAGAAATAAATTCGGGTTAATTGGCCGAAATTGTCACTCAGTTCCATGCCGCCCAACTGGTTGCCGTTTAGGCCAATCAGAATGTATTTAAAACCGCTTTCTTCGTTCTTTGGTGATAGTTTCACCCAATTCATGCCATCGTCTTCCTTGCCTTGTTCCTGCAGGATAAACTTCTCTTCTATATCCACGTCGCCAGTCAACAATAAAGCGGGGGTAGAGCCGAGGGAGTCGTCGAGCTGCTTTACTGTTACTTGTTCCAGGTCGGCGTCATAAAACCAGACTTTGCCGACGTTGGATACGATCTCTTGCACAAACGGTTTTTGATAATTCCAGCGAAATTTGCCGGGTCGGCTCAGATAGAACTTGCCGAAGCTGTTTTGCGCGGGACGACCACTTTTATCGAAACTGATTTGTTTAAAATCCGCCGTCAAGGAACTGCTGCCGGCTAAAAAGTTTTTCAGTCGGGTAATCGGCGCATCGTCGGCCCAGGTTGCAGTGCTAGTGGCAATCAGGAAAATCAGAGCAAAAACGGGTTTAAAAAACATAATTAAAAAGGGTTCAGGTTATTAAGCCAGCTTTCGCCGGATTCTGGTTCAGCGCTTGCGCCACACTCGGCAAACTGACTGGGTCCCGAGCCATCCACAAATGGCATCAGTTTGGCTCCGGGACATCCCTCGTTGCTCAGTAAACCGCTAGCTGCATCTATCCAGGTCATCTGCACATTATCGGGCGGCACCAGACTGACCGGTTTTTTGGATACTTGCCGCATCAGCTCGGACCAGATTTGTAAGGCGCCGGTTCCACCGGTCAATCCGGTGGGTTTATTGTCGTCGCGGCCAACCCAGACCACGGACAGAAAGTCGCCGCTAAAACCGGCAAACCAGCTGTCGCGCAATTGATTGGTGGTGCCGGTTTTGCCGACTAATGCCATGTTTTGCGGTAGATAGTTATAGGCCGAGTGGCCGGTGCCGGCGTACATCACTTCCTGCAAAATGGTATTGGTGATAAAGCTGGCCGCCGGATCGACCGCTTGGCGCACGGTAAAAGGGTAGCTTTGTAAGGCCTTGCCGTCGGCAGCGTTTACCGCCCTTATGGAACGCAGCGGGGTCGCATAGCCGTCCCCCGCCAAAGTTTGATATAGCTGAGTAACTTCCAGCGGCGTCAAAGGCTGCGCGCCCAACAAGAATGACGGAAACAAATCCACCGGCCGGCTGACGCCCATACTTTTTAAGGTGTTAGCAACTTTGGCCAAGCCAATGTCCATACCTATCCGCACCGTCGCCATATTGTAGGAATGCGCCAGGGCTTTGTGCAGCGGCACGATGCCGTGTTCCTGATTATCGTAATTGTCAGGCGACCAGGTTTTGCCTTTTTCGGCGGGGATTTCCAGACGAGTGTCGCTGATCGGCGTGGCGATGGTGTAGCGATCCGGATATTCCAGCGCGGTCAAATACACCACCGGCTTAATCAGCGAACCTATTGGTCGCACCGCATCAAGCGCGCGATTGAAACCGGTATCGTCGGCGTCGCGCCCGCCGGCTAGCGCGACGATCTCGCCGCTGTCGCGACGGGTAACGATGGCGGCGGTTTCCAGATCGTTACTTTTCGGACTTCTCTCCAACTGTTTCAATTTGCTAGCGATGGACTTTTCCAAGGTGTCTTGAATGCGGGTATCCAAGGTGGTAACAATGCGCAAGCCTTCCGAGGTTAAATCGTCCTCTTTATATTCCTGTTTCAATTGGCGTTTGACCAAATCGATAAATCCCGGATAGCGATTGGCCGAGCGATGAATCACCGTCGCGACGCCAATCGGCTGTTTTTTAGCTTCGCTCACTTGCTGTTCATCAATAAAACCTTCGACGTGCATCGCATCCAATACGATGTTGCGGCGTTCCAGCGTGTGTTCTGGGTTGCGGCGTGGATCGTACTCGGAGGGTCCACGGACCAAGGCCACCAAAGTGGCGACTTGATGCAGGTTTAGCGTTTTTAACGATTGACCAAAATAAAACTCACTGGCTAAACCAAAGCCATGCACAGCGCTGGCACCGTCTTGACCCAAGAAAATTTCGTTAAGATAGGCTTCCAGAATTTCATCCTTGCTGTACCGATATTCCAGAATAAACGACATCAACGCTTCCTTAAGCTTGCGACGCAGCGTACGCTTAGGATTCAGGAAAAAGTTTTTCACCAACTGCTGGGTGATGGTACTGCCACCTTGCACCATGCCGCCGGCTTTTACGTTCGACCACATGGCGCGGACGATGCCCTTGGGCGATATGCCAAAATGGTTGTAAAAGTCCTTGTCTTCGGTAGATAGTAGGCCTTGCACCAAGGTTTGCGGGGCTTCGTCCAGCTTAATCAGAATCCGGTCTTCTTTGCGGGTTGGGTAAAAACTGCCGATTTGCACCGGGTCCATGCGCACGATGGCCAAACTCTCGCCGGTGCTGGCGTCGTTAATACTGCCGATGCCGCTGCCAGTGAAACTAACACTGATCTTGCGGCTTTCCTGAGGCGTATTGCCAAAATTGAAGGCGCGAGTGCGGATGTTGATTTGGCCGCCCTTGCCATAGTAAGAGCCTTCACCGGCCAATTGGGGATCCTGGCGATAGTGCAATTCCAACAACAAGTCTTCCAGGTTTTTACTGGAGATTTCGTAACCGGCATAGAGCTCCACCGGACTAGCATAGACGCGGGCGGGGATGGACCAGCGCTTGCCTTCGAACTGTTCGCGAACCGTGTAATCGAGGTAACTGACATAAGCGGCTAATACAAAAGCCGCTACTAACAACAGGGAGACAAGCGAGCGCTTCAGCCATGATGTTTGCGGTTTCGATTTTCTGCGTCTAACGGTTGATTTAGTACTTCTGGGTCGTCTGGCCATTAAGTCGGTTCTGATCTCGCCACCGGCATTTGGCGGCAGGCTGTGTATGGGGCGGAAATTGCACCTGCTGGTTCGGTGCATGCAATTAACTTGTTATTATCTAATAAATTGAGCGTGTCCGTACACATTGCTGGAACTGTTGGGGAGGATAGGCGAGTGCCAATACTTAAAATGTTTTCGGAATACCCTAGTCAGCTACCGTCGGTACTGATGCGTTTAGGTTTGACGCTGTTGCTATCGCTATCGCTGATAATGCGGGCGAGCGGCGCTGTCGAAAGCCCAGTGGATATCGAAGCCTTTGTGCGTGACGGCTGTCCTCATTGTCAGCAAGCGGAACAATTTTTGACTGAGTTGCAGCGTGAGCAAGCCGATTTGCGGATCGTGATTCGCAATATCACTGAAGCGCCAGCAGCTTTGCAGCGTTTACAGCAGATTGCCGAATCCCGACAAGCAGGGCCAATCAGATTGCCGACATTTCTGGTGCGGGGCGAGTATATCGTCGGCTATTCGGAACAAGTCGGCAGTGACCGTTTGATTCGCAGCGCTTTGCGTGCAGATCTCCGAAAGACTGAAAATCCAGACCCTGAAACGGGTAGCTGCGAAGTGCAGATCAGCGAATCTTGCGATGCGCCGGTTAGCCAGCAAGCTGGTCCGGAGTCCGAGGTGTTTGCGGTGAATTTGTTCGGTAGGCGGATTGATCTTGAAGAGGTGGGATTGCCTGCCTTCACGTTGGCTATGGGCGTGCTAGACGGTTTTAATCCCTGCTCGATGTGGGTACTGATTCTGATGATTTCGATGCTGGCACCGATGCAAAATCGGCCCAGGATGTTGGCCGTGGCAGGAACTTTTGTGGTGGTGGAAGGACTGGCTTATTTCGTGTTCATGGCGGCCTGGTTGAATCTATTCTTGCTAATTGGCTTGTCGCGCGGGTCGGAATTGGCTATTGCGGCCATTGCGGTGCTAGCGGGTGCGATCAATCTGAAGGATTTTTGGGCGTTTGGCGTGGGAGTGTCCTTGTCGATTCCAGTGTCCGCCAAACCCGGCATCTACAATCGGATCCGGCGAATTCTGCAAGCCGAAAATTTGGCGGGCGCAATAATGGGTGCCATAGTGCTGGCACTGTTGGTGCAGATCGTCGAGTTGCTGTGTACCTCCGGCTTTCCGGCTCTTTACACGCGTATCCTTACGCTGCGGGAATTAAGCGAGCTGGACTATTACGGCTACTTATTGCTGTACAATCTGGCTTATATGTTCGACGACGTGATGGTGTTGGGGATAGGCATCATGACACTGAGTCAAAACCGCCTGCAGGAAAAACATGGCCGTTGGCTGAAATTACTCAGCGGCTTGGTGATGGTAGCTTTGGGGCTGTATTTGTTTTTACGGGGGGCCATCTAACAGGTAGGAGATTCCCGGCTGATTGCCGTTTGACATATGCATACTTTCATACTATCACTTGCATTAGAACCGAAACGATCCAGGAGAATTCGTGATTGATAACAAGCGCAGGCACCCGCGCCTAAAGCATCGTGCCAAAATCAGAATGGTGGTGCCGGCTTCATCAGAGGCTGTGGTTGTCGATATGAGAGACTTTTCAGAAACAGGCTTGTTTTTACTCTGTGCCAACGAATTAATTCCGCCGATTGGTGCCCTCGTGGAAGTGCAAACCACCGAATTCGACGATGCGCCGATACAAAGTGCTGTGGTGGTAAGGGTAGAGCCGGGCGTGGGATTTGGTCTGGAGTTTACACCGAGTTGATCACGCCCTGAGATCGATAAGCTCGCCGTAACGGCTGGGTTGTTTTTGCGAATTTAGCAATTCCCCACGGGCTTTATTCGCCATTGCCGCAGCCTTGGCAGCGATGCTTAGATCCGCGCCTGATGGATTGGCGGGGGCTAAAGCCGCACGGCGAATGGTATCGGCTTTACGCAGGGTTGCTTCTGGGTCCCCGGCAACCTCAGAGACATCAATGCTCACTTCGCCCCCTGTGGCATAGCGTTGACCATCCGGGCCTGTCACAAAGGTGAACCGTGCACCACTGACGGCGATACCGCCAGCGGCGCTTAAATGGGCTTGTTCATGGGCGCGTACTTCCTGGTCGCGAGCTTTAAGCTCCGCAATTTGCTTTAGCTGTTCAGGAGTGTATTGGTCTGACGTGGTGCTTGGGCTTTTCGCGGTTTGGGTGATGGGTTCGACAGTTGCTTGTTCGCCGGACACGACCGCGCTACGACCGGTTAGCCTGTAGAGAGACGTTGGATTGGAAGCGGCGGTAACCAGCATGTTTGGCCTGCAGCGGATTCTGTTAACCAGTTCTAAGAATACACCTTGACTTGATTCCAGTTCAAGTCATTCAAACATTTCGAGCGTGAATTTTTATAGCTGTCTTGGCTGTTCTAACCTGCTCCGTGTGTCCAAGTTCTGCAAAGCCCACTGCACATGCTCGCGCAGCATCTCAGAATCGTTAACAGACTTACCAGTCAAAGCCGCTTTGGCGGCGGGCGTTGGTTGACCATTGCCCAGCGCGACCGCGATATTACGGAGCCAGCGCAAATGGCCGATGCGGCGGATCGCCGAGCCTTCGGTTTTTTGCAGGAACTCGGCTTCGCTCCAATTAAACAACTCAAGCAAAGTCGCCTGATCCAAACGATGTCGGGGTTTGAAATCGCTTTCCACGCTGAGCTTGGCGAAGCGATTCCAAGGGCATACCAATTGGCAATCGTCGCAACCGTAGATGCGGTTACCCAACAAGGGTCGCAACTCTACCGGGATGCTGCCGTGCAGTTCGATAGTTAAATATGACACGCAGCGGCGGGCGTCGACCTGATACGGACCGACGATGGCTTGAGTCGGACAAATATCCAGACAAGCTCGGCATTGCCCGCAATGATTACTGGCTGCTTGATCGCTGGGTAGGGCCAGATCGGTGTAGATTTCGCCGAGAAAAAACCAGGAACCGGCGCCTCGGTTGATCAGATTACTGTGTTTACCTATCCAGCCCAGTCCGGCTTTTTCGGCGATGGCTTTTTCCAAAACCGGCGCGCTATCCACGAACGCCCGATAGCCGAACGGACCAATCTTCTCGGCGATCTTGTCCGCCAGTTTTTGCAATCTATTCCGCAGCAGCTTGTGATAATCGCGGCCCAAAGCATAGCGGGAGACAAACGCCGCGGTGGGATCGTCCAACACTTGTTGGCTGACAATGGGCGGCTCCGGCAAATAGTCCATCCGCGCCGAGATAATACTTCGGGTTCCTGCCTGCAATAAAGCCGGTCGGCTGCGTTTTAATCCGTGCGTGGCCATATATTGCAGCTCGCCATTAAAGCCGTTATCCAACCAGTGGTGCAGGTGTTGTTCTGCGGCGCTCAGGTTGGTGTCGCTGATACCGATTTGCTGAAAACCCAATTCCTCGCCCCATTGCTTGATACGTTGGACAAGCGCTACCAGATCTTCGGTTGGGGAGGGCGTAATGTTCACGCTGATGGAACCTCGGGCGAAATATTGGTGGTAAAAAATTGTAGGGTCGAATTTATTCGATCTTGGACTTTTGGATCGCTGACAGGCCGAATACATTCGACCATCAATGCAGTATTAAAAACGGTGATGCGATAAAAAGCCAACCGGAACATTTTTGACAAACGGCCATTCCGCCGCCACCGTTATTTGTCTTCCTTCTTATCAAACACCCCGCTAAAACTAAAGCCAATATCGATTTTGCCGATTTCTTCGATCACTTTCTGACTCAATTCAGCCACCGGCTTATCGGAAAACACCGCGTAACGCATCAGGTTTTCCGCATAGGTTTGCTTGTCTTTATATTGGCTGTAAAACGCGAACATCAACGCCGCGATGCCGGTCACCGTGGTTTGCACGATCGCCGATTTATACCATTCGCGCTCGCCCAGGCGGTCTTTCATCAATACCCCGAGCGACGGCCACAGAAATACCGCCACCGCCGAAACCAGCGACAGCCAGAAAAACACCTTATTTAAAATCGCATAACTTCTGGCTTTGACATAAAGGTCGTAAATCAACACCAGCTTGCGTTCTTCGTCTACTGTTGTTGGTTTCGCTTCGCCTGCCGGGGATGTTTTACACACGGCGGTTTTAGCGTAATCCATTAGCAATTTCGCGCTGGTCTGATTGGGGTTGAGGATGTTTATGACATCCTTGTCGCAGGATTCCGACGCGCACCCGCTCAACGCAATCAGTGTCACGATGATTAACAGAAACTGACGCATGGTTTTGCTCCTTAGCGATTTGGTGGGGCAATTGTGACATAACTGATTCTATAGAGTGTCGGGGAAATCGGGTGCCAATCAACCAAGTAGCTATCCGACGTAGAATCGCCTTTTTAATTGTCACGTTGGATTTCATGGAAAGTCGAGATATGCTGATATGGACAAAGGCCTAATCGTTGCAGTGTATCGAGCTAAGGAACCTTCTGGAGCAAAGTTCAGAAGATTTTGAAAATGAAGTGAAAGAGATTTTTAAAAACGCCGAACATATAAGAGATCTATGCATAAAGGAAGGTCAGCAAAAAACGTTAACAATTACAGCTAGATTTAATTCAGAACGCCTTATGGACGGCTGGTTAGAGGTTCCATTAGTTCAATGGACGATTAATATCGATTACGGCACACGCACTATTTCATTACCATTTAGATTCAACAATATTCAACCATCAGAAAGCTATGCCTATCATTAAATGATTGATAAGGAGCTTTCCCCGCTTTTACTTTAAAATTGCTATTGACGGATAGAGGCCGACAGGCATTGGAGCACTCGTTTTATTAATTCCGCTAGTTTCGGCGCCTATAATCTATCGACTTTCCCAAGGTCACCTCATGCAAACACCCCCAAACAAACTCTACTGCACCGCCCAAATCCGCGAGGCCGAGCGTTATGCGATAGAAGAACTAGGGATTCCGGGTCGGGAATTGATGCGCCGGGCTGGCTTCTCGCTGTTCGAGCAGATAAGGCGGCGTTGGCCGGAAAAACAAGCAATCACAGTGTTTTGCGGTGCCGGCAATAACGGCGGCGATGGTTACGATGTTGCGACGCTGGCCCTGCAGGCAAATTATCGGGTATACGTGTATACCTTGAGCGATCCGAATGCTTTGCTAGGCGATGCGCTTAGTGCCTATCAAGATTTTGTAAAAACGGGTGGCCGCGTCAGTTGCTTTGAAGCCGGGCAATCCCAAGTGCAAGGGGTGGTTGTAGATGCCCTGTTCGGAATTGGTTTAAGCCGACAGGTCGGGGAAGATTTTGCGTCGGCTATTTCCGCAATCAATACTTCCGGCTGTCCGGTGGTT
The DNA here is from genome assembly GCA_002083615.1 of Proteobacteria bacterium ST_bin11. Lineage (GTDB taxonomy): Bacteria > Pseudomonadota > Gammaproteobacteria > Methylococcales > Methylomonadaceae > Methylomonas. Next base: position 83,208 of record MSXO01000012.1, on the reverse strand, counting down.
GCCGTGGATGTACCATCCGGTTTACACGCCTATACCGGCTCGGTACTCGGTTGTGCCGTTAAGGCGGATTTGACAGTGACCTTCATCGGCTTGAAGTGTGGTTTGTTTACCGGCGATGCGCCAGAATATTGCGGTGAAATCGTTTGCAGTGGCCTGGACATCGACGAAGCTGTGCTGGCAGCGATGCCGCCGTTTGCGTTAGCGTTGGAGCGAGTCGACTTGCCGCGTCGCGCCCGAATTGCCCACAAAGGCCATTTCGGGCATGTGTTGTTGATTGGCGGCAATCTGGGTTATACCGGGGCGATCCGTTTGGCGGGCGAGGCGGCCTTGCGTTCCGGGGCTGGTCTGGTTAGCATCGCCACCCGCGCCGCACATAGTGGCTTGCTGAATATCGGCAGGCCGGAATTGATGTGCCACGGCATAGAATCTGGAGAAGCCTTGCACGCTCTGCTGGAGAAGGCAAGCATCATCGTGATTGGTCCTGGCTTGGGAAAGGATGATTGGGCGAGAGAGATGTTTGGCGCGGCGTTAGCTATTGATAAGCCATGTGTGATTGATGCCGACGCCTTGAATTTATTGTCCTTACAACCCAAGCGGCGGGAAAATTGGATATTAACTCCGCATCCAGGCGAAGCTGCCCGGTTACTGGGTTCTAGCGCACGGCAGATTTCGGCTGATCGCTTCGCGACTTTGGCGGATCTGCATAGCCAATATGGCGGAACTTGTGTGTTAAAAGGTGCCGGCACCTTGATAACTAGCGGCGAAACCATCTATGTCGGCACTACCGGCAATCCCGGCATGGCTACTGGTGGCATGGGCGATGTCTTGTGTGGCCTGATCGGCGGACTGGTGGCGCAAGGTTTGAGCTTAGGACACGCAAGCCGGCTGGCTGTTTTCGTGCATGGCGAAGCAGCCGACAGTCTGGCTTCGGAGTTTGGCGAGCGCGGCTTGTTGGCCGGCGATTTGCCGGAAAGAATTAGGACACTATTGAATCGATGAACATTAGGTTGGAAAACCCCGAAGATACAGAAGCGCTGGGTGCGACCCTCTGGCAAGCGTTGCCGGAAAAATGCCTGCTGTTTTTATATGGCGAGTTAGGTGCCGGTAAAACCACGCTGGTTCGTGGCTTGTTGCGGGCAGCCGGTCACCCAGGTGCGGTAAAAAGTCCAACTTATACCTTGGTCGAAGAATATGAGGTCAATGGCCGGCGCTTGTTTCATTTTGATTTGTATCGGCTGAAAGATCCGGAAGAACTGGAATGGATGGGCATGGACGATTATCTAAATCAGAGCGCGTTGTGCTGTATCGAATGGCCGGAAATGGGCGTTGGTTTTCTGCCCGTGGCCGATGTGGAAGTAAGGTTGAATTATTTTCAGCAACAACGAACGGCTGAAATCAATGTGTTAACAAAAAACCGTGAAAATCAGATAAAACTAAACTGGAAAAACAATAACCTATTGCTATAATCTCAACAAAGTTGTCACTAGTTGAAATGTGGGGTAAGCAGCAGATGTTTAGAATTTTCTGTATATGGGGTTTGTTGTTACCCACTTTTTCGGCGTTCGCAGCCCAGACTGAGCTGGGGGCGATCAGCTACTCTTCTACCAATCAACTGCTTGTGAATCTGCCGAGTGCAGTGCGTCACCATGCCTTTGTGTTGAAAAGCCCTAGCCGTCTGGTTGTGGACTTTGTCGGTGCCAAAATCACTCAGGAGTTAAACCAGCCTGCTGCGGATCATCCTTTATTTGGTTTTGCTCGCAGCGCCATGCGCAACAACGCTGATTTGCGCATTGTGGTTGAATTGAAAGCCGATGCCGACCTCAAGGTGGCCATGATCGGTAAGAATTTACAGATTGATTTGGCGGAGAAAGAGCCGTCTGATCAGCCCCAACTAACGGCCAAGCCGGCGGAAAAAGTCTTAACACCTAGCGAGATTAAAGCGGATAGTCACACCCCTACATCAGTGGCTGCTGTTGCTGAAAAAGCCGATAAATCGACCAAAAAGTCCGAGGCTGCGAGCAAACCCGTCGCGGCTAAATCGGTCGCCAAGGCCAAGGGGCGCAATATCATCGTGGCTATCGATGCCGGTCACGGCGGCAAGGATGTGGGTGCGCAGGGTGCGAACGGTACTCAGGAAAAAGACGTGGTTTTGGCGATAGCCAAGAGTCTGCAAGGTATGGTCAACAGTCAGCCAGGCATGAAGGCGGTGATGATTCGCGATGGCGATTATTTTGTGAAATTAAACGAGCGTCGCCGCATTGCCCGGGCCGCCAAAGCCGATTTGTTCGTGTCTATCCATGCCGATGCCTTCAGTGACAGTCAAGCCCATGGCGCTTCCGTTTACACCTTGGCCAACAAGGGTGCCTCTAGCGCTGGTGCTGGTTGGTTAGCGGCTAGCGAAAACGCGGTAGATGGCAGTGCCGGCGAAGACAGGGACAGGGATGATACCTTGACCTCAGTGTTGATGGACTTATCCAATAAAGCGGCGAAAGAGGCCAGTCAAAATGTCGGCAACAAGGTGCTAAAAAGCGTGAAAAGTGTTGGCCATTTGCATAGAAACGCGGTACAAAAAGCCGGGTTCGTGGTGTTGAAGTCAGCGGAAATTCCCTCGATTCTGGTGGAAACCGCCTTCATTTCTAGTCCGGAAGAAGAGCGTCGTTTGAACACTAAGGCCTATCAAAACAAAATGGCTTCGGCAGTGTTTAGCGGGATAGTCGGCCACTTTAAACAATATGCGCCAGCCGATACGATGATGGCCCAGCTGAATCGTTCCGGCAAATCCAAAGCCGTGCAATTGGCTGCATTGGCGACGGATGACAATGAACCGGCGGCGAAAGCGAAAGCAGAGCAAAAACCGGTGTTGGCGGCTAGAGAGCTGGATGCTCCTCCGACCGTGGTGGCGAGCAATGCCGGCACTCATCATGTGATTAATCGCGGCGAAACGCTTTCCGGCATAGCCCAGCAATACGGCATCAGCATGCGGGCTTTGCGGCTGGCAAATGCCATGAACGACGGCAACGTGCGTATCGGCCAAGTATTGCAGATTCCGCGAGACAGCTAGTCAAACTTTCTTAAAGCGGGGCGAATCATTTCGCCCCGTTTCATTTTCATCCGCTAAAATACGCGCTTTTTCCCGAGCGCAGCCCATGCGGATTCATGCCTTACCCACCCAATTAGTCAATCAAATCGCCGCCGGCGAGGTGGTCGAGCGGCCGGCGTCCGTGGTCAAAGAGCTGGTGGAAAATTGTTTCGATGCCGGCGCGACGCAGATTGTGATCGATGTCGAGCAGGGCGGGGCGCAGCAAATCAGGATTCGCGATAACGGCTGCGGCATTGTCAAAGACGATTTGGCACTGGCTTTATCTCGGCATGCCACCAGCAAGATTGCCTCCTTGGACGATCTGGAGCATGTGATCAGCATGGGCTTTCGCGGTGAGGCCTTGCCCAGTATCAGCTCGGTGGCGCGTTTGACTTTGATTTCGCGTACCGCTGACGCCGAATGCGCCTGGCAAGTCAGTGCCGATGGCACCGAGCAAAATTTCGATCCGCAACCCGATCCGCATCCGCCCGGCACCACGGTCGATGTCCGCGACTTGTTTTACAACACGCCGGCCCGCCGCAAGTTTTTAAAAGCCGAGAAAACCGAATTTACCCATATCGAGAGCCTGATCCAAAAACTGGCGCTGGCTCGTTTTGATGTGGGTTTTGTGTTGAATCACAATCAGCGCGAAGTGCTGAATCTCAAACCCGCCGCGACGCAGGCAGCCCAGGAAAAACGCATCGCCGCGATTTGCGGCTCGGCGTTTGTCGAGAACAGCGTGAAGATCGATTTTGCCGCATCCGGTTTATATTTGCATGGCTGGGTCGGCTTGCCGACTTTCTCCCGCAGCCAGCAGGATATGCAGTTTTTTTACGTCAATGGCCGGCTGATCAAGGACAGGCTGGTAGCGCATGCTGTGAAGCAGGCGTATCAGGACGTGTTGTACCACGGCCGCCACTCGGTGTTTGTCTTGTACCTGGAACTCGATCCGGCTTTGGTTGATGTCAACGCGCATCCGACCAAGTTGGAAGTGCGGTTTAGGGAAGGGCGGATGGTACACGACTTTCTATTTCAGGCCTTGCATCGCAGCTTAGCCGATCAACGTCCCGGTGCTGCGAACTTAGAGCAGCGGTTCGAAACAGTTGCCGATTTGCCGGTGGTCCAAGCGCGCATAGCGCCGCAGCGGACGCCATTAAATCAACAAACCTCCTTGCCACTGAGCTTGCCGGAGTCCCGAATGGATAGCGAGCCACAGCGATCAGTAGCAGAAGCCTTCGGCGCCTATCGTTACTCGCCAGAACGCGCCAATTTGTCTGATGTGGCAGAGCAAATCAAAGCGTACGGCAAACTTTATCCGCAACCCAATCCCGCGGCCCCAACCCACGCTGTTGTCGAATCGGCGATACCGCCCTTGGGCTTTGCGCTGGCGCATATCCACAATATTTACATCCTGGCGGAAACCGCCAACGGCATTATTTTGGTGGATGCCCACGCCGCCCATGAACGGGTGACGTATGAACGGCTGAAACAGCATTATCTCAATCGGGCTATCGTCTCCCAGCCCTTATTGCTGCCGATCAAGTTGCAAGTCACCACCGCCGAGGCCGACTTGGCTGAGCAAGAGCATGAATTTTTTACGGGTTTGGGGTTTGAAATCAACCGCTCCGGCCCGGAAACCGTCGTGCTTAGAGCTACTCCAGCCTTGCTGGCAAAAGCCGATGTCGATCAGTTGGTTCGCGATATTCTGGCCGATCTGGCCACCCACGGCGTCAGTCATAAAGCCCAGGAAAGTCTTAACGCGATTTTGGCGACCATGGCTTGTCATAGCTCGGTGCGCGCCAAGCGCAAACTCAGCTTCGAGGAAATGAACGCCTTGTTGCGCGATATGGAGCAAACCGAGCGCATCGGTCAATGCAACCATGGCCGACCAACCTGGGTGGCGCTGAGCCACCAGGATTTGGATCGGTTTTTCATGCGCGGCCAATAAATGAGCGAATTGCAAAAACCGTCGGCCGTCTTACTGATGGGCCCGACCGCATCTGGCAAAACCGCGCTAGGCGTAGCCATGGCGCAAGCCTTGAACGCCGAGATTATCAGTGTCGATTCTGCTTTGGTCTACAAAGGCATGGACATTGGCACGGCTAAACCCACCCTGGCCGAACGCGGTGGTGTTCCGCATCATTTGCTTGATATTCTTGACCCCAGCGAAGCGTTTTCCACCGGCCAATTCCGCAATCGAGCGTTGGATTTGATGGCGGATATTTCGGCGCGCGGCAAATTGCCATTGCTGGTCGGCGGCACCATGTTGTACTTCAGCGCCTTGACGCAGGGTTTGGCGCAATTGCCTGAAGCCGATCCAGAGATACGCCAGCGATTAGATCAGGAATTGCAAGACTTGGGTAAGGAGGTGTTGCATGCCCGCTTGGCGCAAGTCGATCCGCAAGCCGCCGAACGGATCCACGTCAATGATCCGCAACGTATTCAACGAGCACTGGAAGTGCACGAAATCAGCGGTCGAGCCTTATCCAGCTTTTTCGCTGCCGATCAGCAAGGCGAGCAGTCGCACCGGTTTATCAAGTTGATCATCGCGCCGGAGCAACGTAGTACCTTACACGAGAAAATCGCCGAGCGTTTCGATCAGATGCTGGCGCAAGGCTTTCTCGACGAGGTCCAGGCGTTATGGCAACGCGTCGATTTGGATGAAAGCATGCCTTCGATACGCTGCGTCGGTTACCGGCAAGCGTGGTCTTATCTCAACGGCGAATACGACCTGGCAACGCTGCGGGAGAAAGCCGTCATCGCTACCCGCCAATTGGCTAAGCGCCAATTTACCTGGTTACGCAAAGAGCAAGATGCCCATCAGTTGCTCAGTGGTTCTGCCTACCTGCTTGAACAAGCCTTGGAATATTGCCGTGCAAATGGATAAAACTGAGCAGCGCCAAATCGCTTATGCGGCTCGGAATGCGCAAGCCGACAAGGACGCGGTCAGCGCCGAGATCTGCCGCCAGATACTCCAGTAATCCTGGTACCAAGCCGCCCGGACCGTGATGTGGTATTTGCACTGCCGTTCCGAAGTGCAGACTTTATCAACAGTTGTCGCTGAACTAGGCAGCGACAAGCGCATCGTGGTGCCGTATTGCACGGTCGATGCGGAAGGCCAAAAGCAATTGGGTTTGTGGCATCTGCAAGCCATAGAAGAGTTGCAGGCCGGCATGTGGAATATTCTGGAACCGCCTCGCCAGCGCTGGCTAGAGCCGGCCAAACAAGTGAACGCTGCAGAGTTGGATCTAGTTATCGTGCCAGGCGTAGCGTTTGACAAGCAAGGTGGGCGCTTGGGTTACGGTGCCGGTTATTACGACCGCCTACTGCAAAATGTCCGTTCGGATACTGTATTGGCGGCGATTTGCTATGAAGCGCAATTATTGCCGGACGTCGCGATGGACGGGCACGACGTATTTATGGATTTGGTGATTACCGAGCGAACCATTTATCCGGGCCTGAGGCGCCCTGGCCTGTGAACTTAGCTGCTTTGAAACAGCAGATTCCAAGTTCCCCAGCCTTTGTGTTGGACGAGGAACAAGTGCTTGCCAATCTGCAGCCCTTGCAGGCTTTGCGGCAAGCTACGGCTTGTAAGGTTTTATATTCGATGAAGGCGCTGCCTTTGTCTCATTTGCTGAGCTTGATAGCCGATCAAGTTGACGGTATCTCGGTCAGTTCTTTGTTTGAAGCCCGATTGGCCAGAGAAGTTTTGGGAGGCGCTAGCGTTAGTGTGCATTTAACCTCGCCGGGCTTACGTGCCGATGAGTTTATTGAGCTTAGCGCGCTTTGCAGCCACATCAGTTTCAATTCATTATCCCAATATCAGCGCTTGCATGGCTTGGCCGCTGCTTATTCGCAGGGCTTGCGAGTCAATCCCAAATTGTCGATTGCCAGCGATCAGCGCTACGACCCCTGCCGGCTGCATTCCAAGCTGGGGGTGGATATTGGTGCTATTGCCGACGGTTTGCCTGGCGATTTAGAGGGCCTACATTTTCACACGATGTTCGCCGGCCAGGATTTTCTGCCCTTGCAAAAAACGCTGGAAAAGCTGCGGCCAATTTTAAAACGCAGTAAGCATTTGCGCTGGCTGAACCTGGGGGGCGGTTATTTGTATCACGCCATTGCCGATCAGCATCAGATGATCACAACGCTCTGTGATTTGCGCGCCGAGTTTGGCGTGGATGTCTATCTGGAGCCGGGTAAAGCTTTGGTCGGCAATGCCGGTTATTTGCTGACTAGCGTAATGGATCGCTTCGTCAGCGACGGCAAACCTGTATTGATCTTGGATACCTCGGTCAATCATAACCCGGAAGTGTTTGAATATCAGAGCAGGCCGCGCTTGCTTGAAGAAGATATTCGCGGTAGCTCTACGGCGATTTTGGCGGGGTCGACCTGTTTGGCCGGCGATGTATTTGGGGAATACAGATTCGAGCAAGTCCCGGAGGTGGGGGATAAGCTGGTGTTTGCCGATGTGGGGGCCTACTCACTGATCAAAGCCAACCGTTTCAACGGTTACAACTTACCCGATATTTACGGCTTAAACCAGGCTCAAGCAAGCCTGCTAAAACGCTACGAATTTGCCGATTATCACCAACAATGGTATAGCAACGATACCTATTAGGGATTGGGCAGCGGGTATTGATCGATCTTTGTTAACAAAGCTTCCATCTTTTGAATACTTGCATCGCAACTCTCGATACTGGCTTGTACCTTGGCTTTAAAGCGCAAGCTCATGCTTTCACCATCGCCTTCACGTTCCGCGTATTCGTTCAAGTAATGGCAGGCGTCGTGCATCGCCTGTTCTGTGTCTTGGAAAATATCATTGTCCGGCAACTGTTCGGCTTCACTGAGCATCATCAACCGACTCAATACCGTGCTCTGGTGGCGAAATACCGATTCAGCGTAGTCGGCAAAGCTGTCTTGGTGACTATTAGCCGGCGCACTGGCGCAGCCGATTACGCCGCAGCCCAAAAGTGCAAACAGGGTTAGAAACTTCAAACGCGGTAGAACCATCGGCATCTTGTTTAAGCCTTTTGCGCGGTAAATATGCAATATTCGGTCAGTTTTTCGGTAAATAACTGATGCTGTGCCAAACCCACTAAATAATTGGCGGTTTGCGCCTTTGAACGCAACCCCAGCCATTGGCTGATAGTTTGTACCGGTTTCAAGCGTTTCGCTACTTTAAACATGTGTTCGACGGATGCCCGGGTTTCTGCGGTGATGTCGTGGCAAGTGATGGCCTGAAAACCTTGCAGCTCCAACAGACCAGTGAACTCATCGCGTGCACACAGATTCGGCACGGCCCAGCCATTCAGGCAGGTCACCACCGCCTGCCATTGCTGTTGGTTAAACTGCCTTTGCAACACAAAGCCATCGCAAACTACAATTCTGCCGCCTGGGCGCAACACTCGCCAAGCTTCACGTAAAAAGTCGCCTTTGTGTAAAGCATGGCACGAGCTTTCCAAGGCCCAGACCACATCAAACGAGGCATCGGGGAAGGGCGTGGCACAAAAATCCGCCACTTGAAAATCAACTAATTCTGACACGCCGTGGCGTTTAGCGTGTTGGCGGGCGTAAGTGGCCTGCTTGGCGCTGATGGTGATGCCGGTAACCTGGTTGCCATGCTCTTTAGCCATCCAGATGGTGCTGCCGCCGATCCCGCAGCCGGCATCCAACACTTTTTCGCTGGCTTGAATGCCGGCTTTATCATAAAGAACCTGGTTTTTGTTCAGCAGCGCTTGATGTTGGTCATACGGCTTAGCTTCGTCCCAATAGCCGTAATGCAATGCAAGGTTGTCGCGGTTGCACCATGCCACCAGATAATCGTTATAGCAGTCGTCGTAATGTTTGGCGGCGTCGGCTTGCAGTTCGGTGCTGGATAATTCGGCGTTATCGCGCAGGCTTTGGTCGCGGTAATCTTGATTGGGTTCTAGGGTGTACATCGTAGCGGAAATCGAGGAACGGGACGACTGAGCGTGAGGCAAAGTAAACGACCAGATTAGTTTGAAGGCTGACCATTATAATTCAGATCGGCGACTCGCTTCATGTTAGCCGATAGATTATTGAATTGCGGGTGATTGATTTCGAGCACGGCGAATATCTGTTTTATTGCTAATTCTCTGATTTGATCGGGTTCCATGCCATAGCGAATTTTGAACAAGCGCCGCTGTTTGCCAACCGGCAGTGCCGCCAGAATTTTAGATAAGCGTTGGTCGATTAAGTCTCTCGCCAAGGCAAGTTCCGGGCTTAAATTTTCATCCTTCGCTTTTAAATTGGCCTGAGTAGGCGCGGGAGGCGGCTGATTTGCCGACGCCGCGCGCTGCCGCATCTCCTGCAAACGCGCGCTTTGGCCTGGATTAACCAGCAGCGAATCCGCTGGGCGGGAGGGTGATTTAGTCATGATGTTAGTCGTGGGTTGAGTGCGCGGGGTCGTGAATCAAATTGCGGATTACCACCGAAGCGCAGACACCGCCGAACGCCGCCGGTAAATAGGAAATGGTGCCGTAAGCGGATTTTTTATAATTGCTGCCATCGGTAAACATCAACGAATCTTTAATGACCACTTCCGGTGAAAACACTACTTTCACACCACGGCTGATACCATGTTTGCGCAGACGGGTGCGGATGAATTGGGCAAACGGGCAGTTATAGGTTTTGGAGATGTCCACAACTTTCAAATGGGTCGGGTCCATCTTGCCGCCGGCGCCCATGGAGCTAACGATTTTCATGTTGCGGGCTTTGGCGGCGCGGATCAACGTGATTTTCGGGGTCAAGCTATCGATGGCGTCTACCACGTAGTCGTAATGCTGGCTCAATAGCTCGTCGGCAGTATCGGGGGTGATGAATTCGCGTTTGATGGTCAGTTTCAAATCCGGATTGATCGCCAATAAGCGCTCACCCATGATGTCAGCCTTGGACTGGCCGTGCGTCGTCGATAGCGCCGGCAACTGCCGGTTGCGGTTGCTGGGATCGACCACGTCGCCATCGACGATGGTCATTTCGCCAACGCCGGCCCGGCAGATAAACTCGGCGGCAAACGAGCCCACGCCGCCCATGCCAACCACTAACACATGAGATTGCTGTAGCTTGTCGAGTTTGGGTTTGCCGATCAGTAGTTCGGTGCGGGACAGCCAGCTTAAATCAGTCATGTAAAAACACGCGGGTAAAGTTACGGTGAAGTTCTGCGCTCAGCACGCCGATGTCGAAGCCGAGTATTTTAGCCGCAGCCGTGTAGATTTGCGCGATGCTAATGTCGGCGGCAGCGTCGGTTTCCAGAAATAGCCGGTCGAGCGGGATGGTTGGTAGGGTTTGACAGGCTGGGCTATCTGGCTTGAGCAGGGCTTTGCCGAATGACAGGTAACAACCGTGATTGATTAGTTGTTGCGCGAGTGCCGGCTTGCCGGTAAAGCCATGGACAATCCAGGGCTGGGTCGGTTTAAAGGCTTTGCGTAACGCCAATAGTTCGTCAAAAGCGCGGACGCAATGAATGATAAGCGGTTTTTCGATACGTTCCGAGAGTTCGATTTGCCGGCTAAAGACTTCGCTTTGTGTCGTCAGTGGGGTGTCTATGCAGCGATCCAGGCCGCATTCGCCGATGGCTAAGACTTGCGGATCGATGCAGAGGGTTTCTAGTACTTGCCACGACTGTTCAAGCGGTTGACGCGCTATGAACCAGGGGTGGATGCCGATGCTGACATGGCGATTTGGCTCCACTATTTCCGATTGCAAATATTGGCCGTCGACAACTGCGCTGATATCCAGGCTCAAAATCCGCCAGCCGACTGACGGGCGGTCAGCGTGGCTGTGTATGTCAATGAGCGGATGTGCCATTAACATCGCTTTATCGCTGCGAAGTGTTGGCCGGTTTGCGAGTGAGGTCAAATTCGCTCAAGCCAGCTAGTCATAAGTCGGCATGCCTTTTATTTCCAAGTCTTCGCGATGTGCCAAAGGCGAGAAGTCTTCAATCGGCGTACCGCTTACGTCCAGAAATTTGAGGTTTGGCAAGTTGGCAAGTGGGGTGAGATTGCTCACTTGAGTTTCACTGATATCAAGCTTGATAATTTCAGTAAGTCCAGTTAATGAATTCAGATCGGAAACGGGAGTTGCTCTAATGCTAAGCTCTCGGAGTTCGCGCAACTTGCTTAGTGGGGTTAAGTCTTCGATAGAGGTACCGTGCAAAACCAAAGTACGGAGTTGGGTTAGCGTTTGAAGTTGCAACAGGTTTTTGACAGACTTACAGCCTATTAGGTCTAGACTACTTAACTCAGTTAATTGGGTTAAAGGGCTTAGATCGATAACTGTTGGGCAGCCCAATCCAAGCTGAATTAATTGTTTCAGATTGATGAGTGGATTTATGTCTTCAAGTTGCCTTGAACGGACTGATAGAATTTGGAGACTGGGTAATGCGCATAAGAAATCAATCGAATCCAGATCTTCCTGTCGGATGAGCATTACCCTCAGTTTTGGGGTTGTGGATAAAGGGCTAAAATCTCTGATAGAAACATTGTCAAGCCATAGGACTGCCAGATTCTTATTCCCGATTAAAGGCGTTAAGGTTTTTACGTTGGTTCCAGATATTTTCAACGAACGGATCGATGCTTGCTCTTTGAGCCAATCTGAGCCCCACCGTGTAATTTGTCCTGCTAGATCGGTTTCCTTGTCGGGTTCGCCAGCAAATAACAAAGTACCGACAATATCCCCTTCCTTGCAGTTGGCATCTAAAGCAACGCACCGATAAACCGAGTCTTTTCTGATTTCTTCTGATAACCCTGAGTGGGGATCTAGGAGCAATTTGACCAACAAACGGGCAGCAGGAAGTAACTTGCTTTGTTTTTCTGGTTTGTCTTCGTCGTTAAATCCCAATAGATCGTTACCGTAATAAAAACAATCGCGGAACAATGCCTTGGTCCATCGTGGATATTTGCTGGCACATATTTCAAATAGGAATACCAATGTCTCGGCCCATTGTGTTTGGTTGGCGATATTCCGTAAAAAATCTCGATCAATTGCCGGATTGATTTCGCTATGGCCTTCGGCAGCCCATTCCGGACTAATAATTAGCTCCGACAAATACAGGGCCGCAAAATATTCCTGGAACGACAAGTGAATAAAGGCGTAACGGCCTTCGCCGCGCGGTAACAGCAGGCCACTACGCTCGCCGATCAGTTTTAGATAGGCACTTGCAAAGGCTGGGTCTGCGGCATAGCTGCTGTCTGCCATGGCTTTGTTGATCCAGGCCAATACTTCGCTTTCTTCGGCCAGTATTGTCTGGTCAGATTTTTCATCCTGGTTAGTTTCATTGCGTCGCAGTTGTAACTGGAAGCCGACATGAGCCAGCCAACGCTTTTTTTGCTCCAATGGAAAATCCAGGCTGGTGTTCAGGCGGCGATGCTCGTCTATCGATTGCAGATAGGCCTTGGCAATTTCCTCGTAAAGCAAGGCTTTGCCATGCGGCAAGTTAGCTAATACCCGATAGATCAACGCCATCATTGTCAGCAAGTTGGGGGTGCGGGCCAGGCGTTGGGTGTAAGGGTTTTCGCGTATGCGCGAAATGAGTTCTCGCGCTTTACGCTCCGCCTCTAGCGTGCTGGTTTCGCGCAAGACATACCAGTTATGCGCAAAAGCTTCGATTTGCGAGTCATTGAACGGAGACAAATACAGCAATTTTGGAAACCAAGGAGCTTGGAAGCTACCATTTTCTCTCATCCTAGCGAGTATGTCGGGGCGAACGACGAGTTTGCTTTCAAATGGATCGGTGAAGTGGTTGAGCGTATTGATGTCTCGTGTTTCGGTAATGCGATCAAATGGCATGTCGTCGTAGCCTACAAGGCGAGAAGTCATCAACCAAACACAATCAGGGTAAAACTGCATTCCCTCCCACACTGCATGGCGGAGGCGTTTACGTAATGACAGGTCGCTTATTTCATCAATGCCATCCAGCAGTATTAAAGCTTGCCCCGTTTCCAAAAGGCCATCCAACACTTCAGGATTACCGGACAGGGGGGCAGAAACTCCGTGGCGCAACCAAGCCTGAAGCAAGCCGGCGAAGGTGTTTACAGAGCTTAAATGCAGCTCGCGCAAGACAAAAGGTATTGGGACTAAGGGTCCCATGCGCTGGCACCAACGATCATCGATTTGGCTGGCAAAGCTCCAGGCCAGCCAGTTGATTAAAGTCGTTTTACCGCTGCCTGGGTCGCCAAGTAGCACTAGTCGACGTTCGCGCTCCAAGGCTGAGAGTGCTGATTCAGTTTTTGGCCAATTTTCCAGGGCAGTGTCGGCGCTAATCGGGCTGGTGCTGACTTGTGGCTGGACATAGAGCCGATCGATGGCAACGTCCGGATTTTCTTGCAGATGGGGTAATCCCAGAAAGCGGACGTAGCCGTGCCATTTCAATACTTCACTCAAGTAACTCAGTAGTACCGAATTGCGTCGAGGTTCGGGAAAGGCGAACGATGTACTGTTCATGATTGGCATTTTAGATAGGGGATAAAATCTGCGGCAACATGCTGTTCCGCCATGTCCAACAACAATGGTGCAATCCAGAACAAATTGGCTTCGCCTGGGTCTGGATAGTTAGGTTGGACATTATAAGAAGGTGTGGGCGTGCTGGCGTCTCGGATAAGGCTCTCGGGAAGTTGCAAGGCTTTCAGGAATATTGGTTTGATTTCGTCGGAAAGCTCGCTACGAAGCCAGCGTAATAGCAGGCTGTATAGCTTGGGTTCGTACTGCCAGCGGACAAACAAATCGTGGTGAAACTGAAAGACATAAGCCACCAACAAGAGATTGCGAAAGTCGCGCTTTTGGAGATTCGGGTCAGTAGTTTCCGGAAGCAAATCCAGGTGGCGAAGTAAAAAATTCGCCAAGCCTTTTAATCGTCGCGGATTCGGCGGTAGGCATTTGATGGTGGCGCCGTTTTTATCGATGAATACCGTCGCAAACAATTGATTCAATTGATTCAGGTCGATAGCCGCGTTCTGGTTTTGGTTGCCAATTTGACTGCCGATCCAGCCCTGAAGAATCTTAGCAGGATCTTCCGGCAGCGGCAGGCGCCACACGTTTTGGCAGATTTTTTCGAGATAGGCCGCAGCGCGGATACGGGTTATGTGGTCTTGATTCTCCAGGCTCTTTGGCAGGCGTGAAGCGATGGCGTCCTCGACAGCGCGTTGGTTCATACCAAGTATGAACACGCAGTTTTCCAAGTGCAGATAAATCTTTAATCCTTCCAGTAGTTTATAGGCAGCTTCGGGCTCGCAACGGTCGAGATCGTCGATAAAAACCACGACTCGTCTTGTTGGCGATTGGCTGTTCTTGTTTATGGAGCCGCGCAGAAGAATGTTGATGGCTTCTTGCAGAAATTCCAAAGCGGTATCTGTGGTGAGCTTACTGGCGAGGTGATCTTTTTCCCATTGCTCGCCGAACGCCTGCACTTTCGCGGCATCGGGCATGACTTCAAATTGGATGAATTTACCGATGTCGGAGAGCATGGCTAGTAAGCTTCTGATGGTGACGTCGCCCATTTTCTTGAGCCAGTTCGTGGTTTTGGCTATGCGGCCGAATTCTTCGCGAATGGCAGACAATAAGGCCACTACTGGCACAGCTTCGCTTTGGTAGCGCCAGGCATCGAACCATACCGTAACTGGATTAAGTAATTTAAGTGCCTGCGAATCAACATTCAGTCTGGCTTCAGTCTGGCTTCAGTCTGACCGAGCAAATGTTGTAATTGCATTAGAAAACTTGTTTTGCCAGCTCCCCAATCACCGTGAATGCCCAACACTAATGGGGTCGGGCAGGTCAATATCCTATGGGCCAGTTCTTCGACGATACCTTGTCGATTAAGATCGTCATGGCGAGTCGGTTTGTCGCCCAGCAAATCTATATGGTTGAGTCCTGGCATGGCTGTTGTTCCTTCAAAGCTAGGTTCAGTGGGAATCAGGCGGAAATAATCTGGCTAAGACGTTGCTGATTATACTTCCATAGAGATTTGGTGAGTGGGAGAAGAGTCTTCATTCGAAGTTGTTAGGGTTTAAATGGTCATTCAAATCCGATATGGCACGGTATAATAGGATTTTATTTTCTTCAGCAGAAAAACAATGGCGCAATATATTTTCTCGATGAACCGGGTCGGCAAGATCGTACCGCCCAAAAAGCATATTCTTAAGGATATTTCCCTATCGTTTTTTCCCGGCGCGAAAATCGGTGTATTGGGCTTAAACGGTTCCGGTAAATCCACGTTGCTGCGCATCATGGCCGGCATCGACAAGGAAATTGAAGGTGAAGCGATTCCGCTGAAAGGTACCAAGATTGGCTACCTGTCGCAGGAGCCGCAACTCGATCCTAATAAAACCGTGCGCGGCAATATTGAAGAAGCGGTTGCGGAAATCAAAGATGTGCTGGCCCGATTGGACGCGGTCTACGCCGCTTACGCCGATGCTGACGCCGATTTCGATGCGCTAGCCGCAGAGCAGGCCAAGCTGGAAGACATTATAAACGCTTGTGACGGTCACAATCTGGATCGCACTTTAGAAGTGGCTGCTGATGCCTTGCGTCTGCCGGATTGGGATGCTGATGTCACCAAGTTGTCCGGTGGTGAAAAACGCCGGGTGGCGCTGTGCCGTTTATTGCTGTCCAAGCCCGATATGCTGTTGCTGGACGAGCCGACTAACCACTTGGATGCGGAATCGGTAGCCTGGCTGGAGCGCTTTCTGCACGACTATCCCGGCACCGTGGTGGCGGTAACCCATGATAGATACTTCCTGGATAACGTTGCTGGTTGGATTCTGGAGCTGGACCGCGGTATGGGTATTCCGTGGGAAGGCAATTATTCGTCCTGGTTGGAACAAAAGGAAAAACGCCTGGAGCTGGAGGAGAAACAGGAGTCTTCTAGGCAAAAAGCCATGAAAGCCGAGCTGGAGTGGGTGCGTTCCAACCAGAAAGGTCGACATGCCAAGAGCAAGGCCCGTTTGGCGCGTTTTGAAGAATTGTCGTCCGTCGAAACGCAAAAGCGTAACGAGACCCAGGAAATTTACATTCCACCCGGTCCGCGTCTGGGCGATGTGGTGATCGACGTCGAGAATATTAGCAAGGGTTTTGGCGACAGACTGCTGATCAACAATCTCAGTTTCAAACTGCCGCCGGGCGGGATTGTCGGTATTATCGGGCCTAACGGGGCCGGTAAAACTACTCTATTCCGGATGATGGCTGGTTTCGAAAAACCGGATTCCGGCGATATCAAATTCGGTCAAACCGTGCAGATGGCTTACGTCGATCAGTTGCGCGACGACATGGACAACAGCAAAACGGTTTGGGAAGAAATCTCGGATGGTTTGGACATGATCACCGTCGGCAAATACGAGACACCATCGCGGGCATATATCGGCCGCTTTAACTTTAAGGGTGGGGATCAGCAAAAACGTATCGGTGAATTATCCGGCGGTGAACGCAACCGCGTGCATTTGGCCAAGCTCTTGAAAAGCGGCGGCAACGTGTTGTTACTCGACGAGCCAACCAACGATTTGGACGTGGAAACCTTGCGGGCGCTGGAAGAAGCTTTATTGGCTTTCCCAGGCTGCGCGGTGGTGATCTCGCATGATCGCTGGTTCTTGGACCGGATCGCCACGCACATGCTGGCATTCGAAGGTGACAGTGAGGTGGTCTGGTTTGAAGGCAACTATGCGGATTACGAAGCCGATCGGCACCGTCGCTTGGGCACCGATGCCGATAACCCGCATCGTCTCAAATATAAAAAAATCGGCTAAGCTGAAGTTAAGCAGCCGTGGTTATTTTTGCAACGGCTTTGCTAATAAAGATCGAATTGAACTTGAAATAGCGCAGGCCAGTCCCAAACTCGTTAAAGGTTTTTAATGATCCGTGCCCCGCGTGTTGAAATTGGCGGGTGTAGCGGGTAATGTATTAATAGCGCACCGAACAATAATAAGGAGAAATAGGATGTCGAAAGCACAAAACTTGCAGGACAACTTTTTGAATGCCCTCAGAAAAGAACACACACCTGTGTCTATTTTTTTGGTTAACGGTATCAAACTGCAAGGCCGAGTCGATTCTTTCGACCAATACGTGGTGATGCTGAAAAACACTGTAAATCAAATGGTTTACAAGCATGCCATATCCACTATCGTTCCTGGCAAAAATGTCACAATGCACCGTGATCCCGACGTTAGCGATGAAAGCTAAGAGGTCACTTTTTGTTTGAGCGTCCCGATGCAGGTGAACGAGCCATCCTCGTTCACCTCAATTTGCAAGTTGGCCAAGAAGATCTCGACGAGCTTAAAGAACTAACTAAATCTGCAGGTGCCCAGCCTACTCACGTAGTGACGGGTAGCCGCCATAGGCCAGATCCGAAATACTTTGTTGGTACTGGCAAGGTTGAAGAAATCAGGGCGGCGATCGTAGAGCACGAAGCCAATATTGTTATCGTCAATCATCCGCTAACACCCAGCCAAGAGCGCAATCTGGAAAAAGCGTTGGAAGTCAGGGTGGTTGATCGCAATGGTTTGATTCTGGACATTTTTGCCCAGCGTGCGCAGACCTTCGAAGGAAAATTGCAGGTCGAACTGGCGCAACTCAAACATCTATCAACCCGCTTGATTCGGGGTTGGACGCATTTGGAGCGGCAGAAGGGCGGTATCGGTTTGCGAGGTCCCGGCGAAACCCAGCTGGAAACCGATAGACGCTTATTGGCTGTGCGCATCAAGCAGATTCAACAGCGCTTGGGAAAAGTTGAAAAGCAGCGTCATCAGGGCCGGAGTAAGCGCAAAAAGGCTGAAATTCCTACAGTTTCCTTGGTTGGTTATACCAATGCCGGAAAGTCCACCTTGTTCAACACCTTAACCGGTGCCGGTATTTATGCAGCGGATCAATTGTTCGCGACGCTCGATCCAACCTTACGGCAATTGTCGCTTAGTAACGGCGGGGAGATCATTTTGGCGGACACCGTTGGCTTTATTCGGCATTTGCCGCATGAGCTGGTGGCGGCTTTTCGGTCCACTTTGCAGGAAGCCAGCGAAGCCGATCTCCTAATGCATGTGATCGATGCCGCAGCCGAAGATCGCGAAGATACCATTTACCAAGTCAACCAAGTCTTGAACGATATTGATGCCGCGAAAATCCCTCAGTTGATGGTTTTCAACAAAATTGATTTACTCGAGGACGTTGCGCCGCACATTGACTACGATGCCGACGGCAAACCCGTCAGTGTCTGGATTTCCGCACAAAATGGGGTAGGCTGTGACCTGTTGCAGCAAGCCTTGTCCGAATTATTCGCGAGCAGCAAGGTGATCCGGACCTGCTATCTGCCAGCCAGCCAAGCGGGTATAAAAGCCAAATTATTTACTTTTGTGAAAATAATCAATGAAGTAAATAACGATAGTGGCGATTGCGAACTGACGATAGAAATCGACAAAAAGCACTTGGGCTTGTTGAAGGGCATGGATGTGCATGAGCAGCTTTAATCGGCTGCGCGCTAGAGCAATGACCGAGTTATTTGCTCGGAAATGGCTAATTTACGATAGAATGACGGTTTTTGGGGTAGGCGCGTTAATGCTTGGGGTGCCGAGCAAGGTGTCCGCTAAAAGAACCAGCTATAGAGTTTTCAAATCCAATTATTGGAGTGTTTGGTATGTCTTGGAATGAACCCGGCGGTGGTAAAAAAGACCCCTGGAGTGGTCGTAATGATAAGAATGATCCACCCGATTTGGACGAGGTAATTCGTTCTCTACAGGACAAGCTTGGCGGTATTTTCGGCGGCGGCTCCAAAGGTGGTCTCGGCAACGGGCCTTCCATGAAAGGTGTGGGTTTGCTGGCTGCAGGCGCAGCAATCCTATGGGGTCTGAGCGGGTTTTACACCGTCGACGAAGGTACTCGTGGCGTGGTGACTCGCTTTGGCGCTTACGTCAACACTACTCAGCCTGGTCTCAACTGGCACATTCCGTCGCCAGTAGAGCAAGTAGCTGTGATCAATGTCGAGCAACAGCGTTTCATAGAAGTAGGTTACCGGTCTGGTGGCGGCCAGGGCATGGGCTCGGTGCCTAAAGAAGCGATGATGCTGACCAAAGACGAAAATATTGTCGACGTACGTCTGGCTGTCCAATACCAGGTTAAAGACGCCAGGGATTACGCTTTTAACGTGCTTGATCCGGCCTCAACGTTAAAACAAGTCACCGAAAGTGTGCAACGTGGTGTTATTGGTCGCAGCGATATGGATTTTGTATTAACCGAAGGACGTAGTGACATCGTGCTGGCGGTTAAATCCGAAATTCAAGCGGTAATGGATGCCTATAAAACCGGCATTCTGATCACCAGCGTGAATTTGCAAGACGCGCAGCCGCCCGAACAAGTACAAGGTTCTTTCGAAGATGCCATCAAGGCGCGGGAAGACAAGCAGCGCCTGATCAACGAAGCGGAAGCTTATTCTAACGATGTTGTACCTAAGGCCCGCGGCGCGGCGTCACGTATCGTGCAGGAGTCCGAAGGTTACAAAGAAAAAGTTATTGCTCGCGCGAATGGTGATGTCAGCCGCTTCTCGCAATTGCTCACTGAATACAAGAAAGCCCCTGCGGTCACTAAGCAGCGGATGTATATCGAAGCGATGGAATTGGTTTTGGGTCGCTCAAACAACGTATTGGTCGATGTAAAAGGTGGCAATAACATTATGTATTTGCCGCTGGAGAAACTGGCTAATAAGGCTGTCGAGGACGCTTCGTCGGCACCATTGATTAGTCACGAACCGGTTTCTTTACCCTCCCAGCCTGTGAAAGAAATCAAAACCGATGTGCGCGCGTCAAGCCGTGATCGCGATGTGAGAGGACGATAAGATGGGCAATAAGATTTTAGTCGCCGTTGGCGCAGTGGTGATCTTGTTCTCGATGTCGGTATTTACCGTTACCGAAACCGAGCGAGTAATCAAATTTCAATTGGGCGAAATTGTGGGTGCTGACTTCCAGCCGGGAATGCATTTCAAGCTGCCTTTTATCAATAACGTCAAAAAATTCGACGCGCGGATTCTGACCATGGACTCCACGCCGGAACGTTTTTTAACGGCGGAAAAGAAGAACGTTATCGTCGATTCATTCGTGAAATGGCGCATAGGGGATGTTAAGACCTTTTACACTACTGTCGCCGGGGACGTGAATCAGGCAAACATTCGTCTCGATCAAATCATCAAAGACTCTGCGCGTAGCGAGTTCAGTAAACGCGAGATCAAACAATTGGTCTCTACTGACCGCAGCGCAATTCGTGACGCGTTGATTACCAACGTGTCTCCTTACGCAGCGAAGCTGGGTATCACCATCGTCGACGTGCAAGTCAAACGCATCGATTTGCCTGCTGAAGTCAGTACTTCGGTTTATCAACGGATGGAAGCGGAACGGGCGCGGGTAGCGCGGGAGTTTCGTTCGCAAGGTTCGGAAGCTGCAGAGCGTATTCGTGCTGATGCGGATAAGCAACGCGAGATCATTTTGGCGAATGCTTACCGAGATTCCGAAGTAATGCGAGGCGAAGGCGATGCGAAAGCCGCCGATATCTTTGCTAAAGCGTATAGCGAGGACAGCGATTTCTTCGCTTTCTACCGCAGTCTGATCGCTTACAAGGAAAGCTTGGGTAAATCCGGCAACATCATGGTGCTGGAACCGAATTCAGACTTCTTCAAATATTTCAAGAATCAGAAATAACCTCCCTTGGTATTATATGTAGTTAAACGCCCCGCTATGCGGGGCGTTTGCTGTGTTTGAGATAGACAAAATGCAAAAAAAAGACACCTGGCTTTTGCCTGAAGGTATTAGCGAAGTTTTGCCCGAACAGGCCGCGCACCTCGAAACCTTGCGTCGAAAGCTGCTGGATACGTTTGCCTGCTGGGGTTACCAGTTGGTTATTCCACCCTTTGTAGACTTTCTGCATTCCTTACTGATCGGGTCCGGGCATGACCTAGATCTACAGACGTTTAAACTCACAGATCAATTGAGTGGAGAAATGTTAGGCGTGCGGGCCGATATGACGCCGCAAGTGGCTCGAATCGATGCGCATCACTTTCAGCACGATGGTCCGACTCGGCTTTGCTATGCCGGCACGGTGCTACATACGCTGGGCGACCCGCTGGAAAAAAGCCGTAGCCCCATGCAGATTGGTGCGGAACTCTATGGACATGCGGGCCTGGAAAGTGATTACGAAGTTATTCTTCTGATGTTGGAAATGTTGGCCATCAGCGGCTTGCAAAATGTACATCTGGATTTGGGTCATGTCGGGATTTACCGAGCCTTGGCTGAGCATGCCGGCCTAAACTCGCAGCAGGAAGCCGAGTTGTTCGACGTTTTACAACGTAAGGCCAGAACCGAACTGGCCGATTTGCTTGCTGAGTTTGAGATTGACCCGCGCTACAAGGACATATTCAATGCCTTACCGAAGCTGAATGGTGGTCGGGAGGTACTGGATAAAGCCCAAGCGTTATTAAGCGGTGTTGCCGGTGCCGATGAGATTGCCGACGCTTTGGCCGATTTACAGGGCGTATCCGCTAAATTAAGTCGTGATTTTCCGGCTTTGACGGTGAGTTATGATTTGGCCGAGTTACGCGGTTATCACTATCATACCGGCGTGGTATTCGCAGCGTTTGTCCCCGATCTGGGTAAAGAAATTGCCCGAGGCGGACGTTACGATAATATCGGCGAGGTGTTTGGCCGAGCGCGAGCCGCTACCGGTTTCAGCGCGGATTTAAAAGTATTGGCGAGCATGTTTAAAGTGGATGCGGAACCGGCGCAAGTCGTGTTTGCGCCGTTCTTAGAAGACGCGGATTTGCGGGAAGCGGTCAGAGATTTACGTGCGCAGGGTGTGGTCGTGATTCAACATCTGCCGGAACAACAGGGCGGCGCCGAACAACAGGGCTGCAATGCTATTTTAGAGAAACACAATCAACGCTGGGTTGTTAAATCAATAAACTGTCGTTAGATCAATAAGCTGTCGTTAAATCACTCGTTTAAGGTTAGAGAATATGGGAAAGAATGTTGTTGTTATCGGCACGCAATGGGGCGATGAAGGTAAAGGTAAGCTGGTCGATCTTTTAACCGAACAAGCTGCTGCGGTAGTTCGCTTTCAAGGCGGTCACAATGCCGGTCACACGCTAGTGATCAACGGCGAAAAAACCGTGTTGCATCTGATTCCTTCCGGGGTGCTGCATGAAGGCGTGCAGTGCTTGATCGGTAACGGGGTGGTTTTGTGCCCCGAAGCCTTGTTAAAAGAAATCGAAATTTTAGAGCAATCCGGTGTGCCGGTGAAAAGCCGTCTGCAAATCAGCGAAGCCTGTGCATTGATTTTGCCTATTCACGTTGCGATCGACCAAGCCCGCGAAAAAGCCAGAGGTAGCAAGGCCATCGGCACTACAGGCCGCGGTATTGGGCCGGCCTATGAAGACAAGGTCGCCAGACGCGGTTTACGCGCCGGCGATTTGCGTAACAGCGACGAATTCGCCGTCCGCTTAAAAGAGCTGGTGGACTATCACAATTTCATGCTGGTCAATTATTACCACACCGATCCCGTCGATTATGACGCAGTGCTGGCTAATACCTTGCGCTTGGGTGAGATCATCAAGCCGATGCTGACTGATGTGGGCGAGGCTATCTATAGTTACCAAAAACAAGGTGAGAATTTGCTGTTCGAGGGTGCGCAAGGCGCATTGCTGGATATAGATCACGGTACTTACCCCTATGTCACCTCGTCCAATACGACGGCGGGCGGTGCTGCCACCGGAACCGGTGTGGGGCCGTTGGCGCTGGATTATGTTTTGGGTATTACCAAAGCCTATTCAACCCGCGTGGGAAATGGCCCGTTCCCGACCGAATTGCTGAATCACTATGGCGAGCATTTGGGCGTGAAAGGCCACGAGTTTGGCGCTACCACTGGTCGTAAGCGCCGCTGCGGCTGGTTCGACGCCGTATCCATGCGCAAATCGGCTCAGTTAAATAGTTTGAGCGGTATTTGTTTGACCAAGCTCGACGTACTCGATGGCCTGGATAAAATTGGCATCTGCACCGCTTATAAGATTAACGGTCAAATTACCGAAACTGCGCCGTTGGGCGCAGATCAATATGCCGCATGTGAAGCAGTAATTGAGGAAATGCCCGGCTGGAGCGGCGCTACTGCCGGCGTTACCGATTTTGCGCAATTGCCGGAAAATGCCAAAGCCTATATAGCTCGGATCGAACAGTTGGTTGGGGTAAAGGTAACGATTTTGTCTACCGGCCCGGAGCGTAACGAAACCATAGTGTTGGAAAATCCATTCCAGGCTTAACGCTCACGCCCTAAACCTTCATCTAAAACACTGAATGCATTCGCAGACTGTATTCAGTGTCTATTCAAATTGCTAGCCCGCTAATGTATTCGTTAAGAACCAGCTTTTTGACGCCCTTATGGCCTTGGTTTAAGCTTTAGCCACGGCTCTGTTCGGGTTGGTGATCCATTCGCTCCAGGAGCCGGCATATAATTTAGAGCCGCTCAATCCGGCAATTTCCATGGCTAATAGGTTATGGCAAGCTGTCACGCCTGAGCCGCACATATGCACTACGTGCTCGGTACGTTGAGCGCCGATTAGCTGGATAAATTGTCTACGTAGCTGGTCGGCGGCTAAAAATTGTCCCGCTTTATCCAGGTTGCTGGGCAAAGGCTTGTTCAGTGCCTTGGGCACATGACCGGCCACAGGGTCTATCGGTTCTTGGCGTCCATGGAAGCGCTCCGGGGTTCTGGCGTCTAGCAGCGTGATTTTGCCTGTTGCCAAGCCGTCCGCCACTTGCGATGCATCCAGCCATTGTTGATTATCCAGATAGACCCGGAATTGACTGGGGCTAATTTTTGCTAGCGTGGTGGTGATCGGCAGATTGTGTTTCCGCCACAGCCCCAATCCGCCATCTAACACCGCGACGTGCGTATGGCCCATCGTCCGCAGCAGCCACCACATTCTGCCGGCAAACGCGCCGCCGGCATCGTCGTACACCACGATTTGGCTACGGTTGTTGACGCCCCAGTCGCCCAGCTTTTTGCCTAATACCCTAAAGTCCGGTAAGGGATGGCGACCAGTTTGGGATTGCACTGGCGCAGACAAATCTTGGTTGAGGTCGGCGTAGTGGGCACCGGGAATGTGGCCTTGCCGGAATGCTTTATGCCCGGCTGTCGCATCAGCCAGAGAAAAACGGCAGTCGAATAGTCGCCAATTCGGGTTGTCTAGGTTGGCAGCTAAAATGTCTGCGGAAACCAAGGTGGTGTAGGACATGCTTATACCTCCAAAATAATTTTACCGATATGCTGGCTGCTTTCCATGCGTTCGTGGGCTTCGCCGGCTTTCGCGAGCGGAAACACCGAATCGATGATGGGTGCTACTTGGCCTGATTCCAGTAGCGGCCAGACTTTTTCAAGCAGTTGCTCGGCTATTTTAGCCTTGAAATGGTCGTGGCGGGGTCTTAGGGTTGTGCCGGCAATGGTTAGCCGTTTCATCAGCACGGCAGCCAGATTGATTTCACTTTTGCCACCGTGTTGGATGGCAATCTGTTGTAGCCGGCCGTCGACAGCCAGACACTTTAAGTTGCGGGGCAAGTAGTCGCCACCGATCATGTCTAAAATCACATCCACGCCTTGGCCGTTGGTGTGCTGCATAACCGCTTCGACAAAATCTTGTTGCCGATAGTCAATCGCCACATCCGCACCTAAGGTTCGGCAACGCTGGCATTTTTCCGCGCTGCCGGCGGTGACGATGACCTGGCTGCCGAAGGCTTTGCTAAGTTGAATGGCGGTGGTGCCGATGCCGCTGGTGCCGCCATGCAACAGCAAGGTTTCGCCGGCTTGTAGTTTTGCCCGGTCGAAAACATTGCTCCAAACCGTGAAAAAAGTTTCCGGCAGCGCGGCGGTTTGAATAAAGCTCAAACCTTTTGGTATGGGAAGACAGCAACACGCGCTAGCGAGGCAATACTCTGCGTAACCGCCACCGGCCAGCAAGGCGCAAACCGAGTCGCCAATTTTAAGTCCTTTTACGTCGCTACCAACAGCGGCGATAGTGCCAGCAACTTCCAATCCTAGAACACTGGAGGCACCGGGCGGCGGCGGATACAAGCCTTTGCGCTGCATCAAGTCAGGTCGGTTTACGCCGGCAGCAAGCACTTTTATCAGGACTTGAGCTGAACCGGGAGAGGGTAGAGGCTGATCCGTTTCGATTAAATCGGTGAGCTCTGCAGTGCGATAAATCTCGATGACGCGCATGGTGTTAAGCTTTGCGGGGAGAGTGGCGTATTATATGCGCCGCATTTGACTAACAGTATTTTTTCAACGAGAACATTCATGATACGTGCAGGGATTGTCGGCGGTACCGGGTATACCGGGGTCGAATTGTTAAGAATTTTGGTATTGCATCCTCAGGTCGAAGTCAGCGTCGTGACCTCCCGCGCCGATGCCGGACTGCGAGTGGATCAGTTGTATCCCAGTCTGAGGGGCTATTGCCATGTGAAGTTTGCCCTGCCGGAGTTGGATAATTTAAAAGACTGCGATGTGGTGTTTTTCGCCACGCCAAACGGCACCGCCATGCTGATGGCTGAGGCATTGCTGGAGCTTGGTATCAAAGTCATCGATTTGTCCGCCGATTTCCGGATTAAAGACCGGCAGGAATGGGAAAAATGGTATGGCATGCAGCACGCCAGTCCGGATTTGATTGCGGAAGCCGTCTACGGTTTACCCGAAGTCAATCGCGAGCAAATCAAACAAGCCCGTTTGATTGCTTGTCCGGGATGCTATCCCACTGCGGTCCAGCTTGGTTTTTTGCCTTTATTGGACGCGGGGGCGATAGACCCGCAACATTTGATTGCCGACGTAAAATCCGGCGTCAGCGGCGCTGGACGCAAGGCGGAAATATCGTCGTTGATGAGCGAGGCGGGCGAGAGTTTTAAGGCTTATGCAGTCGGCGGGCATAGACATTTGCCGGAAATCAGACAAGGGTTGCAAGCTGTCGCCGGACAGTCTGTAGGTTTAACGTTTGTGCCGCATCTGACACCCATGATCCGCGGCATTCATGCCACACTATATGCGCGTTTGAATCAGAAGCTGGACTTACAAAGGCTGTTTGAGGAGAAGTATCGCGACGAAAGATTTGTAGATGTATTGCCGAGCGGCAGTCATGCCGACACGCGTAATGTGCGCGGCAGCAATCGCTGTCAGATCGCCGTGCATCAGCCGCAAGGCGGGGATACGGTGGTGATTTTGTCTGTGATTGATAATCTGGTGAAAGGGGCGTCGGGGCAAGCGGTGCAGGCAATGAATCTGTTGTTTGGGTTGCCGGAGCGTCAGTCTTTAGAGGCCGTGGCTCTTTACCCATAAGTTGTATTCAAGCGCTGCAAGTATAAAAAAACCGTCTTCCTGTTTTAGATCCAGAAGACGGTTTCTTATTGGTATGTCTTTGCGGTTTTAAGCGGCTAGGGCGTGGTTTTTACGGTTCACCCTCCAGCCCAGTATACCGCTAGCCAACAGCAATAAACTGGTTGGTTCAGGAACGCTACCGACGCCACCGCCACCGCCACTATTGCCGCAAACCCCACCAGTAGTGGAACCGTTACAGGCTGCGCCGGATATGCTTGACAGTTTGAAATAGTCGTTGCCAAAATCCAGTACGCCTGCTGCGTCCCCTTTGCCGCTGCCGGCAGCACCCGTGTAAGCGCTCACTAGCCAGTAGCTGGAGTATATGTTGTCGGTGTTAATGGTTTTCGGAGTGTTCACTGCCATATTGTAGTTGCCGATAAATCTCCACCCTCTACTCAGCAGGTTGGCGAAGCTTTCGCCCGAAACGTCTGCATTGGTAGGGAGAGCGCCGCTATTTAGTGAGCCAGTGTAAGCAAGAACTGAGAGGTCGGCGTCGCCGTTCACCCAGTTTACACTTAGACTGCTTAGCGACGTGCTCGCATTGAACTGGAAAAGTAGTGCGTCGACAGCGCCATCAATCGGATTGTCAGTCGTGGTATTTCGGCCACCATCATTGTCTATTGCGTGATCAGGGCTGCCGGTTGATCCGTTGGAGAGGTCGTTGCTAGCTGTTACACCTAAGCCCGGATATGACTGTAATGTTGCTGATTGGAACAGCGCTCCACCCGATGTGCTGGTGGTTTGGGCTGTGGCATATGCTTTAATACTGGCGATGCCGGAAGGCGGTGTAGTGCTGGACAATGTCCACGCTGTGGCATGAACCGACAGCGGTGCTAACAGCAGGGCTGAAACAGCTAGATAATGTTTGATCATTGTTATTTCCTCACTTTGTATAAATTTTGCTTTGCGCCATTGTCAACTTTGGGCCGCCTAATGCCATTGTACTTCCGGGCAGCAGTTTAACAATGCTTGCTGATTAGCTTTAAGCAATAATGAGGCCTATAATTTTTTCTCATTAAAAAACATGTATATATGTGTTTTCATTGCGTATGGGGATGCCGGGATAGACGTGGCTTGTAAAAAAAATCGACATTCTAAAATTCGTCTAGGGTTTGAGTTTTTGTAACAGTGCTTTGGCTTGTTCAATACCGCTGAAGGATTCGCCGGATTTTAAAAGGGCTTCCAACTCTTGCCTGGCTTCATCCTTGCGCTGTAGATGATGCAAGGCCACGGCAATGTGATAGCGAATCTCCGGGTCTTGGGAAAGCCGGGAATGGGCGTTGCGCAAATAGTTCAGCCCCCGCTCCACTTGGCCCTTGTTGACGAGGATCCAGCCTAGGGTATCGTTGGTAGATGCCTGATCCGGGGCCAATTTTTGAGCTTGCTCAGCATACGATAA
This sequence comes from Proteobacteria bacterium ST_bin11, assembly GCA_002083615.1. Lineage (GTDB taxonomy): Bacteria > Pseudomonadota > Gammaproteobacteria > Methylococcales > Methylomonadaceae > Methylomonas. The sequence continues at coordinate 55,342 of MSXO01000012.1, read as the reverse complement.
GGCTTCTTCATTGCCGGTAGTAAAGTAGATGTAGGCTAAGTTATTGAGAAATTGCGGTTCATTAGGGAATTGCTTTAGTAAGGTGTCATAGTATTTTTCTGCTTCGTTGAGTTTACCGGCTTTCAACAATTCATCTGCAAGCGCAGCCATTGGTAGGCTATCCTTGGGATGTTTTTTAACCCATTGATCCAGAATAGCAAAGGCTTTATCTGCTTGAGAGGTTTTTTTAAGGCTGTCATGCAGTTTCATCAGCGAGTTAACGCTGGGCTCCAGATCAAATGCGTTTTGATAATGGTTGGTTGCTGAGCTGATATTTTGTTCGTGCATGGCAATATCGCCCAGTAACTGATGTGGAAACGCCCGCTTGGGATACTGTTTCAGCAAATTTTCCGCGCGGCTTGATGCAAAGACCGGTTTTCCGTAATTTAACTCCATTTCAACTAAGGCTATTTGCGAGGGGATGTGGCTTTCGTCGGCTAGTACCGCTTTTTTTAGGGTTTTGATTGCTTCGAAGTTATCGCCAAGTTCAATTTGGTAGCGCGCTGCCTTGTAAAGTTGTTTGACATTAAAGCGTGCTTGCTCCGTCATTCTTATGAAAACCCCTAAGGCTTTATCCCGGCTATCAGTGGCCAAATAGCTTTTTGCTAATGCGTCCATCACTTCGATATTGGTCTTGTCGATTAATTCAGCCGCTTGAGCGGCAGCTAAGGCTTCGGACGATCTGCCCATCTTTAACTTGAGATTAACCAGAGTTAGTAGAACTGGCAGAGACTTTTGATCGAGTTTTCTGGCGTTTTCGAGCAACGTATTTGCGTTGTCGTACTGGGTTGCGGCTTGCTCGACTTTAGCTAATTCAACCAATATCGGAATGTTGTTAGGCGTTTTTTGATTCAGGGCTTCCAAACGCTGCTTGGCTTGATCAAGTTTCTTCTCGGCGACATCCAATTTGCTTAGGTTGAGATGGCCCGTGATGAAATCGGGATCGATTTCTACAGCATTCTCGAAACTTTGCCGCGCTTGCTGCAATTGTTGGGCGCTGACCTGAGCAGTGCCCAATAAATTGAGGATTGTAAGATTTTTCGGTGCTTTTTCATGCATGGCTTTAGCGACGCGCAACGCTTTCTCGGATTCGCCGCGCGAGATGTAAAGTGCTACTAGCGGAATACCTGCTTGGGTGTTGCCAGGGTTGTCTTTAAATCCAGCTTCCAATTCGGTAATCGCCGGCTGCTCCTGCCCCATGGATAGGCGATTCAAGCCTATTTCGGAATGGATATTTTCGTCTCCAGTGTTAATAGCCGATGCTTTATCTAAAAGATTATTGGCCATATCGTGTTTTCCGACTTGCATGAAAGCGCTGCCCAACAGAAACAACAATCGATGGTCGTTCGGGTTACGCAATTGCACCGGCCTCAACAAATCAATGACTTGTTCAGGTTCGTTTTTGGATAACAATATCGCTGCGAGCAACTTGTAAGGACCAGATTGTTCTGGATACTGCTTGACGTATAGCCGCAAATAATCAGCCGCGAGGTCCATGCGCTGTAAACCGTAATTGACCAAGCCGGACAACATTAGAGTTGGGCCGTGTGCGCCAAGATATTCAGGTTTAACGCTGGCTAGAATGTCGGCTGCTGCTTCCAGTTCTTTGACCGACGCTTCTGTCTGGCCGGCACGTTGCAATAGCACGGAGTTAAGATAGGCGGCTTTGGGTTCGAACGGATAGGTCTTGCGCAAAAACTCAAGATCTTGTTTTGCGCGTTCGTCCTGTTTTAAATCCATCAAGATACCGGCGCGAGCAATTCGAGCATCGAGATGGTCCGGTTGCAACTCTAACGCTTTGTCGTAATCTTTCAGAGCCTCGTCCATTTCAAACTTAGCGTGCTTAATGGAGGCTCTGGCGAACCACGGGCCGGCATTTTGCGGTTGCATTTGCATCGCTTTTTCCGCCGCCTGACTTGCGCCGTCCAAGTCGCCACGCCTCAGCAGCGTATTGGCTCTACCGATCAACGCTTCTATTTGCGTGGGATCAATCTGAGCAGCCATATCGTATTCGTTAAGTGCTTCGCTCAGAAGATTCAATTGCAAATAGGCGTGCCCTCTGAACACATGCAGTTCCGGTCGTAACTCTCTGCCAAAGTTACTCGGTTCTATGTCTTTTATAAGCTGGTTGTATTTAATTTGGTAGAGATAGAGTTGCGCTAAAGGCTTGATGGTCAGAGATCGGTCCGCACCTAGTTGATTCGCTAGATTGATCTGTACTTCCGCTGCGGAGAGCGATTTTTGCTGCAGATAAATTTCTGCCATCAGGATATGCGCGGCTACATAATTTTGATTCTGCTGCAAGGCATTCTTTAACTGGAGGATGGCTTCTGCGTTATTTTGACTTCTGTATGCCTGTAAGGCGTCTTCGTAGAACTTTCCGGCTTGGATGTCATCCGCAAAGCTTATTTGTAGAGGATTAAGTGTCAGAACCAGCAGCAGTTTACTTAACGGGAAATTGGATTTCATCGGATTTTTGCGCATAACGAAATGGGGAGTTGCTTAAGTATGGACATAGCATAGTCGCAAAGCTAACTCGTCACCAGTTCGACGCTAATCGCTGGCTTCATGTCGTCAAATACTTGACTAATAATTTATAAGTGTTTGTTTTTGATATTTAAGTTTAACTGGCCTGAATTTTGCTTTTAATGCCTAGACATTTCATTGGGCGACTAAATATGAGTACTTTAGAGCTTCATCACCAACAAAAAACCGAGCGCTTAACCGACGCGTTCAGGATATTTAACGAGTTGTCGGAAAATCTGGCGCATTCTTATCAGGGTTTGGAAGAGCAAATGGCCAAACTCAATCGTGACTTGCAATCCGCCCGCAGCGAGCGTCTGAATACGCTAATCGAGAAGGAAAAGCTCGCCAGCCGCTTGCAGCAGATTTTGGCGGCCTTGCCCGCGGCGGTTATTGTCCTGAATGCGCAAGGTTTGATTGTCGATTGTAATGTCCACTCCGTAGACTTTTTGGGCGAGCCCTTGCTGGGCCAATTCTGGTCGAGTGTGGCGGCGCGAAGTCTGCAGCCGGTTTTCGAGTCTCCGCATGAACGCCAGCTCAGCGATGGACGCAAAGTCAATATTACACACAGCGCCTTAGGTAATGACTCCGAACAAATCATCCTGCTCTCGGATGTCAGCGAGCTACGCTCGTTGCAAGATACCTTGGCCCAACACAAGCAACTGAGTGCGATGGGGGAAATGGTGGCTGGTCTGGCACATCAGGTCCGCACGCCGTTGGCGACTGCGATTCTGTATGCGTCACAAATGAACAAGCCCGCAATAGCCGAGGAGAAGCGTCAACAGTTCGCCGAGAAAATTTTGGAGCGCCTGCATTACCTGGAACGTCAAGTTAACGATATGCTGATTTTCGCCAAACAGGGCCGGATGGCGATGCAAAGTTTTTCGTTACCGCACCTTCTGGCTCATCTTGCCGACGCGGCGGAAAGTTTTGCCGGCGAATTAAGCATTGAAAACCGAATCAGTGCCGATCAATTGTTGGGGAATCAAGACGCGCTGCGGGGGGCATTATTGAATTTAATCAACAACGCCGCAGAGGCTGGTGCGCGCAAAATTGCTTTGACTGTGCAGCGTAGCGATTTAGGTAGTATCGACATAACAGTTGCGGATGACGGGCCGGGTATCGCTCCGGCACAACAAACCAAATTATTCGAACCGTTTTACACCACCAAGTCCAACGGCACCGGCCTCGGTTTGGCGGTGGTCGATAGCGTGGCACGTGCGCATGGTGGCAGCATCAAGTGCCGTTCGACACAGGGGCAGGGGACGATATTTATCCTGAATCTGCCTTGTATCAGCCAATACACCCTGGGCTTATCCGCCGTTACTGCCAAAAAGGAGCAAAATTATGAAACAGTATGATGTGCTTATCGTCGAAGACGACATGGCTTTATGTGAGGCGCTCTGCGATACCTTGGAAATTGAAGGCTATCGGGTAATCTCAGCTAAAAACGGTATCGAGGCGCTGAGTCAGTTGACTAAATATGCAGTGAAACTGGTAGTCAGCGATGTGCAAATGCCGGTGATGGACGGTTTTCAGCTGTTGCAGAACATTCAGCAAAAATTCGAGCAGTTGCCGGTGTTGTTAATGACGGCTTACGGCACCATCCCCAAAGCGGTGGAAGCCATGCAATCCGGCGCGGCTGATTACTTGATCAAACCCTTCGAAGCGGAGTTGCTTGTGGATAAAGTCACGTCGTTAGTCACCTTGCAAGTCCCGGAGCTCAACGAGCGCGTAGTGGCAGACGAGCGGATGAAAAAGCTTTATGCGCTGGCTAGTAAAGTAGCAAGAACCGATGTGACCATGCTGCTGGAGGGTGAGAGCGGCACTGGTAAGGAAGTTTTAGCCCGCTATATTCATCGGAATTCGCATTATCATGCCGGCCCATTTGAGGCCATCAATTGCGCGGCGATTCCGGAAAATATGTTGGAAGCGATGTTGTTCGGTTATGAGAAAGGCGCATTTACCGGCGCGATTCAATCCGCACCCGGTAAGTTCGAACTGGCGCAGGGCGGTACTTTGTTGTTGGACGAAATTTCGGAGATGGATATTTCGCTGCAAGCTAAATTGTTGAGAGTCTTGCAGGAAAAAGAAGTTGAGCGGCTGGGCAGTCACCGAAAGATATCACTGAACGTCAGAATTTTGGCGACTACCAACCGGAAATTGAAAGAATACGTGCACGATGGCCGGTTTCGCGAAGATTTGTATTTTCGATTGAGCGTATTTCCGATCAGAATTCCGCCACTCCGGGAGCGGGTCGGCGATATTTTGCCGCTGGCGCAGGAGTTGGTGAATAAGCATAGTCCGGCCGGGAAACCGGCTTGCAGCTTTGACGAGACGGCAATGATCAAGTTATCCGAATACAGTTGGCCGGGTAATGTCAGAGAATTGGAAAATGTGGTGCAGCGCGCACTGATCCTGAAGAGCCGGAGTCAAATAAGCGCCAACGACCTGATTTTTGAGGAAGACCTGTTGGTTTTGCCGAGTTTGCCCACTGCGGTGCAAAGTCTTGCCGCAGAGTCTCGGCAAGCCGATAGCCACGAGAGTCAGTTCGAGCTAGGCAGCTTGGGAGACGGCGTGCGTTCGGCCGAGGAAAAAATTATTTTGCAAATGTTACGCGACGTTAGCGGCAGCCGGAAAACCACAGCGGCCAAGCTAGGTATCAGTCCACGCACTCTGCGCTACAAAATTGCGCGGATGAAGGAAGCCGGTGTGATGGTGCCTGGTTAAATCTTGGCTTAAAAAATGCTTGTGATAAGCAAGGCAACCTAAAAGAGTCATTATCATGTCAGATATGAATGTTAACCAAGTGCTCGCACAGATGCGGGCAATGTCCATAGAGGCCGGCGCCAAGCCGCAGCCTAGCGACACGTCCGGCGATTTCGCCGCCATGTTGAAACAATCCATCGACGCCGTGAACAATACCCAGCAAACCGCCAGCGGTATGGCTAAATCGTTTGAGATGGGGCAGAGCGACGTCAGTTTGGCGGAAGTAATGATTGCCTCGCAAAAAGCCAGCGTTTCCTTTCAGGCCATGCTCCAGGTCCGTAATAAACTGGTGGATGCCTATAAGGACGTGATGGGTATGTCGATGTAGGTTATTGGAAAATAAGCCATGAGCGAACTAGACAGAAATCTACCGATGGAGGCCAATAGCCAACTGAGTGTGGCAAGCGCCGACAAAATGCATCCCGCCCTGAAAAGCCTAAGCAAAATGCCGATGCTTCGCCAGCTTGTTCTTATGTTGGGCTTGGCATTCAGCGTGGCGATGGGCTTGGCGGTGGTGTTATGGTCGCAGGCACCGTCTTACGATTTACTGTTTTCCGGCGTGGCAGAAAAAGATTCCGCAGAAATTCTCGACGCGTTGACGAAGTTGAATGTGGACTACAAAGTCGAAACCGGATCCGGGGCAATCATGGTGCCAACGGAAAATGTTCGGGAACTGAAACTGCAATTAGCCGCACAAGGTCTGCCGCGCAGTGCGAGTTTGGGTTACGAGCTGTTGGATAAAGACAATGGCTTTGGCACCAGCAAAAATGTCGAGCAAATGCGTTTTCAAAGGGCCTTGGAAGGCGAAATTGCCCTGACCATTCAAACCATTCAAAACGTTAAATCCGCGAAAGTGCTGTTGGCCGTTCCGGTGCAGTCGGTATTTGTCCGCGAACGTAAGAAGCCCAGTGCCTCGGTGGTGGTGGAGCTGTATCAAGGCCGTACCCTGGAAAAAGAACAAATCGAATCCATTATCCATCTGGTCGCTTCCAGTGTACCTTTGATGGAAGCCAGTCAAGTGACGGTTGTGGATCAGAAGGGTCGCTTGTTGAACAGCAAGGAAGGCGGCGAAGATATGTCCTTGTCCAGCAAGCAGTTCGAATACAAGACAAATATAGAAGAACACCTGCGTGGACGTATCGAAAACATCCTAACCCCATTGGTTGGCGGTGACGGCATGCGGGCGCAAATTTCCGCTGACGTGGACTTTACCGTCACCGAAAAGACCCAGGAAATGTTTAACCCGGATTTGCCGGCCTTGCGCAGTGAGCAAACCCAGGAGGAAAACAGTTCCTTGTCCAAAGTACAAGGTGTACCCGGTGCATTATCCAACCAACCGCCGCCAACGGGTACCGCACCGGAAGTAGCCAGTGGCCAAGAAAAACAAGCTGCCGCGGAATCCGGTTCCGGCTCATCCAATAAAAACGCCACCCGCAATTACGAGCTGGATAAAACCATCACCCATACTAAACTCGCCACTGGTGCCCTGAGACGATTGTCGGTAGCGGTGGTGGTTGATGATAAAAAAGTGGTGCAAGCCGACGGTAAGGCTAATCTGGTGGCTTATTCGCAAGAAGAACTGAATCAACTTCGCGATTTGGTTAAACAGGCCGTTGGGTACGATACTAGCCGTGGCGATCAGGTGACGGTCACCAACGTTGCGTTCAGATTGCCCGATGCACTGGAAGAAGTACCTTCCGAGCCTATTTGGCAACAAGCCTGGTTTGCCAGTGCGCTGAAACAGTTGGCTGCTGTTGCCGTAGTCTTGCTGCTGATTCTAGGGGTATTGCGGCCTGGTCTGCGTACCTTGATTGCTAAGGAAGAACAATTAGAGGCGCTCGAACAGGCCAAAGCAATTGCTGAAGCCACTGGTGGCGTAGTACGTTTCGACGAGAGCGGCAAGCCGGTGGCTGTGGCGGTCTCGGTCGATGAGGAAACCGGCGAAGTACGCACTATTACCACTGGCGTAGAAGATTTATTGTTACTCGAAGCTCCACAAAGTTACGAAAAACGCTTGGAATACGTACAAAAACTGATCGACGAAGATCCTAAATTGGTCGCGCAAGTGATCAAAACCTGGTTAAAAGACGATGGCTGATCAAGACAAATTAACGCATGCGCAACGGGCGTCGCTGCTGCTATTGGCAGTGGGACAGGATAGAGCCGCCTCGGTGTTGAAGCATATGGGGCCGAAAGAAGTGCAGTTGATCGGTTCGAACATGGCGCAGCTCGGCCCGATCACCTCCGGCATGGTTGACGAGGTGCTGGAAGAATTCATTATCGAAATTAAAAACGAAACCGGCCTGGGGCTTGATTCCGACGAATACATCCGCAACATGCTGACTAATGCACTGGGTGCGGATAAAGCCGGCAGCATTATCGATCGCATTTTGTTAGGTGCCAACAGCAAAGGTATCGAACAGCTGAAGTGGATGGATACCCGTTCCATTGCTGACTTGATCCGCCTGGAACATCCGCAAATTATCTCCATTATCTTGTCCTTGCTGGACGCCGATCAGGCCGCCGACGTATTAACGTTGCTGCCGGAAAACATGCGCTCGGATATTTTAATGCGCATCGCCACTCTGGAAGGCGTGCAGCCAGCGGCATTACGCGAATTGGACGACATCATGGAGAAACAGCTGACCGGCAGCGATGGGGTAAAATCCTCGCAAATCGGCGGTATCGACGCGGCCGCCAATATTCTCAACTTTATAGAGAGCGGTGTCAGCGATCCGATGATGCAAGATATCAACGAAGCCAACGCCGATTTGGGTCAACGCATCCAGGATAAAATGTTCGTGTTCGGCGATTTGATTAATGTCGATGATCGCGGAATTCAAACGCTGTTGCGCGAAGTGTCCACCGATCAATTGTTGCTGGCCTTAAGGGGTGTCGAAGCCGGTTTACGTGACAAAGTCTTTGCCAACATGTCCAGGCGCGCGGCAGAAATGCTTCGCGACGATTTGGAAGCAGCGCCACCTGCGCGGCTGAGCGAAGTTGAAGCTGCGCAAAAAGATATTCTGGCGATAGCCAAACGCTTGTCCGATGCCGGTGAAATAGCCTTAGGCGGCAGTGGCGGTGGCGATGAGTTCGTCTAAGAGTAATAAGTTTTCCGAGTCCGAGCTGCAAGCTCTGGATAGATGGACCAATCTGCAGGATTTCAGTAATCCGCGCTCCGAAGCGGTCGAACTGGAAGATGTGACCGAAGTATTGACCGCCGAGCAGATTGAGGAAATCCAGAAGCAAGCCTACGCCGAAGCCTTCGAACAAGGTAAGCAGCAGGGCTATGCGGAAGGACAAAAGGAAGGGTTTACAGCGGGGCATCATAAAGGCTATGAAGAAAGCCTGCATTTGTTGCAAGATCAGGCGGCCGAGTTCACCCGTTTGCTGGAAGCCCTTGGCGAACCTTTCAAACAACTCGATGAATCTGTCGAGCAGGAACTGGTGAAATTGACCATTGCCATAGCCAGTCAATTAGTCCGCCGTGAATTAAAGTTGGAACCGGGGGAGATCGTTGGTGTGGTCAGAGAGGCAATCAATGCCTTGCCGCTGGCTTCTCAGAAAGTGACCGTCAACTTGCACCCCGAGGACGCGGCCTTAGTTCGTACTGCGTTAAAACTTGATGAAAACATGCCGCCCTGGCGCTTGCAGGAAAACCCACTCTTGAGTCGTGGCGGTTGCACTGTCGAAACGGAAGTGTCCAGAATCGATGCTAGTGTCGAAAGTCGTGTCGCTGCGGTGATAGCTGCAGTGCTGGGCGGCGAGCGTCGTGAGGATATGGCGCGATGATTCCCAGATCTGATCGTTCCGATTTGTGGTTGGCGCGCGTGCAGCCGTATCGGGAAAGATTGGCTGCCGATCCGCCTGAGTTGGTGGTCGAAGGCAAATTGTCGCGTATGGTGGGTTTGACCTTAGAGGCGGAAGGTTGTCGCGCTGCAATCGGTTCCTTGTGCCAAATTATCACCAAGTCCGGCAGAATTATCACGGGTGAAGTCGTTGGGTTTGGTGGCTCCCGCTTATTTTTAATGCCCACGGGTGATACGCATGGCCTGGAGCCAGGCTGTCGGGTGATTCCGATGGGTAAAAATAGCCTTGCCAATGTTGGGTTTGGCCTATTGGGTCGCGTACTCGATGGAGCCGGTAGACCTTTGGACAGCAAAGGGCCGTTGGATACCGACGCCAAAGTCTCATTGGCTGGCACAACCATCAATCCGCTCAGTCGCAAGCCGATCCGCGAAGCCTTGGATGTCGGCGTTAGGGCGATTAATTCCTTACTCAGCGTCGGTCGTGGTCAGCGGATGGGCTTGTTTGCCGGTACAGGTGTCGGCAAAAGCGTGTTGTTGGGGATGATGACCAAATTTACCAATGCCGATGTGGTCGTGGTGGGTTTGGTCGGTGAACGGGGTCGAGAGGTTAACGAGTTTGTTCTGAAGATTCTCGGTGAAGAAGGTTTACGCCGAGCGGTGGTAGTGGCCTCGCCGGCTGACGATTCGCCGTTAATGCGCGTGCATGGTGCGCTGCTGGCGACCAGTATCGCCGAGTATTTTCGCGATCAAGGCCTGGATGTCTTGTTACTGATGGACTCTTTGACCCGTTATGCGCAGGCGTATCGGGAAATTGCTTTGGCGATAGACGAACCGCCGGCCACTAAGGGCTATCCGCCCTCAGTATTCGCGAAATTACCCCAATTGGTGGAACGCGCCGGTAACGGAGACGAAGGTGGCGGTTCGATTACCGCGTTTTATACCGTGCTCGCGGAAGGCGACGACACCAACGATCCCATTGCCGACGCGGCGCGAGGTGTGCTCGACGGCCATGTGGTGCTGTCCCGTTCCTTGGCCGAATCTGGACACTATCCGGCAATCGATATTGAAGCGTCTATCAGTCGGGTGATGCCGGATATCATCGAGCCGGAACATCTGCAAATGGCGCGCGATTTACGGCGTTTGTATTCCACCTATCAACAGAACAAAGATTTAATCAGCGTTGGAGCCTATCGGGCCGGCGCCGATCCGCGGATTGATAAGGCCATCGAAAAGAATCCGGCGATCATGGATTTTTTGCAACAAAGCATGGACGAGTCGGTGGACTTGAGCAGGAGTCTGAATGAGTTAGCGCAGTTGCTGGCTAGCTAATGAAAAAGTCGCAACGGCTAAAGGTCATAATCGATCTGCACGCGCGTCAGGAACGTGACGCTTTAGAGGCGATGGGCGTCGCTCAGCAGAAGCTGCAAGAGCAGTCGTCGCAACTCGACAATCTAGAAAATTATCGGCTGGATTATCAAGTTAAATTCGCCCTTAGACAGCAGGCCGGCATCAACATTAGTCAGCTGATGGAATTCAGGGCTTTTGCCGACAAGCTCGATCAGGCGATAGAAAGCCAAAAGCAGACGGTAAGCAACCATCAGCGCGAGGTGCAGCGGGCGCGAAAACGTTGGGAAGACGCGCATCAGCGAACCAAGAGTTTGCAAAAAGTCAGCGATTTGGCCTTGGTTGACGAAATGAAAGTAGAACAAAAACGTGAACAGGCCGAGCAAGACGACCGGGCTGCGCGATCAGGACGAAAGGATGGCACGGGAAGTGCTTGATTAAATAAAAATGTCAGGAGAAATGCCATGAATATCCAAGGTTCGAATCCGTTGTCGCTATTATCCTCCGCCGATGGTGCCGGCCCGGCGACTGCGGGCCTGTTAAGCGAAAGCGCTGGTGCTGGCGTATTTTCGGCGAAATTGCTTGAGCAACTCGCGCAATTACAGAATAGTTTGTTAAACAACGGTGCGGCAGGAGGGGCTGGCTTGGCGAATATGCAGCAGCTTGGCGGTATCGGGACGGACCCCTTGAGTAGTCAGAGCCTGCAGGATTTTACCGCGCTGTTCGGCAAGAGTTTGCCGACGGCAACTAAAGTGGGCCAGGACATTGATCTGGACGATACCATGCAAGCCTTGGCGGATGTTTTGCAATATCTACAGGGCCTAGAGGCTGCCGGCACCACACAACAAACCCTGCCGTTATCGCCTTTGCCTGCGAATCAAGAAAATTTTGCCGACGTCGCGGCGGAAAATAGCGAGACTTTAGATGAGCGAGCGGCTAAAGCAGGGCTTTTGGCAGGCGTGCAGACTCAGCCTTTGCAGGTTGTGGATAACGCCAATAATTTAAATGAAGTATTAAAATCAGCGGTCGCAACCAGCGAGGCGATGTCGGCCCTTAAAAACAGTCCTGAGTTATTAGGTATGGATGCCAAAAAAGAAGCCCTGTCGGCATTGAATGGTGCGGACGAAGGGCGCAAAGGTTTGGCGGTCGAGAGTGGTTTTGCCAAAGCCCTCGCCGCGGAGGACGGAGCGGCGCAGCAATTTTCGCAGGACAGCGCGGCCAATGCATTTCAAAGCGACCAGAGCAATTCTACGAAGAATGTTGTCGGCGTTAGCGAAGGTGAGGTTGGCTTGTCGAGAGTGACGGCCGACATCGCGCAACTAAACAAATCGATAAATAATGCCGGACAAGCGCCGGCACCAGCGATAGAAAAACATTTGAGTCATCCGGAGTGGAACACCGATTTGGGTGAAAAGCTGCTATGGATGCACAAGCAAGCGGTGCCTTCCGCCGAAATACGACTTAATCCTGAGCATCTGGGGCCAATTTCAATCAAGATCGATGTGAATCAGGATCAAGCCAGTGTGGTCTTTACCGCCCAACATGCGGCGGTCAGGGACGCAATAGAGGCTGCTATCCCCAAGTTGCGTGAAATGTTGGGCGGGCAAAACTTGAATTTGGCCGATGTTAACGTGTCCCAGCAGCAATCCGAACAAAGACCGGGACGCGAGTCCTTTCAAACGGCGGGTGAGCAAAATCGCGGCGGCAATAATCAAGGTCAAAGCCAAACCGATAATGCGGCAACTGATACATCCAACACTATTCTCGAAGAAATTGAAGCTGGCAGAGCCATTGCCAGTAACGGTTTATTAAGTCTGTTTGCCTAGTCTCCATAGGCGCTGTTGAAAAATAGCTTTGCAAAAACAGCGCCTATTTCTATAATGCCCAGCTTTTTGGGGAATTTATCCCCGTCCCTTGCTTCACTGTCCAGATGGATGGGAGGCTTTTAAACCCGTAAGGAGAAATCATGCGACATTATGAAATCGTCTTCTTAGTCCACCCTGACCAAAGTGCTCAGGTGCCGGCTATGATAGAACGTTATAAATCCACCGTTGAAGACGCCGCAGGCAAAATTCACCGTTTGGAAGATTGGGGCCGTAGACATTTGGCCTACCCTATCAAAAAAATTCACAAAGCACATTATGTGTTGATGAATATCGAATGCGACCAAGCCACTCTTGAAGAACTGGAAAGCGGTTTTCGATTCAACGATGCTATTTTGCGTAGCCAAACCTTGGCGCAAAAAGCTGCCGTAACTGAGCCTTCAGCGATTGCTGTGAGCGGCAACGACGGCCAAAAAGCCGGTAGTCGCGTTAAGGAAGAAGTCGAAGAAGAAACCGAAGAAGCTGAAGTAGAAGTCGTCGAAGGGACTGAAGTTTTAGCGGATTCCGAATAATCAACATTGAACCAAGAGAATTGTGATGGCACGTAATAACATTAGACGCAAAAAAGGTTGCCGCTTCAGCGGCGAAGACGCGATCGTAATCGATTATAAAGATCTGGATTTATTGAGCGAGTACGTTACCGAAACCGGCAAAATCATTCCTAGCCGCATTACTGGCACCAGTGCGAAATATCAAAGACAGTTGACTTCCGCAATTAAACAAGCGCGGTTTCTGGCTTTGTTGCCGTTCTGCGACGCACACAAGTGATTTAACGCGAGGAGATAGCGCGTGCAATTTCTGGCCACTTTCATTATGAAAGGACGGATGCAGGCCATGACGGTCGCATCCAGTTTGGCCTTGCTGTCGCTGCTTTTTCCTCCCGTAAGTATCGTAAGTTCTGCGGCAGTGTCATTGGTAACATTGAGGCGTGGAGCTAGTGAAGGCTTGTATGTGCTGATTTGCTCATGTGTCGCAGCCGCCGTGTTAAGTACCTTATTGATAGGTAATTACCAATATGCCTTGCTGTATGGCTTGGCTTTTTGGCTGCCGGTTTGGCTGATTTCCATAGTACTGCGCGAGGGCCGTTATCTAACACTGGCAATTGAAATTGCCGTGTTGTTGGGTGTTGCGGTGGTGTTGGGGATATATACGATTCAGGAACAGCCGGTACAACTGTGGCGGGAAGTGCTGAGCTTCATGTTGCAGCCGATGCTTGAAGGCAAAACCGACGTATCCTTGGAGCAAATTAAGCAGTCTGCAGAACTCTTGGCGCATTTTATGACCGGGGTTGCTGCTGCTGGCAGTGTTTACGGCTTGCTGTTTGGCTTGTTTTTGGCCAGATGGTGGCAAGCGGCTCTATACAACCCGGGTGGTTTCAGAGCTGAGTTCTTGGCCTTGAAAGGGCATGTACACCTGACCTTAATGACCTTGCTCGTGGCGGGATTAGCAATGCTTACTTCCGGCAAGACTGCTGAACTGTGTTGGAACGTGTTATTGGTGCTCCTGGTGACCTATACGATGATAGGCACAGCAGTGTTGCACGCGGCGTTTTCGGTTATGAAAGGCAGCCGGTTTATGGTGCCATTTTTATACGTCACACTGATGTTAATCCCGCATGTAATGGTAGTGATTGTCTTATGCGGGTTGACCGATACTTGGCTGGACTTACGAAATAAACTAAAACCAAAAGGGGCGTAAGCTCCCGATTTTTCGACAATCAAGTCGATCTAAGAGGTAAAAAACGATGGAAGTCATTCTTCTGGAAAAAACGGCGAACCTGGGTAACCTGGGCGACAAAGTAACCATAAAAGCGGGTTACGGCAGAAACTATCTGATCCCACAAGGCAAAGCAGTTCCTGCAACGCCTAAAAAAATCAGAGAGTTCGAAGAGCGTCGCGCCGAGTTGGAAAAGCAAGCTGCTGAAAAATTGGCCGCCGCCAACGCACGTGGCGAAGCGCTCAGCAAACTGAACGTGTCTATTGCGCACAAAACCGGTGACGAAGGCCGCTTATTCGGTTCGGTCGGTACGCAAAACATTGCAGATGCTATTACTGCTGCCGGCATCAAAGTCGAGAAACACGAAATACGTTTGCCAAACGGCGTCATCCGCAACATCGGCGAATACAACATTGCTATCAATTTGCATACTGATGTTGTGATCACGCTGCCTGTCAAAGTCGTCGCTGAGTAAAATTCGTGATCATCGTAACCGGTGGCGCCGGCTTTATCGGCAGCAATCTGGTGTTAGGGCTGAACGCTCGCGGTTATGATGATATTTTAGTAGTCGACCATTTAAGCAACGGTATCAAATACCGGAACTTGGTCGACTGCAAGATTGCGGATTATTTGGATAGAAGCACCTTTTTGGAACGACTGCAGCAAGGTGCTTTTCAAGCAGAAGCGATAGAAGCCATATTCCATCAGGGTGCCTGTTCCAGTACTACGGAGTGGGACGGTCGATACATGATGGACAATAATTATGAATACAGTAAAACCCTGTTTCATTATTGCCAAAGCCACAAAATCCCGTTCATATACGCTTCTAGCGCCGCCACGTACGGTGCCGATTTAACCTTCAAAGAAAAATTAGCTTACGAAGGCCCGTTGAACGTTTATGGGTATTCCAAGTTTCAGTTCGACCAATATTTGCGCAGACACCAAAAGCTGACAGCACAAGTAGTAGGTTTACGCTATTTCAATGTCTATGGTCCGCGCGAAGCCCACAAGGGCAGCATGGCCAGCGTTGCCTTTCATTTGAATAATCAGATCAAAGATTCCGATGAATTACGCTTATTCGAAGGTTGCGACGGTTACGGCAACGGCGAGCAGCGCCGTGACTTTGTTTATGTTGGCGACGTGGTGGATATTAATCTTTGGTTTCTGGACAATCCCCAGGTATCCGGCATCTATAATTGCGGGACAGGCCGTAGCCAGACGTTTAACGATGTCGCTAACGCGGTGATTCGTTATCATCAGCGCGGGCAGATCAAATACATACCGTTTCCCGAGCATCTGAAAGGTTGCTATCAAAGCTTCACCGAAGCTAACCTCGATAATCTGAGAGCTACCGGGTGTCAGCATCAATTCAAAAGTGTCGAGCAAGGCGTACAACTTTATATGGAATGGTTGAACGGCTAGTAAGGTCAATGTCTGTCATCTCTAAAGATGATATTTGTAAGTAAATCCGGACAGTTTTGGATTTTTTCTGCAGCACAGTCTAGGCCCGGTTGTAGAATATCCGTCCATTCCGTCCATTCCGTCCATTCCGTCCATTCCGTCAACAATAACTGCCTAGAACGCAAATGAGTCGCCGCACGGCAATTCGCATTGCCCATTCTTTTTTATCGGATCCCCAGCACGCGGTTGAAGAACTTGCTTTAGGTTTGCTGCAAGCCGATACAGCTCTGGTTATATTCTTTTGCTCGACTAGTTACGACCGAACTTTGCTGGCGTCCGAAATAAGACACCGATTTCAAGGTATGCAAGTGATTGGTTGCACGACCTCTGGCGAAATAGGCGACTCAGGGCTCACTCAACAAAGCCTGGTAGCTGTCGGCTTTTCTGCGCCGGATTTTATCGCGACCAGCGCGCTAATCAGTAATTTGGAACAGTTTCGTATCTCCGAAGGGCACGTGGTTGCGAACGAACTATTGTATGGTTTGCAAGATAAAGTCACGCATCTTAATGCCGAAAATTGCTTCGGTTTCTTGTTGATCGATGGCTTGTCGGTGCGCGAAGAGCAGGTCACGCATGCGATACAAGGCGTATTGGGCAATATCGCCATGATCGGCGGTTCGGCGGCGGACGACTTGCAGTTCCATAAAACATACGTCTACTTCGATGGCGACTTTCATACCGACAGTGCCGCGTTATTGCTGATGCATACGTCGTTACCTTTTAAAATCTTCAAAGCCCAACATTTTGTACCGACTGCGGAAAGATTGGTGGTCACACACGCGGATTCCAGGCGGCGCATCGTACATGAAATTAACGGGCTACCGGCGGCCCCGGAATACGCCAGACTCATTGGGGTTCCGGTCGAAGCGTTGAGCCCCGCGCATTTTGCCGCAGCGCCGGTCGTGGTGGCTATCGATGGTAGTTTTTATGTGCGGGCTATTCGCAGTGCAAATGCCGATCAAAGCCTGACTTTTTACTGCGCTATCGAGGAAGGCTTGGTGTTGAGAGTCGCGCGTGGGGTAGATCCTATCGAAAGTCTACAGCAGGCGTTCGCCGAAGTTCGGGCAGAGATCGGTCAGCCGCAGGTCACGCTAGCTTGCGATTGCATACTTAGAAAGCTTGAGTTGGTACAACGCGGGTTGACGGCGCAAGCAGAAAAAATACTGAGTGATAACAATGTGATAGGTTTCAATACGTATGGCGAGCAGTTTCGCGGCGTGCACGTCAATCAGACGTTTGCTGCTGTTGCCATTGGTATAGTTGACAGGTGTATAGAGGATGATTGACACAGATACACTCGATATAGAGAGCGAATTAAGGGCGGAAATCGTTCGCCTGAATAAGGTTGTAGAAGCCTTGATGAATCGAGTGGAGCACAGTTCTAGCCAGCATTGTTCGGATTTTGATCAATTTCAAACCACGATTATGCTGGAGAATTTGGTACGGGCTCGGACAAAGGAGTTGGAAGCGGCGTTGCGGGAGAACGAGAAAATCAATCGGGCGTTGCAAGAGGCCGAGGAAAAGTTTCACCGGGTTCTGGATCAATCCTTGGTTGGCATAACCATGATTATCGAAGACCGTTTTCATTACGTTAATCCTAAGTTTGCGGAAATCTTCGATTACGAGGTCGATCACCTCTTGAATATGGGCATGATGGAACTTATCAGCGATGTGGATCAGCCTGCCCTGCGTGAAGCAATGCAGAAAGCCTTAAACAAGGATCTTGCCAAAATTAATTTTATCGCCAATGCCTATCGCAGAAATGGTCAGTTGATTACTGTAGAAGTATCAGGTAGTCCGGCAATCGACATTGGCGGCAAACCTGCTGTGATCGCGGTGTTGGCGGATATTAGCGAACGCTTGCGGTCCGAGCGGCAAGTCAAAGCCTTGCACGAGCAGCTCCAATTCCAGGCGATTCACGATCCTTTAACCGGCCTATATAACCGACTGTTCCTTAACGAAAATTTGGAACGTGAATTGCTTCTGGCGGAACGACAAGGCTATGAGGTGAGTGTGGTGATGAGCGATCTGGATCATTTTAAAATGATCAACGATTGTTACGGACATCAGGCCGGCGATGCAGTCTTGAAAGTATTCGCCGACATTCTAAAGCGTCATGCGCGCGCTAGCGATTTGGATTGCCGCTATGGCGGCGAAGAGTTTTTTCTGGTGTTGCCGGACACCTCGCAACAAACAGCCAGTGAGCGGGCCGAATTGATACGTTCGGCCCTGGCGGCACAACCCATAGTTGTTTCGGACAGAACCATTGCCGTTACCGCATCTTTTGGTGTGGCCACATACCCGGCAAGCGGTGTTTCCTCGGCGGCATTGATAGGGGCTGCAGATAAAGCCCTGTATGCAGCGAAGGATGCCGGGCGTAATCGCGTCGAGTCAGCTCGTCAGCCTTTGAACGGGGGCTCTCTCTAGTCAGACGAAGCGCTTGCCGATTGCTCTGAACGGCGTATGCTTACGGTTATAAGCATAACAACAGCCAAGGAGCGCATCATGTCGGAGCAAAATCAATACATCCGCTGGTTTTCTGAACTCACCATTAACGACATTCCGCTGGTCGGCGGTAAAAATGCCTCTCTCGGTGAGATGTATCGCGAGTTGGCCTCGGAGGGTGTGATTGTCCCCAACGGTTTTGCCATTACCGCCGAAGCCTATCGTTACATGCTCGATCAGGCCGACGCTTGGCCGCATTTGCACGGGTTGCTGGATAATGTCGATGTCGACGACGTCGCAGAGTTGGCCCGCCGCGCGCAACAGGCGCGGGATCTGGTGTTTGCCGCGCCCTTACCCGCCGATTTGCAGCAGCAAATATTGGATGCTTTCGGACAATTGCAACAACAATATCAAGACGATTTAACCGTCGCGGTGCGCAGTTCCGCCACTGCCGAGGATTTGCCTACCGCCAGTTTTGCCGGTCAACAGGATACCTATTTAAATATTCGCGGCGGCCAAGCTTTGCTCGATGCCTGCAAACGCTGTTTCGCCAGTTTGTTTACCGACCGGGCAATTCATTACCGGCTTGATCAAGGCTTTGATCATTTCAAAATTGGTTTGTCGATTGGCGTGATGAAAATGGTACGTTCCGATTTGGCGGCCAGCGGCGTGATGTTCTCCCTGGATACCGAGTCAGGCTTTAGCGACGCGGTGTTTATCACCGGCGCCTATGGATTGGGCGAAAACGTGGTGCAGGGCGCGGTCGATCCCGACGAATTTTACGTGCATAAACCCACCTTTGCCCAAGGCTATCGGGCGGTATTAAGGCGCACGCTAGGTGCGAAAAAAATCAAGATGATTTATAGCGACGGCCGTACCCGCGAACCGATTCGCAATGTCGCCACGTCAACTCGAGAGCGCCGGCAATTTTGTATCGATGACAGCGAAGTGCTGCAACTGGCCGATTACGCGCTGAAAATCGAGCGCCATTATGGCCGGCCTATGGATATGGAATGGGCTAAGGATGGGTTGGACGGTAAGTTTTATATCGTGCAAGCCCGCCCGGAAACCGTGGCTTCGCAAAAGGTCGGCAATGTCTTGGAGCAATACCAACTCAAACAACCAGGCGAAGCCACCGTCAAGGGGCATGCCGTCGGCAGCAAGATCGCGGTGGGTCAGGCGCGGGTGATAGACAATGTCGCCAAACTGGGTAGTTTCAAACCGGGTGAAGTGCTGGTGGCCGATATGACCACGCCGGATTGGGAGCCGGTGATGAAAACAGCCGCCGCTATTGTTACCAATCGCGGTGGCAGAACCTGTCACGCAGCGATCATTGCTCGTGAGCTGGGTGTGCCGGCTGTGATAGGTTGTGAGAACGCGACGGCAGCGATAGCAAGCGGCAGTATGGTCACGGTATCGTGTGCGGAAGGCGATGTCGGCAAAGTCTATGCTGGCCGGCTGGATTTTGAAGTGAAGCATACTGATTTGTCGCAATTACAGCGGCCAAAAACCAAGATCATGCTCAATCTGGGCAATCCTGAGTTGGCATTTAAACTCAGCTTTCTGCCCAATGATGGCGTCGGTTTGGCGCGGATGGAATTTATTATTACCGAATACATCAAGGCTCACCCGATGGCCTTGATCCATCCGGAAAAAGTCGCGGACGCCAGTGAACTGGAGCAACTAAAGCGTTTGACCGAAGGCTATGCCGAGCCGGAAGAGTTTTTCATTCAACGCTTGGCGGAAGGGGTTGGCACCATAGCGGCGGCGTTTTATCCCAAACCGGTGGTCGTGCGGATGTCGGATTTTAAAACCAACGAGTACGCGACCTTGTTGGGCGGGCGCTGGTTCGAGCGCGACGAGGCCAATCCGATGATCGGTTTTCGCGGCGCCTCCCGCTATGTGCATCCGGCTTATGCCGAGGGGTTTGCCTTAGAATGCGCGGCAATGAAGCGGGTGCGTGAACAGATGGGTCTGAAGAACGTGGTGTTGATGCTCCCGTTTTGTCGGCGGATAGAGGAAGCTGAGAAAGTATTGGCTTACATGGCAGAGTTGGGTTTAAAGCGCGGCGAAGATGGTCTGGAAATTTATGTGATGTGCGAAATACCGAACAACGTCATCCTGATCGACGAATTCGCGAAATTGTTCGACGGTTTTTCGATTGGCTCCAACGACTTGACCCAATTAACCTTAGGGGTAGATCGCGATTCGGAAATCGTTGCCAACGACTTTGATGAGCGGGACCTGGGTGTCAAGACTATGATCAAGTGGGCTGTTGAGGGCGCGCGGCGCAATGGTCGCCATTCGGGGTTGTGCGGTCAAGCGCCGTCCGATTATCCGGAAATGGCCGAATATCTGGTTGAGATCGGTATCGATTCTATGAGTTTGAATCCGGATACCGTATTGCAGACTACCCAGCTATTACTGGACTTGGAGCGTAGCTTGGGACGCTAGCTGCCATTCGCTTGGCAACCCTTTTGCATTTATCAATTCACTCTTTCGACGTGCGTTATGTGAGTAGGGAGCAAAACCTGCTAGGGTTAAGCGTCGTGCGCATAGGCAGGGGTTCCTTAATGGGGAAGATTGCGCTTGCAAAATCTCTTCTCGATCACAGACTAACTCGACTTACGCTGAGTGCCGGGGAATCTAAATTATGTTATTTCACCTGTTTTTTGTGAGCTAAATCACGGATTTTGATTGCGCCTCAAGAATAAGTAAATTCTAATTCTTTGTAATTAGTACGTTTTATAAATGGCATAGGGATTACCTTATAGGGGTATGCACCTACATGGGATGACTTGCAAGCCCGTTGCTAAGTCTGAAACCCAAGGTGCTGTCTTCCCTAACTTAAGATTTAAGGTAAAAACGTATGATGAAAACAAAATTGGCTAAGGCGGTTTCCCTGGCTGTTGCTGGTTTGGCTCTTTCTGCGAGTGCCAGTAATACTTCGGCACATGTAATGTATAACACCGCTCTTGCGACCGACCAAGTCGGCGGCACTGATGGCTGGGTTTGGAATGGTCAGGGTAACCCTGGTTATGCGACCGGAACCTATACGCCATGGTTGGGCACTGCTGGCGGGGCTCTACCTTTCGGATACAGCGGGGCAACACATTTGAACTGGGCGGCAGCAATCCATGATTCAGACGTACTTACCGTTTCCGAAGCTGCAGCTGCAGCTGCGTATAATGGCGCGCAAGTTGAAATTGATACCGGTGCCGGCGCTTGGCGGGATGTTAATGGCACAGGCTGGAAGCACCAAACCGATTTAGGTTTGATCAAAGCGGATTTCAGCACTTTAGTGCGCATAAACATAAGCCGAGTTGGCACACCTTCTGATCCTGGCTTGCCAAACGACAACTTCGGGGTCACCATTTATGAAGGGATGAGCGCGGCAACGACTTATAGTCATCACGGGCGTTGGAACTGCCCAACAGTTGGTCCAGGCTGCAACGCTGCCCAAGTCGTAAACTACGATAGCACCGCGCAGTGGGGTGCTAATAATGGTTTGGTATTTAAAAAATACGACGCTACTGTAGACGCTACAAACTACATTGAGTTTTTTGCGAATGCCGGTCAAGTCTATACTGTGGCGCTAGGCGGTAATGGGGTTGGTACTTGGGCCGCAAACGTCTCTGACTATGCCCTGACTGTTCAAGCAGTTCCGGTCCCAGGCGCTGTTTGGTTATTTGGTAGCGCGATGGCCGGCTTGATCGGTTTTGGCGGTCGGCGTAAAGCGGCGGTAGCCGCTTAGTTTCGAAGATGTCGCTGCAAATCTGTAGATTTGTGGTGTTAGGATGTGGTTTTTCAATCAACCAAGCTGATTTGCCAGGGATGGCATCGTTGATTGAGGGGCTGCCGTCAACTGGCCGCCTTTTCTACCCTTAGCGTGAGCATATCGTCTGCAGAGCGTTCTCTCTTTCGCCCTTAAAGTTTAAGCACACCCTTTGATATACTTTCCAGTATTTTGCGGGAAGAGCGATGTTAATTAATACAACGACGGCGTTGAAACACCTTGTTTTATCGTCCATTTATTGGCTGTAACAGTTGATGCGTCAACTTTATACGCTGGTTTTTTGTCTAATTTTGCCTTGGGTTTTGCTCAGGCTTTACTGGCGCGGTATAAAAGCACCGGCCTATCGGCTGCGCTGGCGGGAGCGTTTGGGTGTGTATTCTGCTGATTCCCAGCGCAATGTGCTCTGGGTGCATGCCGTCTCGGTGGGCGAGGCGGAAGCGTCATTTCCCTTGATTAAGCTATTGCAGGCAAATTATCCTGACATACCGATTTTGGTCACCACGACTACGCCCACCGGTTCAGCGCGTGTACGAGCAGTGCTGGCCGATCAAGTCGAACATGTTTATTTGCCTTATGATTTACCTTTTATTGTCGAGCGTTTCCTGAAGCATTTCCGGCCCCGGCTGGGAGTCATCATGGAAAAAGAGATTTGGCCGAATTTATTCGCCGCTTGCGCCGCTCGTGCAATTCCCTTATTCGTGATTAACGCCCGACTGTCCGAGCGGTCTGCACGTTCTTATCGAAAAATCCCACTATTGCTTAAACCGGCGCTAGCTTGCGTGAAAACTATTGCCGTGCAAACGATGGAAGATAGTGTGCGGTTTATCGATATAGGTGCTGAATCGGCACAATTGCAGGTATTGGGGAATATCAAGTTTGATATGTCCATCGACCTCGACACAGTCCGAGAAGGGCTGCAACTCAAGCAAAGATTGTTTGCGCAGCGCTGGGTTTGGATTATAGCCAGTACCCATCAAGGCGAAGAAGAGGTTGTTTTAGATATCTATCCCGCTTTGAAGGCCCTCATTCCGCAATTGCTCTTGTTGATTGTGCCGCGCCATCCAGAGCGTTTCAAAACAGTTAAAGTGCTTTGTGAGCAGCGAGGCCTGACAGTAGTTATGCGCAGCGAACAACAGGCTTGTATTGAGCAAACCGATGTTTATATTGCCAATAGTATCGGCGAGTTAAAAATGCTGTACGCGGCCGCTGATCTGGCTTTTGTCGGTGGCAGCCTGGTGCCGGTGGGCGGTCACAACGTGTTGGAGCCGGCAGCGATTGGCGTGCCGGTGTTGTTTGGCCCGGAAATGTTTAATTTCCAGGAAATTGCCCAGGGGCTCTTAGCCGCGGAAGGGGCAATACAGTGTGTCGATAGCTTCTCGCTAAGGGAGGCTGTTATGCATTTGTATAAAGATGAACACTTAAGAACTAGCTTAGTCGGCAACGCCAGCCAGTTTGTGCAGAAGAATCAAGGCGCGACAGCTAAAGTGGCGGCTTTGCTGGCACAAAGCTTGTGATTTTGCCAAACACTAGCACTGGGTTACGAGGATGTACGCGGTTTTTTCCGTTATAATCGGCCAGTTTTTTAATTTGTAAAAGGGTGTGAAACGCATTATGTCGGATATTAAAAAAGTGGTATTGGCCTATTCCGGTGGTTTGGATACTTCGGTTATCTTGAAATGGCTGCAAGATGTGTATGACTGTGAAGTTGTGACATTTACCGCCGACATCGGTCAGGGTGAAGAATTGGATCCTGCCAGGGCAAAAGCCACCGCCGCAGGCATCAAGGAAATTTATATCGACGATTTGCGCGAAGAGTTCGCCCGTGATTTCGTGTTTCCGATGTTTCGCGCCAATACCATTTACGAGGGCGAGTATTTACTCGGCACCTCGATTGCCAGACCGTTAATTGCCAAGCGCCTGATTGAAATCGCCAACGAAACTGGCGCCGACGCGGTCTCTCATGGTGCTACCGGCAAAGGTAATGACCAAGTGCGCTTTGAATTGGGCGCCTATGCTTTGCGCCCGGATATTAAAATCATCGCCCCTTGGCGTGAATGGGATTTAAATTCTCGGCAGAAGCTGCTGGATTATGCTGAACAACACGGGATCTCCGTGGAAATGAAAAAGGGCAAAACTTCGCCTTATTCCATGGATGCCAACTCGCTGCACATTTCTTACGAGGGCCGAATCTTGGAAAATCCTTGGACGGAGCCGGAGGAAGATATGTGGCGCTGGACAGTTTCGCCGGAAAATGCCCCTGATCAAGCGACTTATATCGAACTGACCTATCAGAATGGCGATATTGTCGCCATCGACGATGTGCCGCACACGCCGCATCAAGTGATGGAAAAATTAAACAAAATCGCCGGCGCCAACGGCGTTGGGCGTCTGGATATCGTCGAGAACCGTTATGTCGGCATGAAGTCCAGAGGTTGCTATGAAACCCCAGCAGGTACTGTGATGATGAAGGCGCATCGGGCGATTGAGTCGTTGACGCTGGACCGGGAAGTAGCCCATTTGAAAGACGAGTTGATGCCGCGTTATGCCTCGTTGATTTATAACGGCTACTGGTGGAGTCCGGAGCGGGCGATGTTGCAAACTATGATCGATGCCTCGCAGGTCAATGTTAACGGCAAGGTCCGGGTTAAATTGTACAAAGGTAATGTGATTGTGGTGGGTCGTGCCTCTGAGACCAACAGTCTGTTCGATGAAAATATCGCGACTTTTGAAGAAGACGGCGGCGCTTACAACCAAAAAGACGCCGAAGGTTTTATCAAACTGAATGCCTTAAGAATGCGGATTGCTGCTAAAAAAGGTCGTTATTAGGGCACTGTATAAATCAGGACATTTTCGATTTAGCTTGTATAATGCGCTGGTGTATTTCCTTTGTGCGTACGGCGCTGTTTTGGCGGCAGCATGCTATCGGGAATGCCAATAGAGCTTCCCGATTAGCAACACTAAAAGAATAATGAGCGATATGCCTGAGATTAATCTGGATGATGTCAAGACCGATAAGCATGAGATAGTCTATCTGCGTGCCCATCAGCATCAGGCGCTGATGAAGGCCAATCGCTTTTTGTTAATGCTCGTTCTGGCGTTGATGGCTGCGGTTTTTTTGTTGGGTTTTGTTCTACTGCCTAAACAAAATTTGTTGACCGAAATCCAAAAGCACCAAGTGGTATCGACTGCTTATGCTACCCATAATCCAGTTTTATCCGCCGAAATAAGCGCATTGAAAGGACAGTTGTTCGGATTGTTAAGCGGTTCGATAGACAGCAAGTTGCGAGCACTGGAAGAAAATATCAAAAAGGGCAGCGTCGCAGAATCCTTGGATACCATTCAGGATTTGAAGGGCGATGTGAAAATACTAACGACGTATTCTGTCGACTCTCCGGCTAGGATGGAGGGGGCGGCTGTCAATCAAGTACTGATAAAAGAATTAAACGATATTAAGGACTTAGTCTATCTGACCTTCGTGTCCTGCGGACTGATGATTGCCGCGATTGCCGGGGTTTGGCTGCGTAACCGTTACCGCTTAAGCCACCAAGCTAGCCAGCAGGCTTATCTTAGTAAGCAAGACTAATTCGACGTTTTGTTAAATACATAAAAAAGCCGCTATCCGTGAGGATAGCGGCTTTTTGTTTGCCTGAATGGCTACGCTTATTTTTTCAAATATTCGTAAACTGCATCAATAGCTTGGTCTTCGGTGTAGCCTGCTTTTTTCACAGGACCAACTTCCATGATGGCTGCAACGGCTTTTGGCATGCCATTTTTGCCTTCTTTCAATACTTTGGCAAATTGGTCTTTAGGCAGTTTACCAGCGCTGATCAAAGCAGATAATTGCGGGTTGGAGGCGATATCATGGCAAGCGCCGCAGCCACGACCGAAAGCACGCTCATAAATTTTCGCGCCGATTTCTTCCGCTTCGTTAGCTGCAACTTGACCGCTGATAGCGATCAAAGCGGCACCTACTAATAAACCGAATGATTTTTTCATGTGATTCTCTCGTTGTGTTTAAAAAAAGAACTGCATATTGTTATGTAGATAAGCAGTTCATTGGGAAATTAAGCGGATAAAGGATAGGGAACTTTAGCGAAAAATTCAATCGATTTTCTCTGTCGCTCGCGTCTTTACCGAGTTTGCAGGCTGATTTTTCCAGCTGAAACTTAACATCGTCTGAATTAGGGAAAAATTCACCTCTACTTAGTTTTGGCAGGGTTGAAACCATTCTAACTGTTTACGCAGGCGTACCACCGTGCCCACTATGATCAAGGTTGGTGGTTTAATGTCCGCCGCTTCGACGCGCTTAGGCATATCGCCCAAGGTGCCGGTAATGACCCGTTGATGGCGGGTCGTGCCTTGCTGAATCAGCGCTGTCGGTTGATCGGCCGGGCAGCCGTGCTCGATTAAAGAGCGACAGATCGTCTCCAGGCCGACAAGGCCCATGTAAATAACGACGGTTTGATTCGGCGAGGCTAATTGGCGCCAATTCAGATTGATATTGCCGTCTTTTAAGTGGCCGGTGACAAAGGTGCAAGACTGGGCATGATCGCGATGCGTAAGCGGGATGCCTGCATAGCTAGCGCAGCCCGCTGCGGCGGTGATTCCGGGCACGACCTGGAACTGAATGCCTTGTTGCATCAGTGTTTCTATTTCCTCGCCACCTCGGCCAAAAATAAACGGGTCACCGCCTTTCAGGCGTGCGACGCGTTTCCCCGATAAAGCCAGATTAGCGAGTAGCTCGTTGATCGACTCTTGGGGCAGACTGTGATTGCTGCGTTGTTTGCCCACGTAGATTTTTTCGGCGTCGCGGCGCGCCATCTCCAATATTTCCTGCGAAACCAGTCTGTCGTAGACAATCTCATCCGCTTGTTGCATTAATCGCAAAGCTCGAAAGGTCAGTAAGTCCGGATCACCCGGGCCGGCGCCTATCAAATAGACTTCACCCCGATTTTGCGTTTGCTCTGCTGCCTCGAGTTTGGCTTGTAATTCGTTTGCTGCTTGCTCGCGTCGACCCGAAAACACCAATTCGGCGATATGTCCCTGCAGGGCGTCTTCCCAGAATACTCTGCGGCGGTTGGGCTCCTTTAGCCGTTCCTTAACCAATGCCCGAAAATCTTCTGCAAACTGCGCTAGCAGCCCGAACGCGCCGGGAATGGCGCTTTCTACCTTTGAGCGCAGTATACGCGCCAGCACCGGCGATACGCCGCCTGAAGACACCGCGACGATTAATGGTGAGCGATCGACAATCGCTGGAAAGATAAAACTGCACAAATCCGGGTTGTCTACCACATTCACCGGAATATTGGCAGCTGTCGCAGCCTGAGCAACCGTTTCATTAACCATTCTATTGTTGGTGGCGGATATGACCACGCGCATACCTGTCACGTCCTCGGCGGCAAAGGCTTTTTGTTGGATAAGCACTAAATGGTTTTGCGCCATTTCCGCGACGCTGGCACCAATCTCGAGCGCCACCACCGTAATCCGCGCCCCGGTTTTGGCCAATAGCTCGATTTTACGCGAGGCGATTTCGCCAGCGCCGATAACCAGGCATGGCTGGTCTTTTAGTTTTAAAAAAAGCGGGAAGTAATCCATGGTGCTTGATTTTCGTGGTCTGGGGTTGGTGTTATTATAAGCCCTGTCTACCGAGCAGTTGAGTGAGCACTAATATGATCGAGTTTGATTTTGAAGTCGATGCCAGCGGATTGCAATGTCCGTTACCGTTGCTGCGTTTAAAGAAGGCGATTATGGAAGTGGAAAGCGGCAGGGTAGTCAAAGTTATCGCTACCGACCCGGCTGCCCATCTTGATTTTGGCGTCTATATGGATCAGGCCGGACATATTCCGCTGAAGATATTCAAGGAAGCTGACAAACAGGTATTCTTTATACAGAAAAAATAAAAGCGATTCAATATTATCTGGCAGTCAATATGCCGTACCCCGTCAGCTTTGCCTGCAGCGTCTAAGGCCTCAAGCTGATAATCGGCCAGTTGGCTTGCTTGGCAGCTGCCAGCAATTTTTCGTCAGGATCGACCGCTACCGGTTGATCAACCAAGCTCAATAAGGGCAAATCGTTATGGGAGTCGCTGTAGAACCAGCTCCCATCCAGCGTTTCAGTGGAATCGGACAGCCAGCCTTTTAGCAATTCTACTTTTCCCTGCTGGAAGCAGGGGGTACCATTGAATTTGCCGGTGTAGCGACCATCGACGAATTCCGGCGTGGTAGCCAACAGGTTGTCGATACCGTAAAGCTTTACGATAGGCTCGGTAACAAAACGATTGGTGGCGGTAATTACCAGCAAAGTATCGCCAGCGGCGCGATGTTTTTCCACCAAAGCCCGCGCAGCTTCGAGCATGATGGGTTTGATCAGCGTTTCGACGAATTCCGCGCGCCAGCGATAGAGTTGCTCTGCATCGTGTTGGGCCAGCGGTGCCAGCGAGAAATGCAAAAATTCGACGATGTCCAGCGTGCCTTGTTTGTAGTCTTCATAGAATTTCTTATTCGCCTGCTCGTACCGGGCTTTGTCGACGATGTTTCGGTCGACTAGAAATTGCCCCCATAAAAAGTCGCTGTCATCGGCGATCAGCGTGTTATCCAGATCAAAAATCGCTAAGCTCACGGCAAATCCGTCGTCATAAAGAAAAAAGTAGCGGCCTGTGGCGTCCGCCGGTTATTTGTGGAACAATTGCACCATTAATTTTAATGGCCGTGCCGTTGTTAATTTTAACATTCAGGCATTAGCAACAGGGCGGCAAATAATACAGGTTTTTACATGATAGACTCGAAAGGATACCGGCCTAATGTCGGCATTATCCTTTGCAATGACGAGGGTCGTGTGTTTTGGGCCAAGCGCAAAGGCGCTAATTCGTGGCAGTTTCCGCAGGGCGGAATCGACGGCGACGAGGATCCGGAAACCGCGATGTATCGGGAGTTGTGGGAGGAAACCGGCCTGCGTGCGGAACACGTACAATTGCTGGGTCGCACCCGTTACTGGTTGCGCTATAAGTTGCCCGACAGGTACGTCCGCAAAAATTCCACGCCGTTGTGCATTGGCCAGAAACAGATTTGGTTTATTTTGCGTCTAACGACTGATGAATCG
Source organism: Proteobacteria bacterium ST_bin11 (assembly GCA_002083615.1). Classification (GTDB taxonomy): domain Bacteria; phylum Pseudomonadota; class Gammaproteobacteria; order Methylococcales; family Methylomonadaceae; genus Methylomonas. The sequence goes on along the minus strand of MSXO01000012.1, from coordinate 26,459 downwards.
ATGGTGCGTTTCGATTGTGGCCACAAGCAGGAATTCGATAACTGGAAATGGGTGGAATATTGGTACCCTTTGAAGGACGTGGTTTACTTCAAGCGCCGGGTTTATCGCAAAGCGATGGACGAACTGGGTGCCTTGCTGATTGCCAATGAGGTAGGCATCAATGCTGAAAGTTACTTATCCGGAAGACTGGCGTTCGGCTAGTAACCGTGTACGTTAGTTTGTAAATCGTGCATGCTGATCGGTAGTCGGTAGCAACTGGATTGCAATTCACCTTCATCGAACAATTCGAATATCCGATAGCCAGGCGGCAACATGTCTAGTGCAAACTCAGTCGCCAATGGTTTAAACTGAAAACAGCTGGCCGGGGTAGCGAATAGGGCTATGTGTTTATGAGTGGTCTGCAGTTCCTGATGTAAATGTCCGCAAGTGATGGCTTTAACCTGCGGAAAGCTTTCCGCTAAAGCCAGCAATTCCTCGCCGTTTTCAATTCGCATGGTGTCCATCCAAGAGCTTTGGCTCAAAACACAATGATGATGAATCGCCACTAGGGCCGGCATCTTATGAGTTCTTAGTGTTTGAGCCAAAAACGCCAATTCTTCTTGAGACACAAGTCCGACCGGACTGCCGCATTTTTGACTGTTTATAGCAATAATCTGCCAATTTTGCAGCAAAAGGTGTTTGCGACAGCTGACGAAATCCGAATGCAGTTCAGCTTCCATCAGTTCCAAATCGTCATGATTACCCGGCAAACATAGACAAGGTGTCTGATAAGTTTGCAGATGCCGGAAAATTCGCCGGTAGGAATCGGCGGTCGGATCTTGGCCTAAATCGCCGGTTAACAAAATAAGGTCGAATTGACCATGCTTGGCGTGCGCGTGGGCTAGGGTTTTTTGGAAATATTCTTCGGTATCGATACCCAGCATTTTGTCGCCGGCCTGCGGCAGTATGTGCAGATCTGTCAGCTGCAAGATTTTAAGCGCGGGCATAGTTCAACGCAGATACGGATAGTAGGCTTGGCTGTTAGGATGAACTTCACTTAAATCTGCATATTTGCCAAACCAGCGGTAATTAGAGTGTTGTTGTGCCGGTAACTGATTAATATCGATATCCAGCTGCAATTGATAGCCTAAAACCACGTAATGGGTGCCGATACCAGGCTGTTTGGCAAAATTAGTCTCATACAGATGGGTGAAAGCACCGAGTAAATCAGCACTTTCCATGCTATAGGCAATGCCCAATTCGGTTTCAGTGATTCTTTGAAACGCATCTTCCAGGGTTTCGGATTTAAAAATTCTGCCGCCGGGTACGAACCAATAGCCTGCCGCCGGTTCATTCACCCGCAACCCCATCAATATTTCGTCCTTGCTGGAACGCACAATTAAATCGATAGAGACTAAGGGCGTGTTTTTTACGACCGTAAGAAAATCCTGTTTTTCGAGCATCCTATATTCCGCGAGCTGAGAATGGGTGGAGGGTTATGTTAAACGTCTTTATACAATACCTTGGAATTACGCTGATAGTTGTAAGCGCTTTTCATAGGCTCCGGCAAAGCGTCGATTTCGCAGGGTGTAAAACCGCGTTCGACGAACCAATGCACGGTTTGCGTGGAGCGCACGAATAGGCGCTGAATATGCTCGGATTTGGCTTTATTGCCGAGATAGTCCAATAAGCTGTTTCCGCGCGCGCCTTTTTGATAATCGGCATGCACAGCCAGACAGGCAATTTCCGCACTATTTCCGTCGTCCATCGGATGAAACGCCGTGCAGCCGATGATCAGGCCGTCGCGCTCAATGACGATGTAGTCGCCGATTTCCATTTCCAGCTTTTCCCGCGACCGTTTGACTAAAATACCTTGCTGTTCCAGCGGTTTGATCAATTCCATAATGCCGCCGATGTCGTCCAATGATGCTGGCCTAACGGTTTCGAACGCGTTAGAGCTGATCAGCGTGCCGATACCGTCGCGGGTAAACAGCTCCAGGAGCAGGGCGCCATCTACATGCCGATTGATCAAGTGCGCGCGCTGTACGCCTTTTTCGCAGCTTTGCATCGCGGCGTGCAGCGAGCGGGCGACTTCGTCCGGCAACGTTGGTGTGTTTTGCAAGAGTGCCGAGACTTGAGCCGTTGTGAGCTGTTGGATCGGCTGGTTATCGTCAGGGGATACGCAGTTTTGTTCGGTCAATAAAATCAACTTTTCGGCTTGCAGGGCGATGGCTACTTCGGTGGCGACTTCCTCGGCTGACAAGTTGAACACTTCGCCGCTGGGCGAGTAACCAACGGGTGAAATCAACACCACATTCTGCTGATCAAGCTGCTGATGAATGGCTTGGGCGTCGATGCGCCGCACGGTACCGGTGTGGCAATAGTCGATACCGTCCAACACGCCTAAGGGTTTGGCGGTCACGAAATTGCCGGACGCGACGCGGATTTTGGCGCCGGCCATTGGCGAACCGGACACGCCCATCGATAACAGGGCTTCAATTTCCACCCGCACCAGTCCGGCCGCTTGCTTCACATATTGCAGTGTTGTGGCGTCGGTGATGCGTAAATGATGGTGAAACTGCGGCGTGTTGCCGTGCTCGGTCACCTGTTCGTCGATCTGCGGACGAATACCGTGTACCAAGACAAGGCGGACGCCAAGACTTTTCAGCAACGCGAAATCGTGAATCAGATTATCGAAATCAGGCTCCGTCACTGCATTGCCGCCGAAAAAAATCACAAAGGTGCGATTGCGGTGGGCGTGGATGTAGGGAGAGGAGTTTCTGAACCAATTAACGAAGGTTGATTGATGTTCCATAGTGTATTTACAAATCGCTTGCGGCGGGGCTAATGGCTTAGTTTAACTTCGCCGGGCTTAAAACCCAATCAACCACTGGCTACTTGGACTTTTTCCAGCGGCTGGCCACATAGTCCAGCGCTTCTTGAATGTTGAGGTCCCGCGTGCCGCCGCCGGTTCGGACGAAAAATTTGGGGGTGTTGCCTTGGGTCAAAAATACTGGCCGATGGGAAGGCGGAACGATCACTCGGCAAACATCGCGGTCGGCCAACTTATGAAATAGTACGTGGATCAATGGGCATAAATCGGCACCGAGATTCGTGGAGACGGCGGTTATCAAGGTTTGCTCGAAACCATCCTGGTCAGGCTTTTTTAGGGTTTGAAAATCGGCATCCAGACCGAGAATCTCGCCATTGTCGGCCACGCCGATCAATAAAGTGCCACCGACCGAACTGTTAAAGAATCCGGCCAGCGTTTTCATAATCACGCCTTCCAGCGCCTTATTCACGCGTTGCTCTTGAATATCCCAGCGCAGCGAGGATTTAAACTCCAGCAAAGGCCCTTCCCCTTGGCGGATGATGGTTGGCAAATCCTTTTCCAGTTCGGTCTTCAGCGCGTCCAGGTCCACCAGGCGGCGGTGCAGAATCTGATAAAACCCCAGCGACAGCAGACCCAGGACTGCGCCGATTTCGGCATAAAACAAGATCAGGTTATTCTGATTGATCTGGCCGGTCATCACTTCGGTGAACTGGCTCAGTACGAATTCGATGGATGAAATAGGGTCGGCGTTGCGCTCGCGCGAACTGATGTAATCGTAGCTGGGGGCTAATAAAAATATCCCCATTCCGGCTCCTATCCAGCCGGCTATGAAATAGATTTTTAGCTTTTGTTTCCAGATGTAGAACAGTTGGAGGAGGAAGCGTTTCATCAGCAAGTCGACGTTAGTGGTTGTCAGGGCGAACATCAAACAAGGTTTTGCTTGTCTGGAAAGACTTATCACAAGTAGCGGGTTTAACGGATTTCAGCGTGCGCGCCCAACTTGATCGACGCTATCTGTTGCAGAGTCCGAGCGCACAGCACCTGATCTGATGGCCAAGTTTTTCGTCGAGGCCGCTGCTAATACGCTCTTTGACTGCGAGTCGAGGGTTTGTTCCACTTCAATTGGCTTTGGGAGTGGCCTCGCCTCGCAAAATCAGTCGTCTTCAAGCTGCGACAAATCGCGCACCGCGCCTTTGTCGGCAGAGGTGGCAAACTTGGCGTAGGCCTTTAGCGCTACCGACACTTTGCGGGGGCGCGGCTTGACCGGCTTCCAGCCCAGTTGGTCCTGCTCCGTGCGGCGTTGGGCCAGTTCTTTGTCGCTGACCAAAACGTTGATGGTGCGATTCGGAATATCGATGCGGATGCGGTCGCCGTTGCGTACCAAGCCAATCGCACCACCCGCAGCCGCTTCGGGGGAGCAGTGGCCGATGGATAAACCGGAGGTGCCACCGGAAAATCGCCCATCGGTTAACAAAGCACAGGCTTTGCCTAGACCTTTGGACTTGATATAACTGGTGGGATACAGCATTTCCTGCATGCCGGGTCCGCCTTTCGGGCCTTCGTAACGCACGACTACCACGTCACCGGCTTGAACTTTATTGTTCAAGATATTCACGACGGCTTCGTCTTGCGATTCGACCACATGGGCGCTGCCTTCAAACACCAGCAAGCTGTCGTCCACGCCAGCTGTTTTGATCACGCAGCCGTCCAGGGCGATATTGCCATGCAGCACCGCCAAACCGCCTTCTAAACTGAAGGCATGTTCAATGGAGCGAATACAGCCTGCGGCGCGGTCCTTGTCCAGGCTGGGCCAACGGGTGTTCTGACTGAAAGCAACCTGAGTCGGAATTCCGCCCGGCCCGGCTTTGTAAAACGTTTCAACTGCTTCGCTGGGGTTCGCGGCAATGTCCCATTGCGCGATGGCCTCACCCAGGGTTTTGGCATGCACGGTGGGTACGTCGGTATGCAACTTGCCGGCCCGATTCAGTTCCGCCAGAATTGCCATGATGCCGCCCGCGCGGTGCACATCTTCGATATGGTATTTATCGGTGTTGGGCGCCACTTTACACAGTTGCGGTATCACTTTGGACATGCGGTCGATGTCGGCCAGTGTGAAATCAATACCGGCTTCCTGTGCGATGGCCAGCAAATGCAAAATGGTATTGGTTGAGCCGCCCATCGCGATGTCGAGCGCGATAGCATTTTCAAACGCTTTGAAGCCGACCGAACGCGGCAGCACCGATTCGTCGTTTTGTTCGTAATATTGTTTGGCCAGTTCGACGATACGCCATCCTGCTTGTTTGAATAACTGTTCGCGGTCGGCGTGGGTGGCGAGTACCGTACCGTTACCGGGTAAGGATAAGCCCAAAGCTTCTGTCAGGCAGTTCATGGAATTGGCGGTGAACATGCCTGAGCATGATCCGCAGGTGGGACAGGCGGAACGCTCAACAGCTGCTAAATCCACATCAGAGACTTTGCTGTCGGCCGCCATCACCATCGCATCGACCAAATCCAGTTTTTTGATTTCGGGACTTTCAGCCAAACGCACTTTGCCGGCTTCCATCGGACCACCTGAAACAAAGATCACCGGGATATTGATACGCATCGCCGCCATCAACATGCCGGGTGTGATTTTGTCGCAGTTGGAAATACACACCAGCGCGTCGGCACAGTGAGCGTTGACCATATATTCGACGCTGTCGGCAATCAGATCGCGGCTAGGCAAGCTATAAAGCATACCGTCGTGACCCATGGCAATGCCGTCGTCCACAGCAATCGTGTTGAATTCTTTGGCCACGCCGCCCGCTTGTTCTATCTGACGGGCAACGAGTTGCCCCAGATCTTTCAAATGCACATGACCAGGCACGAACTGAGTAAACGAGTTTGCAACCGCAATAATCGGCTTATCGAAGTCACCGTCTTTCATGCCGGTGGCGCGCCACAACGCGCGTGCACCCGCCATATTGCGGCCTTGAGTGGTGGTATGAGAACGATATGCAGGCATGTTAATTCCAACTTAAAACAAAAAGCGGCGCTGAAACTGCCGCGGGAAAGGCGTCATTTACCTCAGGACAATCCTGCGGCTAAATCGTTTAAAGTTAAAAACTGTCCCAGCCACTGGAGCGACGACGCCAGCTAAGTTTGGGCAGAATAAAACCCAACAACACCCCGAATAAAGCCAAACCGCCGCCGTACAAAAACCAGTCTTGGTTGGTATTGTCGCTTAGCGCCTGATTTTCGCGTTTTAGTTGTTGTAGCTCACGTTCGACAGCAATTACCGTTTCCTGTAGTTGGTCGCGTTGCTGTTTAAGTTGTATCGCGTTCGCTGCGGTTTGTTGCAGTTCGCTGAGGTCGGCGCTGAGTTTGTCACGTTCTTTGCCAATTTCCTGACTGTTGGCTTGCCCGGCTTTTAGTTGTTTGTTTTCTTCTTGCAACGTTTCGAGCTTTTTACTGGCGGCTTCCAACTGATTTCTGGCGCTGGGTTCGCCAGTCAGGTAGCGACTAAGAATGAAGCCTTCTGCACCGTTATTGGTTTGGATGTAGGTGTAGCCGTTTTCGGAGCTTTCTTGTAAAACACTGACGGGAATGCCATTTTCCAACATTTTTACGATTTTGGTGCGTTCGCTTTCGCCGCTACGTAATGGCACCTCGACTTTGTCGGTGACGTAGGCGGTTCTTGCCATGGCAAGCGGGCTAATCAGCAGGCAGGCAAAAATGTAGGCAAAAGATTTTTTCACGGTATCACTCTTCGTTCGTCTTAAATAAAGCGGCGATTCTAGCGAACTTATCGGCAGATGAGAAATTCGAGTAGGGCTTTCTGGGCGTGTAGTCTGTTCTCGGCTTCGTGGAATATAACGCTTTGTGGGCCGTCGATGACCTCGGCAGTGACTTCTTCGCCGCGATGCGCCGGTAGGCAATGCATAAACAGGGCATCAGAATTGGCTGCGGCCATGGTTTGGCGGTTCACTTGAAAATCTTTGAACACAAATTCGCGTTTTTTCTGTTCTTCTTCCTGGCCCATGCTGGCCCACACATCAGTTACCACTAAATCCGCTTGCTGCGCGGCTTGCTCCGGCGTATTGAAAAACGCCACTCGGTGTCCGGCGGCATCGACGATAGTTTGTAGAGGACGATAATCGATAGGGCAGGCTATGTTTAATTTAAAGTCGAATTGGCGAGCCGCATTGATATAGGAATGACACATATTGTTGCCGTCCCCGATCCAGGCCACTGTTTTGCCCGCAATGTCGCCGCGCAATTCAAAGTAGGTTTGCATATCCGCCAGCAACTGACAGGGATGCAATAAATCGGTTAGGCCATTGATCACGGGTACCCGAGAGTACTTGGCAAAGGTGGTTACCGTCTCGTGATTGTTGGTCCGCAGCATGATGCAGTCCACCATGCTCGAAATAACTCTGGCGCTGTCTTCCAAAGGCTCGCCACGGCCAAGTTGAGTGTCACGCGGTGATAGAAACAAGGCACTGCCGCCAAACTGGGCCATGCCGGCTTCGAAGGAGATGCGGGTACGGGTCGAGGATTTTTCAAAAATCATCGCCAGAACTTTGCCTTTTAGGGGTTGATAGTTCGGGTCGCGATGCGTTTTGAGCTGAATCGCCCGTTGAATCAAGGTATGTAACTCGGCGCTGGTCAAATCCAGCAGACTGATGAAGTGTCTGGGTTGCATGATTATTGTCTGCTAAATTCCTGGATGAGTGCTGCCAAAGTCTCGGTCAGCGATAGTATTTGCGCCTGGTCGATAATCAGCGGCGGCAATAAACGTATGGTGCTGTCGGCGGTCACGTTGATCAACAAGCCTTGTGCCAAAGCTTTGCCCACCAATTCGCCGCAAGGCCGATCTAGTTCTATACCTATCATCAAGCCTTTATGGCGAATGTCGACAATGTGCGGGTTGCCGGCAAACACATCTTTAAAGCGTTGGCAAATTTGCTCGCCTTTGCTTTGTGCATCGGCGATCAGGGTGCTGTGGGTCAATGTTTCCAGCACCGCCAGTGCTGCGCTGCAGGCTAGCGGGTTGCCGCCAAACGTGGAACCGTGATTGCCGGCTTGAAGCACGTCGGCGGCTTTGCCTCGGGCCAGACAGGCGCCAATCGGTACGCCGTTACCCAAGGCTTTGGCCATCGTGCAAACGTCGGGCAGAATACCGTTATGTTGGTAGGCCAGAAAGCGTCCGGTACGACCGGCGCCAGTTTGGATTTCATCCAACATCATCAGCAAATTGTGCCGGTCGCACAACTCGCGTATTCGATTCAGATAGTCCGCTGCAGGTATATTGACACCGCCTTCACCTTGCACGGGTTCGACCAGGATCGCGACGATGTTTTTGTCCGCAGCGATAGCGGCTTCGATAGCAGACACATCATTGTAAATTACGTGAATAAAGCCACTCAGCAACGGGGTGAAACCTTGTTTGATCTTAGCGTTGCCGGTTGCACTCAAGGTGGCCATCGTACGGCCATGGAAGCTTTTTTCCATGGTCAAAACCACGGGGTTGTCGATGCCTTGTTGATGGCCGTATTTGCGCGCTATTTTAATCGCCGCTTCGTTGGCTTCCGCACCGGAATTACTGAAAAACACATTATCCATGCCACTCAGCTCGATCAATTTATCCGCGAGTTGCGACTGCAGCTCTACTCCGTAGAGATTTGAGGTATGCAGCAAGGTTTTGCTTTGCCGGCAGAGCGCTTCATGGACCACAGGGTGCGCGTGACCGAGGTTGCAAACCGCGATGCCGGAGACCGAGTCTAGATAGCGACGTCCATCGGTATCCCAGAGCCATGCGCCCTCGCCGCGTGCAAAAGTCACCGACTGGCGGGCATAAGTAGGCATGATGTGACTGGTCATTTTGCTAAGACTCTGAAAGTGTTTTAAAAAAACGCTGTTCGTTCGAAAAAAGCGCGCGATTATATTTTTTTAATGCCGCATAAGCAATAAATAGTTTTTCCTCGAAACTTGGCGATTTGCGCTTTGAACAACGCCTGGTCGGTGTGGTTCCCAGGAAATTTTCAACTGCTGGGGAGTTTGTTATAAATCTGTAACATTGATGCTTTAAATTCGTCCAAATTCAGTAGTTTCGACCGGTTTTAGTTTGCCGGCAATATACCCACAAAGGACTTGCGTTGAACGACAACGAACATCTTTTAGACGACAAAAAGCACATCGTTTCGATCCGGTTGAACAATTCCGACCGAATTGCCGTGCGTTCCATGGCTGCTCGGCTGTTTGTGCGTGAGTCGGAATTGTACCGGTTTGCGGTATACCACTTATTGAATCGTTTACACAAACTGCATGAAGACACTTGTGTCGGTAGCGACTTGTTGCCCTTATTTATCGAGTTTTAGGATGAACTCAATACCCACCTAGGCTTAAAAAAACACCAGTTATTCAAGATTTTTAACGGGAAGAGCCCCGATCCGGAAAAATTCGTATCAATGGCCGACATTGAGCTACTGTTACTGCCGCAACACGCGGTCCGTCAGCGTTTGCAGCAAATGAACGAGGCTGCTGGGCAGCGCAGAGCAGATACCAACGCCTGGCTATTGGAATACTTGAAGGAGAAATACCACTTTAGCGTGTATGAGGCGGATGCCGAGTTGCCGTTGCTGGAATCGCTGGCCGTGGATAACAAGTAAATCAGACATTTTTCAACGAATGTCAGTGGACTTTGGGTTAACTGCTACTTGGAAGTTTGCCAAATCGTTGGTTGTTAGTTTGTCGTTGCTGGACAATTTAATCAAGTTTTGCCGCTAACGTTGTCGCTCCCGTATTGCAAGCAACTAGACAGTGGTGTTGCGTGTTGGCTATGCTGTAAAGCCAAATTTTCTTGTAGCGCGGCGATAGTATGTCATTAACTCCCTCATTGTTTCCTAAATTAATTCAAGCGCTTATTTCCAATGTGGATGCGCATGCCGAAGAAGTGACTGCGCTAGATCAGGCGATAGGCGACGGCGATCATGTGTTTAATCTCCAGCGCGGTTTGCAGGCTTTGTGCGAGCACTCCGAAGAGATCGCACAACTTGATTGGGTAGCTGCCTGGCAAAAAATCGGCATGACGGTGATGGCGGCAGTCGGTGGGGCGTCGGGCTCTTTATATGCGACCTTGTTTATCGCACTGGCAAAGCATGGTAAAGATAAAGTCATTGATTCGGTTGGATTTTCTGATGCATTTCTCCATGCCGTGGAGGCGATGAAGCAGCGCGGCAAGGCCGATGTTGGCGAAAAGACCATGCTGGATGTATTGGTGCCGGTGGCTTTGGCTCTGCGGGAGGAGGCAATTGCCGGCAGGCCGCTAGTGGAGATTCTGGATCGGCTTTGTGCTGTGGCGGCGGACAGAGTAGAAGCTACTCGCGAGATGTTGGCTACCAAGGGGCGTGCTTCGTTTTTGGGCGAGCGCAGCAAAGGTCATATCGATGCAGGTGCGAAGACTGCGCAATTGATGATAGTTGCTACCGCCGAGGTGCTGAAGAACGCTGCATCCTCACCGGCTTAGGTCGCTAAGTAGTTCAGCAGCCCCAACGCAACGCAGCAGTATTCACTGGTGCATCCCATAAGTCCAACATTTCCTCATCCAGCAGCGTCAGCGTTAGCGAACAGCCGGCCATATCCAGCGAGGTGGTGAAGTTGCCCACCAAGGCGCGCTGCATGATCAATCCGCGTTTACTGAAATATTGCCAGGCCAATTCGTAAATCAAATGCAGTTCGATCAGCGGTGTGGCACCGAAGCCATTAACATGCAGCAACACGGCTTGACCCGCTGCCGGTTGCAATTCGTCGAAAATATGTCCGGCTAATTGGTCGACAATCTCGCTGGCGCTCAGTAGTTTCAAGGTTTCGCGACCCCGTTCGCCATGGATGCCAACACCCATTTCGATTTCGTCGTCGGCGATAGCGAAGGTCGGATGGCCTAATGCCGGCACCGTACAACTGGTTAAAGCCACCCCCATGGAGGCGGTCGCTTGGTTGACGCGTTCACCCAGTGCTTTGCAGGTGGCTAAATCAGCACCATTCTCGGCGGCTGCGCCGACGATTTTCTCGACAATAGTAGTGCCGGCCACGCCTCTGCGGCCTATGCTGTGGTCTTTGGGCAAGGAGATGTCGTCGTCGATCAGAATGCTGGCATTCGTTAGATCTAACATCTCCGCAGCCATTTCAAAATTCATCACATCGCCAGCATAATTTTTGACAATGAATAACACGCCAGCGCCTCCGTCCGCGGCTTGAGCGGCGGCCATTATTTGATCGGGGGTTGGCGAGGTGAATATCTGGCCGGGACAGGCGGCATCTAACATGCCGAAGCCGACAAAGCCGCTATGCAATGGCTCATGACCGGATCCGCCGCCCGAAATCAGCGCTACCTTGCCGTTCTTGCGGATGTTTCGAGAGACAAAGCGCGGATCGGGATTGAATTGCACGATGTCGGCATGGGCTTTTGCAAAACCCTGGAGGCTGGCTTGCAACAAAGTGTCTGGGCTGTCGATAAGTTTTTTCATGATGGCCTCTATGGTGTTGGCTTGAGATGAAATTATTAACTTGGCGCTTGATTAACAGCGGCGTTCGGTTCGAGTCGTATGCGCCGAACGCTAGCTTCGTCGGCCCTTCGGCTGACGATCGCCATTTACGGTCCGTGTCAATTGGGTGGGTTGTTGCGCAATATCTCTGCGATGTCGCGGATGTCCTGTACGATCCAAGTCGGTCCAAAGTCTGCGGCTGCGACATCCTGTTCGGTGGAGACGCCGCTCAGTACCATCAGGCTGCGGATGTCGGTGCGCACAGCGCCAAGGATGTCGGTATCCAGTCGATCGCCGATGGCAACCGTGTAGGCTGGATCAACTTTCAACAGGCTCAATGCCTGTCGATAGATGATGGGCTCCGGTTTGCCGATTATCATCGGCGTAACGCCGGTAGACGCAGTCAAAGCTGCCAAAATCGCACCATTGCCGTGGGTTTCGCCGCGTTCGGTCGGCAGAGACAGATCGCCGTTGGTGCCGATGAAGTGTGCGCCGGCCCTAAGATTCAGGGTGGCGGTGGCCAGTTTGTCCCAGCTGAGCTCTCGGTCCATGCCGCACACTACGAGGTCTGCTCGCTCATCCTGGTCTGTCTCGTACAATCCTGTGAGGGTAAAACCTAGGTCAAGCAAGGGCTGTCGGGCGCCGATGCCTCCGATCACAAACACCCGAGTAGTGTGCGGATTATAGCGTTCGGACAAATACAATGCGGTTGCCATGCCCGATGTCAGAACCTCGCTCAATGACACCGTTACGCCCATCTTCGCCAGTTTGCCGACATACTGTTCCGCTGTGAGGCTAGCGTTATTGGTGGCCAGTATGAAAGGCAGTTGTAAGTCGCGTAGGGTCTGAAAAAAATCAACGAGTCCTGCTTGAGCTTGGTCGCCGTGCCAAAGGACGCCATCCATGTCTATGATCAGGGCGCGGATGTCGGTGAAAGCTTGCATAAGCGGTCTCGTTTTATTAGGTTGTTTAAAAGTGCTGTGATTTTGATCCTGATACCGCAGAGTGAATAGCTCAGGTATTTACGGTGCGCAAGAATTGCATAGAAGGCGGCATGCTGTCCAGCAAGGCTGGCTTTAACGGTATTTTCCTTGACTAATTGTTTGTAACCTAGTTTAATGCGCGGCTCTTGACGCCCAGGTAGCTCAGTCGGTAGAGCAGAGGACTGAAAATCCTCGTGTCGACAGTTCGATTCTGTCCCTGGGCACCATTCCGGTTTTAGGTTAAGTCGCTGCCCAGGTAGCTCAGTCGGTAGAGCAGAGGACTGAAAATCCTCGTGTCGACAGTTCGATTCTGTCCCTGGGCACCACTAACACTTCAAGCAAAAGTCAGCCGTCAGGCAAAGTCCTTAAAGTTTTCGATTTATATATCAGCTGCAATAATGACTAGCGGGTCTACCTTGGTGGTGCTTTGTCGTTTGTCAGCGCTAGGCTAGTTATGGCGCGATGATGAGTTGAGGGCGCTGTAGTCAATCTTGCTTGATTCCATAACGATCTCTGGCCTCGATTGCGCGAATGTCGCAAGTCCGTTGTAGGACTGTCTGTCCTCTTGTGTTTAGTCTGGGCAGGCGTGGCGATATTTTATTGCCGGCTAAACCACATTCGATGAGACAGCAATTGGCCTGGGTTTGTCGTTTGATCATTAACTTGCTTGGTTTGCGGCTACCATGCGATGTCGATTTACATCCTTGAGGGAGTTGGTTATAATTCGCGTTTTAAATTTGAGCTGCTTTTTTATGTGGTGAAAGTTTAATTCTTGGGAAGTTTGCCGGATGTTAAGTCTCAATATGGAGATTTTGCTCCTCTGATGCTGTCTCGAGCGTGGTTTTGCTAAGAAAGCCCCTATAAGGGGGTTTTTCTTTTGTGGGCTTTCGAAAACGCGAAGCCCACGGGTTTCGGTTGTTTATGGAAGAGCCTGAGGCTCTTTTTTTTTTGTGTTTGAAAAGGCGAGGCGTTAATGAAACAGGCTCCTGAACATTTGGTGGATTTGATCGAGCCAATTGTGGAAGGTCTTGGTTATGAGTGTGTGGGGATAGAGTACAACCCGCACCCGACTCACGGCATGTTGCGCATATACATTGATAGCGAGAACGGCATTCTGCTCGAAGATTGCACCAAGGTCAGTCATCAGCTCAGCGGCGCATTGGACGTCGAGGATCCAATACAAGGCGAATATCAATTGGAAGTTTCCTCGCCTGGCGCGGATCGACCATTTTTCAAGCTTAGCCAATTTCAGCGCTTTTTAGGGAGCACTGTAATGCTGAGTCTATTTAAGCCCATCGATAAGCGCCGCAAAATTACCGGACAGATTAAGGCGGTCGAAGGCGAGACTGTGCTGCTGCAGGATGGCGAACAGTTATTAAGCATCCCGTTTCAGGCAATGAGCAAGGCACGCTTGGTGCCCGATTACTTACTCACTAAAGGAGGTCGCAGTGGCAAATAAAGAGATTTTATTAGTAGCAGACGTTTTTGCTAACGAAAAGGAAATAGACAAAGAAATTATCTTTCAGGCCATTGAGTCTGCTTTGGAAGCTGCGACTGTTAAGCGTTATGAAAACCCTATCAAAGCTCGGGTAGCCATTGATCGCCATACCGGCGATTATTCCACCTACCGTCGTTGGTTGGTGGTGGATGCCAATCCGGAAATTAACGGGGATGTCGAGCATCCTGGCTGGCAGGTGCTGCTGGAAGTTGCGCAATTCGACAGTGCTGACATTCAAGTTGGCGATTATGTAGAAGAAGAGATTGAGTCGGTCGATTTTTGCCGAATTGCGGCACAAACCGCCAAGCAAGTCATTATTCAAAAAGTGCGCGAAGCCGAACGTAAGAAAATTGTAGAAGCCTATCAAGATCGGGTCGGTGAGCTAGTTACCGGTGTCGTGAAGCGTTTGGAGAAAGGCAGCGTTTATTTGGATCTGGGCGGCCATGTCGAGGCGTATATCGCCCGTGAAGACATGATTCCCAAAGAGCCGGTTAGAATGGGTGACAGGGTGCGTGGTTATCTGAAAGCGGTGCGCTCCGAGCCGCGTGGTCCGCAACTGTTCGTCAGTCGTACCGCGCCTGAATTGTTGATTGCACTGTTTCGTTTGGAAGTGCCGGAAGTGGGTGAAGGGTTAATCGATATTTTGGCTGCGGCTCGCGATCCCGGTTCCCGCGCAAAAATCGCTGTCAGGGCCAACGATCCGCGTCTCGATCCAATTGGTGCCTGTGTCGGTATGCGCGGATCCAGGGTGCAAGCTATCTCCAACGAACTCGCCGGAGAGCGGGTCGACATCATTTTATGGAACGGTAACGACGCGCAGTTCGTGATCAACGCCATGTCGCCGGCGGAAATTCAATCCATTGTGGTTGATGAAGACAAGCACAGCATGGACGTGGCGGTTGCGACCGATAGTTTGTCGCAAGCCATCGGTCGCGGAGGGCAAAACGTGCGATTGGCGACCGAGTTGACGGGTTGGGAGTTGAACATTCAAGATGCAGCGCAAGTAGATAAAAATCACGACGAAGCCGCAGCTAAATCCAAGCAGCAATTCATGGAATTGCTGGATGTCGATGAGGAAATCGCCGGCATTTTGGTCGATGTGGGTCTGAATAACATAGAAGAGATTGCCTACATCCCTGTTGATGAGATGTTGGAAATTGAAGGTTTCGACGAAGAGTTGGTGGAAGCGTTGCGCACGCGCGCCAAGGACGCTTTATTGATCAGTGCGATCGCGTCCGAAGAAAAAATTGAAACCGCTGTGCCTAGCGAGGATTTGTTGAGCATGGAGGGGATGGACGAAGAGTTGGCGCACCAAATGGCGGCCAAGGGCATTGTGACCTTGGACGATCTGGCTGAGCAGGCGATAGACGACATTATCGAATTTACCGGGATGACCGAGGAGCGTGCTGGTAAACTAATCATGAAAGCCCGCGAATCTTGGTTCGCAGAGGACAAGGGCTGAGGCAGGAGGATACTATGAGTGATAAAACAGTACAGGAATTGGCAGAGGTTGTTGGCATCCCTTTAGACCGTTTTTTAGAGCAGTTGAAGGAAGCCGGCTTGACAGCCAGCGCGCCTGACGATGTGATAGACGACGAAGAGAAAGTCAAACTACTCGCGCACTTGCGCAAGCGTCATGGCAAGTCGGAAGCCGATCAGGAAGCCGCCGCCCCCAAACGTATCACCTTAAAACGCAGTACTAAAACCGAATTAAGACAATCCTCGCCGCCGGGCACAGCCGTGAAAACCGTCAGCGTCGAAGTGCGTAAGCAAAAAACGTACATTAAGCGCAGCGATGCTCCCACAGGTAACGATGAACTACGCCAGGCCGAATTAGCCAAGCAAGCCTTGGAAGAACAAAGGCGGCAACAGGCGGTCGAGGAAGAAAAACGTAAACACTTGCAAGAGCAAAAGTCCGCACAGCCCCCAAAAGAAGAGCATGGCCTTGGTCAGGAAGCTATTCAATCCGAGGAGGTCTCTGCACAGGCTGACACTGTGACTGCAGAGCGGGTTGCGGTCGAACAGCAAGTGGATGAGGCGGTGCTGATTGTTGCTGAGGCTCAATCTGGGGCGATTGCCAAGGCTGAGGTTGCGGTGCCAAGCGCTGCGCCGGACATGAATGAAGAACAGCGTCTGGAAAGGGAAAAGAAGGAAAGGCTGGAAGCTGCGGTGCAGAGAACCGCCGAAAAAGTTAAACAAAAAGCCGAAGCCAAGCAACAACAAACCACGCTGCATAAGAAAAAAGCCGAATTCAAGCCCACTCGCGGCCCGGCTACCGATGGCGATATCGGGGGCGGCGGTGATGCCGCCCGTCGCGGCGGCAAAGGCAAAAAAGGCAAAGCGCCATCGCGTCGGGAAAAACCGGAATTCGAGATCGATGTTAACCAAGCTCGGCATAAATTCGAGAAACCGGTCGCGCCGACTGTCTACGATGTAACCATTCCGGAAACCATCGTGGTTTCGGACTTGGCGGCAAAAATGAACATCAAGGCTGCTGAAGTCATCAAGCATTTGATGAAGCTGGGCATTATGTCCACCATCAATCAAACCATCGATCAGGAAACGGCGGTGATTTTGGTAGAGGAAATGGGCCACAAAGCCATCATGCAAAGCGAGGATGATTTCGAGCAGGAAATGCTGGCTGAAGTGCAAGGTGAGAGCGATGAACGTAAGTTTGTATTCAGAGCGCCTATCGTTACCATCATGGGTCACGTTGACCACGGTAAAACGTCTTTGCTGGATTACATTCGTAAAACCCGGGTTGCCGCCGGCGAAGCGGGCGGGATTACCCAGCACATTGGTGCTTATCAGGTAAAAACTGACCATGGTGCGGTGACTTTCTTAGATACGCCGGGCCATGCCGCGTTTACCGCGATGCGGGCGCGTGGTGCGGAAGTGACCGACATAGTCATCGTGGTAGTTGCCGCCGACGATGGCGTCATGCCGCAAACCAAGGAAGCCATCGATCATGCGCGTGCTGCTAACGTGCCTATCATCGTAGCCTTAAACAAAATCGACAAACCGGAAGCCAATCCTGATCGCGTCATGCAAGAGCTGGCCACACTGAATGTGGTGCCGGAAGAGTGGGGCGGCGATGTGCAATTCCTCAAGGTTTCGGCCAAAGTCGGTACGGGTATCGACGAGTTGATCGAAGCGCTGATCGTGCAAGCGGAAGTGTTGGAATTAAAAGCGCCGGTGGATGGTATCGCTTCCGGTATTTGTATCGAATCGCGTTTGGACAGAGGTCGCGGTGCGGTTGCCACCATATTGATTCAGAAAGGCACTTTGAGCAAAGGCGAGTTCGTCCTTTGCGGTCACGAATACGGCCGGATTAGAGCGATGTTCGATGAGAATGCCCACCCTATCAAATCCGCTGGCCCCAGTATGCCGGTAGAAATCCTCGGTTTGTCCGGTACCCCGGACGCTGGCGACGAATTTTTGGTGGTGCAAAACGAACGTGTCGCACGGGAACTGGCAGCGCATCGGGAAGATCGCAAACGTTCCAACCGACACGCCGCGCAACATGCCTCCAAATTGGATGACGTGTTTTCGCGGATGTCAGCCGGCGAAACCTCCACGCTCAACGTCGTTATCAAAACCGATGTTCAGGGCAGTTTGGAAGCCTTGCGCGAATCTTTGGTGGGTTTGTCCACCGAAGAAGTGCAAGTTAAATGCATTTTCGGCGGTGTCGGTGGTATCAACGAAGGCGACGCCAACTTGGCTTTGGCCTCCAACGCGATTTTGATTGGTTTCAACGTGCGTGCCGATGCGGTAGCGCGGAAATTGATCGAAGAAAAAGACATCGATCTGCATTACTACAGCATCATCTACGAAGCCATCGACGAAGTAAAGCGGGCCATCAGCGGTATGTTGGCGCCGGAAATTCAGGAAAAAATCGTCGGTTTGGCCGAAGTGCGCGATGTATTCCGTTCGCCAAAATTCGGCGCGGTCGCTGGTTGTATGGTGGTCGACGGTTTCGTCAAACGCAATCTGCCGATTCGGGTACTGCGCAACAACGTGGTGATATACGAAGGTCAGTTGGAATCTTTGCGCCGCTTCAAAGACGATGTCAATGAAGTGAAAATGGGCATGGAATGCGGTATCGGCGTGAAAAACTACAACGATGTACAAAACGGCGATCAGATCGAAGTGTTTGAGCGCATCGAAGTCAGACGGGAAATCTAATGCCAAGAGAGTTCGGTCGCAGCCAGCGGGTGGCGTCAGAAATGCAAAAAGAGTTGGCGTCGATATTACAACGTGATGTCGATGATAGACGCTTGGGTTTTGTGACGATCAATGATGTGGAGTTGTCCAAGGATTTGGCGGTTGCCAAAATCTATGTGACGGTGTTGGATGCCCAGGATGATGCCGCTAAACGGGCCAACGTCAAAGTGCTGAACGAGATCTCGCCATTTATCCGCCACGAGTTGGCCAGGCGTATGCGCTTGCGACATATCTCCGAATTGCATTTTTACTACGACCATTCGTTTGACAACGGTATGCGCGTCGCGGAGTTACTTGGCGATCTGCAGCATGACGACGTAGACAGCGCTAATTCGGCGGCGGAAACGGTCGCTGACAAGCCGCAACAGGACAATTAGTGGGCAAACGTAAGTCCGGGCGCGATGTGCACGGCATCGTGCTGCTCGACAAACGTTTAGGCGCGTCGTCCAATCAGGCGTTACAGGAAGTAAGGCGACTGTTCAACGCCAACAAAGCAGGTCATACCGGCGCATTGGATCCCTTAGCGACCGGTTTGTTGCCCTTATGCTTTGGCGAGGCGACTAAGGTGTCGGCCTTAATGCTGGATGACGATAAGCGTTATCAAGTAATCGTGCAGTTGGGCGTGATGACTGATACTGGCGATAGCGAAGGCAAAGTCGTCGCCGAAATGCCGGTGCCGAGGCTGGATGAAGCGCGCTTACAGGCTTGTTTGCAGCATTTTACCGGGCCGATCGAGCAGGTGCCGCCGATGTATTCGGCTCTTAAGCATCAGGGCAAGAAGTTATATGAGTTGGCTAGGGAAGGCAAAACAGTAGACAGGCAACCTAGGGCCATCACCATCTATGAATTGCAGCTTTTAAGGGTAGATGCTGAGATGGGCCAATTGACGCTGGATGTATCTTGCTCCAAAGGCACTTATATCCGTTCGCTGGCCGAAGACATCGGTCAGTGGCTGGGGTCATGCGGCACCGTAACTGCACTACGCAGAACCAAGGCGGGGATGTTCGGTTTGGAGCAGGCTTACACCTTGCAGCAGTTGCAGGCCATGGACTTCGGGCAATTGCAGAAAACCTTGATCGCGCTGGATGTGCCCCTAAAAGGTATACCCGACGTTTCGCTGTCCGTATTGCAAGCCGAAAAAATCAAGCAGGGTCAGCGTATCGACTTTGCCGGGGGGATGGCCGGTCAGGTCAGAATCTACTCGCCGGAAGCCTTTTTGGGGTTGGGGGAAATCCTATTGGATGGTAAACTAGCGCCGAAAAAACTATTTCATTTGGATGGTCAAACAACTTGATTATCCAGGAAAAAACCGCGAGGTTTCTACACCCTATTGTGGAAACGCGGCTACACGGTCATCAAGCGATGACCATTATTCAATCAAAATTAATCGATAGGGATTAAGAATGTCATTAACCGCAGAACAAAAGAAAGCAATTGTTGAAGAATACCGTTTGTCAGATACCGATACCGGTTCGACAGAAGTACAAGTGGCCTTGTTGACCGCCAACATAAACCAACTGACTCCGCACTTTGCGGCACACAAAAAAGACAACCACTCGCGCCGCGGCTTGCTGCGCATGGTAAACCAACGTCGCAAATTGTTGGATTACCTGAAAAACACAGAAGTTGCGCGTTATCGTTCGTTGATCGAGCGATTGGGCATTCGTAAGTAGCATAAAATTGGAAACGGCGCATCGGGCGCCGTTTCTGCTTTAAGGCACATTTCAGCATAACCTTTAAACAAAGGAACCTTATAGTGAATCCTATCAGGAAAGAATTTCAGTACGGCGATCGTCTCGTCACCCTATCCACCGGTGAAATCGCCCGCCAAGCCAACGGCGCGGTAATGATCGATGTCGAAGGCACCTCGCTGTTGGTGACAGTGGTTGGTAAAAAAGAAGCTAGCGGCGGCGATTTTTTCCCGCTTACCGTTAACTATCAGGAAAAAGCATTTGCGGCCGGTAAAATCCCCGGCGGATTTTTCAAACGTGAAGGCCGTCCTAGCGAAACAGAAACCCTGATTTCCCGCCTGATCGACAGACCGATTCGACCGCTGTTTCCGGAAGGATTTACTAACGAAGTGCAAATTATTGCGACGGTCGTGTCCCTGAATCCTGAAGTCGATACCGAAATTCCAGCCCTACTAGGCGCTTCTGCGGCTTTGGCCGTTTCCGGTTTACCTTTTAATGGTCCCTTGGGTGCTGCTTGCGTCGGCTATAAAGACGGTGGCTATTTGCTGAATCCTGACAAACCCGCCTTGAAAGAATCGCAACTGCAATTAGTGGTTGCCGGCACTCAACATGCGGTATTGATGGTTGAGTCTGAAGCGGATTTATTGTCCGAAGAAGTGATGTTGGGCGCGGTATTGTTCGGTCACGAGCACATGCAAGTGGCAATCAACGCCATTAACGAATTCGCTGCTGCAGTGGGCACGCCTGCTGTTGCTTGGACCCCGGCTGAAACCAACACTGCCCTGAAAGCCGCAGTGGCCGCCGAAGCGGAACAAAGCATCAATGCCGCGTACCAAGTGGCGGAAAAACTGGTTAGACAAGACACGCTGAGCGCGATCAGAAGCGCTGTAGTCGAAAAGCTGACCGCCGATGGCTTGTATAACGAAAAAGACATCCGTAATGTCATCGAACATCTTGAATACGACGTGGTACGCGGTGCGATTCTGAACGATCGTAAACGTATCGACGGCCGCGATTTGACCACGGTTAGACCTATCATGGTTAGAACCGGCGTACTGCCTAGAACCCATGGTTCTGCGTTGTTTACCCGCGGTGAAACCCAAGCCTTGGTTGTGGCCACTCTGGGCACAGAGCGCGATGCGCAAATCATCGATGCATTGTCCGGCGAATATAAAGATCCGTTCATGCTGCATTACAACTTCCCTCCCTATAGTGTGGGTGAAACCGGTTTTGTCGGCTCTCCAAAACGTCGGGAAATCGGTCATGGTAGATTAGCGAAACGCGGTGTGGCAGCAGTATTGCCGAACATGGCGGAATTTCCTTATGTAATTCGCGTGGTTTCGGAAATCACCGAATCCAACGGTTCCAGTTCCATGGCTTCTGTCTGTGGTAGCAGCTTGGCCTTGATGGATGCCGGTGTGCCGATCAAAGCACCGGTTGCCGGGATTGCCATGGGTCTGATCAAAGAAGGCGATAAATTCGCAGTACTGTCCGACATTCTGGGCGACGAAGATCACTTGGGCGACATGGACTTTAAAGTGGCCGGGTCCGAGAACGGCGTGACTGCATTGCAAATGGATATCAAGATCGACGGTATCACCGCCGAGATTATGAAAGTAGCGCTCGAACAAGCTAAACAGGGTCGTCTGCACATTTTGGGCGAGATGAACAAAGCTTTGTCCAGCACCCGTTCCGAAATGTCCGACTTTGCGCCGCGCATCATCACCTTCAAAATTGATCCGGCCAAAATCCGCGAAGTGATCGGTAAAGGTGGCGTGACCATTCGCGCCATCACCGAACAAACCGGTGCCAGCATCGATTTGACCGACGACGGCGTGGTGAATGTCGCTTCTGTCGACCGAGCCGCCGGCGAAGAAGCCAGACGCATGATTGAAGAAATTACCGCTGAAGTCGAAGTGGGTAAAGTCTACGAAGGCAAAGTAGTGCGCTTGATGGACTTCGGTGCGTTCGTGACCATTCTGCCAGGTAAAGACGGTTTGGTGCATATTTCGCAAATCTCCGACGAGCGCGTTGAGAAAGTCAGTGACAAACTGTCGGAAGGCGACGTCGTAAAAGTAAAAGTGCTGGAAATCGACCGCCAAGGGCGAGTGCGTTTGAGCATGAAAGAAGTCGGCAACGAATAATTTTCGGGTTCGAGTCTGCATTGAAAAAGGGCCGCAAGGCCCTTTTTTTTGGCTCAAGCGCGAGATATCAGGTCGCGGAAATAGATGGGGTTTTTTAGCCTTTGCTTTTAGCATCCAAGAATGTAAGTTGACTTTTTACATAGGGCTTAGCAGTATTGACGTGTAATCGTTTTATTAAAACGGTTTGGAGACCTTGACCTAGGTATTGGTTTTTAAAGTCAGCGGTCGTAGCTCAATTCTATTCGGAGGCTCCAAAGCATCATGAGCGCTGCTAAATTCGACACGATTGGACAATACCTTCTCAAACGACTCTATCAGGCCGGTGTAAAAGATATTTTCGGCGTGCCTGGCGACTACGTGCTCGGATTTTACGATCTGATGATGAAAAGTCAGGTTCGGCATATCGGTACTACCAGGGAAGATTCAGCGGCCTTCGCTGCCGACGGTTATGCGCGGTGCCTGGGTATGGGCGCGTTAGCGGTAACCTATGGCGTTGGCGCATTGAATACTGTCAATGCGATTGCCGGTGCTTACGCTGAATCCTCCCCTGTGGTGCTGATTAGCGGCGCACCCGGTGTCAGCGAGCAAAAAGACGATCCGCTAATTCATCATCGTTTTGGGCCTTTTACCTTCCAGCGGGAAATTTTCGAGCGTATTAGCTGCGCGTCGGTAGTGCTTAATGATCCCGTAATCGCCTTTCGGCAAATCGACCATGCTATTGAGGCAGCACGCCGCTTTTGTAAGCCGGTTTATATCGAGCTTCCTCGGGATTTGGTCATGGCGGAAGGCTATCCCATGCCGACCGAGACAGTCGAAAAATTTACCAGTGACGAAACGGCTTTAGCCGAGGCAGTTGCCGAAACCATGGCGCTGTTATCCAAGGCCGTCTCGCCGATGATTGTAGCGGGTGTTGAACTGCATCGGCGTGGGCTGCAAGGTGCTTTGGCCGAATTCGTCGATCGCACCGGCTTGCCAGTGGTGGCCACTCTCACCGGCAAATCGGTGATGTCCGAACGGCACCCGGCTTACTTAGGAATTTACGAAGGCGCGATGAGTTCGGAGACCGTGCGCGAAACAGTCGAGCAATCAGACGTGCTGTTGATGTTAGGCGTGACCTTGAATGAAATCGATACCGGCATCTACACGGCAAAGCTAAATTCCCATTCGACCATCCGTGCGGCGTTGAACGAAGTGGTGATCAGTGCGCACCGCTATCCCGGCATTGCCTTGGACGATTTTCTGCGTGCTTTGGCTGCCTCGGTGAACAGATGCGGCAATAACAAGGAATCTAGCCCAAAGCCGCCGACTGGCATTGCGTTTCCGGAAGTGGACCGGCAGATTACTACCGCCCGGTTGGTCGAAAGGCTAAATCGCGCGTTGAGCAACGACATGATCGTGGTTTGTGATGTCGGCGATTGCCTGTTTGCGGCCATCGATTTACGGGTGCACGAGCAGAGCGAATTTCTGGCTTCCGCCTTTTACACTACGATGGGTTTTGCTGTGCCGGCTGCGCTCGGTGCGCAAATCGCGCGTCCTGATAGGCGCGCATTGGTTTTAGTTGGGGACGGCGCATTTCAAATGACTGGGACCGAGTTGTCTACGCACGCGCGCCTGGGGTTAAACCCCATCGTGGTGGTATTTAACAACGGTGGTTACAGCACGGAACGCTGCATTCTCGAAGGCCCGTTCAACGATATTAATCCGTGGCGATTCGACCGTTTGGGGCAACTCTTCGGCCCATTAGCGGGCTACGAGGCGGTTACGGAAATTGAATTTGAAGAGGCTCTGTGCAACGCTCTGAACAACCATGACATGCCAAGTATCATCAATGTACATTTGGCAACCGATGACTCGTCCGAAGCCATGAAGCGTCTTGCAGAGCATTTGAAGTCTAAGGTCAAGCAGGATGGTTGAACGGTTGGCTGGTAACGCCTTATCTTGGCGACACGAACACGGTAGCGCTACCCACAATAGCTCATTTATCCGAATTTTCGGCAACGCGCAACTAAACTAAGTACTTTAAGGATTACTCATCTCACGCTATGCAAATCGCCAACTTTTATCTTGAGCCAGCCAGCTTTGCCGTTGATTTCGACGACATACGTTATGTGCGAAATTTGGTATTCGTCGTCGAGCAGCAAATCCCGTCAGCGCTCGAATTCGACGAACTCGATTCGGAATGTCATCATTTTCTGGTGCGCGATGTAGATTTCCAGCCAATCGCTACTTGTCGGCTTTCGCCGGAAGGTAAAGTTGGGCGGATGGCGGTTCTGAATGAATGGCGCGGTCAAGGCGTCGGCCAGTCTTTGTTACGCGCCGCAATCGACAAAGCCCTCAATCTGGGGCTGGCCAGTATCACCGCCAACGCCCAAGTGTCCGCATTGGGGTTTTACCAAAAATGTGGATTCGCTCTTGAAGGCGAGGTCTTTGATGAAGCCGGAATCCCGCATCAGGCTAGCAGGCTAATATTGCAGGCTCGCGAGCAAACGCTGCGATCATTGCCCTCGAACCGACAGCTTCCGGTTGAGCCCGTGCGGCTGGAAATCTTAGAATCGACTTTAAGCGCGACTCGCCAATTGATAGGCGCGGCGCGTCGACAGATTTATATTCGCAGCCGGGATCTGGATTACGCTTTATATGGGCAAAAAGACATTGTTGAGGCGCTAAAACAGTTTGCCCTCAGCAATCGTAACGCTAGTGTGCAGATCATAGTTCAGGATCCGACCAGCCTGCGTAATCAGGTTCATCCTGTCGTGGAGTTGGCGCAGCGCTTGCCGTCGTATTTTCTGATTCGTGTGCCCGATGAAGCAGAAGATTTGCAGTATGCTTCTGCTTTTGTGATCAACGATAGCGACGGTTATTTATTTCGCTTGCTCGGTAATCGTTATGAAGGGCATTGGAGTCCTAACTTGCCGGCACGTAATCGGCCATTGAGCGAAGAGTTTGAGCGGGTCTGGCAGCGTTCAAGCGCATGCGCGGAATTCAGGGCGCTGAGTTTGTAGTATCGTTTGGGCGCAGCATTTTGGCTATTGCTGGGGCGCTGTGGTTAACCCGTATTTTTTGTCAATTTGTTTTGCTTCAGGCTGGACTCTATGAACACCCCAACCCAAAATCAAGATTCGCGTTTAATTGAAATTCAAGCAGCGCGGGCGGAAATCACGTTGAACGCGCAGTTTGATAAGGCGTTTATCATCATGAATGCGCTCGCGGCAATCATTGCATCCTACGGTCTCTTGGCCGACAGTGCTTCGGGAGTGATTGGCGCGATGTTGGTTGCGATGTTGTTAAGTCCGATTGCCGGCGTGTCCTTATCGTTGGTAGATGGTAATCATGTGCTATTGCGGCAATCCTTGCTGTCGTTGTTAGGCGGTGCCGGAATCGTGGTGGTGTGCGCGTCCATCATAGGCTTTTTGCACACTGATATTCCCGCAGGTAAAGAGTTGTTAGGCAGAACGCATCCTAATTATTTGGATTTAATGATTGCTTTAGCTGGCGGTGCGGTAGGCGCTTATGCGGTGATTACGCCGCGGATTGTCAATGCCGTGGTCGGTGTGGCGATTGCTACCGCGCTGGTTCCGCCTTTATGTTCTGGGACCATTTTTATCGCTCGTGGTGAATGGGATAACGCACTCGGGGCCTATTTGTTGGCGTTTGCCAACATCGTTGCCATCCAGTTTTCGTTTTCCATCGTCCTTTGGTTATCAGGCTTCCGCAAAGCGACCGATCAGTTTTTTCAAAGTAAAAAAGTGGTTTGGTTGAACGGGGTGAGCCTGATGTTGCTGATTCTACTGTTTGTCGTGCTCTGGGCAAATACCCGAGCAGTTGTAAATAATATGTTGTTCGAGACTAACGTCCGTAAAGTTTTACTCACGGAATTAAAAGCTTATTCGGGTTCGCAGCTATCGATATTGCGGATTGATAACGAGGATGGCAAAGCTATCGTTCGTGCTCAGGTCAATAGTCCTGTGGACTTTACCGCGGCGGATGTAATCAAGTTTGAAACGAAATTACCTGCAAATCCCGTTGGTTTGCCGATAGAACTCAGGCTTCGCGGTGTTAAAGTCAAGGTGATAACCAGAAAGGGGGATAAATACGATTTACACTTGGGAGAAAATGATGTGCCGCTTGGCAATTTGCCATAGGTAGTGAAACGAAATCAAGTACTTTATGCCGCCGCTATGATGTCTATGAACGGCTTTCTTTTATATGCTTGCCGGCTTGTAGGGCTTTCCATGGGTTGTGTTTTTAGGGCTTAGCAGGGTTGGCCTTAGACTTAATTCCCGCCAAAGCCAGATCGACGATATTTCAGAGCAGATTTAGGGCAAAAAAAACCCGCCATATGGCGGGTTTTTGGTTTAGATCAGGTTGGATTTTACCAATTGATCTTATTTTTTCAAAGGTTGTTGAGCTTTACCATCCACTTCCAACTGCACGCGACGGTTATTGGCGCGGCCTTCTTCGGTTTCGTTGGTGTCAACCGGTTTGTCCCAGCTGTAACCGTGAGACGAGATGTTGGGGTTGTGAGTACCTTTGGTCAGGTATTTCTTAACTGCCAATGCCCGGCGCTCTGACAAATCCATGT
>MSXO01000070.1 GCA_002083615.1 Proteobacteria bacterium ST_bin11 | reverse complement strand
CAATGGCGTCGTTGGCGTTTAGATAATCGGTACCGTCCAAAATCGACCGGTTTCGGACAGTGCTTAAAAAATATGTACTAAAGTAGTCAAAACGAGTTTCGTACATGTGTTATGATTCGTACATCCATTTCGGACGGAATTAGCACATGTCACGCGTCTTTGCTTATTGTCGAGTCTCGACCACGGACCAGACCACCCAAAATCAAAGCCTAGAAATTCAATCTGCCGGTTTTGCCATTCAGTCGCATCGTTTGATTGAAGAAAGCATCAGTGGTTCAGTAGCGGCTAAAGAGCGCCCCGGTTTTAATAAACTGATCGAGCGATTGGAATCTGGCGATGTGTTGGTGGTGACCAAACTGGATCGCCTTGGCCGCAATGCCATGGATGTTAGATCCACGGTCGAGCATCTTTCTAGTTCCGGAGTGCGCGTTCATTGTCTGGCGTTAGGCGGGGTTGATCTAACCAGTTCTGCCGGCAAGATGACCATGCAAGTCATCGCAGCGGTTGCTGAGTTTGAGCGTGACTTGCTGATTGAGCGAACCCAAGCCGGCATTAGTCGCGCGAAGGCAGCGGGTAAACAGTTTGGCCGACCGCCGGCACTCAATGCCGAAGCGCGGGCTGACGTTGTAAAACGCTTGGCCGCTGGCGGCAACGTTTCGGAGTTGGCTCGGGAGTTCAAAACCACTCGGCAAACCATTATGCGGATTCGGGATGCGGCGATGAAATCACCGCAAAGTGACAAGTCCTTCAACCATTCTGGAGAGTAAGCGATGAATCATTTATATATGGAACGACACGATGACAAAGACAACATGCATCGTTTTTATCAGATGTTTGTGACACCAGGTTTATTTGACGATTGGTCACTGATTAAGGAGTGGGGCAGGGTAGGTTCTCCAGGTACGGTGCGGAAGGAATGGTTCACCACTGAACAAGAAGCGGAATTGGCTAGCCAAAAAATCAGCAGCAAAAAAGTTAAAAAGGGTTATCGGTTAAAATAACGCAATGGGGGATTTAAGCATTTCACTGCCGCATTCATGCAAGAAATACTCGTCATTTTCGTCCGTATAACGCCGATTTAATTCTGCCCAACGAACGGCGAAAATATCAGAGATATACTTGACGAAAATGAGGCCAATTTGGAGAGTATGCAAAACCGGTGGAGGCAGTTAAGCAACCTTTTGGATTTTTTCACCATTTGCCGCCCGGAAGCCGGGATGCCAGTTTCGAAACATTTGTTCCAATTCGACGTTGAGTACCCGTGTCAGAATCTGCAAAAGTAAATGGGCGCCCTTGGGGTGTGACACTGACTTTGAAATATTAGCTTTACGCTATAAACCCTAAAACGGAATCAAAATGGACGAACCAAAACCGCTCGATAGTCTCTTCAAAGAGAAAATCTTCCGCATACCTGATTATCAGCGGGGGTATGCTTGGCAGCGCGAGCAGCTTAAAGCATTCTGGGAGGACTTGCTGAATCTTTCAAGTAACCGTTCGCATTACACAGGGGTTCTTACCTTGAAGGAGATTCCTGCGCGCAATATTGCCGATAGCGATAAAGAATTTTGGTTAGTAGATGACCACTCCTATCGCGTATATCACGTAGTAGATGGTCAGCAGCGATTGACAACATTCATTATCTTTTTGCAAGCACTGGTTGATTTTTTCAAAGCTCTCCCAGAGAACAAGGGCAAGCCAGAGGAAAACGTATATATCAGCGAAAGCCTTAGTCTTGCGGCCTTACAGAGCCGATACTTGTTCAAGATAAAGCCTACAGGTGATGAATTTCGCACCTATAAATTTGGTTATACACAGGACAATCCCAGCTACAACTATTTGCGGTTTCAAATTCTTGGCGAAGACGGGGGAGGTTTCGTGCAGGAGACCTTTTATACGCTCAATCTGAGTAATGCGAAAACCTATTTTACAGAGCAGCTCCGCGAATTGCATAGGGAGGAAGGTATCACAGGGCTTCAGGAAATTTATAAAAAGCTTACTAAGCGCTTTCTCTTCAACGAATATGTCATAAAAGATGACTTCGATGTTTTTGTTGCTTTCGAGACCATGAACAACCGTGGCAAGAAGCTATCTGATCTGGAGCTGCTTAAAAATCGCCTGATCTACCTAACTACTCTTTATACCGACGATGAACTTGATGCAGCATCGCGTAAAAACCTGCGTGATACTATCAACGATGCGTGGAAAGAGGTGTATCACCAACTCGGCAGAAACAAATCGCGCCCCCTTAACGATGACGATTTTTTGCGCGCTCACTGGACAATGTATTTCAAATATTCGCGGCAAACTGGTCGCGACTACATCCGTTTCCTGCTTGATGAACAGTTTACGCCGCAGAATGTTCATAAAAAGATCGAAAGAGAAGTTGTATTGGAAATTGCAGAAGAGCAGCGGTATGTGACTGATATTCTGGATTTTGACGATGCAGATATAGATGTTGCCGAAGAAGTAAAAGTCATTTCCTCTGCTCAGCTTCAGCCCATAGAAATCAGAGATTTCGTTAACAGCCTGAAAGAGTCTGCCGTCCATTGGTTCAATTCCTTTTACCCTGACTTAGCGGAGGGCATATCGGAGAATGAGCGCCTATGGATAGACCGGTTAAACCGTGTTGGTATGGTGTATTTTAGGCCATTGATAATGGCCATACTGAAAAATGAACCAAGCGAAGCAGACAGAATCCGAATCTTCCAGAGAATCGAACGTTTTATTTTCATTGCTTTTCGCACAACCAGTGCTCGGGCTAATTACCGAAGCAGTGAGTTTTACAACGCCGCTAGAGCATTGGATCGTAAGGAGACAACCCTTGATGAAATTTCCAAAAAATTGGATGACGGACTTTCCTACACTTTCAACGATGATGGAACGCTTCGGGATATTGAGTTTTACAATATTCTGCGCAAGAAATTTGAAAACGGCTCTGGCTATTACGGTTGGTCTGGGTTGCGCTATTTTCTATACGAATACGAGATCAGCTTACTCTCTGAAAGCAGGCATAAGAAAATTGATTGGAGTGATTTACTGAAAACAGAGAATGACAAAATATCTATTGAGCATATCTACCCACAGACAGAGACGGACGAATGGGCAAATGCGTTTATTGGAGTCGACATAGAAAAAAAACGGTATTACAACGCAACACTCGGTAATTTGCTTTTGCTTTCTGCATCAATTAATTCGTCGCTCCAAAACGATATCTTCGTTGAAAAAAAGAAAGCCAAATATAATGCGGCGAAAGAAAAAGTTCGTAATGGATATTCGGATGGATCGCATTCTGAGATAGAAGTTTCTCAACAAGATATATGGGGGCCAGAACAAATCAATGACAGGGGAATCAAGTTACTCTCATTTATGGAGAAACGATGGGACTTCAAGTTTAAGGATAATGCGCAGAAAAATAATATTCTTTTCTTGAATTTTGGGGAACAGAGCGAAGAAATACATCAACAAGTAAATAACTAAGCGCTATGGGAAGCCGAATATTGAGGCAAGCATGAACACCTTTTCAACTGCGACGCCAACCGAACTATCCCGAACGTTTTCATCTGCGCAGAACCGGCAGGACGACGGCGATGACTGGAGCGCCTACCTTGGCTTAACCAAGGGTAAACTCACTTGGAAAGACCTGCATAATAAGCCCCTTTCTGTGATTGTCGGTGAAGCGGGTATCGGAAAGACGGTTGAGTTCGAACTTGAGGCTCAAAGGCTACGAAGTGCTGGCAATACGGCGTTCTTCGTCGCTTTGAACCTGCTGGTAGATTTGGAATCCTGGGAACGTGCTCTGGCGGAGTCCTTCGATGAATACGAGCATTGGAAGGTGTCTACAGGGACTGCGTACTTCCTACTTGATGCCGTGGATGAAGCGCGTCTCACAGGTCAGACTGCCTTTGAGCAAGCACTATCTGTGGTGTCGTGGGCCTTGCGCGGGAATATGTCCAGAGTACACTTCGTTATCTCATCGCGTCCGACAGACTGGTCAATCGAAAGTGTCAGGGTAGCTGTTAATAAGTACCTAGGAAGGCCAATAGCAGCCGCGCTTTCTGCGTTGGAGGAGACGCAGACATCTGAAATTGGCTCGGGAGGCACAACGCTCGACGTCATTCGGCTGCCGACTATGGAAGTCATTGAGCCGCTCGTCGTCTCCATTGATCCTCTCTCCATTTCGGAAGCGAAGAGACTTGCCGAAGCCTTTGGTGTGCTCGATGCCAAGGCATTCTGGGATACGGTCTCTGATGGCGGCTATGCATTTATGGCCACCCGCCCCCTTGATCTGGGGTGGATGGTTCGCCTGTGGAATGAAAAGCGCAGCTTGGGAACCTACCGAGAGCTTATTGAATTCAACATCGAGAACCGATTGACCGAGATGAACCCGAGCTACCGCGCTGCGGGAGCCGTGCTATCTCAGGACCAACTACGTAGGGGAGCAGAAGAGCTTGCTGCCGCTGCGGAGCTTTCAGGCCGCGCCTACATAGCAACTGAATCTGCGCCAACCGTTAGGGCCGACGAAGTTGCGCCATCATCTGTGCTTTCAGGGTGGAAGCCAAACGAGATCGCTCGCCTTCTTTCAGCAGCCGTCTTTGATGAAGCAACCTTTGGAAGGGTTCGGTTTCACCACCGGATAATACGAGCATATCTAGCAGCCTGTTGGGTGAACAGACAATTAGCTATTGGTGTTCCGTTCCATCGTATGCTCACGCTCTTTGCCTCTTCACCTTTTGGCACAGTCGTGCTCATTCCTAATCGTCGCTGGGCACTTTGTTGGCTCGCAACAATCAACGTCGCTGCCCGTGAATGGCTTACACAGTACTTTCCTGAAATGCTATTGTTCGACGGTGACCCGGAGGCATGGGATTCTCTGTCCGCCGATAGAGCCTTTATGGGTTATGTCAACCGCCTGAAGAATGGGCTCGGAACCGACTGGTACAACGACATAAGTGAGTTCCGGCGGGTTGGCAGGAGGCTGTCACCGGGTCTCGTCGCTGGCATACTGGTAACACCTGATCTGTCGACGCAGGTCACAAGTGCACTATTCCCCATAATCAAGCATGGACACCTAGCGGATTGTGCAGAGGCAGTGTTCGGCATTTATAGGAACACCGTTGCGAGCCATCGCGAGCGTCGATACGCCCTCACAGTCTTAAAGACGATAGCAACACCCGAGCAGCGCATAGCCATCAAAGATGACCTTGTTTCTGGCCTTCTCACTACCAACGAACTCATCGCGTCGGCACTGCCAGCCGCAGATTGGCAGAGTCTGAGCGTCGAGCAACTGGTTGCGATTTTCGGGGCAACTCAGTCTGAGGGAAGCTACGGAGCAAGTCCTATGTCACGCACCCTGAAGGACGACATGCTCCCGGAGACGAACGCTGTGTCGGCGGAGGCGCTGTTACGAGCTGTACTTGAGGCACTACCGAAGCCTGAACAGGGAAAGCGATTCGCACGATTCCCGGATTCGGACCAGCCCGAACGGGCTTGGCTATTGGATGTGCTGCCGGACTGCTTCGAGCGCTTGCTCACACTACTGCCACGAACACACACCAACTATCCGGAGGCCTGTATGGAGGCGGCCGAGCGCCTTGAGGCGCTAAGGGACACCGGCTTCACCAACCGCGAGGAATTCAGCCGCATCCATTCCATTGTTGCGAATCATCCAGGACTGCGCTGGCAAATTGCACTTGAGATTGCACAGTCCGAGAACATCACCCATTCGACTAGCAGACTTGTCTGGGGCATGGACTGCCTCGTGAGCTTCGCAGCCGATGACGTGCCCCAACTGATCGTGCGAGCAAATGATGGCGTCACCAACATAGACTTGCGCAACATTTGGTTCACCGTTGGAATGGATGTGATCTTCCGAGGGCTCCGGGGACGTGAGCGCACAGATGCACTGGCGTCCCTTGTCTCAGGAACAGACAACGAAGCTCGAACAACATGTATAGCCACTCAACGCACAAACTGGATAGACGGTGCAAAGCATCGTCGGGAATGGAAAAGTAAAGAAATCGCTCGAAAACGCGGGCTACAGGCCCAACATGAAGTAAACAGGTTACAACTTCTGAGCAATGTCGAGCATATCCGCGACGCAAGTCATAAAGGGCGTCTCCACTGGCTGATTAACTATTCCTACAATCAATCAGGTCGAAATAGTCTCACGCACGTTGACTATGGGTTGATTGCGAGGGATTTCGATCAGACTGTGGCGGATGCGTTAGCTGCCGGGCTCAAGGTAGAATGGGCAACAACTGAAGATCCAAATCCAGCGGACTACAGCGATGGTACAGTTCCTTGGGACGCGCTCGCTGCGTTGGCCGGTTTGCACACGCTGCTGGATGAAGGCATGGAAATCGCATCTTTGCCCGATGTCGATGCTGGCCGGGCAGCCAAACTTGCCGTATGGGAGCTGAACGGGCCAGACTGGTTCGAACCGTTGGTTACTGCTCACCCCCCCGCAGTTTCAGAGTCACTTAAGTCATGCATTGAAAGTGAAGCGCAACTGGCGACCGATACACATGGGTTGCGTCGTTGTCTCGAGATGGCGCTTCGCTGCTCCGCTGATGTTGGTGCTGCGTTACTGGCACCATTGACGCCAATGATTACAGATGGGCGTATCAGTCACCCAAAAACATTAAAGGATGTCGTCAAGGCACTTCGTGCCGGTGGACTCATCGCCTCCGATGTTCTGACAGACCTCTGTCGTGCCAAGGTTGTCGCCTCCATTTCGCCACAAGGACTGGTTGGCGAGATACATTGGCTCCGTACCTGGCTGGAAGAAGATCCTGCGTCCGCTTGGGCCTGGTTCGAGGATTACGTCGCCAACTCGCCCACTGTAGCGGGCGAGCTAGTCAATTCTTTTGCCAGAATGGCCAACGACTGTAGATGGTTCAAACAACCAGCCAATGTTGCTGCGATAGACGTCTTGCTTCGATTACATCGCCTTCTCACTCAACATCAACCATCTCCAGACACTCAAGTTAGCGAAGAGAACCAGGGCGTGTTTGAACATGTTGTGTTAGAGCTTCGCTCAAAAATTCCGAACCTTCTTACCCAGACAAGAGGTTTGGCGGCTCATCGCGCACTTATTGAACTTGAAACAGCAGAAATCTCACCCAACACGAAGCAATGGTTGGGTGATCGAATAATGGAACATGCGGCACTGGAAGCTTTGCAGACTTCACAGATTGATCCGCGTAACCTTTACAACATCAGCTCGCCCTTCGTTACAGATCCAGAAAGCGAAGCTCAACTCTTTAAACAGGTCATAGCTCGCTTAGAAGAAATACGCAAAGGCACTGAGGAGGGGCCCTTCAGCGACCGAGGCCTTTTCAGTCCAAACATACCCGAAAAGCATTTACAGAATTGGCTTGCAGCACGTTTTCGAGAAACTCAAAATCGGCGGTTTACTGTCACTCGCGAAGAAGAGGTAGACAAAAATAAGGAGCCGGATATCCAGCTTGGCTGCCCGCAAGGGAAAGTCTGCGTCGAGATAAAGCCGTTGTCCAGAGAACATAGCTACTCAGCGAATTCACTTACCGATACATTGCGAACGCAAATCGTAAGCCAATACTTGAAGGGTTTTAACAGTGCTCATGGAGTTCTAGTGCTTTTTAGGCTCGACGACAAAGCTTGGGACATCCCTGGGGGGGAGAAGAGCAAACCGTTCTCTGCACTTGTTGAATACATGCAGGCACAAGCCACCATTATTATGGCTGAGTCATCGGGAGTGAACGCTCTAACAGTCTTCGGTATTGATTGTGTGGCTTGACAATTCTTTTGTCCGACAATGTATGGTGAAACTTGAATTGTAATGGTGTGCTGATACATACAGCTCTATATAGGCGGGGCTTATTCAATGTTAAAATTGTCGTTATGCTTTCCATCATAAATCAAAGCCCGCCTTAAAATCCGGCTGACTTAAATCACCAAAACTGGAACTTAACACAGAATGGACATCCTCCAATACGAATCAAAAATCTGGGCAACGGCTGACTTGTTACGGGGCAGCGGCATTAAAGAATCCGAGTGGCCCTCTTTTATGATGCCGTTTTTTGCCTTGGCGATGATTGAAAGCCGCCTGATCCGCATGTTTGATGAGCTTAAAGCCGATATTGGTGAAGCCGCGTTTAACGGTATCGATAAAAACGACCTTTATGACATGATCCGCGACAAAGGTCAGGGCTATAACATTTTCATTTTTGAAAAAAACCAGTCATTAACCGACATCTGCAAAAACGACAAGTCCTTCGAGATTGACTTTGATGCTTACCTTAAAGGCTTTGACGGTGAAACCAAAGACCTGCTCGGCGTAGAGGCGTCCGAGGGCGAAAAATTCCTCGACATCAAAGGTGTGGTGACCAAGCTTAAAGCCAAAAAAGTCTTATTGGGCTATACCAAATTATGGGCGGAGATCGATCTTAAGCCCTTTAACAACTCCGAAATCACCACATTAGAAGAACACATCAAGCGAAAATGGGCGGATATTTCCGCCGAAACGGCTGGGGAACAATTCACCCCCGACGACGTGATCGCGTTGATTGCCGAAATCATCGCTTCCAAGATTGAAGAATCCGACACGCTGTTAAAAATTTACGACTGTACATGCGGTGGTGGCAACATGTTGTTTGGGGTTGAAGATCGCATCAACCAAAAATTCAAACGTCTCACGCAAACCTTCGGTCAAGACTGGAATGACGCGCTTTACGCGCTGGCCAAAATTGAAAGTCGCTTTCGCCCCGATTCCAAAATAGAACACGGCAACACCCTGGTAGACGATAAATTTTATAATGAAGAATTTGATGTCGTCATCGCCAATCCGCCTTATGGCGTCAGCTGGAAAGGCTACGAAAAAGACATCACCCACGACAAAACCGGCCGTTTTAAATTCTTGCCATCAATCTCAGACGGGCAGCTGTTGTTTATGCAGCACCTTATTTCCAAGCTGGATAGCGTCGGCATGGGCGTAGTGGTACACAACGGTTCCACGCTGTTTAGCGGCGATGCCGGTTCGGCTGAAAGCAATATTCGCAAATGGATGTTGGACAGCGACATCGTTGAAGCCGTTATCCAACTGCCGACCGACGAGTTTTTTAACACCGGCATTTACACCTATTTGTGGATACTCAATAAAAACAAACAGCCGCACCACAAAGACAAAGTGATGCTGATTAACGCCAGTGACAAATTCAAACCGCTGAAAAAGAGCAAAGGCTCCAAGCGCAAAGAAGTCGATGCCGCCAGTCGCCTAGAGATCGTCGACACCCTCACCACCTATCAAGATAATGACTACGCCCGCGTGTTTGATAAAGAGTATTTCTACTTCAACAAACAAGCAATCATGCTCACCAATGTCGATGAACACGGCAACAGTTTTGCCGCGCAATTACCGGCAACCAAAACCAGCGAAAAACTGACGCCCACAAAGTTGAGCAACGGCGAGCGTGACATCACCGAGTTTACGATCACCACGTTTGACCCACAGCAATACAGCTCGCTTGCCGACTACTTTGAACAAGACATCAAACCCTATATCGCCAGCCTGGATTACAAAGAACAGCCGGTGGTCGTGACCACCAGCGAAGCGCGCTATTGGTTTGATAACGAACAAGAAACCTTGATTAAGGAAACTCAAAAATCCCTTCGCCCTGAACCTGTCGAAAGGTTAGGCTGCGGCAAAATCGTCGTAAAATCCGCACTGAAAAACGCCAGTAAAACTCAACCGCAGCGCATTGAAATCAACGTGGAGCTCACACCGGATTATCAAAAAGATTACGAGATTATTCCGTTTCATCGAGACGAAACCGCCAATCAGGCGGCTATTGAAGCCTTTATGGCCAAATACATCAGCAAGCAGTTTGCATATTTAGACAACGTGGTAGGGGTGGAACTGAACTTTAACAAGATTTTCTACCAACCGGAAAAGTTGCGTGATGTGGGCGTGATTTTGGGTGAAATTGCTGCTCTTGATCAGGAACTAAAAATGCTTGATGAGACGATTTTGCTATGAAATTACATTCTGAGGCATATGAAAGTTACTTAGTTAGCCAGAATGAATGGGTTGACCGTATTCCATCAAATTGGGATGAAAAAAGAGTAAAGGATTTATTCAAGCTAGTTACTGATATGGCTCCAGAAAATAACAATTTTGAACTGTTATCCCTATACAGCAGCATAGGGGTTAGGCCACGCAAAGATTTAGAAGCTCGCGGAAATAAGGCAAGTTCTACCGATGGCTATTGGATGGTTAAAAAGGGCGATATCGTAGTCAATAAGCTTTTAGCATGGATGGGGTCTGTAGGCTTGTCGGACTATGATGGAGTTACGAGTCCAGCTTACGATGTTTTGAGAAAAGTTAATTCAACGTTGTTGGATGAAAGATATTTTGCTTATTTATTTAGAACAGGGAATGCCCAGCAAATATTTAAAAGGCATTCACGAGGCATAATGGATATGAGGCTCCGATTATATTTCGATAAACTCGGTGCAATTACGGTTCCCGTACCACCATATTTAACACAAGAAGCAATCGCTGCTTACCTCGACACCAAAACCGCACAGATTGACAGAAAAATTGATCTGCTCAGCCAAAAGGCGGATCAGTACGGCAAACTCAAACAATCCCTCATCAACGAAACCGTCACCCGTGGACTGGATAAAACCGTGGCGATGAAAGACAGTGAGGTTGAGTGGCTTGGCGAAGTGCCTGAACATTGGAGCGTTGAGAGGTTGAAGAATCTTGCATACATAAAAACCGGTGGGAAGGATACTGTAGATAATGTTGAAGGCGGGAGTTATCCATTTTTTGTTCGATCTCAAACTATCGAGAGAATAAATTCTTACTCATTTGATGGTGAAGCAATTCTGACAGCCGGGGATGGAGTCGGAGTAGGTAAAGTATTTCACTATGTGAATGAAAAATTTGAATACCACCAGCGTGTTTACAAAATTAGCCACTTTAGACATGTTTTAGGTAAATTCGTTTTCTATTATATGAGAGAAAACTTCTATAAAGATGCACTTCGTCTCAACGCCAAATCTACCGTTGATTCTTTAAGAATGCCAATGTTTCAGAATTTTGTTATAGCTTTTGGCAGTATTGATGAGCAACATAGAATTGTGGATTACCTCGACGAAAAAACCGCGCACATCGACCGCATCGTCGCCACCATCAACAGCCAAATCGACAAGCTCAAAGAACTACGTAAAGCCCTGATTAACGATATAGTCACGGGAAAGATTCGTGTATTTAAACCGGAGCATCGCCATGAATAACACACACCAGACTGAAATACCCGATCAACTCTGGCAACAGGCGCAAACACTGGTGCAACAGGGATGGGCTGGTAACTTGCAGGAAATCGTCACAGAAGCCCTGCGTCGTTATCTGGAGTCTCATCAACAGGTATTAACTGAAACCTTTATCCAGGATGATGTTGAATGGGGATTGCATGGCGAAGACTACCGCCGCGCGTTTAGCCGCTAAAAGCCTGAATATTACCGCGCATGGCACTTTGGGTTTGTTAATTCGTGCTGTTCGCCAACAGTTACGCACACCGTCTGAAGTAGTGGCGCTGTTAGCCGCGATTCCCCAACAAACGACATTACACATCCGGCCCAGCTTATTACACGACGTTATCGCACGAGTTAAAGCGGAATGGGCCAGTGAGCTATGAACGAACTACACCTGCAAGATAAGTTTTTAGTCCCCTTTTTTCGGGATGGCTTGGGTTATAAGGAAGTTAAAGCCAACACCGTCACCCAATCGCTGATTATTGAAGAAGATTTGCAGGCGTTTATCTCGGATACCGAGCTGAACAAAAAGCCTTATGAGCAGCTGCTGAAAAAATACGGCGGTAATAAGCAAAAGTTACTGGCGGATTTGATCGAGCTAATTCAGGAACGCTGTGGCAGTAGCCGCAACAAAGCGCTATTTATCAACGCCAACAAGTCCATTACTTTGCAGGGCATTAAGCTGCATCTGTTTTACACCAGTGACAGCGTAATCCACGACAATGCGCTGTTTGAGGAAAACATCTTCTCCTTGGTGCAGGAGCTGCATTATAAATACAGTTACCAAGGCCAGCAGGTGTTTTCATTCCGCCCGGATATTGTGTTGTTTGTGAATGGCATTTATTTGGGATACAGCGAATTAAAATCCAACTACACCAGCCAAAATGCCACCAAGAATGGCCGTGGCAAAGTCATTAAAGATTATTTTGAGGCCGTGAAAGTCTATCATCAGCAGTTTGATAGCAATGCCATGCTCAGTGATAACGAAAAGCTGGCTTATCGCAAAGATTTCCTGAAGATATTCGAAAAAGCCATT
Organism: Proteobacteria bacterium ST_bin11; assembly: GCA_002083615.1. Taxonomy (GTDB): domain Bacteria; phylum Pseudomonadota; class Gammaproteobacteria; order Methylococcales; family Methylomonadaceae; genus Methylomonas. Next base: position 10,863 of record MSXO01000070.1, on the reverse strand, counting down.
CATATCACCACCACCGATATAGGCGAAACCTTTGTAATTCGCACCCTGGCGGATTATTTTGACGAAATGTTGGCCACCTGCCGTGAAGGCAAATTTGACCGGGAAGAGATTGAGAAAAAAGCGTCTGGGGTGTTTAAGCCTTATCCATTGTTAAAGCCCGATGCCGATAAAAAAGATAAGCTGAAAGAGTTGTTTACTGCACTGTATGGCAAGTTGTTCATCGAAAAGGAGATTTTGTATTACAACTTTATCGAGCGTGATGTCTATGTGAACAAAGGCGTTAAAGAAGTCAAAAATGAAGCAGGGCACTTGATTTCACCACGCCCCAAGCAGAAATTCGGCACCGATAAAATCATGGCCAAGATTGATGAGTTTTTGGCGCATGAAAAAGAACCCGATTACTTTGAACAGCTGTTAGAAAAGCAGTTGGCCGGTGTCGGCGAAGCCAAGAAAAAAGAGCTGCTGGAAAAACGCAAAGCCTATTCCAATAATAAAAACGTGTATTCCTTATTGATGCAATACGCGGCTGGGTTTGGCAAATCCAACATCATCGGTTGGTCGGCATTGCAATTGAAAGACTTGCGACGCCCAGATAGTTACGCTAAGAGCGAATACGTTTACGACAAAATCATGATTGTGGTGGATCGTTTGCAGCTGCGAAGCCAGATAGATTCATTGATGCTGAACATGAACATCGATAATCGTATGGTCAAGGAAGCCACCAATAAAAAGACCTTTCAAGAAGCGCTGGCATCGGATACCCGCTTGGTGATCGTCAACTTGCAAAAGTTCGGTTCGGTGCGGGAAATGCTGGATGCTGAGGTGCTGCAAAAACTGGCTAACATGCGCATCGTGTTTCTGATTGATGAGATCCACCGTTCTAACAGCGGCGACCAGCATGAAGAAATGATCAGCATCTTCGATGAGCTGCAAAGCCCGTTTGATAATTCAGCTTATGCCGGCGCCCGTACCAAAAAGAATTTGATTATCGGCTTTACCGCCACCCCCGATGATCATTCTCTGGCACGGTTTGGTGAATTCAGTGGTTATGCCGAAAGCGAAAAACTTTGGCGGCCTTTTGACAGCTACACCATGAAAGAAGCGATTGAGGATGGCTTTATTCTGAACCCGTTGAAAAACATTGTGCCGGTTGCCTCTAAGATGTTGTTTGATCTACCCAGTAATCCGCTGACCGGTTTCACTGAAAAAGACTACAAAGACGCCCAGAAAAAACAAATCTATGAAAATCGTGATCGCATTGATGCCATAGCCAAGTATGTGGCCGATCTATTGGTAAAAGACGTCTATCGCCAAATACGCGGTACCGGTAAGGCGATGTTGGCGGTACATTCCATCAAAGCGGCAATTGCTTACAAAGAAGCGGTAACCAAGCACTTCAACGCCTTGGTACAACAGCCAAAATTCGCCAAATATGCCGAGGCACCCATCCATGTGGTGTATTCCAGTAATCAGGACGAACAAAGTGCCACGGGTTTGAATGGCGGGTTGACCGAAGAAAAGGTCTTGGAAAGTTTTGCGCTGAGTAAAAACGGTTTGATGATTGTGGTCGCCAAGCTGCAAACCGGCTTTGACGATAAAAGACTGCATACCTTATTTTTGGATAAAGAAATTAATGGCATCAGTGCCATTCAAACTATTTCCCGCGTTAACCGTACCGCAAAATATAAGAACGATTGCAAGATTGTCGATTTCTCCTACAACAATGTGAATGTCCAAAACATTAAAGATGCCTTTGAACATTTTTCCGATGTGGTGGTGAGTGACTTTGATCCGTTCAGCGATAAAAAGGTATTGGATGTTCTGCTCAGTGAACTGAAAAAATCGGACACCTTCGATAAGTTTTTTACGGTGTTCATGGCGATTTACAAAGATTCGGTCAAACGCGATGACCCTGAAAACTACCTGGATTTTGAAAGCAGCTTAAAGAAATACATCGATGCCAATCCCCAGAGAACCGCCGATACAAAGGCCAAAGCGGCCCAGTATTTCACCATTCTTAATCGGATTGAATATGTGATTGAACTGGATGCCAAGTACAGCGAGCCAAGCTTTTTATTCTTCTGGCGTAAATTCAATACCCTCTACAACATGATGCACCGCAGCGAAGACATTAAAGACCCGATTGAGGTGTATTTTGATAATCAGATTGGCATGGTTGAAGTCATTCCCGAAGACTCAAAAAGGAAGAAAAAGAAGCCAACCGAAGTTGCCGTAGGGACACCACCTGGCACTGGTGGGCAGTTTGATATTCTAGCTATCATCGCCGCGCGTAATGAGCAAGAGGCCAAAACTGGCACACTGATACAGGATTTTGAAGCCAAGATTTTAGATTTCTTCCAGTATGTGCGCAACGACAAAGACGGTATGCGGCTAATCGTAAAGATTAAGTCGCATGTGTCGGAAACTGAAATTTATGATGATTTCGCGAAAATATATCGCCGCTACAAGGCACTCAATCGACAGATCGTTGGAGAATACTTCTTCAAAGAAACTGAAGACTTGGTTGATAAGCTTTGTGATGATTTTGAGGGTACAGTAGTAAATGCTGGTGAATAGATGCTTCAATAAGCATTTACTCTTACTTTTCGTCTGTGGAAATATCTTATTATGTATATACGATTACTATTATGCGAAATTGGTTAAAAACTCTATTGTTCATGTCAGCATTTTCACCAGTAATGTTGACTCTTGCTTATGTTCGCTTCGACCAGCATGGCTGGCAACAAGATGTTGCAGAACTTTTAGTCATCGGCAGTATTGGTTCCATTCTCCCAATTCTAATAATCAAGATGTTGTCGCGCTCAAGTGAATCGATTGCGTTTGATGCAAAGAAAGTTGAGTCAAATGATTTTATGTTGCTGATGTTTGTTGGTAGTTACTTGATACCAATCATAGCTCGCGCTTCGGAGTTGCAATTTGACATGATAGTTATATTGACATCGATCCTTGTTCTAATATTGTGGCTAATAAGTGCAATGCCATCTCACCCCCTACTTCGGCTATTACACTTTAGATTTTATAAAGTTGAATCATCTTCCGGAGTTGTTTACGTCTTGATCTCAAAGCGGGACATAAGGGACGCTAAAAGTGTGAAGTTTGTTAAAAAAATATCAGAAAATATGCTGATGGAGATATAGTAAAAATGCTTAATTTGTTTGCGTTGACCGATGATCCTGCTAGCAGGGTAGTAAGATTTTCTTTGTCTCAGGAAGTGCAAAGCGAACTGACTCCATTCCTACAAAATCAAGAAATGCAATTTACAAACTCAATTGATCAGGAAATTGCTTTTGATGGCAAGTATAAACCGGACTCCGGTCAGGCGCTCGTCATTGCGAACTTTGATGATATAGATGGATTATCCATAGTAATAAGAAACCCACTTTCAGTAGCAGAGGTTGTCGCATCACCAGAGGTTTTTCAAATTATTAAGGCTTTATTCACTGGTTATATAGATCAATCCGGAGGGGTAACAATCCTGATTCAACACTTTGATAAAAGAAAAATCATCTCTACGAATGGACTATCTATATTTCACTCAGCAAACGTCTATAAAAAAATAGAAGGTATTGGTTTAACAATTGATTCGAAGTTAACTGCCATACTCAAGGACGGGTCTTTAAAGTTTTTTAGCTTTCATTTACTCCGCCAAATATTCGATATGAGTGAATATTACAAAGAAGCAACAGACAGCGACATTGACGATTTTGCTTCATTGCAACTTATAACAGCAGATAGCCTTCCAAATTTAATTTCAATATCAGATACTTGGGTAAGAAGAAAGTTTTCACTAATTCAGCAAAGCCAAATTCTTGAAAATGTACCTTTAAATGACATAAAAGCAGTTGCAGCTGAATTCAATATTCCACTCGCAACAACAACTGCAGATGGGATTGAAAAAATTGTGTTGCCTGGCAACAAGGCTGACCTTAAAACTTTATTACGCTTTCTGGACGAGGACTATTACAAGTCGCCACTATCTAAAACTCAATACATAACTAACTCAAAGCGGGTTGCTTAAGCTTTAAAGCCTCATTAAATCTCATGGTCATATAAATCATCCATTGGCCCGTCCTTACTACTACCGAAGCCAGGGGGGCAGGAGCTACGCCATTGGATTGCAAGAGGGCCTTAGAGCCATTACCAGACCATATCGCCTGCAACCACAATGAACGAAGCGTTTCGAATCGAACTGCAAGCCTGTGATGCATCATGTAAACACCTTGCTGGACCCTCTCATCTGGTTGAGGCCCCCGCCGCCCACCTTGTGCTATTGCAACGCAAGCCCCTGAGACGGGGTACCGAATCCAAATTTCTTTTGGCCGAATTACGCTGCCTCGAAAACGGCTTCTGTGTGAATGGCCTCACCTTCAAAAAGATCAAGTTGGCGCACATGTGCTTCTGCCTGTTCAGGATCGGTCGTGAAGAGGACGACTGCTAAGTCTTTCAATGCCCTTGTGCAACTCACATAGAAAAGACGACGCGTTCGATCCAACACTTCAAGGGTTTCATAAGGAGATTGACCTTAGTAATATGTTTAGTGTACAAGATATGCAGACCTATATAATAACTTGTTATGTGTAAAAAATCAGTTCGGCGAGAATGGAAGAATAAAGCAGGGTTTAGAGTATGAAGCCAAGAGTATTTATCGGTTCATCCGTTGAAAGTTTGCCGTTTGCCCGAGCCATCCAATCTGAAGTTGCATATGACTTTGAGGTGACTATATGGAGCCAGGGAATTTTCAAGCTTTCAAATAGTTCATTAGAGGACTTGGAGAATGCTCTCAATGAATTTGATTGTGGAATATTCGTATTCAGTCCTGACGATGTCCTTAAAATAAGAAATAGACGTCATAAAGCTGTACGGGATAACGTAATCTTTGAGTTTGGGCTTTTTGTCGGAAAACTAGGTAAGGATCGAGTTTACTTTTTAATTCCCGAAGACAGTGGCGAGTTGCATCTTCCTTCTGATCTGCTTGGAATAAAGCCAGGCACATATTTCAATCGAAGCGATGGAAATCTACGTGCTGCTGTAGCACCGTTTTGCTATGAAGTGAGAGAAAAGATTCGTGATCTTGATCTACGGTCTACCGGGCTATCAAAAGCTGGAATGTTTCAAGATTTTATGGGGGCATTCCAAACTCTGCTTGCTATGTCCAGTGAACTGGCGCTTTTTTTCATCCACTCAAGGAGCTGGAGAGAAAACAACCATGATCTTATTTTGGGGTTTCTAGAGAGAAAAGAATCAAAAAGACTGTACATTTTCCTTCCAAACTTTCTAAATGACGCACTAATGAGGCAGCTTGCATATAATTTCGATGATGGGCGCTATATCCTGGGATTGGTAGAAGATGCTGTTAATTTCTTTCTAAACATCCAAAAGAAGTACCCAAGGAAAGTTGTATTGAGGCTTTATGACTTTTACCCCACATATTCTTTCTACAAATTCGACAATAGCGCAATAGTCGCTTTCTACCCAACTACCGATAAGAAAAAGAATGTTCCTACATTCGAATTTCAGAAGGAATCGAGTTTTTGGAACTTCCTGAATGATGATTTTGAAACGCTGGTATCCAAGACAATTCCACTCTCATCTGAGCACACTGAGAAATTACTGGAGAACAACAATGCCTGAACTCCCAGATTTACAAGTCATAAGTAAAAACCTAGAAAAGCGTCTTTTGGGTAAAAAAGTCCTGAAAGTGAACGCGTCAAAAACTAAGAAGCAAACCACAACTACAGAACATTTTATGGATGCCTTGTGTGGGGCTTCTGTCAGTGCTGTAAGCAGGGAAGGAAAAGAGCTGATTTTCTCTTTTGATAATGGGGTTAAGGTCAGCATGCATTTAATGCGAGAAGGGCAGTTATATATTAATGAAGAAGGAAATATTAAACACCAGATAATCAAATTAGAATTTGAAGATGGTGATTTTTTTGTCATGTCAGATTTTATGCAGCAAGCAATTGCGGTAATAAATCCAGAATATTCAGATGTACCAGATGCGCTTTCTGAGAACTTTACAATTGATTATCTTGCTTCATGCTTGGATAAAAAGAAAACCGCAACAGTCAAGGGTTTTCTCATAGATCAAAGCAATATGAGAGGCATTGGCAATGCTTATGCGGATGAAATACTTTGGGCTGCTCTAATATCACCAAAAACAAAATGTGGAAAACTACCGAGGGATGCAATAGAGGTTCTTCATCAGAAGATTGGGGATGTGCTTTTGAGGGCTGAAAATTCAATAGTCGAAAGAAAGCCTGATCTTATAAGTGGTGAAATACGAGATTTCTTATGCGTTCATAACAAAAATGCCACAGAATCACCAACAGGTCATTCGATTATTAACGAAAAAATTGGGGGGAAAAGCACATACTACACTCAAGAGCAGGTTTTGTATGAGTAGTTTACGTGTGTTTAAAAACACATATCAATCGAATAAGGAGCTTATCCGGTGAATAGTAGTCGTAAAGGCCATGCCCATCAATCGAATCAAGACAGACGCTGACCGCGTCTCCTTATTCTACCCGTTACATGAGCAATTTATGACATAAACCGGCCATTCAGAAATCAACCCCGAAGGTCGGCAATTGGCCGTTATGTTGATCTACACATAGCGGCCACTATGTGTAGATCCAAACTATGTGTATATGCAAATTTGTCTTATGGCTCAGCCCTTGGTATCCGTTGCATAAGGCCAAGTGCAACTACACATAATTTCAATGCTTGAAGATGCAGCATCCACTTGCCATCGGTTAGATTACATCGGCTCATTGTTGAGTCCAGCACTTTGATTCATTGTGATAGTCATGAAATCTCAAGTTAGGGTGTCAATTGGCTATCAAATAGCTTACTGGTTGAGTGGCGCAGGACGTGAGTCATTGAATCCCTGATGCCTATGAGTTTTTACTTCAGGACTACCGGCGAAACTATGTGAAGCTAAGAATTACTCATATTGGCTGTATCCCACGTGGAATCTACCTCTCATCCAGGTGATAGGAACGATCTACACATAATTTGGAACTACACATAGTGGCCGAAACTGTGAGTACGCAAATTTCTACAAACCAATAAATTCTGCCAATTTTAATTTCAGATCCATCGCAATAAAACGCTTTTAGTCTGATACAAAAATTAGCGGCCAAACCACGAACGCCCGATCAAAATCGTCATCCTTTACTGTGAAACAAGGACGAACTGATTGGCCATTACCCGTCCTATTACAAGCAAAGCTATTCTTTCAGCGCTATCATCTCGGCCCGGTCTAAGATACTCAGTGTGATTTTGCCTTCCTGGCCCAACCAGCCAATACCTCGCTGGATGACTTTTTCTTCTTCCGGCAGTTCTTTAATCAGTTTTGTAACCGAGGTAGCGCCGTTCTCGGATAAGTAATGCCAAATGCTGCCTGCGGTTAAACCGGTCCGTTCACTTGCCGATATTTCCGACGTTGCCACTACGGGTTCCGGGACTGCGGTTTCAGGCTTTTTCGGCGCTTTCTTTGCTGGACTGGATTTTTTAGCGGTGGTTTTGGTAGTTTTAGGTTGTTCGGTTTCGGCAGAGGGAGTTATAGCTGCTGTAGGCGTTTCCGTTAGTTTTTTAGTCACTTTGATCGTAGGTGTCTGTTCAGCCTTAGCGTTGGCTTCGACATCCGGGGTCTTTTTCGGGGTTTTCTGCGTGGTGCTGGTTTTTTTAGCGGTAGTTTTACTGGCTACCGGTGCTGCAGGTTGTTCCGCTTTGGCCTTTGTAGATATTGGCTTTTCGGGGGTGGTTTTAGGTTTCTTCGTCATGAAATACACCATAGTCAGGATGAACAAGAGTAGTAACGCTTCAGTCATGGAGGCTCTTCATACAGGCTGCTGAATATTACCCGACTTTGCGCTGATCTGACCAGTTCTGCCGGCTAGATGACTATGCAGGTGATCGCAGCGGTCGCTGAGTTTGAGCGTGATCTGCTGATTGAGCGAACCCAGGCTGGCCTTAGTCGCGCGAAGGCCGCGGGTAAGCAGTTTGGTCGGCCGCCGGCGATCAATGCGGAAGATCGTGCTGAAGTGGTGAAACGATTGGCCGCTGGCAGCAACGTTTCGGAGTTGGCTCGGGAATTCAAAACCACCTGGCAAACCATTATGCGGATTCGGGAAGCGGGGATGAAATCTACGCAAAGTGAAAAGTCCGTCAACCATTCTGGAGAGTAAGCGATGAATCATCTATATATGGAACGACACGATGACAAAGACAACATGCATCGTTTTTATCAGATGTTTGTAACGCCGGGTCTATTTGATGATTGGTCGCTGATCAAGGAGTGGGGCAGGGTAGGTTCTCCAGGCACGGTCAGGAAGGAGTGGTTCGACACCCAGGAAGAAGCCATCGTTGCCGAGAATAAGTTGTGCACGGCCAAATGTAAAAAAGGTTATCAAGCGATTCGCGTATAGGCCGCAATTGAAACAGCGCTCGCTATCAGTGTATTCTCCGCTCACTAGAGTTAACCTCACGACTTAAGGTTACAAGGATTTTATAATCACTCTACCCCCAAATTTCTACCGGTAGATAATAACAAACACACATGGCCATCAAAAAATCCGAGCTGTATAGCTCGCTATGGAAAAGCTGCGACGAACTGCGCGGCGGAATGGATGCATCTCAGTACAAGGATTATGTGCTGGTATTGTTGTTCATCAAATACGTCAGTGATAAATACGCCGGCATGCCTTATGCCCCGGTCACCATCCCGGAAGGGGCCAGTTTTCAAGACATGGTCGCCCTCAAGGGCATCCACGGCGAAATGGACCGCATCAGCCAGCAATTGACCCAGCGCGTCAAGCAACTGGCCGAACGCTACGAAACCCCGGTGCCACAAATCAATTTGCGAGTGGACGCATTGGAAGCCAAAGTCAACGGCCACCTGCAAAGGATGGGGTTTGCATGGAGTTGACCCAAAACACTGATTATCAAACCCTGCTGGAGCGCATCACCGACAGCTATACCCAAGGCCGGGTGCAGGCCATGCAGGCTGTCAATATCAGTCTGCTGGAAACCTACTGGCAAGTGGGTCGGCATATCATCGAGTTTGAGCAAGACGGCAAAATCCGCGCCGAGTATGGCAAAGCCTTGATCGGCACCTTGGCTACCGACTTAAGCCTGCGCCACGGCAAAGGCTTCAGTCGCAGCAATTTGGTCTACATGCGCCTGTTCTATTTGCGTTACCCAATAAGTCAGAAGCCTTCTCACCAATTGAGCTGGTCACACTATGTCGAATTATTAAAGCTCGATGACGAGTTGGAACGTAGTTTCTACGAAAAACAGGCCATCGCCGAACGCTGGTCGGTGCCGGAGCTGAAACGCCAAAAAGCCTCTTCCTTGTTTTTAAGACTGGCGGCCAGTAAAGATAAAGCCGGGGTATTGCAGTTGGCCGCACAAGGCCAAACGCTGGCCCAACCCACCGATCTGCTGCGCGAACCCTACATTTTTGAATTTCTGAAAATCCCGGAGCCGGCGCAGGTCTCGGAAACCCAACTCGAAACCTTGTTGTGCAATCATTTGCAGCAATTTTTACTGGAGCTGGGTAAAGGCTTCACCTTTGTCGGCAGGCAATACCGCATTACCCTCAACAACACCCATTACAAAGTAGACCTGGTGTTTTATCACCGTATTTTGCGTTGCTTTGTGCTGATCGACCTGAAAATGGGCGATGTGCAGCATCACGACATTGGCCAAATGAACATGTACCTGGGCTATTTTGCCAACGAGGAAAATATCGAAGGCGACAATCCGCCCATCGGCATCATCCTCAGTCGGCATAAAGACGAACTGCTGGTGGAATACGCCACCTACAACCTGAACAGCCAATTATTCGTGCAGAAATATCAGCTGTACCTGCCGGATAGGGAAGAGCTGCGGCGAGAGTTGGAAGATACCTTACGCGAGGCGGAGCAATGAGTGAGCCGCGAGATAGGGAAGCGGACAGGGGTGTAAAGGAAGCCAGCCGCCGCTATTTGCCTGTTGCCCAGTTGGGGCTCCACGCTCCCGGCGACAGGGCTTTCGGCGCGGCTGCGACTGTTCCGCCGGGTTATAAGCTGACCGAGGTCGGGGTGATTCCAGAAGATTGGGAGACATCTACCGTGGGAGCAGAGTTTTCAATCAAGCTTGGTAAAATGCTAGATGCAGGGAAAAACGTTGGGGTATTAAAGCCTTTTTTGGGTATCAGTTCCTGCGATTTATGTTATCGGGCCACTACACACATTGCTTCCGACTCCCGGGTAAATTAACGCGTGGTTAAGTTACTCCAGATAGGACATTTCAACTTTGCTAAAACAGGACGCAATTATATTGCGTTAACAGTGTGACTTCGCATAACGCTGATTATGTTAAAACGTCGAGATTTACCGCCATTATTTACAATAAAAACAAGCGTTTAGACCGGACTGGGTTTCACGCTTGGCAGACCTCTGATTAGACGACTATAAAGGCGTCACGTTTTCAGCTTGTGGGCCTTTGGCCCCAGCGGTCACTTCCATCGTCACGCGCTGGCCTTCTTTCAGGCTTTTCCGACCGCTGCCTTGGATCACACTAAAGTGGACAAAGACATCTTTGCCGCCGGCTTGCTCAATGAAACCAAAGCCTTTTTCATCGTTGAACCACTTTACTTTGCCTTCTACTAATGCTGCCATCACTTTCTCTGACTTTAAAAAAACCATTGCTGGTGTATTGTCCATACGGACGGAATGCCGATTATCGCTTAATTTAAGGTGAAATGCGCGATTGGTAAAACCCAAAAAAAATGACAGCTTTCCGGCGATGAATCTGAAGAGCGGGCGGTCAACACCCGACCCTTTGCTGCCTATCCCC
>MSXO01000069.1 GCA_002083615.1 Proteobacteria bacterium ST_bin11 | reverse complement strand
AGGCCGGTGGTCAATTTGGCGGGTTTGGTGCGGTTGGTGGCGCTGGCGCCTTTCATGGCGGGCGGGGTTTCGACGATTTGCAGGGTGATGGTGGTCGGCAACTGGATACCCAGCGCGGCATCGTCCATCAGCAGCATGATAATGCCTTCCAGACCGTCGGATAAATACTCGGTTTGGCCTTCCAGATCATCGGTCGACAAGCTGTATTGCTCGTAAGTCTCGGTGTTCATGAAGTAATAGGTGTCGCCGTCTTGATAGGAATACTGCACGTTGCAACGAGAGCAATCGGCGGCTTTCAGCATCTCGTCGCTTTTGTAAGTTTCGTCCAGCTTTTGCTTGGTTTTCATGTGCGTGAAGCGGACTTTGTAAAGCGTGGTCGCGCCGCGCGAAGTGGGGTTACGCACGTCGATGTGTTTTACCACATACGGTTCGCCGTTGATTTCGATGGCGGTTCCCTGTTTCAATTCGTTGGCTTTCGGCACGGCTTAATCCTCTGTGAATGTTGGCTTTGAAATGGTTTGCCACTGGCCATCCAGCAGGCCGGTCAGCGGTTGATAATCGATTTTGTAGCGCATTTTACGACAGTCTTCGATCCAGTAGCCCAGGTAAAGATAAGTAAGGCCCAATTGTTTGGCGGTTTCGATTTGCCACAACACCGCATAAACACCGGGGCTGTGGTCAGCAAAATTCGGGTCGAAAAAGGTATACACCGCCGATAGCCCATCAGTTACCACATCGACCACGGCCACCGCTGCCAACTGGCCTCCAATCAGAAACTCCACAAACATCGTGTCGCACCAAGTGCTGCCGAGGAATTGGAGGTAGTCGTCAGGCGTCACGTTGGCGTCTTCGCCAGGTTTGTCGTGACGGGCGCGAAGATAACGTTGATAAAGCCGGAAATGGCGAGGGTCAAATTCGGCGTCTTTTACGACTACCCGAGTGAGCGCGTTGCGCTTCGCGCAGCGCTTTTGCTTGCGATTAGCTTGGAATGCCGACACCGGCAAACGGGTAGGTACGCAAGCCTGGCAGGCATCGCAATAGGGCTTGTAGACATAGTCGCCGCTGCGTCGAAAGCCTTGTGCAATCAATTGCGAATATAGCGGCATGTCCATCTGCACTGATGGATGCACGAAGCCGGAACGCGCGATACGGTCGTCCAGATAGCCACAGGCATGGCCGTTGTCCAGCCAAATCGGGATGGAATTCATGCTTGCCAAGCGTCTGCATGTGGTGTTTGATCGCAAAGTGTGTCCAGGAAGTCCACAAAGCGGCTCCGGGGAATTTCCGCCGCGCCCAGACTAAGCAGATGTTCGCTGCTGACCTGACAGTCGATCAATTGATAACCCCAATTGGTAAGTTGTCGCACCAAGTGCACAAATACCACTTTGGAGGCATCGGTTCTACGATGAAACATCGATTCGCCGAAAAATACCTGGCCTATCGCAATACCGTAAAGGCCACCCACCAGTTGACCGTCCAGCCAGGCTTCGCAGCTATGGGCTATGCCCAAATGATGCAGGGTGAGATAGGCTTGGCGGATATCGTCGGTAATCCAGGTGCCGCCGTCTTGGCTGCGCGGGGCCGCGCAGGCGTCGATAACTTGGCGAAAGACTGTGTCGTAGCGAATCTCGAAGCGTTGCTTACGTAAGGTTTTTGCAAGGCTGCGAGAAATATTCAACTGGTCCGGCAGCAACACCAAACGCGGATCGGGAGACCACCACAGAATTGGTTCGCCGGGATTGAACCAGGGGAATACCCCGTGTCGGTAGGCGTTGACGATGCGCTGCGGTGACAAGCATCCGCCAAAGGCTAGTAGGCCATTGGGCTCCCGCAAAGCCTTGTGCAACGGGGGAAAGGCTTGATGGGGATGGTCCGGGTCGAGCAGGGTGAGTTGCATATAAGGCGCTTATGGTCCGGGTTGGCGCTGATTTGTTGAGTGACTTAGACTGCTAAGCATAATGGGCGATGGCCGGTTTGCTTGGTCCCGCACAGACAAAACAGTTTGCGCCTCTAATCTTAAGACGCATCCATTTTGTAACCAAAACCGCGTACGGTCTTCAGTAATTTAAGCTCGTAATCGTCGTCGATTTTACGCCGCAGTTGGCGTATATACACATCGACCACGTTGGTCAACGGATCGGCGCTGTAACCCCAAACTTGTTCCAGAATTCGGGTGCGGCTCAGCACTTTGCCTGGCATCCGCATAAAACATTCTAACAAGGCGAACTCCTTGGGGGTGAGTTCGATCAGGTTTTCGCCGCGTCGCACCTCATGGGTTTCGCCGTTGAGCACCAAATCTTCTATTCGCAATTCCTTGTCGTCCTGCTTTACTTCGCCGCCGCGTCGCCTAAGTAAAGCTTCTATGCGAGCCAGTAATTCCTCGAAGGCGAAAGGTTTGGTCATATAGTCGTCAGCACCGGAACGCAGTCCGGCCACTTTATCCTGCACGGTATCCCGGGCGGTCAGCATCAAAATCGGCGTGTCGATGCCGTTGCCGCGTAAGCGTTCGCAAATTTGCCTGCCGTTCATATCAGGCAGACCCAGATCCAAGACGATCACCTGAAAACTGCCCTCGGTTCCCAATGCAATGGCCTCTTGCCCGCTGCGGGCCACCTCCACTGCATAGCCCTCGGCTTTCAATCCGCGCTGCACGAAATCGATGATGCGCTCATCGTCTTCAACCATTAGCACCCGCATATAGCCTATCCCCGTCAGAGTATTGCTTGTCATGTAGTTCTCTTTTAAATGGAATTTTGCCTTATGCTACCGTAAGAAGTGGCAATGTGACGGTAAATGTCGATCCGGCGTTCTCGACACTACGCACCGCTATCTGACCGCCGTGAGCTTGCAGGATGGATTTGGCCATCGGCAAACCCAGGCCGGAGCCGTCATCCCTGGAATGTTGGGCATTGCTGCTGCGGAAGTGCCGTTCGAAAATTCTTTCCAGATCCTCGTAAGGTATGCCTATGCCCTGATCGGTAAGGCTAAAACAGGCCTGTTTGCCGTCGCGCCATAAAGCCACGCTGATATGACCGAGCGGTTTGGAGTAGCGGCAGGCATTTTCGCCCAAAATGAACAATACTTGCCTCAGCCGCTGCTTGTCGCCACGCACTAATAGCGGGCCGTCTGGGGCGTCTAGGCTGACGGAAATCGAATACTCTTCCGCCATCACCTGAAAATCCTCGACGCTGCTGGCGACTAAATCCGCCAAATCCACTTTATTCCATTCAAACTGCAGATTGGCCGTATCGGCGCGGGCGAGAAACAGTAAATCGTTGACGTATTTGCCCAACTGCATTGATAGTTCGACGATGCGCTGCAATGCATCTTTATACTCTTCGGCGTCGCGGTCTTGCCCGCGCAACGTCACTTCGGCTTCACCGCGAATCACTGTGATAGGCGTGCGCAGTTCATGGCTGATGTCGGCCAAAAACTCACGGCGGGTATTGTCCATGCGCTTTAACTCTTCATTCAATAAATTGAGTTCGAAAGTCCGCTCAGTTACGCGCTCTTCCAAGACCGCGCGGCCTTCCCGAAGTTTGTCTTGTTGAACCCCCAATTCCCTGGCCATTTGATTGAAATGGCTGGCTAGATATGCAAATTCGTCGCGGCTTTCCAAGGCAATTCGGTAATCCAGGTTGCCGGAAGCGATTTCGTCAGTGCCCTTCATCAGTGCTTCGATGGGCGTTTTGAACGCGCGCAGCAGTAGGACGCCGGCGACCAGACTGAACATCGCCGCAGTCAACGAGGCCAAAATCGCGGTCCATCGCGACTTTTCGACCAAAATCTCCAGCTCCTGCTTGGCTTTCCTGGCTTTTTCGCGTTCCGCGTTAATCGCGGCATCGATTAAGGGCTGAAATTTACCGTCGATTTCTTCTTCGGTGAACTTGGCTAGCGCCTGTACAGCAGTAGTTAGCTTACCCTGTAAGCGCAGTCTTTCCACTTCCTCAAAACGGTATTCGCTGGCCTCCAAGAAAGCGGTGAGATGGGCGACCTTCTCCAATTCGGCGGGTTTATTGCTCCATTCTTCGCTTGTGCTGTCTTTTTCCGGGGTTTTAACTGCGGTATCTCTCAGCGTTTGCATGGCTTCGTAAAGTCGACGCTTGGACGACTCCACTCCGGTTTCCGAGTTGGGATTGGCCGTTATCAGCCGGTCCATACGTTGTTTGAAATGGCGATAGGCCTCTTGCGACAATTGTTCGTAATCGTCGAAGGTTTCATAGGCCGTTTGGCTGTGTTGAAAATACCGAGCGACTTCGTTGGCGCCCCAATACAAGGCGACGCCCAAACTCAACACAAAGCAGAAGGAAACCACAATGACTATCGCCAATCGGAACCGAAACATTGGCGTTATTTGCCTTCGCTAGTCTCGTCCAGTTGTTTTTCCATCGAACGGATGGCTTCCAGTTTTTCGCGCAGCAGCCTTGATTCTTGTGTCTTGGAGCTGGCGGCGTCTTTGGTTTCTAGGACGTTTTGCACTGTCCTTTGTTTGCGTTCCAATGAGCCCAGCTTTTTAGATGCATGGCCGATACGTTTTAAGGCTTCGCTGTGAATCGCTACGAGATGGCGCATGCGCTCGTCGCCAAGGTTTGCAGGCGGGATGCCGGTAATTTCATCCAGAAGTTTAGGAATGTCACCACAGGCATCCGAAAGCAAGCGGCCTACCATCAGGTGCAGCAATACCCCTATTTCGGGCTCCTCTTTTTGTCGCTTCACTAACGATCGGCAGGTCTCGGTGCGACTGGCCGAGTTCATGTTGCTCAAATTGTTACCAAAATCCAATAGCTCGTCTATATCGGAATGCACCACGGGGGCACTGTGAACGGTTGGCAAATGTTCCTTTATGTTGGAATCGACCTCGGCGCATCCGCTGAGTACCAACAGTGACGCGGTCAGCGTCAATATGCGCATAAGTAGTGACTGCATATTTTTAACTCTCCCCGTTTAACGGAATTTGAACCCGGATGCGGGCTCCTTGTTGGTCTTGACGGGCATCAATTACTTCCACTTTACCTTGATGATTGGCGACGTATTCCTTAACGATGGCCAAGCCTAAGCCTGGACCGTCACTATCGCCTGCATCGCCGGCTTTGCCGCGATAAAACGGTTGGAAGATTTGGTCTCGCTCGGTGATGGCGATACCGGGACCTTCGTCTTCCACTTCCAATTCCATGAGTGTACCGGCGTCACGCAGAATGATACGAATTTCGCCTTCCTCGGGCGAAAATTTCACAGCATTGGTCAGTAACTGTTCAATAATCACTCGTAACTGCTCGGGAAAGCCGAATATATCAACAGGCCGGGCTAAAAGGCGTATGGTGATGGCTTTGCTGCCTAAAACGGGTTGGAAATCTTCCACCACGGTTTCCAATAAACCTTTTACGTTTACCCTTTCCTTGCGTTTCATGTCAGGCAAGGAATTGATTCTGCTGTAGCGCAGCAGTTCCTCGGATACAGCATTCAACTTTTCGATGTTGGCGCATAGATGTAAAGCAGTATGCTCCCGTTTACTGTTAGGGTCGTAGTCGGTTTCTCCGGCCAGCAACTCGGCATCCTGGCGTAGGCTTGCTAACGGCAGTTCAATCTCCCGGGCGACATTTTGCATAAACTGCTGCTTGGATACTTCTAACTCCAGCAAGTGAGTACGCAGCCATTCCAGACGATTGCCCAGATAACGTAAATCCGCCGGGCCGTTTACCACAACCGGTTCGGCAAGCTCGCCCGCTCCCAAGCGGCGGATTGATACGTCGAGTTGCCGCATTGAGCGCGACAGGACGATCAACAGAAGTGCAATCACGCTGAACGAAATCGCCAACAAAATCGCGCCTTTGACTAACAGCCCGTCCTCGAGCGATTCCGATAATTGATGCAATTCGTTGAATTCATGATCGACGTGGTTTTCAAATTCGCGCGATAACAAGGCAGCTGATTCCCGCAAGCCTTGAAACGCCTCGTCTATCGGCAATTCCAGATTGTTGTCGTCATCCGTACCGATAATTTGTTGATAAATCAAGTTTTCTTTTTCGGATAATTCATTGACCAGTAGGGCGATTTTGTTATCGACTTGCAGTTTCAATAATTCATTTAATGCCTGTTTGAACGAGGCCCGCACCGTTTCGTAGGATTGTCGTTCGTAAGGCTGACGCAGGGTAGGGTCGGAAAGCAGCACAAACAATTTGGCCTTGCGTTCTATATCGGAAGCTTTTTGGAGTACCAGGCGGATAGTTTTGGTTTGTTCGAAAACGTGCGTGTTTACCGTACGGCCCAGCGCAGAAGTTTCGCGCATGCCGAAAGCGGCATACATCACGGCCAGAAACAGCGGAATCACAGCAATGACAAATCCCAGGACGATCAGGGACTTTAACGATAAAAAATTTTTAAATTTCATCCGTGTGCGGGAAGCAATGAATCACCCCCTAGTATAGATGAAACGGCCTGCCAGAAAATTGTTCATAAATCAGCGACAAACGGCAATAGCCTAGGGGCTCAGGCGTTAGGGATTGGAAATCGCGGGATAAAGACCGAAGCCCCTGATTCTAAAAAAAGGTAACTTGGGGGCGAGACACTCTAGCAATCAATGCCTTGGACCAATGCCGGGCTGATGAATATTTAGCGCAACGGCGAAGCTGGTTCTCATCTGTCGCAGTCGATTCGCAGCATGTTCTAACGATTCTTAATAGGGATGGAATTGGGAAACTTGCAAAAAACGCCTGACAATTCGAGCGAAAGTGGTTGCTCTTATGGCGTCCCGGAGACGATTCGAACGTCCGACCTGTCCCTTAGGAGTGCTATTTTTATAAAACTTGTCGGCAATCGTCTGCAAGAATAGTTAATATAAATCAAGATATTGTGTTGATTTTATTGTCGAGACCTACCGAGAAAGAACGAGGTTTTTTACAGTCTAGTGCCCCATGAGTGCCCCACGGTGATATACTCAAACCTCAAATAAAACGGGCCTGAAGGTGTTACCAGTACCTTCAAGCCCTGACCGATTCACTTAACGATCAGGGTTAAGCAATGGCTGATAGCATCATATCAAAAAGCCGGTTCCCGTCCCATGGGCGGCACTATGGCTAACATCGAAAAACGCACCGACCAAACCGGAAAAACATCTTACCGGGTAAAGGTACGGCTTAAAGGCTACCCAGATCAAAGCGCAACTTTTGACAGGCTGACAGATGCCCGCAAATGGGCTGCATCGACCGAAAGCGCGATTCGGGAAGGCCGACACTTCAAAACCAACGAAGCCAAGCGGCACACTTTAGCGGAAGCAATCGACCGTTACCAAACTGACGTAATGCCCAAAAAATTCAAAGCCAACGAGGTCAGAATACGGGGGCCGATTTTGAATTGGTGGAAATCACAAATAGGCTATTTGATACTTGCTGATTTAAACACGACTCATTTTGTAATCTGCCGAGACACTCTAACCAATAAAGGCGGCAATCAGGGACGACCACTGGCGGCGGCTACAGTCAAACGCCATTTTGTGGCAATTGGTCACGTATTAAAAATTTGTCACATGGAATGGCGCTGGATAGAGCGCAACCCGCTAAAGGAAGGCATTATTGAAATGCCCGAGTTACCGCGCGGGATCGTTCGGTTTTTGGATGATGCCGAACTTAACCGGCTGACAATCGCATGTAAGGAATCGCCAAACCCTTTGCTTTATCCCGCTTTCGTGCTGGCAATCTCAACCGGGATGAGGCAAAGCGAAACCATGAACCTTTATTGGCGGGAGCCGGAAGCGCCACCAATCGAAACCGCGTGGGGCGTGGTCAATTTGGCGGATACCTGCATCATTCTGCACGAAACCAAAAACGGAGACCGGCGGCGGGTGCCGTTGGCAAGTCAAGCCCTGGCAGAACTGCAAAAACTTAGCAAGGTAAGGCGGCTAGATAGCGCTCTAGTATTCCCAAGCCCAACCCACCCAAACCAACCCATTGAGCTCAAAAAAGCTTGGCTTAACGCATTGAAACAGGCCGAGGTTAATAACTTTCGCTGGCATGATTTGAGGCATTGCACCGCGTCATATTTGGCAATGGGCGGTGCATCAATGGTCGAAATTGCGGCGGTGTTGGGCCACAAAACTTTAGACATGGTTAAGCGTTATAGCCACCTATCAGACGGCCATATTGCAAACGTGGTCGAGCGGATGAATAGCAAGCTGTTTGGTGGTGGGTGATGGCTGAATATCAATATCCACTCGAAGAAATAACCATTGATGCCCGCGCCTATAATTGGGATATTTTTAAGCCGGATTGGGAATTCTTACAGGCTTTCCCGGCGCTTTCATTGTGTAGCCTTGTTGGCCTGTCGGTTGGGCTTCATCCTTGGTTTTCACGGCCTGACTGGGTTTTTCATTGCGCTAAGCCGTATTTTGAAGGCAACCGCGATTCAGAGTTAGACCCACCAGCAACAGAGGATGATCAAGCGAAGGCCGAAGATTTGCAGCGGTTCCTTAAACGTATCCACATTGCGGCGGGTAATCTTGCGCCAGCAGGAACATTAAACCCAATTGATGGAATTGCCCAAGGTGCTGCAACCGTTGTAAGTGTGGCTGAATTTCTGGCGTTTGCTGGTCGGCTGGATTGGGAATTGCCGGAAAAGTTTACGCGGTTCTATGCGCTGACCGATGTAGAGGAACCGGGGGAAGCTGAAGAAGATAACGACCAAAATAACAAAGGCGTAAGGGAACAGCAAATTCAAAAAATCATAGCTAAGGCAAATGAATTTGGGTATGACTTGCTATCAATACCACTAGGCGGAAAAGCTAAAATCAAAGGAGCATGTTACCCAGTTATAACGGAATCAGCCTTTGACCGGGCGTGGATAGAGGCCGGGAAGCGTGGCTTAATCTCCATAAAAGACAAAATTAAATTCTATACAAAACAATAATTTAAAGGTGTGCACTTAAAAATGCACACATGCATACACTTTACTGCACACAGGGTGCTTAGTTCTTAATTTCCCCTAAGCCGGGGGTAACAAACCCCGGCGATTCTCGAAAATCTTAGAATCAAAGGGAAACCATGAACCAACAAGCTACCGAACAAAGCCAGCCTGCCGCGCAAGTTGCGCCGAACTATTTCACTGTCCAGCAATTTACGGCCAAACACCCCGCCTTCCCGCTGGGGACTCTGCGACACCAAATTTTTTATGAGAATACCAACGGCCTAAAAAAATCCGGGGCTATTCTTCGCAATGGCCGCCGGGTTTTGATTCGGGAGGATAAATATTTTGCTTGGCTTGAGGCGCAAAACCAAGGCGGCCAGTAATGGCGTTTTTGCATATCGAGGATGCCGCCCGCGCGGCATTGCTTGAGTTGGGCTTATCCCTGCCAAAATCTTTTGAATACGATAGATTCCATGTCGTTGATTTAGAGGACGGCAAGCGGGGTAATGGTGCGGGCCGTGTCAAGATTTTTGCTGATGGTAAAGGCAGCTATTGTCAGAACTGGAAAACCGGCGAACGTCGGTCTTTCTTTCTGGACGGCGACACCAAAGCCAAGCCGCTAGACAAGCGGGAGCGCGCCCGGATAGAACGCGAACGGCGCAAACGGCAAGCTGAAGCCTTAGCGAAACAAGACCAGGCCGCCAAACGCGCCTTATCCATCTGGCAAGGGGCCAAGTCAGCCCCGGAAAACCACCCTTATCTAGTACGTAAACAAATCAAGCCACACGGCGCACGGGTGGGAAGGTGGCGGCGGGTGATACAAGACAAGGGCGGCAACCGCGCCACATTGACCATTGAAAACGCCTTGCTATTGCCGCTGTTCGATCCATCTGGAGCCCTTCGCAGTTTACAGGCCATCTTTCAGGCAAAACATCCAATACTCTCACGTGATAAGGATTTTTTACCGGCTGGCGGCTTGGCCGGGCTGTTCTGGTGGGTGGGTCAACGTAATAACCATCCTGGTGAAACAATATTAATCGCAGAAGGATTCGCTACGGCTGCCACCTTACATGAGCAAAGCGGCCACCGAGTATACATGGCTTTTACAGCGGGCAATCTGCTCGCTGTTGGGCGGGTTGTGCGTGAACGTTTACCGAGTGCAAATATCGTATTCGCCGCCGACAACGATACGAAAACCGCCGGTAATCCTGGTCTAACCAAAGCCACCGAAGCCGCCGCCGCTGTGGGTGGTAGTGTTGCCGTGCCGCCGATACATGGCGATTTTAACGACTATCAGTTATTTCTGAACGGTGGCGGCCATGTCGAATGATTCGAGTAAGCCGCCTATCCTGGAAGTCGTCAAGGGTGCCAAAATCCCCAAAGCCACCCAAACCAAGCCAACCGGGAGCGGCGGCGGTGGCACGGGTAGCGGATCGAAAAAAGCGCAAAGGTTTGGTGAATACGGCATTGAAAACGGCGCTTTTGTGCAATTCAAAATGATGCGGATTGAAGGATCGAGCGACCGGGCTGAAAACTCTTTCCCGCTTTGCGATTTTAGTTGCCGCGTGGTTGAGGAAGTCATAGCCGATGACGGTTTGACCGATACCAGTTTTTTAAGACTAGAGGGCCGCCGGGCCGATGGTGTGGCGCTGCCGCTGGTGGATATTCCGGCTAAGTCTTTCTATGCCACCCAAGGTAATTGGGCCAATGAATATTGGGGAACACTGCCCTTTATTTATCCCGGAGCCGCCAAAAAAGACAATTTAAGAGCCTGCATTCAATTGTACTCAAGGCTTGAGGGCGATATACCGCGCCGCACCGTCTACCGCTTTACAGGCTGGAAAAAAATTAATGATGAATGGCGGTATTTAACCGGATCGGGGGCGATTGCTGCCGTTGGCTTGGTTGATGATGTTCAGATTGACCTAGGCCCCGGCAACATGAGCCGCTATAGCCTGCCCGCGCCACTGTCCAAAGATGCGCTTAAACAAGCCGCAATTGATGCACTGCTTTTGCTGGAGGTTTGTCCACATAGGCCGCACATCGGCGTGGTTTTATTGGCTGCGGTTGCCCGTGCGCCTTTGGGTGAGGCGCATTGCATCGATTTTGCTATCTGGCTGCATGGTTTAACCGGATCCCGTAAGTCTGCAATTGCCGCGATTGCTCAGTCTTTCTTCGGTAACTTTACCGCCCGTAGTTTTCCGGCCAACTGGACAGACAGCGCCAACGATGCGGAGGCTAAAAGCCACCAAGCCAAAGACGCTATTTACACGGTCGACGACTTTAAGCCATCAGTCAATAGAAACGAAGCCGACAAACAGCACAGCATGGCCGAGCGGTTAATCAGGAACACCGGCAACCAAGCAGGCCGGGGCCGCAGAACGGCCAACATGCAGGCGCAAGCCGCGCCGTTTAATCGTTCACTGATGTTGATAACGGCGGAAGATTTGCCGCGCGGCCAGTCATTGTTGGGGCGGTTGCTGGTGGTGGAATTAAGCAGGGATGATGTGCATAACGCGACACTTTCAAAACTTCAATATACGGCGAACTCCAGCGCGTTGTCCGGTCTTATGTCGGCCTATCTGCAATGGCTGGCCCCGCGTATGGATCAACACAAAAAGGATTTACCCATCATTGTTGAACAGCTTAGAAATGGTGCTGTTCGGGATGGAATAGCCTTGTCTCATCCCCGTGCCTCGGAAACTTACGCCAATTTGGTAGCCGGGCTTGAGCCGTTTTTGATGTTTTTGGAAGAAATCGGCGCTATTGATGGCGAAAAATCTAACGAGCTATTGATCGAAGCTGAGCGCCATTTACAGCGAGCCTTTAGCGAGCAGGCCGCGTATCAATCCGAACAAGATGAGGTTGAGCGGTTTTTACAATTGCTGCGGGCTTGTTTCAGTTCCGGGAATGCGCACATTGCCGGCCGGATCGACCAAGGGCCGCCACAGTCACGGCCTTTTTCATGGGGCTGGCGGGAAGCGGGCGCGGATTTGGTGGGCGATAAGCAATACAAGCTGATGGGTGATTGCATCGGTTGGTATTCGCCTCCAAACGACGGCGCACTCCCTCAAGTGTGGCTGGAGCCAAACAGCGCATTTAAAACCGTCAATGAATTTGCAAAGCGTCAAGGGGATGCGTTCTTAATGTCGCCGGGTACGTTATGGCGGCGAATAGTCGAGCGTGGCCTATTGCTGAAAACTGAGCCCGACAGCAAAAGCGGAAAACCTAAGCCAACGGTCAAGCGGTTGGTGGCTGGGCGCTCGGTTCGCGTGTTGGTATTTGATGCTGAGCTAATTGAATCCGGCGGTTGATCGTGGACAAATCCGCCGCAAAGCAAAACCGCACTCGTTCAAACCAAAAATATATAAGGGGGTATGTAGTGCTATGGGATCTAGGGGAGATAAGTCTATAAGCCTTGTCAGCTCTGGGTTTCATGCTCCCCGAGTTGAAAAAAATCAGGGGAGATTCCCCGAAAATTAGGGGAGCAGTAAACAGCCGATTTTTTAATGGTCAGACGGCAATTCAAGCTGTTTTAGGTAAAAAGCCCCTTCTCCCCGGAAAAATTAGGGGAGATCCCCCGGATTTTAGAGCAGGTCGTGGAGCTTGCAAGGCTTACGCTGCCTGGGTTTGATGGGTATCTCCCCTAATTCCCCGGATTTTTGCGTAGGGGTATAGATGAAATATTTTTTTAGGACAATTTTTTATGACGACGAAAAAACCCGAAACCGCAAACAAAATGCCCGGTCGAAGCCTTTCACCTGAAGGCCGAATCCGGCGAAAACGCAAAACCCAAGGCATTAAGCGCGAGATTCGGCAAGAATGGAACGATTCCGAACCCGACCATCGAACAGGCAAACCAAGAAACCAGGCTTGTTTTTGGTGGCTCCCTAAAATGGCTAGCGCTGCTAGTGAGGATTATCGAAAAAACGGCCATTTATACGGCCAACATCGAAAGACATTTGAATTTTATTGGAAGCCGCGCCAAGCTGAACCCATCAAGGTTAAATATTTTATATCGCGTTTTTCCGTGGTGCTCTTACCGACTAAACGTTGCGTACATGTGCGGGCGGCGATGGGTGTTTAAAACACCTGCGCAGTACATTCGACATGTTTACTTTTTCTATTAACAATCCAAAAAAAGTAAACATAAAATTAACAAAATGCGGATGTTTTGGCCGCATTTTTTACAGAAAGCAGTCGCAAGAGTTGCGGCTCAAAATCAGGTATGCGAAGGGCCGCCGACATGGCGTGAGCAATAAGGGGAGCGGGGAAAGGATTCAGTGATAACAGTCCTTGCGTAGTTTTTTTGCCACCCACGGCAGGTCTATTTTTTGACGTTAACATCGGGCTTCAATATTCCAGAAAGCCTTCGGTTATGACGAACACCGGCGAACTTGGACCGGGATATTGGGGACAGAGACAATAGGTATCTTGAAGGGTGGGCCTTATCCAACTGCGAACACTGCCTTTACGGTGTTCTCAACGTGCAAAACGACAGCAGCATCGGCCCATAATGTTTGATTTTGCCAACGGCCCCGTTTACCAGGACAGACACTAACGGAGTTGCCGGCAAAGATGTCTAGCCTTGCTACCGTCGACGCCTTTATTCTAGCCCGACATCAAAACAATTGACAGCAATTGTCGGGATTGAATGCGCCTCGCTGGGTTGGATAAAGCAGTTTGTTAACTTCATCAGATCGAGCTATATTTGATATAGCCTCCGCAGAGCGGATTGAGGTCGGGTCAAGCCCATCGGCTTGAACAGTCGAGTCAACCCATTGAGCTGCGGGGGTCTTATCATCCAGTTCTATCGCATCAATCGTGTAAATCTTATTGCCCTGATCCCGACTAGCGAACTCCATTTTCTTAGGCAAGGGCTTTTTATGCCTATTGGGAGACTGGATACAATACGAGGACAGACACTATTGATATTTCCGAAGGGGTGGCACAGCTCGCCCTTCGTCCAGTCGGAAGAAAGCATAACAAATCATCCCCAGCTTGCTCCAACATTTGACTTAGGGAGACAGACTTACGCGGCTATCAACTTGTAAAGGGTTGGCCGGCTAATGCCGTATTCCTTCGCCAGTTTGCTTTTATCGTCGCCTTGTTCAACCCGCGCTTTTATTTCGGCGGTTTGTTCTGCCGTCAGCTTAGCTGGTGCGCCCAGCTTTTTGCCTTGGGCTTTGGCCGCTTCGATACCTTCCCTTTGGCGTTCCTTAATCAGTGTCCGCTCAAACTCGGCAAACGCGCCAAGCATTTGCAGCATTAGTGTTTGCATGGGTGAAGCGTTGGCCACTTCGAAGGTCAAATGCTCTTTGTAGAATTTAACGGTCACGCCTTTGCGGGTTAGGTTTTCAATAATGGTTTGCAGGTCTTTTAGATTGCGCGCCAGCCGGTCGATGGAATGGACGTGTAACACGTCGCCTTCTCGCAAATGTTCCAAGCAGTTGGACAGTTCCGGGCGGTTGGCATCTTTTCCGCTAGCCTTATCGGTAAAGACTCGATCAAGTGCCACGTCAGCTAACTGGCGTTCGGTGTTTTGCGATGTTGAGCTAACTCTGATGTATCCGACGTTTTGACCTTTCATGACTGCCACCTTTGTGTAAATTAATCTCTTAGAGACAGATTAACACATGTAAATAAAATTTCAAATAGACTTTTATTTACACGGCGGAATGCGGGTTTGCGGGCATGGTTGGAAGTGTAAAAAAATGTATACTTTTTTTAATTATTGGAAATAATTTACACTGCGACGAAAAATAGGCCAGAGTATTGGGCGGTTAGACCTTATCAAGATGTTATTGCTGGCAACTGAAAATGTCTTTAGCCTTATTCAGTTTAATTAACTAAGATAGCCCTTTAGTCATCAATTCTTGACTAAGTGCGCCAGCTTTCTGGCATTCATAAAATGCAGTTTTCCCCAATATTGATGAATAATTTTCCTACCATACCGCCCACATTGCCTATCACAGATCTTGACTGGCAAAAACTAATGCCTTTGATCAGTCGGGCCAACGCGGCGCTGGGACGCTACGACGGGTTATTGCGTTCACTACCTAATCCTGCAGTTCTATTGTCACCAATTACCACTAATGAAGCTGTTTTGTCATCCAGAATAGAAGGAACACAAGCTACCTTAGAGGAAGTTATTCAAAAAGACGCTGGCATTGAAACCCCTGCTAATCGCTTTGAAGATCTCGAAGAGGTCATTAACTATCGTGATGCTTTGTATATTGCTGAAAAATCTTTAGAAGATAGGCCGTTATCGCTATCAATCATCAAAGAAATACATCAGAGACTTCTGCAAGGTGTTAGAGGAGCCAATAAAGCACCAGGGCAATTTAGAGTTGATCAAAACTGGATAGGTCGACCAGGCTGCACAATCGAGAATGCCCGCTTTGTGCCGCCTGACCCTTTTCAGCTTCCACAAGCTCTTGAAGCATGGGAGCGTTATTTTTCAGATACAGAGGAAGACCCTGTATTACAAGTTGCTGTAGTGCATGCTCAATTCGAAATATTGCACCCATTTAAAGATGGCAATGGCCGCATTGGACGTATGTTAATTCCGCTTTTATTATTTCAGCGCGGTCTGTTGTCCCGTCCCATGTTCTATTTATCGGAGTATTTAGAAGAGCACCGTGAAACGTATTACGATCAGCTATTAGCTATCACTCAAAGCGGCAACTGGCAAGGCTGGGTCGAGTTTTTTACTCAGGCGGTTATTACTCAAGCTGATACTAATCTAGATAAAGCTCAAGAAATACTGGCGCTTTATAATGATTTAAAGCCAAAATTTATTGATGCTACCCATTCCCAGTTTGCTGTCCCAGCACTGGATACTTTCTTTAGAAAACCATTTGTTAATTCAACTGATTTTGCTACCCGCTCGGGCATTGAAAATCGTGTGACTGCCAATAGCATGCTTAAAAAATTAGTTGAGAAAGAATTAATCCAGGTTTTTCGTGTTGGTTCCGGCCCCAATCCTAACATTTACATGTTAAGTCAATTGTTGAACATTGCCGAAGGTCGGCAAGTATTCTAGTCAGCTTTTTGTATGGCCATTTGGTAACTAATGTTGCTAGCGTTAAGTCTGC
>MSXO01000011.1:79514-90775 GCA_002083615.1 Proteobacteria bacterium ST_bin11 | reverse complement strand
CCTCAGCAGAAATCTTATAATCTCAAACAGTGATTGATCTTGACTGTACGTGGTTTTATTGATTGATGGGCGGGTCGTGCTCTCTCACCCCACCACCACGACCTTACGTGGAGCTCTTTCGTGAGAGAAGGACGCGCTTTCTTTCCTTTCGTGGCGGAACCTTGGAACTCTTGTTCTTGGGACTTTCGATGATAGAACAGTTGATGCGAATTGAACGCTTGCGTTTTTTCTCTGGTTGTTGAAGAGCGACAGTTTCCTTTGAAGATCGAAAGGTTAAAAGAACGAGCCCGGTATGGGCGGCGAAGGAAAACAAAATCACTGCACACGTCTTGACGTAGTCTGAGCATCGAGGAACGTAGATAAGCCATGCAGGAGCTCTGTAGATGATGGCGCTTGCCGCAAACGATAAGATCATGTTGTAGACCGAGTAGTTGTTGTAGTATTGAGTTGTTTTCTCGAGAATCTCGAAGAATGTGTGGTCTTCCAGGTCTTCGATGTATTCTGTAGGCACTGCATAAATACACAGCGTCCATCCTCCGTGGCGATCCTTTGTTTCAAACTTACCGATGGAGTTGTTATAGCGTGCATCGTTCATTAGTTCGTCGACTTCCCATTGTGGAACGTTGCGAATGCAAAAGGTGTTTCCATCGGCAGAAGGTTCATAGTGCATGGTCGTGCATTCTCGAGAATGCACGGAGTTGTTGAGAGCTGTTAGGTGATCGATGAGTTGCTTTTTCTCCAGAAGTTCCTCTGTACACTGGACAAGTTCTTCGGTATTGAGCTTTCGACCGAGACGAATATATCCGCTGATGTGTTGCTGTTGCTTCAGAAGGTCTTCTGTGCACTGAGCAAGTTCTTTTTCTTTGAGTTGTTGAAGACGGGCAAGTTCAAGGCGATTTGAGCCACTCGCCCAAAGAAACACAATCACGATCGTCGCTGCAATGAGCCACTTCATTGTTGCTGTGTTCTCTTGAAAATACTGAGAAACTTTTTAAAAAAAAATTTACTTTTCAATTTGCTGCTTAAATTTCTGAACGACGTCACTCATTCGAACAAGCTGTTCTGAAGTACGGTCGAACATCTTCCAGATCGACGGAGAGTTGAGGTAGTCGACAATAGGACATACGATTTTAACCACGGTGATCAATGGTACAATGACGACGATGAAAGACGCGCCAATCATTTCCATGGCAAATACGAGTATTCCGAGCGCAAAGGAAGCTATCGAGGCGAAAAGTTGGGTCAAAGGAATCACTGCGTTAAAGAGAGTTTCCATAATGCCGTGGACGCCGTAATTTGTTGAATGAGGTTTGAGCTTGCAGTCGATGGGGCGAGTACAAGTTAAAAATTCTTCACATACAGAAAATCCCATCGTACAACCGTAGAAAAGTTGGTAGTCAATGTCTTCTTCCGCGCATCGACATTCAAACGTGGCATCTTTGATTTGCTCAGCTTCGATCGACACTACAAAACATGCGAGTGTGGTAGCGATGATTAAAATGAACGACTTGTTCATTTTTCTGGGAGGATTATTCTTTTTTTTTTCCTCTTCAAAGAAAACGAGAAAAAAAAATGTTAAAAAATCCTCCAAATTTATTCGGATTTAGTTTCGACGATCGGTTGGAGCCAGTGTTTGAAACGCTGAATGTCGACACTGAATTTCACAAGCTCTGACGAGAGAAAATCGCAGGTGCGTTGAAGAGAAATCCATGCGAGTATTTCATCGCGAAAAAGCAAAATGAGAGATATGACAAGGGCTGCAACTAAAAGTGGCAACGAAAACCAGATGGTGACTGCTACCACATAGAGGATAGACGTCACGGTGATGAAAATGGTGAGGAGAACAGCCGCTGTAAGAAGTAAGAAAAGGCGTCCAAGTTCAGTCCAAACAGATAAGATTTCGATTGCAAATGAATCCTCTGGTACGAAGTAGCTAAGGAATGCAAGTGCAAGTGTGCACGCAACCAAGAACCGATGCATTTTTGAAGGTTGGTTTTTTTTCCAGAGAGAAACTTTAAAAAAACTAAAATCCAAAAAAAAAACACTTTTCCTTTAAGTCTATCGACTTTTCTCTTAAGAATGGCAACTGAGTATCTCAACGCTCCCTACGAACCAAAAATCGAATGCACTTGGGTGAAGTACATGCGACTTGAGTTCGCTGATGTCAACTTAGCAAGCTTCAAGATGGAAGTTTGTGTCAATGAAGACAATCTTGTGGCGGCGACAAGACACAAAGTTCGCACGACAATTGATCTTGCCGACGACCCTCACTCTCATTGGGTTGTAAAGTATCTTCCAGTGGGTGCAAGAACACTCGTTTGGACGACAACACACACTCGTCCTCTTAAAAGCATGCACGACTTCAAAGACGAGAAGGATCGCCGAGAACAACGAAGAGCAGAGCGTAGACAAACTTTCACTAATTAAACCCTCGTAGTTGTTTTATTGAGTCCTTGGCACTTTTGCGTACATGGCAAAGTCGCTGCGCATTGAATCTCGTTTTTCCTGAGAAGGTGTTGGTGTGCGTCGTTTCCTTGTATCAGGTTGAATTGATTGTGGTGCGAAACCTTTCGATTGTTGTGGTGGCAACGGTAAAGACGAAGGGTCTGAAAGTTTTTCAGCTTCGCGTTGACGACGTTCTTCCGCTTGTTCTCTGGCGATCTCGGCGGCGTGGGTTTTCTTGTATTCTTCGATGGCGGCGTCGGGGTATTTGATCTTACCTCGAATGGAGTAGTCTTGATAGAGTTTGCGTAGGTCGCGTTCAATGTTCACCGGAAAGTATCGACGGACATCCATGCCTTCGGGAATGTATGGGCTTTCCTTCAGCCAGTTGTAGGCGAGAGCGGTTTCAACGTCGAGCTTTTCTACGTTGCCGTGTTCGTCGACGTACTCCATGGGCAAAGCGGCGATGGTACTTGCATGCTTGCGTGCAGCATTGCGCATTGCAGTTGCCTCTGCTGAAATAACGTTGTGACCAAGTACAATGGTGTCGATGTAGTTGCGCGACGCAGTTGATTTCTTGGCGAGAAGCGAGTGCTTTCCCTTTGGTCGAACGTCGTAGGTTTGAGGCAAGAATGGAAGAAACTCCACAGTGTCGCCGATGAGCACTGTTCTCGGACGAATGTCCTTGTGGCAGATGGCATTCATCATGATCTCTAGGATGTTGTTTGTAGTGCCTTTGCAGAGAAAGTCGACGGCAAGAGACACCTTGGACTCTACGTGAACCACGCGTGCATTCGACGAAAACTTGTCGTTGGCCTTGCTCAAGGTGAAGACGTTGACCGCTCGTTTTTGCAGTTGTTCGTTGGGGTTGACTGGATTTTGCCAGTCGATGACAACGCTCATCTCGCTGATGTAGGTTACCCACGAAGCGGCCATTGGTCTGTTGAAGTGACAGGCGCTCTCCAGCCACGTTATGATGTCCGATACCTTGCCAAGATCGATAAAGTTGCGATTGATGTAGGTTTCGTTGGTTGCTTCATCTCGAAACTGCGCGTACTTGGGTGCCTTCGAAGTGATTTTCCCGAGAGCTTCTGCAAGTCGAAAGATGATGGTCCATGCACGAGGAACAAAGATCTCGGTGAATACTCCAAGTGTGATGGCAAAGATGGCTGTGTCTCCGTCTGTGAAGGTCAGAGGTGAAATCAACTTGAGTTGATCGTGTGTGTAGGGTTGCTTAGTGATGGTTCCGTCGGTGTTCATCAGACAGAGCGGTGATAGAATGGTGTTGCGAATCAGATAGATAGCGTGATCGATGGTCAGGGTTATACCGTCGGCGTAGATGCGTTCGGTGGCGCGGGGAATCTTTTCGATGAAGGGGAAAACCGCTGCCAACGCCGAATAGACGGCAGACCAATAGCTTGCCAATAAGTCCAAGCATGGGTAGGGAGCTCCACCAGTGCGCATCAGATGAACATAGGCAAAATGCACGTCGTAGCTCTCCTGTAACATAGCAGTGTGGCTTGCTCCTGTGCTGGCGAGAATCGAATCGACTCGACCTGTTCCAAATTGAATGCTCTGCTCCGAGACGCTCGATGCTCCGAGACGCTTCATCTTGGCTGGAATGAGGATTGTTCGCTCTCGGCTTTTCACCGACGTGTCTTCTCCCAGATAGAACTCGTCGTTGCCGCTCTTCAAGCAGGCACCGTGATGTGGCGTGATGATTGTCATGGACTTTCTCTCTATTACCGAGGCAACGCCTCCAACGTTGCTATTTCCCATTGTTAAGAGGTTGCGCGAAACTTCGTGTTCGGTCACGCGTCCCTTTTCAACGGAAAGTGCAGTGACTGCTTCGGGTGGCTTGTGTTCCTTGGTTGCGTCGTTGAATGGTGTGTATTCGTCCTCCACCTTGACGATGCCGTCCTTGGACGAGTAGGAGAATGGAGCGCATGAACTCGACGTCATGGACACTTGGAAGGCGTCCGGGTTGGTAATCATCTGCACCATCTTCAGGACGTAGGACTTTCCCGTGCCTGCATAGCCAAACAAGTTGTAGTTGGGGATGATCGTTGGCTGGTTAAACAGCTTGTCGGTGTGGTGGCAATGCGTGGAGCGGAGAACAGCCAAGCGCATGAGAATAGCGATTGTGTGAAAATGGTGAATACCAATGTTCTCCATGTGTGTGTACTGCCAGAGCATGTAGTTGGCAAAGGTGGAGTCGATGTTCCACGCGATTTGAGGAAGCTCGTAGAAGATGGACTCGCCTTTCTGTGTTTTACTGTTGAGACGTCGGGCGCATCCTTGTAGTAGTTCTGTTGAATCTCCGTTCTCCGTGAAATACGACTTGAATACGCGCATACCCTCGGTCTGGAGAAGTGCCGTGAAGTCTCGAATGTCTTCTTTGCAGAGATAGGGGGCGAGTTCCTGCAGTTTCGTGAGGTTGTTGTGATAGTTGATGCGAGCTCGATCAAAGTCATGCATGATGCGAACAACCGCATTGGCCTGCCCGGGTTTGTTGAGCATGCTCGACAAGCAGAGCTGCTGTTGTAGCTTGAAGACGTTCTTTTCGACGTAGGGCTGACTTCGAAGCTTCTGGGCTATGGGCTCTGGCATCACGTTTGCCCACTGGCGATCGAACATCACGGCGGCACGAAAAGACTCCGAGTCAACGTTCACCGTCGACGAGATTGTATTGTTGTGCGCCTGAATGTGTGCTCTTTGACGTTCGCTCACCGCCGTGGTCAGTAGTTTGAGTGTGGACGAGGTGTTGTCCGTGCACCAGGGCTTCACCATGGTGAAGAAGTTCTTGTGCGTCAGAACTTCGGCGCTGACTCCGAACACGCATTGATCGAAAGGCGTCGTGAAGTAAGAGTAGGGATCTTGTTCGTCGGTGCCAGAGCGCGTGTAGTTGTTTTCATCGAGTTGCGTTTCGCAGATGTTGATGCCCTCCGAACGAAGACGCTTCAATACCGCAGGATTGTCCATGGTAAAGTGGATTGTGGGATTGATGAGAGCGTAGACGTGACAAGCCGCGAAGCTCCGACGTTTGCCGCAGGTTGCGAGATTTCCTCCGGTGATCGAATGATCGAGAAGAGGGCGATAGCAGATAGCGTCGATGTCGACATCGTCGTCCGCTTCGGTGAGACTGCAAAAGTACTGTTCCACAGGCTGAAGTTCGAGACACTCATCGCAGATCTTTTCTGAGCAGCCTTCGTTGAGACAGCGATTCTCGTAGCAAACGAAGATGTTGTAGAGATCCAGAGGTGAGGTGATGTCGTGTCCTAGACCGTGAGCCAGTTTGCCGATGGCCGACGTGGACGAAGAAGAGGCGGCCTGACTTTTCGCAAAGGCTTCGCGTGTCTTACTTCGATTTTCGTTGGAGCGCATCACTCGGTTGTTGAGCTGACTTAGATTCTTCGATGCATACTGCTCTATCTTCTGTTGAACGTGCTCTTCGATTTCCTCTTCGGAGAGCAAGGAATTGACGGGAATCGAGAGCACTTCGTTGGTGAATTGAATGCGCATGTGATTTTCGATGATCTGCCTGGTCACGGGAAGAAACTGAGCGTCGTTGCCAACGTTCTTGTTCTGGCGTTCAATGTAGTCGAAGAGAGCCTGCAGTGGAATGATCTTGGGGTCGGCAAAGAGGAACCAAACGCGATAGCCGCGAACGTTCAACGATGAGTAGAGATCCTCGATCGAAAAGACGATGCCTTCATCGGTGTGCGTTCTTCTAAAGAGAGGTTCAACAATGGTGTAGACCTTCTTGAAGCTTCTCGACGTTTCGGCAACGGAGAAGAACGTTGAAGCCGTTGGCAAGTCGGTTATGCTGTGCATATTGCTATAGCTTCCGATAGCTGGACTGCAAAATGCGTTGATGAACACCACGAGTTCCATGAGCTTCGTTCGACCTGAGACGTTGTTGAATGCCATGCTTCCAAAGGTGCTACCTGCTGTGCATTCGTCTTCTGTCACCGTCACACATACCTTATGGAAGTAGCCGATGACGTCTGGAGGCAGGGTCATAAGCTGGTCGACGCTCGTTAGATGAGCGAACTTTGGAATCCCAATGGAAAACTGCTGCTGTGCTAGCAGGTTGTTCTCGAAGGCTTCAAAATACTTTTCCTTGATCGAGGGGAAAAGTGGGGCGAACTCTTCTCGAGGTTGTCGGTGACTTCTGGGTTTCGGTGGCGATGGTTGCATAGGCGGAGGAGCTTCTTCTTCTTCTTCGCTGTTGTCTTCATCGACAAAGCTTAGAGCAAACGAACTTCTTTTTGGAGGCGATGGAGGTGGCAATGAACTGCAAGCAGAAGATTGTTGATATTCTTCGTTGTCGTCATCGTCGTCGTCAAGCTGAAGGGTTTGACTGTGGTGACGTTGTTGTTGGAGCTCTGGTTCTTCGATAGCATAAACATCTTCATCGTCGCTGCATGTTGACGACGATGAAGATAAAGATGACAACGAAACAATTGTGCTGATTGGACTGTTGTCGTCGTCGAGGTCATCTCGATCGGGCGACGATAGAAACTCGTAGTCACTGTCGCTAAAGTCGCTCATGCTTTTCCAATACTATTTAAATTTTCAATTGGTGAAATCATGAAAAATTTAAAGGCTGGTGATGGCGAATTTAAGAAAATCCCGGGCAGAAAAAAATTTTTTATTTTCTACCTTTTTCTCCTTTTCTTTTAGCGCACCGACGACGACAACAACAACAGTTTGAAATTGACCTGTCCTCGTTGAAAAACAAGAAGAAAGGGGAAGGGGCGTCAAGGGACAAATCACGTGAGAAAGCTTAAGCGAGAAGATGGCTGAAAGCTCGAAGAAAGATTCGGTGTTGAATGTTGCTCGTTTCATTAAAGAAGTTAAAAACTCCACCGTGCCGCAGATTGTCAAAGGGACGTCTGCAACCAGAACTCAAGAGCAATTCCAAAGACCTGAAGCTGTCGATTGGATCAAGCGTTACTTCACGCTTTTGAACGTCGACGTCAAGACTGTGAACAAGCTCAGCAGGCTTCGGAAAATCTACGATACCTACAAGGAGAAGAACGCCCTCAACAAGCCTCGCGAAATCAAAGTTGAGCAGGACATCATAGCTGGCGTGTTGCCGAGTGAACAAGCGGCGACATTGAATCTCACCGACACCTACTATTGTCTCAACAGCGAAGGCGGGAGGGTTTCGGCTCTTCGTTGGGAGTTGATAGCCTACGTCTTTCCGGGTCATTTGAAGAAAGGTGGCGATGAACACTCGTCGCCGGTTGCCTACCTCGAAACGTTCATCAAAACGCTGATCCTACGCTATGGTGGCAACAACAGTCTCGCTGAAATGCCTGCAGCCAATCTTTTCTTCTTTTTGGATCGTGCTCCACAGGGAAAAGGTGCAGTCTATGGGGCCACGCCCGCTCTCTTGACCGCAAACCCTCGATCGTTGGTCGAACAGACAGCCGCTCAGAGAGACGCCTACACCTGGGAGATCTTCGATGCTCACATGACGATGAAGTCCATCAAAAAATATGGTGAGCTCTTCAAGGCTTCCCTGGCAAACGACGGCAAAGCGTCTTCGTCCAAGGACAGCAAGAAGGAAACTTCTTCTCGAGTTGGCGTCGACCCAGTTGCCAAGCTTTTCAAGGAAGGCAACTACTTTATGCAGTTGGACACCGACTGGTGGATTCCCATAGCGGGAACGTATCGTTGTCACGACGACGCGTCGAGTAACTACCTCACCGAAATTTTGAAGCTCAAGCAGAACACCAAGAAGGGAAAGAAGACTGCTGCATCATCGAGCAGCGCTGCCGCCGACGATGATGACGAAGACGAAGGTAAATCCGCAAAACGCAGGAAGCCCTCGAAGCGAATCCTTCGTCATGAACTCGACGACGATGACGACGAAGACAACGACGATGAAAACGTCGAAGCCCAGTCTTCCGATACAAATGACGTTGATGACGATGACGATGACGATGACGACGAAGGAAAGATCGTGAAGAAGCGTCAACGAACCGCGAAGTCCAATGCAGTGCTGTCTTCTCATGGAAAACTTCCACCTTTGAAAAAGTCTGTCGATCAGCCCAAGGCGGCGTCTTCAACGCTTCCGCCTCTGCCCAAACTTCCGAGTGCTTCAACTTCAAAGAGTGCATCGTCGTCGAAAGCGACTATGGACAGCGATGATAACAACAACGCCGAAGGTGGAAACGATGAACTGTCGATGTTCTTGAAGACGCTTAAAGTTCCAGAAGAGAGTGTGCTTAGTCAACTTGAAGAACTGTTTGGCGACGAAGGCACTGAGCTTTGTTCGCGAGGCTATCACGAACAGCTTCACGGCATGTTGTCTAAGCAGACGTCGGAGATGTTCGAGGAAATCGCTTCGCGCGTCAAGGACAATCGCCTCAATCCTACTCACAGGTTCGTTTCTCCTGACAAGCCTGATGGCGAACTCTGCTTCAGGCGTCCTGGAAAGCATTTCCTCATCGCTGAACGTAAGGCTGGTGGTCTCTCGTCGGAAGTTCGTCTTCCTCCTCATCTCTGGGGAGTATTTTCTTTCTTCAACCAGGAAAACAGTGAACTTGCACGAGATAACGTGCGTGGAGCACTTGAAGTTTTTCCAACGGCAAAGACTCACTGGGGCGTTGAAGCTGTAACGCCCCTGGATGCTGAAACTGTTCCGTGCACGCCAGCCAACGCAGGTTTGATCAAGGCAATCAACTTGTCGACTAACGACGCTCTCTTCTACGTGGAGCGCGAACAAAAACGCCTGATGCGTCCAATGATTGTAAAGGCTAGGCTTGCAGAAGAAGCTCTTCGCTCATCTCACTCAGAGCTCGCAGCCCTCTTGGACAAGGCGAACAAACGCATCAAAGAACTTGAAGCTCGACACAAGACGAACTCTGCAAAGTTCACTGGTCTTCGCGAAAAGCTAAAGTCCACGTTTGAACGAACGAAGCAGCTCGAAGCTGAAAAGGCGGAGATGCTCGTCAAGCTCGAACAAGTCGAAGCTCAGCTTGCATCTGCTGCTACCGCCGCTGTTGAAGTTAACGACGACGACGCCGATGGTTACATTTAATTTTACGATGACACCGACGAAGAAAAAAAATAAAATCCCTAGCATGTCCGAAGACACTACGTTGGTCGCCGATGAACGCGTGAAATCCAGAGAAAAGATCGAATTGCTTACACGTCGATTCTTGCAGCTTGAAGCAACGGTTAGACGGCTTGAAGTCGAGAGAGCGCGACTTATTGCCTGTGGTCGAGAAGAAAAAGAAGACGACGACGAAAAGAAATTTTTCAACGTGAGAAAAATCGAAAGTTTTCCTCCGTCGAAGAAGGATGCTTGACGTTCTACGTGCAATCGAAACCGACTATCTCGTTGGCAAGGCCGAGTCGAAGTTCCTATTTCCAGAGAAACTCAGATCTCTTCCTCCGCCACGACAACCGCCACCAATACCTTTGTTGCCGCCTCTATCGCCGTCTGCGGATGCCCGTCAGGTTAAAAAAGAGCTAGATCGATTTCGACTGCTCAACGAACAAAGACTTCATCAAATCAAGAAGGACGAAAGACGTTGGACGGAGGAGGAGAGAGCCAGAGAGAAGGGAAGAAAAAACTACATTGCGCAGATACAACGATACCATTCGTGTTGCATGACCTGTAGGTTTGAACACGTTCACAGTGCAAACAAGCAGTTCTTCGTTGGTGAAAAGCTCTTGTGTGCCACGGGAGAGGTCTACGTGTGCAATGCAACA
Organism: Proteobacteria bacterium ST_bin11; assembly: GCA_002083615.1. Taxonomy (GTDB): domain Bacteria; phylum Pseudomonadota; class Gammaproteobacteria; order Methylococcales; family Methylomonadaceae; genus Methylomonas. The sequence goes on along the minus strand of MSXO01000011.1, from coordinate 80,602 downwards.
TTGCTCGTCCATCAGTGTGGATCCATGTGTCGCAACGTTGTCGTGGGTTCGGAAGGAAGCGTCTGCGGGCTAACGGGAATTTGCATGGATCGTCTCGTTTCCCTGGCGAGAAGTGGAAAGGATCGAGACACGCTCATGTGCGGTGGTGTAACCTACGTGCAAAGCAACTATGGATTTCACGCAAGCGACACGCAAGATAACGCCGACGACGCTCAACGAGAGCACGGTGTCGCCGACGCTGATCTCGACGAATTCGCCAAAGACGACTACGAAGAGCACTTTAAACGCGAAGCCGATGGATCTTTCGGCGCCAGTCTCAACGATTTTAGCGAAGGTGGAAGCGGCGGCTACACGCGGGAATACTGCGAAGAAGTCATGAAGCGCGACAAGGTGGAGGCGATCTTCTTCTATCGGCTGTTTCCTACGAATGCTCGCGATGTTGACTACGTCCTCTGGATGCACGGCAAGCTAAACGTTCAAGAGTTGGTACTGAAGATCCTTGAGCGTTGTGAATGGCGCAAGCAGGCGGAACACGCGTGGAAAGTACGTGTTCATGGCGAAGAGTACATGAAGATTCTCGAAGCGGAAGCCTACGAGGCAAGCCGCCAATACAACATCTGGTTGGTCTCCTACATTCGAGAATGTCATGGACGCGGTGAAGCTGCGAGTAGAGTGGTCGCCTTGAACAAGTATCTGGACGACGTGGTGCCAAAGTACAACGGCGTGTTCATTGGCGACGTCACAAAGTTGAACGAGGCGAACAAACTCTACTTTGTCGAGACCATGATGAACATCTGGGACTGCTACATGCGAATGCCAGAAGTTGCCTCGAGTGGCGTGCGCTTTGATGATTGTTGTACGGCGATTCTTTCAAAGTTGCGCACAGGCTATTGCATTTCCGTGTATATGGTGGACGACGACGAAAACGACGACGAGGAAAAGCGGCCACGACAGAGTTCCTCGTTGACGCTAAGACAGCAGAACAACGCCCAGGAAGTCAAGATCCAGTTGATCGACGCTCACCCAGAACTGCACTTGGTCTCCTCGACTATTGTTCGCAACGTGCAGAATCGAGTTACCAAGGCGAG
>MSXO01000011.1:70067-79440 GCA_002083615.1 Proteobacteria bacterium ST_bin11 | reverse complement strand
TGAATAAGACGAGAGCGGCCGCGCAAAAATCCAATAACGCACCGCCAATGAAACGCCTACACACGGTCTTTGCGAAGATCGTGGAAAACGCCAAAACCCTAAAGGAGCTGCGTTCCTATTGTCAGTCGAGCATCAGCACGCAGAGTCATCAGCAAAGCTACTTGCGTAGGATGCATGTAGACAAAGACAAGCATAATTTCTAGCGACTTTTGTTCGTTGGTTCACAGTTCGCCGCCAGATGTCCATCGTATGACGACCAACGATAAAGATGACGTTCTTGGAACGAACTACTTTTGGTTTGTGTGCCTGCTTGGCTACGTAAAAGGCTTGCACAAACGATCGTCGAAGACGGAAAACCGAACGTTGTTGGCCGTGACGATGTATCCCTATCGTCTTCGTCGCTACATGAACACTGGTGAAGACCGAAGTTTGAACGTCTCGGTATTCAAGTCCTTTAAGCAGCTGAAGCGACTCGAAGACGACGCAGAAAGGGTGGGTAATCCAGAGGATTTAGTTGTTCATAATAAATTCGATATCATTTGCATGCTTGGACCCATTCAAGGGCAGGACGTTGCCTTTTCCATTGTGGACACAGTGTACAAGTCTCGAGGCGAACGATCACGTCGCAAAGCGCTAAAATCCTCAGCTAGATCTCTGGACATCATGTACGTTGTGAACAGGGAACGAAAGGCGACCGAGCGTATTAACCGAAAGACGAGAACAAAATCCGAAGCGCCTACATCGTCGGCGGTTTCACGTCGCTACAAGAAAGCCTAGTCTTCGTCGACGTTGCAGTAAAAGAAGAAATAATCGTGCACCTTCATGTTGTTGTCGTCGCTGCGGGCGACGATGAAAAATAACTTGTAGAGTGGAAGTTCTGTGATGTAAACAGTGTAGACGTCGAAGGTGACACCGGGGAAGTCGTCTCGAGTAAAAGACGCTCTGGCCAGGTGATCTGGTTTGAACAGGCCTTCGCTGTTCTTCTCCATCGATTCGAGCGAAAGTTCCTTGTCGAACCACGACGTCAGTTTGAGTTTGTCAACGATTTGTACAGCGCGAGCGTTAAGTGTCTCCAGGGATTTTCCATCTTCGTCGTCGATGGGAAATCTTTGTGTGCGCGACCTTTGGAAGTCCATTGGATCGTAGTTGTCCCAGTTTGGATTGATTGATCTTGCCTTGAATTCCCTTAGAGTGTCTCGCGTCGATGGTTCAGAGTGAACTTCGTTCAATTTAACGAGTGCTCCATAGTGTTTCATGTAGCGTTCAGCTTCTTGTCTCTGGGCTTTTAGCATCGCTGCGCGTTTTTCGCAAGAAGACGATGAAGATGAAGAAGCCATTTTAAATTTTCTCTCTTGGCGAATAAATAAGAGGGAAAAATAAAGATTTTTTTTAGCGTTTCCTTCTTCTTGCTTATTTGTTTTTTTTTCTCTCCTCTCTCGTTGGGCTATTTAAAATTCGACGACGACGACTTTGCGATGACGCATCCCCTATTGAATTCCGCTCTTTCAGATAGAGTGCGCCACCTTTCTCAGCTTATCCCACAGAACGATCTAAGACCTCCTTCACAGCAAACGAACAATGGTGAACGCAAGATAGTTGCAACGGAAAAGGTTGAACATTATTCGTCGAGTGCAGTCAAGCCGAGATCTCCGAAGAAGATGGTGTTGTCGTTTAAGCCTCCTCCTTCGTCGCCTCCTTCAGTGCAACCTTTGCCGGTCATGCCTGCTCTTCCAAAGCATGTGATGTCCGCGTTTCTTTCGAAGAATTCAAAGTCCAGTGTCGAACTGTTTAGTGAATACGAAACGAAGATGGAAGAGGCGAAGAAACTCGAAGCTGCGGCTCAATCCGCGCCGACGTCAAGAAAGGTTTCTATGTCTTCATTGGCACCTCCAGTGAGCGAATTTGCGTTAGCACAGGCAAAAGCCAATGCGATGGCGAATGCAGCTTCAAGAAAACGCACGAATCGTGGTAAATCGTCGTCGTCGTCCTCTTCTACCACGTCAAGCGAAGATAACGGCGAAACAAAGACGAAGAGAAAGCGGTCACAGCAAAAACCCAAAAGTCGATTGGACTTTCCCAAGGAAGAGAGCAACAACGACAGCGATGACAGTGGATCTGCGGAACTTTCTGAAGGAGAGCGTCTAGCCGAGGAAACTGCTCGCAACCTAGACAGTTCTGACGTGGATGAAGGTGACTCTGCTAACGAAGAGCCGACCGCCGAGGATCTAGACTTCATTTGCGACGACGACGAAGAGTCCTATGATGAAAGTGGTTCTGACGATGAAGAAGACTACGATGATATTTCTTCGGACTCTGATGCTTCAGCTCGCGTCCGAAGCAAGACGCGCAACAAAGACCTTCTCATTGAACTTGCCTCCAGTTCTAACGACGATTTTTCGGGTGTTTCGAAGATCGATGTCATTCCACAGGATGGTGTTGTCGGACAGCTTATCTACAAAGACGACGACGAAAGCGAAAGCGACGACGACAACGATTCGGATGTAAGTACTTCACTTGAAGCCAACGACGACGAAGAATACGAGGAACTTCGCCTGAAACTCATGAAAGACGATGAAGAGAATGAATGCGATGATCTTGAGTCGGCCTACATTTCAACGAAGAATGCCGAACTTGACATTCGAGATACAAAGCGCATCGCCTTGATTCGCAAGAACTACAAGTTGTGCGACTCTCACCTGGAACCCTCTGTCTACAACATGCTGATGGGCATTGCGCAGTCTATGCTCAAAGAGCTGCCCGACGATGTTTTTGGCGATTGTTTTGTCGAAGTGCTCATCAATGCGTCGACAATCGTTGAAAATGGTCGTCGATGGAAGGCGGGCTTTCCGTTTGTCAACGCCTGCTACCTCTGGTTGAATCTCAAGCTTCAGTGCGTCGACAAGTTCTCTTCCATCTACAAGGACAAAACTTCCTTGGTCGAGTGGCTTTCCGTGTTTAAAACGTACAAAGGTCTAGACGACAAGCCCGTCTACGAAGAGCTCTCCGACGACAGCCAACGTTGCTTTAGCACGGGAGTTGCCTGTAGAACAGGGATTTCACTGGTGGACTTTCGCAGCAAGAATGCCGTTGCGACACTATGGTACGACTACAACAACAGTGTTATTGCTCATTGGGTCAACGATTTGACTCGATTGTTCTTTCTGCCTGGTTCCATTTGTGAATGGTTTACCTTGAACGGTTTTGACAAAATCCACAAGCTTTCCTACGAACAGATGGCCGAAGTCATTCTCTACGTTGAAAATGCTTCGAGAATCTACACCGAGCTTCTCTACAATTGTGATATTGTTCACTCGGAAAAAGGTTTGATTTCAGTAAAGTGAAGCGCGGGAAAATCTTTGGGAATTTTTTTAGAAAAAATCAACAAGCGAACATGCCGACGATTCTCGATGTTTTCTGTGAGCCAGGCTATCGACTACAACGTTTTGAATTGATGCGTCGGCAAGTCTACGCTGGCGATGAAGAAGGCAATCCTTCTCTATGGGATATGATCTTGGAGAATCGCTACAGCAAGTACATGCCAAAGCCGGTTTCTCGAAGAATCGAGTATTCAATACACGGACCTCGTTCCGACTTGAACATGTTGTTCCTGCATTTCTGGTACTTTTTGATGCTTGGGCACGAGCCTTCTTGTCAGCGAATTGTCGTTGAAGAACTCAAGGAAGACGGTGACTACAAGCGTGCTGAGTTCTTTAGCACGGTGTTCATTCTGGAAATTCAACTGTACTACGATATCCTTTTCTCCTTTTACACGCACGATACAATCGCCAGCATGACCAAAGTGATGATAACAAAGCTCAAGGTTTCCTGGCAGATGCAATCTCCACACAACTTCATCGTAACACAGCAAGAAGAGAGGGTTCGCATTGAACACGATCGACAAAATCTAATGAGAATTCGTGAAGAACGCTCCAAGAAAAAGAAGGTGCCCAGCATGGCACGCATTCGAAAGAAGGCCAAACTTACAAACGATCGAGCGACAAAGAAACTTCCCAAGCTGAAAAAGTCAAAGCACGTGAAAGCTGAACCAGTGATAAAGCAAGAGCAGGTCGCAGAAGAAGAAGAAGAAATCAAAGTGAAGAAAGAACCTCGAGCTAAGAAAACGCTTCAACAGCTTCCTCGAAGTTCGGTGTTTGCTCATCAGACGACTTCTGAAGAACGTGCTATTGCCGAGGGGATTATCGCACCGCCTAAAACACAACTTGGCTACGCGGAGTTTAAACTGCTGCGAGAGTTGCGAAGAGTCGACGCTATTGCAGCGAAAAAAAGTCAGTAGTAAACTCACATCGTTCTTTATTCACTAGCTAAAGTTCTCAGCATACGTCTCCGAAAGCTTGGCACCCTTTTCAATGACAATGAAGTCGGGAAGAAAGTTGGAGTCGACGAGCGCGGTCTTGGGGTCTCCAATGAACATTGTTATCGTGTTGCCGAGAGTTTGCTGTATGCATTTGTATTCACTCGAGGTTTTCCAATCGTCGATGAACACAATGTACTGTTTGATGATTGAAGTCTTCATTAGGTAGTCGCAAAGTTTTACCGCGTAGTAGTTCGGTGTGCATTCCACTCGTTGGCATTCTAGGTCCTTGCATGCGTCCCTGTATGTCGGTGGACTATTGTCGGGAATTCGATGCGTGAAAATGTATTGAGCGTGACTGCCTTCAAGAGGTTCGTCCAGTAGATCAAACACTTGTTCGCACGGCGCTCCGAGTTCTTCGGCGAGATCGACAATCACACGGCTAAAAAGCGAAACGATGATCTTGAAGTCGCTTGAAACTTCAAAGTGTTGCAAGTCCTTTCCGTATTGTGTGTACGCCTGCCCAAACTCTTCTTCGCCTAGAAGCTCACAAACCTTATCCATATCATCGTGATCTTCGTGGTGTAGAAGCACAATGCATTTTCTCTCGATATTCACGGGGAACATCGATGGTGGGTTTTTTTTTCTTTAAGAAAAGGAGGGGGGGAAAGAAAAGCGATGGAGAAGAGATTTTTTTTTCAGAGGATTTGATTATCAGGGTTAAGTAAATTATGGGATTTGCGACGCTTAGCTAACGCTCCTCGTTGTAGAAGAATGCTTGATGGAGCTGAAGGGTGTGTTAAAGGTAGAGGTCTTCCAGTTTCATTGTTCAAAGGAACGTGTTCAAAATGGTAGGACGACGACATGAGTCGTTTTATAGCGTAGGAGTTTTCTCCTGTTACTGGATCTTCTTCGAGAGATCCTCCAAGTTCCACGCGACCTTTCGTGCTGCCAATAATATGTTGATACTTCTCTGCGTTTTCGCCCATGATGACGACATACCAGTACATGATCATAGACCAGGCAACGTAAAGATCGTCTTGATAGCCATTGAGCTTACCGGTAACGTGGTAGCCGGTAGTTCCATCGTATCTTATTGTATTTTTTTGCACTCGTTTGACGTTGCTTATCTGCGTAATGAACTTGTCTTTAATCGCTTCGTTGTCTCGACCAGAAGGAACGATGGTATTTGTTTTAAAGTCTGCTGAAAACGCAACTTGGTTGTTCTCCAGCATGGTTTGTGCGTAGATGACCATCAGTGGTGTGTTTTTCGATGTCTTGTTGACACCAGGGCGATCTCCATCAAGTTCGTACATCATGTGAACATTGAAGATCTTTCGCTGTGAAATGAGAAGTTGTAGGGTGGCTGCCATGGTTGCTGGAGCAGTCGGAGGGCCTGCTTCACAGGCAATAAGAATTGGAATCGTTCGAAAACTATGATGGCTAGTGCGGATGGTTTCGATGGCCTTGTGCATGAAAACCTTGACGCCGTTGATCGATACATCTTCTATGTACTGAGCATCCATATAGATGATCACTTGTGTGTGCGTCGTGTGGTCAAAGTAGCAGGCACAGAGGCCCCAGTCACAAGGACCTCCCTGGGCAGGATCAATGCCTATCATGATGAATTTGGCTATACCCGTTGTAGGGTATTCTTCGCGTTGAGCAAGATTCAAAAGCCACTCTTTCTTGTAGAGAACAAGACCCGAGTCTCCAGGCTCACCTGCGAATTCTCGCATCATCACATGTTTTTTCTCGGCGTAGAAGTGCGTGAATAGCATTCGCTTCTTCTTGGAAAGACCTTCTCCAGTTGCACTTTCATTGTGAGTGCAGAGTACTCGTGCTTCTTTACATGCAGCACACGATGCTCCAATGCGAACTGTGCGGATTACGGGATTACCCTTTTCGTCTTTGGTATTGAAAAGTCGGGAAGTTTCATTTTCAAGGCCTAGAGGTGTCGTCAAAATCACGATGATTGTCTTTTTCTGCTGTGCAACGGGAAACAATGCTTCTAGATAGACGTCGGCTTTAACAAAGTTTCCCTCGTCGACAATGATTAAGTCGGAGTCAAAGCCTCGAGCATTCTTTGGTTTGAATAGAAAAGAAAAATAAAATTGTTAGTAGAAGAGGTTTTTTTTTGCTTGTCCACTCGTTTTCCCTTTTTTTTTCTCTCGAGAGAAAAAGAAGAAGCGAAAAAAAAAATCCTTTGCTATCTTGTCTGAATAGCGATGGCACATAAAGCTTCAATACATCACATTCAAGTAGTGCGAGGCAGTGTAACCTTGTACTTGTACGTGGAGTTAAGTGATACAATCTTCACTGTGAAGAACAAGATCCTTCACGTGTTCACAGAACATTTCCCAGGAAGGCCGGAAATTGCACATCCAGAAGGATTGAAGTTGTCTTGCGGTCTCTTTGAACTTCGTTGTCCAGAGGACATTATTCTAGACGATTCAAGTACAGTCGATTCTTGCAATATTGTCGATGAAAAAAGTGTTCACGCCACAAAAGTTCTTCTTCTCTACAAGAACTCTCACGAAAATGTCGAAGCCATCGACATCCAAATGAACATCGGCGACAGTTATTCCACCAAAGAGATCGATGAGATTCTGAACGTTCATGTATAACTCGAAGAAATTCTTGTGCGTGTGTGTTTTTTTTTTTCTTTATCGTGGAAAAAAATGCACGCACTTCACATTGCCCCTTGGATAGTGGGCTTTTCCGTCTCATGGTTGATAAGTGTTTGGGCGTATTTCGGTCTAAGCGTACAACAGTTCTATGGACGCTTGCAGTTGCCTCCATTTTCTGCCCCGCGTCTGTTTCACGCCTTGTTCACAACGATCTTCATGGCTTTACAAGCCACGGCCTGCGTCCTAGTCAACACGAATCTGCTAGCCTGGAATAACTGTCTCGTAGGTCAGGTTGTTTCTCTTGTAGCCTTCACTCTGGGCAACTTCCTTTTCTTCAAACTGCAGTTGATTTCCTCGGTGGTTGTCGCGTTGATGGCGATATCTTCAGGTTTCCAAGTATGGTCTTGGCTTGCCTGTATCAACATTGGTGAAGATGAAGCATCGTGGTTAATGTTCTTTCCGATGATTTGGTCGCTCTATCTTTCAATCTTTCACTTTGTTGTCTGGGTGAAGAATCGCCGACTCTTGAAGCAGCGAGACGTTGAAGCGTTCAAGGACAGTGAACGTGAAACCGTTAATGAATGAACAATTGAATTTCCTTTGTGTTTTCCTTTTTTTTTTCTATCGAGTGCACGCACCACGTAAAAAAAAATGATGGACGGTGGTGGTGGCGGCGATGAATTGCCTTTGCAGCAACAATACTACCTTGGAGATCTCGACTACAACGTCTCTCCCACCTACATTGTAAGTGGTCCGATCAAAGATGATCTTCAGTTGAACATCGGTGAAGTGCATTTGATGAACGTTGGAGAGAAGAAGGAAGAGCCATCACGATTGCGAGCGTTTCTTTCGGTGATCTTCAGTTTGATGGTAGCAGCTCTTTGGGTCGTGGGCTTTGTTCAAAGCATCTACATGATGGAGGTGATCAGCATGCACGGAGATAAGCTTCTTCAAATGCAAGAACAGCTGGATCTATGTGCTTGTGGTTCAACGTCGTCGTCGTCGATAGTACCATCTACCCTACAAACAACGCCACTTCCCCTGCCACCGGGTATTATTCATTCAAGTTACTAAGTCAAGTAAACGTCTTCGTTCCTTTTTAGTTAGAGCATTGTTGTGCAGAGAAAATCGAAGCGAGCGCACGTCACTGTAAAAGCAGTTGGTTGTTGATCGTCGGGTAGACGAACGCCCGTGATGTTTTCGTAGATCTGCTTGAGATGAGGACTTTCTGTGGTGAGCGCAGTGATGTCTTCGAGAAGTTGAAGAACGTCCGAGTAGGTGAAGGATACACGACGATACTTTGGTCGTGGTGAAACGGTGAAGGGCGTGACTTCTTCGTGACTAGGAGAGTCCAAGGTCTCGAGATCGTTGTCCCAGTCGCACCACTGTGCGTAGGTGTATAGATCTTCATAGGCTTGAACGATGCAATAGTCGCCCTTGTATTCAAAGAGCGAGAGTGCATGCGATTGATTGAATTGAATGGCCGACGATGGTGCCGCGTTGATGTTGAACAAGTAGACGCAGCAAGCGTTCTTATTGGGGTCGATAAGTTCTTCGCCGTTGAATGGCGTGTCGATAAGCTTGATCACGCTGTAGTCTTTTTCATCGAGGCGACGTGAAGGTGAAATGCCCACAATCAAGGACTTGGATTCATTTTGCGTGCAAAAAATCTCCTGGTACATGGCCGTGTGCATGGCCATCATTTCTCCGGAGATGAACTGGTGTTCGTCGTTGAAGAGAAAGGCGAGCAGGGAAAAGAAGAGCATGGATCGTTCGGAGAATTGCTTGGAGTTTTCAAAGTTTGCGATGTCATAGCAGAGATCGTATTCTCCATCGCTGTGGTCTCGAACACGAATGTTTCCGTAGATTTCAGCAGTCACGCCTTTCACCGTGCACTTGATGGGCTCTTCTTGCTTGAAGAGCACCGAGGAGGATCGCAGAGAATCGTAGAGATTTGCAAAGGAATCTTCCTTTGAAACGCGGCTACGACGAGTTTTCTTCAGTACCATTTCGACGAGCTCCATGATTGAACAGGCCAAGGTCACCGATACGTTGAGTGAATCGATGCTTGTGAGTTTCTGCACGAGTTTTTGCAGCGACCCTTCCTTGCAAAGATATCTGTGTGTTGACTCTGCCTTCTCTTGGCAAACACCATCGCAAAAAAGCGTGGTGCAGTCCGTGCATCTGACCTTGGGATCTGGTTGTCCGCAGTAGTAGCAGGATGTCACTGTTGTGTTCAAGTTGAGCAGTGGTGGACGCCATGTTTGAGTTCTCCAGGGAATCTTGGCTACATGAGATTCAAGTGACGGTGACGTAGAAACATCTTCCGCTTCAGAGAACGATGAAGAAGAGGCAGCGCACGCTCGCTCCTCCTTCTCTTCTTCATCGTTGATAATAGGATCGTGAGCAGCCATTTCTTTTCTTTTTTTTT
>MSXO01000011.1:65966-70015 GCA_002083615.1 Proteobacteria bacterium ST_bin11 | reverse complement strand
AAAAAAAATTACTTAAGCTTCGTGAAATGAAAAAGTTGTCTTGCCCAGGAGAGCGTGGTCGGAGGTGACTGGGTCCTTGCCGATGCGCTGACGGTACTTGCCAGCTCCAATGAGATGTTGTCTCCAATGACCAGTTGGAACTGTTCCCCAGTCTGGCTTCTTGGTGATCTGATCGTTGTAGAGTGCGCAACCAGAATAGCAAACGCTGTTTGCCGTGAACATCTTGTTCTTCTTGTGGCTGACGCTTGCTTGAACAGCAGGATCGTTGGTTGGGTGCTGATTGAACGCCCAGATGCGGTTGTAGAAGGGTGCCACTGGATAAGAGTACTTGAGGCCTTCGCGAATAATCGTGCTCGTACCTTGAGGATCTGTCCACGAAAGGGTGCCAGTCGTCGAGAAGACACTTGGGACCACCACGTTCCTTGGCGCCATCATTGAAATGATGCTTGCACCATTTCCGCTTCCATTGATACCCAACATTGGATTGTACTTGTCTGGTTCACAGAATCCAACGCCAGCGCCAAAGAGGTAGCCGTTAACCATGATGTTCGGTGCAACGTAGATGTTTTCCGAGTTGTTGACACCAGCGCCCATGTAGGCACGCATTGCCACATCGTACACCTGTGTAGTGGGATCGTTACCCACTTCAATGTTGACATGTGCGATGTACGAGTTACCGGTTTCATCGCCAGGGATGCATTTGATTGCCGTCTGCGTGTAGTACGTCTGATGTGGGCGCACAATAATATAGTTCACTGGATGGTGAGTATTGTACTCGTAGGAGGCCATGAACGCCTGCTCTGTGATTGGAGTCCAGAAGAAGGCGATCACCGAAAAGAGAATCTCCGGCTGTGCAGAGAACTGAGTGCACGCTCTGGCGAAGTTGAAGATGAAGTCCTGGGTGAGTTCATCGCCAACGTCCGTGTCGTCGAGAAGATGCGAAATACTCTCGTTGGGATCGAAGAACGCCTCGGAGAGCTTCTTTGGTGTCATTCGGTCGTCTTGGAGTGCACCCGACTGGTAGGAACGACGTTCGCGAGTCGAGCCCGCCGACATGATTGAAGCGAAGGCGTTGTGGTTGTGCGTGTTGCCAACGGGTTTCCTCAAGAGTCGTTGAGCCCTCTCACTCTTGGTTTCACTGAGGATGCTGGCGCGCTGAGTGATTGCAGCGACAGAAACCATTGGAAGGGTGTGCACCTTGCACGATGGATCTTCCGAGTTCGAAGTGCGATACTTCTGCAGGGAGAGCATGAAATCGTCGATGGCTGCGCTTTCTTTTTGGAGCGCAGCCGGATCCGTGGTAAGAGGAGCATAGGTGTCGAACCTGCTTACAGCAACGAGGCCTTTAAGGGTCGTTGTCTGGGTGTTGCCTCGACGGCATTCTTCAACGAATTGCTTGTAGGCGACAGCTCCCATGGTCAGAGGCATCATGATCTGAGCGCCATTGCCACCCCGATCGGTCACGGCAAGTTGAACGTTGTCGGCGAGTACGTTGGTGATCTCAATGTACTCTGGATAGGCATCGAAGACTTGACGGAAGCGAGAAAGATACTGGTAGTAGAGCGTCTCGTCTCGCTTGAGCACGTTGATTTCTCTCGATGCTTGAATGCGAGACTCGATTGCGGCGAAGGCTTTCTCTGTGCGCGCAACGTTTTTGTAATCGAGGACGAGCCAAAGAACCTTCAGAAGAGCGGTGGCGTAGGTGAAGATGTTTCTCGAGGAGACAGCTACGATGTCTTGGACGTTCTTCTTGACATCTGAGACGAGGTTACTCCTTTGCACTGCTTGATTGATTTGAAGTGCAAGGCGTTCAAGCTCTTCGATTCCCGCGTAGATAGAACTTCCCTGTATGGTTGATTCATCCGTACCGAGGTTGAAATAGATCGGCAGTGCAGGGAATTGACGAAGAATGAGATTCTCGAAGGCGGTGTCGCGAGGACTGGGGTTGTGCACATAGGGAGAAGCCCACTGTGACTTGAGGATGGCCGAGTTGGGAAAGATCTTCACCAGCTTGTCGACGTAGCTTTCAAAGACGGGCAGATAAGCCTTGATCAAGTCGATGTGGTGACTACTGAAAGTGTTCTTGAACGCCTTGCCTTCAGGAGTTTTCATCGACGCGATCGTCTGGATCGTTTTGAATCCTCCATAGCTTGCATGGGTAGGAGGCAAGCGGAAGGAGGTTCCCGTTGTAACGTCGAGAGAATTGTGATCGTTGCCAACGTAGGCGAGGGAGCCGGTCACGCGATCTTGGAAGGTTTGAAGAGTTGATTGACTGACTTGATCGTACATTTCTCCCAGGTACTTTCGATAGTTTGGACTGTAGCTCTCAACATGCATTGTCTCCACGCATTCTTGTAGCGCTGCAAACGCCTTGGCGAGGAGTGGCTGGTCGCCAATCTTCACCGAGGAGATCACTGTCTCGCCGAGATGCCGCTGATCGTCGATGTTGTAGTGTTCGTGCTTGAACTGTCCAAAGAACGTCTTGGGCACGATGTGATCGTTGATCGTGTGGTAGAGGAAGTCGTCGTCGAGACGGGACTTGCCGGCGTCGGTGTGGTAGAGATCGTTGGTGGTCTTCAGAGTTCCCTTTTTTGTGAAACGTTGACTGTTCTTGATGAACTGATCAAGACGGACCTCGACCCAGCTGTTCGACTCATCGCTGTAGATGTGGACACTGCGATCTTGCGACTCGTAGAGCGACTTGAAGTTCAAGCCTGGACGATCGGCGCACAAATAGTACTCTCCAATCTGTGCGATGCGCTGCAAGCTGTTGATGATCTGACCGTCGCAGAGGAACGATCGAGTGGAGTAGCACCGATTGCCCTTTTCGTCGAGGCGAAAGTACTCGATGCCTGAGCGCACGTTTTGCTGGTTGCCGGGGCCATAGTCGAGGAACTTTGTCTGGTCGTCTGGAATGCGGCGAACGTAGCCTGTGACGCGATAGTCGACGATCCAGGTGTTCAGCTGTGCCTGTGAATACTGACTGTGTTGCTCATCGACGTTCGTGTCCAGGTTCATCCAGGCATTTTTGGACTCTTGTTGGACAAACGCCCAAAAGTCCTTCTCGCGTTCCATGATCTTCTCTGTCTGTTTGCCGTAGTTGTCGGCGCCATTGATTTTCTCCAATCGATTGCGCTCCCAATCGTCGGCGTTGAGCATGGCGACGATGACGCTGAGCTGCATATGTTCGATGAACGCCTGACCGATCTGCTTGTACGCAAAGACAAGAGCGGTGGCGCCGGTGGGCGTCTTCATGAACTCGTGTTCCATGGTGAAGCCAAGACCGTAGCGAATGAGCGACTGAGTGCTCGATTGCATCCGTGATTTGATGTAGCGTACAACGCCAAGATGAGGCACCTGATCTGGAAGATGAGGTCCGAAGATCATCTGGTTCTTGGCGAAGGTGATGTCGTTGGTGACCTTCATGGGGAAGATGTAGTTGACCAAGAAGTTGTTGGTTGTGAGCAACTGAAGGATGAAGGTGTTCTTGATGTTGTTGCTTGGATCCATGATGTAGTTGGATGGCATCGTCCAGAGGGTGGTGCGACGGTTCTCCCATGGTTGAATGGGCGTAAAGTTGGTCATCGAGCCCATGTTCGATGTGAAGGGTGATGATTGAACAGAGTCGCCTCCAATGGAGATGGCCGGAGGGTTGGCCAAGAAGGTCTTCCCGAGTTCGGCGGTGGTTGCCATCCTTCTCGCGCTTTCTTCCTTGCTACATGACCATACTTTGTGTGGAGGGTCGGCGAAAATCCAATCTCTTTCTCATAGTGTTTTTGGAGGCAGTGTTTTTCCTTCTAGTTGTAGTTCAGGGGCGAGACAATTTCTCCGGGCGCAATGGAGTAGTCGGCGCGACAGGTGTCCAGCATAAATTCGACCTGCTTGCGTCGATGGACTTCCATGTTTGCTTCGAGGTATTGGATTTTCGCGAAGATGCGTTGATTATCCGCGTGTATTTGAACGACGAGCGTCATGAATTGATCGTCGCTGCGAACCTTTCGAGTTTCCAGGGTTCTTCGAATTACGTTGAGGTTGTAGGCCAGCGCGTC
>MSXO01000011.1:17401-65902 GCA_002083615.1 Proteobacteria bacterium ST_bin11 | reverse complement strand
AGCGAGTGCATCACTAGACCAGGTCGACTCGATCGTTTTCTCGAGGATTTCTTCTTTGTTGATGGAAGGAAAGAAGAAGGTTGTGCGGACGACGACGACGATGATGAAGATAGAGAATCCGCTGATACGTTGAAGTCAGCTCGATTCAAGTCCATCATGAATTCCACTTGCGAGCGCTTGTGTATTTCAATGCTTGCCTCGAGATACTGAATCTTAACAAAGGTGCGTTGGTTTTCCGCGTGAATTTGGTTGGCGAGATTGGTGAACTGGTCTTCGTTGCTGGAGTTTCTCGTCTCTACCATCTTCTCGATCATGTTGAGATTGTTCTTTAATGTGTCGATGAGTTTGTTCATCTCTCTGCCGAGGTTCATGGCGAGATCGACAAGATCGACGGGTTCATCTTCTACTACGTGCGCCGTGAACTCTTGACGTTTTGTTCTTTTTCCCGTGGTCTTTTTCTTCATTGATGGAAACGACGACGACGACGATGACGCCGCCGTCGCTTTTGAAGCTTTTCCATCTCTGTACTTTAGTGTTGTACAGAGTTTCTCAAGATTTTCGCTGTTCTTGGATTTCTTGGATTTTCGTTGTTTTGGTGTGCTCATTGCGGGGATTTTTTCCGATTTTTTTTTCTTCGAGCAAAAACTCCTCCTCAGACAATGTTAAATCAAACACTTGATAGAATACTCAAGTGGTTGTTGGTGGGCATGGGCATTTGCCTAGTCTTCACGGGAGTAAAGTTGATCTTGGAAGTCAAAGAGTCGTTGGACGTGGAAATCAAAGGACCCACCTTCGTCAAACATGCATCTCGCTACCACAGCATGGCTGAGATGTATGCAACAATGCAACAAGACAACGACATCTTCCCATTGTATGGTCGCTACGACTTGACTAAGCATGTGCAAGACGAACACGATAAGATCTACGGCTATGGTCCAATGCAGGATCCAAGTGAATTTGCCGTTCGGGTTTTTCTCGTGTGTAACCAGCACGGTAGAGAGTTGGTGTCCGGAGAGATTTGCTATTCGATGATCCGTCTCCTGCAGATGTACGTTCAAGATGGCGAGCTAACACGAATGCTCGGAAGGCTATCCGTTGAGAACGTGGGATTCTGGGTGGTGCCTATTGCAAATCCCTGGGCTCGTCATCAGGTTGAACACAACGACAGCTACGTCTGTCAGAGAACGAATGAACGAGGCGTCGACTTGAATCGCAACTACCCAAGTTTCATTGAACGACAGGAAGACGGTGACGAAGAGGAATGGCAAGGCGACAAACCATTCTCTGAATACGAGAGTCTAGCAGTCGCTCAATTTCTCAACTTCTCGCGAGCTCACCTGCTTTTCAACGTGCACTCTGGCGGCAAAGACATTATTCTTCCCTACGATGGAAGAATGGACGTTCCTCCAAACTACGCCGTGATGGTTGATCTCGCCAAAAAAGCGAGAACGCGCGCAAAACTACAGGACTGTCGAGTGGGAATGTCATCGATTCTCTATGGAACGACAGCCGACGCTTCTCTAGGCACACTTGTTGACTATGCAATAGATTCGGGTCTTGTGCAACTTGCCTACACCTTGGAGGTCTATCTTAACGCCAATATCCAAAATGTTGGTGCGCTCGAAGGTCTCAACTGTCAAAAGTTCTTCAATCCCCAGGAAGGCGATGTTCTTGCCTCGGTGCAACGTCAGTGGACCTACTACATTTTGAATTTGTGCGAGGAGCTTTTATCTATGATTGAAAAATAAAAAAAAGTCGCTGGGTTTTCGTTTTTCAACGGTGTAGTCTATTGTACCCAACTATTTATTTTATTGGTAAAATAAAATGGCCTCGGGTTGCGACAAGCTTGAAGTTGTTTTTGGCGACTTGCTTTCCTGTCGAGAAGACTATCTCTGTCATCAATGCAACTGCACGTCGAAGAAGTCGGCGGGTCTTGCTCAGAAGATCTTTCAAAAATTTCCCTCTACCAATGACTACGCAACGCGTAGAACTCCAAGCGAACCCGGAACAGTGTCGGTGCATCATCTTGAAAGGTACTATGGCGGACCAATGTCTGTTATCAACATGTTCGCTCAGCGAGGTCCTGGTAAGGCACGTGCTTGGGGCGACGACTCAAAGGAAATGCGTCTCACGTGGTTCACCCAATGTCTTTATGCATGTCTCGACAAAACTCCTCGTGGCTCGAAGTTCGCCTTTCCCTTTGGGATTGGCTGTGGTCTAGCTGGAGGCAGCTGGGATAGCTACTTTGCTATTTTGAAAACGTGGAGCGAGGATTTTCGCGTTGGCAAGGTTGTACTCTATCACCTGACTAGCGGAAGAGCCAATTAAATTTTAGAGGTGAATTTTTTTTCCTTCAAGAAAAAAAAACCCAAGGAAAAAAAAAAGAAAATCGTGAAGAAGATGGCTCTGACCGCAGAGGAAATCATGCAAAGGTTGATGCTTGGTGATATTGCACTCAAGTCTCAAAGACGCGAAGAACAGCAAGCCGATCCAACTTCTGCTTCTACTACGCAAGCTCAACGCCAGTTTACACTTGATCAACGTGGACTGGAGTTGATTACCTCTCTGCTTTCAGCTCAAAGTCAACAACAACAGTCACTTCCCTCGGCTCAAAGTCAACAGCAACAACCACTTCCTACTCCACCCGTGGCGGAGACTTCTCAACCTTTAGCCTCAAGAGCCAAAGAAGTCCCGATGACCAACCTTGACGTCGCCAAGGGAAAGATCCAATTTCTCTCGTTTCTGCTAGGCGATGTCAGCGACTACATGAAAATGAAAATCACTCGTCCTGCCTACGAGAAAGAGTACGGCAAAGAAGAAGCAGATGCACTTTTCTCCAAGAAGCGAGGAAAGTCGTTATCTCCCGCTCAACCAAGCAGTGAAGCTGCCGATTCATCGACGGCGGTGGCGACTTCCGGAGAACCGATTGAAAAACGAGCGACCCCTGAAACAGAGTCGACGTCGCCTTCGCCTCCCGTGAAGCGTCAACGATCGAACATCTCTTCGAAGCCCATTCAACCTCCAATTCAATTCGATGAGTCGCGAATTCTGCGCGATCTTGGCTCTGGAGAAGGCGACGCTAGTAACGTAGAATCCTAGGAATTTTTTTCCGCGTTCAACAAAAAAAAACTAAAACAAGCAAATGGACGGTTGCAGAGCCACCATTATTGTCGACGATGTGCGAGGCGCCCTTGACTTTAGTACCTATGAAAGAGTTGGCAAGTGTATTGAGATTGAACGATGTCCTGTGTGCAAGGGAGAGTTCGCAGATCTTTTTGAACAACTTCGATTTCAAATTGCGCGCTTACCATTCACGCGAACTACACGACGAGTGCTGTTGAAACATGAAAGCGACGGCAAGACACCGCCTCGTTGCGTGGACAGTTACAGGCCTTTAATTTAATTAAAAATTCTCTGTGAATGTCGGAGCTCCTCGCGCAAAAAGAAGCTCTACTACGTCTTTCGCGTCAAAGTGATGAATTCATAAAGCAGATTGATCAACTGGTACTGCGATCGTCGTCGTCGTCTTCTTCTTCGCGACTTACCTGTAAACACGTTCTCACTGCATTGTTTGTCTTGTTGGTGTGTTGCATCGCCGCAACGGTTGTGGTTATTGACGTGTTCACCACTTCAGCGGACCTGATGCCTGTGCTAAGATCGTCGTTCTTTAGCGAATGTGTTCCTGTGGACAGTGAACTTCTTGGCGTGCTTGCGCAAAACGCAGAGTGGCTACGCGCAAGGAAGTCCATGCTCTACTACATTGGAAATTTCGATGTTGAAGGCGTGTCGGCCTTTCATCTTGGCCTGCCCTATTGTTACATGATGCTAGCGGTGGAAAATAAGACGTCCGTCTTGGAAATGTACAATCCTCGATTCAAAGGCTATTCGCCACAGGTGGTCGTCGACAGAGACGAAGCTTCGCTTTCCTGCGAGGAAATGGAGAAGACGTCGGTACTTCGCTCAAATCACGTTGTGATGACCTACTTGGACGGACGAAGAAACATCGACGTGCTCATTGCATTCGATGATAGGGAAGCTTGGGCTGCGCAACACGTAGGCTTACACTCACTGGGCTTTAGCATCTGCGAGCAGGCGGAACGTCAAGACGAAGGCGTCGCGACACTTCGGGAACTAATAACAGGGAAGTAGAGAAATTTCCTTTCATGCTTAGGAGGGATTCGTTCAATATAAACGGAGAATGAAGTTCGTCGCTCTGTTGATTCTTCTGCTGTGCTGTTGCTGCTGCAATGCTCGCGAGACTTTCAACATGTTGGACGACTATCACCTAATGGGAGAAGAGATGTCCGTGGTGAAGTTGCCCGTTGTTCACGACCACTACATTGATGTTATTGTTGGCAATCCGGGCAAAGATCTTCGACTGAGAGTGTCGTGGGGAAGCAACACGTCGCTTGTACTTTTTTCAAGTCCGGACGAGATATCGACGACCTACGGAGAGAATCCAGACACGGTGCTCGTCTACATGGGATCGACGCTTGTTCGCCTTGGCTATCGAGTCGACGCTCGACTCTGGGATTGCCGAGTGGACGTCCTCTACGATGGCATCCTAGGCATGGGTTATTGGTCTGACATCTGGAGATACTGGTCAAAGGCAACGCTGTCTTCACACAAGTTGGTGCTGGGAGCCTACGATGAAACGGTGTCGCGCGTGAGTTACAGTCCTTTTCACATGATCTTCGATAGGCTAAATCCCTATATTAACGTTACGGTGCATCAGCGAAACTACTCATTAGTCTTCGATCCGTCGAGTGTCTACTCCTACTTTCCAAGGGAACTCTATAGAAACATCACGGACTGCGATTTTGAAATCAAGCATCTGCACATGGAAATCGACGACGGAGACATCAAGGAACGACTGATCAGTGGCTTTGATCGATCGTTGATTCGACACAAGTCGAGAAGTGACGACAATCTTATTGTGCTTGGCGAACAGTTCATTCACAGCTTCGTGCTCTACTACGACGCTGTAACGAGAAAACAGGTTGTCATGGCCTCCTACGATTTCTTCGCGGAGGGTAGAGCGCAACCTCTCTACAGTTACTTCTGCATGTTTGTCTATTTCCTATTATCGGTGTTTTGGCTTGGCGTGGTGCTCACGCATGAAGCTCATGAACTCTCTAGTAGAAAACCCTCCGATCTGCACAATCATCCGAGAGCAACTCTGTTCTCCATGATTGAGCTGTATGTCTACACGAGCGGGGTACTCGTTCTCTTTGCGGAAAGCGTTGGCTTTGCTCGCTATCGCACCATGGCGTTCTTCATTGGTTCCGGGGATCATGTAGGCTACTACGTGGTCTTTATCGTGGCAATGTACGCAACGGTGTTGGTGGGCTTCGCTGTGGCCTTGTATGCTTATTCTACAATGCACTTTCTCAGTGTCCGCAGGATTTTCGTAGAGACGACGACTTTTGGTCTCTGGTGGCTTGCCACTTTGCATTGGCGTTCTATCTTTGCCATCTACAGTCTAGTTGTTGTGGCCTCTGTCTATTCGGTGTTACAGAGCCTGCAGTTTTTCATGGCGCTGTTAACACAACACGGAGCATTGACGTTGATTTCATTCTTTTACGCGTCGATGAGCATAGCTTTTCTCGTGGCCTACAACATTCTCCCCATTGTCAACTACTACTACTACGGCTTCGACGACATAGCCTACTCTGTGATGGTCATCATGTTCTTCGTCTATATTCTTCCTATGCTTGGCGTGCTCTTGAACTATCCCATGGCCATCGTGCAAAATAGCATTGTCGAGGTTCAGCAAACGATCAACGATTTTATTGCTAGTGTAGACGGCGACGACGACTTCTCTTCTAAAGAGAGCGATGATGATGATGAGATTGAGCTATCGAAAAACTCGAGTCTTTCTCGTCGACAGGCACTCCTTCACTTACATTCATGTCAGTCATGATGCTTTCCGTGTTGACTCCAAGTAGGAAGTTGAAGATTTTACCTGCGATGCTACAGTCTTCGAGTTCTTTGTTGAGCCGTTGGCGGATCGTTGCGCTTTTACAAAGCGTTCGTTCTTCTTCGTCGTCGCCGTCTTCATTGTCTCTGTCTTTCTCACATTGTTCTTGCCGCAAACGTTTCTTTCTCGTGTCCAAGGTTTCTTCTCCGCGTAGGAAACTTCTCGTCTCTTGTGTAAGCAACGACATTCCTCCACTGTTGCTACTTTGAAGACTGATGTTGCTGAAGATGGTGAACTGAAGTGCGCCGGTAAGGATATTTCCAACGAATTCCTTCTTCGATTCACACGAAGAGTTGTAGCTAATCGTGTGAATGGCCATGTGCAAGGTCATGAGAAGGCGGAGTCGGTTTCGAGTTTCATCGTCGAGCATCTTCGTAAAGCCGAAAAAGCGAATCACGAAGGATTCCTTGGTGTTCGGAGGCCAAGACACCTCGACAAGCGAAACAACTCGTTCGTTTTTCTTGCTCCAACATTCGTTCACCACCAAGAACACGGCGATGAGCGCGTTCGTTCGATCAATGTTCGTTCTGAGAAGTTCAATACCTTCGGGCACGACGACCTGCTTACCAAGATAGTCACCCTCTTCAAATTCATAGCAATCGCCAGACTTCAGCTCCGCCAGTGCCGACGTGGTGGCGACAACGGACGAGGCCATGCTTGCTTATTTATTTAGGAGAAATTCTCGCGCAAAATAGGCACAAATAAATAGAAAAATGGAGATTATGAGCAGGGTGCGCTGGAGCAGGAGCATCGGTAGTCCGAGCAGAATGTGCAGATTCTTCATGTAGGCGGTGTGTGCACCCTTCATGTGAATGGTGGTGGATTGACCGATGAGAATACTCGTCTCAAGGCCTGTTGTTTTTCTTATGTTCTCACTTAACGCCTGACTGTTTATCGGATAGTAGGGATTTCCAATGTCGATGACGCACGTGTCACCATCGCGATCTATCTTCTGCTCTTTGATTTCTGCGTAGACGCCCAGAGTTCTTTGTATTTTTCTGGCGTAGAAGTTCGCCACTGCAGCGAGAAAATCCTGATTGCTTGCTGCGTCGAGCATTGCCATTTTTTTTTCTCCTGACAAGAAGAAGCTAATAGGAATTTTTTATTCTTTGAACGTTTTTTTTCTAGGTGCGAACCTTCTTGGCTGTTTTGCCCTTCTTTGAAGGAGGAGGTGCTCGCTTGCTAGAGCTAGGTTTCTTTTGACGCGCCTTGAAAGGTTCCATCTCGGGATCAAATTCTAAATCGCTGTCTTCAAAATCGCCAATGTCATCGTCGTCGTCGTTGTCGTCGTTCCTTCCGATGCCTGCGTCGATGTCGAACTGAATGGCAGTCTGGGACATTGGAGGTTCATCGTCTTCAACTGTCGAAGTTGCTCCTTGGCTAACAACGACGGGGGTGCCTTCTTCGACTGGAGGAACTGAAGATGCTGCCCCACTGCAATCGCAGCTGTTCTTTGCTTCAGTGAGACCAACCGTGTCGTCAAGACTGCGATCGAACAGCTTGTTCTTGTAGATGTGGAAGTCAGGATCGGCGTCCAATCGCTTGTGCACAGCGTAGACGACGTTTGCAGAGCCCTTTTGCTCAAGGAAGTATTCGCCGCCTTCGCCTCGGAACAGCAGGTCTTCGAGCTCTCTGGTGAACACGGTCTTCATGCTTTCCAGGTAGGCCTTTTCGTCGGGATCGCCGCCAGCCTTCGCAAAGTATTTCTCCGAACGAACGCGATACTCCACGAGCTTTGCTTCGTCCACAACGATGTTGCTTAGACTGTAGAAGTGCCAGTCTTCCGCGTTTTCGCGAGTCAACGCCTTGGAGGATGTCTTTGTCGCCGGATTGTAGACGAAAGGCGACTGCTCAAGAATGTTGAAGACGTTGCCGTTTGTCTGCTTGGCGAGGTCGTTATAGGCAGTGTAGTAGCTGTAGATCTTGGATGAAAGACTCGGCGTGGACGACGACGACTTGAAAACATCGAGGTCGATACAACCACTTCCTCCGCCGTTCGAGCTGATGTACTTGCTCAAGGTCTGAAGGGCGTACTTTGAAGTCACGGGGAAGGCCGTTTTACGAATGAACTCCACTATATTCGTGAAAACGCTGCCGAATGTCTTGAAGGTCAGTACGGGCTTTTGAGCTTCACGTGGGAGGGTGGCAGTCAAAGCGTTCGCATCGTTGAAGATGAACTCGGTGACTTCGATCGTCGAGGTGAATGCGAGCTTGGCGTTGTGGATGTTGGGAATGATGAGCACTGTTGCCGCTTCTGGGTTGAGAATGCCGAATGCTCGTTGCAGTCCAGTTCCGGGAAAGCCGATGTCGATGATCGCTTGAAGACCATCGGAGGTTTTGAGATCCGCCTGCGCGCTCGGGTTGAAGCGTTTTTCAAAAGGATATTCAACAACGACTTTCGTTGGTTGCGCGCTGCTCGACGAAGAAGCAGCTGCAGCGGCCACCGATCCATCGAGTTCGGCTCCAGCTCCGCCACTCTCGATCTTCTTCTTCTTCACTTCTTGGAGAGTGTCGTCGGTTTCCTTCCAACGAACAAGATCCAAATAGGAGTGGACTGGAGCTTCCTTGGGAATCTCGCCGACATCGTTTTGATAGATGCTTCCGTTGGTAAAGTAGAAGGCGACTGCCTGGCGCCCCCACGGATCGAAAAATCGAAGATGAGGACGAGTTTCAAGGTATTTGCTGATGTAGTCGCGACAAGATTCACGACGTTTGTCGTAGTCGATGTCGTCGCCATCCCTGTAGGCTTCGGTCTCCTTCATGTAATCCATGATTGTCGACTGAGTTGGAAACTCGGACATGTCGCAGGGACGCAGAAAAAAGTTGACTCCCGTGTGGAAGCGCTTAAAAAGTTCGGGTAGCTGCGCGTGTATTGGAGCTTCAAGCCATGGGGTGCAGCTGTCGGCGTTGGCGTTGAAATACCATTTGCCTGTCTTCTCGGAGAAGTTCTCGGAAAACTTCACGCCAGAAAACGTGAGCCAAGGCCCTGCGGGAGGGACATAGCCCTCGGCGACGTTCCAAATTGCAATCTCGATGATCGACGTATCGTGAATGCGTGCGGTACGCACAGGAGTTCGTGCCTTTTGCTTAACGGCGCCTTCTTTGAACTTGCAGACAAGCGTGTGCTCCGAGTTCTCAAGACCGAAAGGTGCTTTGACTGCCGCTCCGAGAAAGGGGAGAATCGCCGAAGCGAGAAAGCGACAAACTCTTTTCGTACCAGAGCCCTCTATCTTTGGAGGCCTGACGACGAAAAAGTGCAGATTGATCGCCGAGGCAGAAGATTTTCCCACGAGCTTCTGGTTGTAGGCTACCTGTTGCCTATGGGATTTCGCGTGGATGGCGGTCATTTGGTCTTTGACTTCTTTGATTTCCGCTTCAAGTCTTGCCTTGTCTTCATCAGTTCCGGGGTCACTTCGGCGGGCGAAAAGCTCTCGAAGCTTAGCTTGCAGTGTTGCGTCTGAAGATGCGGCCATTCGACGGGGAGTTTAGCGTTCTCTTGCTACTTGGACGTGGCTAAAGTATTCCAAAGTGCAGAGAGAAAAAAAAAAGAAAAAATAGAAAAAAAAGAGGGAAAATAGGAAAAATTTAGAAAATTTTCTAAATTTTAAATGGTTTTTATCTGGGGCCTTTTATCCGGCAGAAAAAAGGCGTCCGCGGTAAAACACCGAAAGAAAGAAAAGAAGAAGTCCATTCTCTCGTCTTCTTCTCCGTCGTCTGTTGGTTCGAAGACGGGCTATACTTTCAATGAAAATGGCGATGAAGAGTTTATTGACGGATATCAAGCAACTCGTGCTTCGTTGTCCACATCGGCCCTCACTGTTCCACCAAGCCTGAAGTTTGCAAAATCTGGCGTCTCCTGTGACCTCGACACTTCTCGTTCTGCGCCTCCAATGTCTCATCGTGTAAAATTTCATGCACCTGGACCCGAAGGCTCAACGATAACTCAAGCATCGCCGCGGTTGCTCGACAAGGAATTCACTCTCGAAGTCAGTGAATCGTCTGCGTCAACGCATAGATATTTGTATGTGCCCGACGTGAATTCATTGCGTCGCAAAAGTGGTGTAAGTGGCTGTGGGGAGTTCCTCGAACTCAATGAACACGTTGACATTCCCTCTGAGGTACTTAATCTCTCAGAGTATCGACTTATCGCCTTTTGTGATGGCTTTGAAAATGTCTGGCTTTCTCGAATGGGCTATGGCAAAGGTGCCTACGCAGTTCTCAAGATCTGCGAAATGGTGAACGCCGATGTGCCAGATGAACACAGTAAGAGATCGCTGCACGAGGTGGCAGTTCACAGTCATGTTTGCAGCGAACAGTTTTCAGAAAAATATGGCTACGCGAACATCGTGATGATGTATGACTTTTTCGTGCTGCCAAACAACATGATGGTCATTGCCATGGAACACTGTATCTATGGATCACTGCAGCTCTTCTTGAATGTGTACAAACGACGATTTCTTCACGCAGAACGCATGAAGATCGCCTACGACTTCACACGAGGGCTTGGCTATCTGCATTTCATGGAGGTGGCTCATCGCGACTTCAAGCCCGAGAACATAGGGCTAACGTGGTGCAACAGGCAAAAACGTGTTGTCGCGAAGATCTTCGACTTTGGCCACGCCATGATTTCCACGATGTCGACAAGAGAACTTGGTATTCTTGGTTCTCCTGGCTACATGGCACCCGAAATACTGGAGCTTCATTCCACTGGAAGCAACATATCCTCTTCGTCGTCGTCATCGTCGTTGCAACCTCAGCTAAAGATCTTGGGCGTCGATGCTATTCTAGCCGATGTCTGGGCGTGGGCTGTAACGTTCTATCGACTTGTCGAAGACGAGTTCCCATTCGTCTTCGAGGATTTTCGAATCGACCTTGGCTCTTATCGAAAGCCCGTGGTCATGCGAGAAGTTCCAGATTTCTGTAGAACCATGAACAACTGCTTTGTCCTCGACCCTTTGAAGCGTCTAAGTATTTTCGACGTTCTTAACGGTTCTTTTCTTGCAGGTTATAAAAGCGCCGCAATCACACATTCCGACGTTGATTCACTCATGCAAACACGTTTAAACGAATAGAAGAATAACAAGAAAAAAAAGTTTATTGCGACGACGATGATGACGACGACGAAGAAGCTTGTCTTGCCAGCTGTTGTGCTTCCTTGCTCGCTTGTACAAACTGTTCAAAGTTCTTTCGGTTATCTTTGGTGATCATGCGATTGGCGATGGTTAAAGGTCGATCGCCGTTCAACGAGATGGCACTGAAGTCCTTGAAGCCAAGATCGGAGAGTAGCCTGATAGCTTCAACGTCGAGAGTTTTTGCTGCAATGTGCGCTGCGTTTTCACCATCTGTGTTGTGTTCTCCGAACACCTTGTTGCGACCTTGAGTTTCAACGAGCTTTCTGTAGCCTGCAAAGTTCTTCTCGGCTAGATAGCTGAGTGCGTCGGTGTCGGCGTTGAAACTCGCAGAAGCATTGTCGTGCATCAAACAGCCAATTGACGACGACGACGATGATTCATCGGGCTTTCCATAGATGGAACACAGGTAGGCATAGTCCATGAATCGTTGAGTGCGCTGCGGATTCAAGATGAAGTTGGCGACGATACGTTGGAGTTCTGCACTTTCCATGGTCTTCTGCTGTAGAGAAGCTCCATTGTCAAGGGCGTAGCTCAAGCGAACGTTGTTCATGTTGTAGTTGAGGAACAAGTTCAGTGCCTGCAGGACTCGCTCGTTTTCGCTGAGCTCTGCGACTTCCAAGGGTGTTCGTCCTTCGATGTTCTGTTCGGTGAGCGCCTGCCTGGACAACGGCAGAGTAAAGAACTCGAGGAGAGCTGGCGTGTTCATCTCGGCCTTGACGAGTTGATGGTAGATGTTGTCGTTGTTGGAGTTTGTGGGAAGTAAGGTAAGCGAAGGACTTAGGTAGATGCTCGTGAATGCATCGATGAAGTCGCCAGAGTTCACCGCTCTGAGATAGCGTTCACTCTGCGCCGCAAAGCTCTTCTTGCATGCAGCGATGAGCTTTTGCGATTCTTCTTTGCGAAACTGTTCAAAGTCGAAGAGTTTGTTCTTGATGGATTCCGCCGTGACGACAAGATGTTCTCGTGGGTTCGCGCGCATGTTCTTGAGGTGTTCTCGAACTGGATGCATTGCGTGTTCATCGTCGTCTTGCACGTTCTGTAGGAACTCTTGAACCTGCGAAGCGCTCGTAGCTCCTTGCGCTTTGAGCTGCAAGTAGAGTCGGCTATCGTCCTCTCGATTGGCAAAAAGTTCAACGGCGTTCGTCGAGGAAATGCCAAGTGCGTTGCCCGACGCGACGTTGATTCGCACACTCTCGACAAAATTTCGACCTTTCACGCGAATGGGGTGTTGTCCGTCAAAGATCTTGAACGACAGGGGATTGTTGAGGAAGTCAACGAGCTCTTCTGCGTTGTCAATGTCCATGTCGGCAAGCTGAGCGACTTCCTCTTCGTTGTACACAGACGAAAGTGGTGAAGACATGGTGGAAAACGCGGCTTCAAGGGCATTCTCGTAGGCAACCACCTTGTTGCGCAGCGATGAGTTGCTTGGCACTGTGCTCAACGATGCTTCAGTCTTCAGGTAGTCAAAGAGATCGTTGATGTCGTGAATGTCGCTGGAGTAGCCTCGAAGCTCGGCGAGTTCTTCGGAGTCGATGACACCGTGAAATGCGATTGCCACCGGGAGGTCTTTGTCGTTGGAGCGCAGCCTGTAGATTTCCACGATCGCCGCTTTGTTCAAAGACGACGGAGTCACTTGAAACTCGAAGAGTTGGTGGGCCATACCTGGAAGCTCGGAAAAAAGACGTGGAAGCTCTGCGCTGGCGGTTCGATCTTGTGCAATCATGGAGAAAATGTTGTGCTGCATCACTGCAAGCGCGTAAAGACGGTTGTCCTTCTTCATGGCGAGTTCGATGATGAGACCGGCTAGTGCAACGTAGTTGTTCGTTGCGACAGCTTGAAGATACTCGTGCAAGAGCGGGAGATCGTACTTCTTCGAAACCTTGACGATCGAGCCTCTTTGTATGTTGACGCGCACTTCTTTGTCGACTAGACCTAGGATCTGATGCGTTGGAACTGCTTGCTTGGCGAGAAGGTCCAACGGTGTTTCACCTTCGATGTTCATCGAGTGGAGATCGCCAAAGATCCGATAGCCCATCGATACGTCTTGGCTACCCCAACTTGGATAGACGACCGACAGGAGTTCTTCGCAGGCATGGACAGCGTGCTCTGGATTGCGAGCCGCGTAGTGGAATGGCGACGTGTTGAGCAGACCATAGGGTGTTTCCTTGAGATTCACGTACTTTTGCAAGAGTGGCTTGAAGATTTCGGGAGACGAAGACGACAATGCGACACAAAGAGGCGTCTTGCGTTCGAGATTCATTCGCCCAAATGCAGTTTCCTCGGACTTCTCGCAGAGAAGTGTGAAGATGTTGAGTGCTGCCGTATCGTTGACGCCAACGTTTCTTGAGACTGCATCGTGAAGCGGAGTGTCTTGGGATGCATTGGGTTCCTCGATGAGTTCTGGATGCTGGGCGACAAGATACTGAACAACGCCAAGCGATTGAGCTCGCACTGCATAGTGGAGAAGATTGTCGTTGCTCAGAGGTGTTCGATAGTTCGCAGGATAGGGATAGACTCCATGCAGTTCCTTGTTTGAATCGGTTGCTCGGGGATAGTTTTCATACTGTCCTCCGAGCATCTCAGTGCGAACAAGTTGCATTAGCACCTCAAAGACAATCTTGTCGATGGCGTGTCGGGGCGCTCCCTTTTTCTGGGCTTTCAGTGTTCGAAAGACGAATTGAGCAGCCAATTCACCTTCTCCATTGACAAGGCTTTGTTGCAGCGACGTCTTGAAGCTTTCTTGCCAGCTCGACGAAGTCATTGTGATTGTCGAGGAAGAGGTTTTTTTTTCGAAACTTTGGGAAAAAATTCCCTTTTTCTCGAAGAAGAGAGAAAAAAAATTCTTTTTTCTCTCTATTGAAGTCCCGAGTTGGAAAGTTGAATGGTCGACCTTGAGGAACTTCTTTTTCCGGCAATCCTTGGCGTGGCTTCAGCGTTCACTACTCATTCGTTCGGAAGGTTTCAAGATGTTCGCGTCGACGCAATCAAATGGGCGTCCGGACGAGAAAATGCGAAATCCTCTGATGAATTTGAACATCGGAGTACTTCTGCAATAACATGGGGTCTGGTCTTGTTCTACGTAATTTTCTGGTGCTTTACATCGTCGACGGTGCCTAGCATCGCTGAAGCGAACACAATCTATGGGAAGCCGTCGACGTTCTTTTTTTCTTTTGTTGTTGGCGTGGTTTTCTCTCATAGAAAGTATCGTTCAATCTTCTACCACGCATCGCATGGTCTAACAAGGTCTCCGCTCATGAGCGTCTTTTTCTTCGTGACGCTCTTTGTTAGCGAGACGTTTTTAAACTTTATCTATTCAAAATACGACAATCATAGCCTTTCAACGTTTGCTCGTCGTTCGAATCGCCTCGTTGTCGACTTGGATCAAGGCGCGTCGAACAGTCAGAATGTAAAGTTTGCGTTTGTCCTACTTGCACTTCAAATGGTCATGCTGGTCTACAAATGGATCATCGGCATGCTTGAAGAAGCTCCGAGATCTGCGATCTTCGCCTTGAAAATGCACCTTGTTGTGCATCGTTCAATAGCAAGTCTAAGCGTGGTTATTCTCTATCTCTATCAAGCAAAACTGCAGCTAGTAGATTTACTGTCCTATGGTGTGGCCTACTACATTGTCTACACGGTCTTTTTCAAACCAAGTAGTCCTGCGACGACGACGATGTTCAAAGTTAAAGTCGATGCTCTGCTCGTCAATGTTTCCTTGACAATACTGCAATCAGCGATAGGGGCGTTTGCTAGTCTCTTTGATTCATTCGTGTTCTCGGTTTCGTCGATGCTTGTTTTTGAATCTTTTACCGTCAATTCACCTGCACACATATTCATTAGCTTGTTTGGCTTGGCGTTGGGGGCTAGTACACACGGCTTCTTTTTTGCTGTTGCGCCCACAAGGAAACCATAAACGGTTGTTGTTATTCAACGGAAGATTCAATAAGCTTCTTCAGTGTTTCCCTGCAGGTGGGCGTTGGAATGTCCAAAAATCTACAAGAATGATCGAAAGAGCGAATGGAGTTGTAAAAGTCGTCGCTGTTACAGGTTTATTAGCAATCGCCAAGATCGATGGAATACTGAACTTCGTCGACAATGAACTCTCTTTGACTTGAATCTTGGCGTGGGGGAGCTTGTTTTCTCGTCTTTGGGATTGATATTTGTTGGGTCGACGACGATGATGACGATGATGAAGAAGAAGATGACTTGGCCTTGGAACGACTTTCAATTTCTTCGTTTTCCGAAGAGAGTGGAGGCGCTTCTTCATCTTCGACGGCTCGTCCTTGATTGCTACTTTCGTTTTCATCGTCGTCATTGCCATCATCGTCGATAATTTGAATGACGTCTGCAGCGTCGTCGTCGTCGATGACCGTATTCTTCCTTGAACGACCTTCGCTGAGCTTCGCGTAGAGTTTCTGGTTGATCAGCTTGCCTTGCTCATCGAACGCTCGATAAGAAAAAGGAAAATGCTTTGACCAGTAGACGGTCTTGCCTTCCTTGGAGTTTGCAACGAGCGTGGCACGTTTGATCAAACGTGCCGCTTGTGATAGATTGCTATCTTCGGAGCCCATTGTTGGGTTGTATCTTTCGTTCGTGAGCTTGAAGCGAAATGTGCACGATGCCCAGGTTTTAATGTTGTCCGCTTCATTGTCGGAAATGGCCTTGAACCCATAGCCATAGTTGAGTTGAATAGACGTGCCAACCATCGCCAGCAACGATCGATCAAACATCACAAACGACGGAAGTGAAATCTCCGAAGACATGTCGTCGGGTCGATTGAACTTGAAGATTCGAGGAATGCCAACGGACACCACGGCAACGATAGCCCAGTCGTCGTTCATGTCGCCGAGGATGGGTCTTGAACCAGCTCCAATCGACGAGTTAAAGACTCCAGTTTGTGGGTAGTAGTTGACAACGACTTGATCGAGCTTGAAGTTCTTTGCGAAGTCTGGATTTTTCCTCCAGACGGTGCCACCGTTCTTTCCATTGACCTGCTTTCCCAGAGTGTCGAGAATTCTGTCGGCGATCGCGAAGAACTTTGGTTGTGATGCGGGCGTTGCAAGTTTTGAAGGCGTTAGAGTTTTTGCAAAGACCTCGGGTTTCTTCGGGGCGGCACTTTCAGAGGTGTGTAGACCCGCGGACATGTAGACAGTATTGTTCTTCGCGGTCATTTGTTCAAGTTGCAAACCCTGTAGAGCGCTGAGAAACTGAGATCGCTGTTCGTCCGTCGAAAGAAAATGTTGATCGTAGAGAATAGCCGAGTTTCCAGATGCAAGTTGAACGCTCACTGGACCGTCAAAGTGCATGCTCGAGTCACTTGAACTCGAAGCCGCTTGACTTCGAGGCTTCTTTCTCTGCAGAGGACCGCCAGTTTTAACCTGTGACGACAAAGGAATAGGAGTAGCAACCGCAGCGTTGATTTCCGCCACAGAGATGACGGAGGAAGCTGTCATTCTCGGAGGGTTTTTTTTTTCAAAGTCCGAAGAAAAAAAAGCGAGCGAATTTTCCACCTAATTTGTTTACAGTTTAAAAACCGTATGTAAATTGAGAGCGATCTTGAGAGCGAGCCAAGTCCAGAGAGCGAGCTAAATTCAGAGAACGAACTTTTGAGAGCGAGCTAAATTCGGGGAGCGATCTTTTTTTTGAGAGCGACCTTTTTTCTTTTTTTCTTTTTTTTAAAACTTCTTTCTTTTTTTTAAAACTTCTTTCTTTTCTTTTCTTCTTTCTTTTTTCTTCCTTCTCTAACATCAACAACACAAGCAAAGATGGCCGCAACAACTGCTTCTTCTCCTACCTTCAACCTGCGATTCAAGGACGTGCTCCATGTGTCGCAAGACTCTGCTCGAATTCAATTCGAAGTCTTGTCTCTGCCTCTCGATGCAGGCAAAATGGTCTCCGTAACATTTCAACAGTGTTACGATGTCAAGGCACCAACCCCTGTGTGGACTAGGATTCCTCACAACCGGTGCGAAGTCGAAGTCACTGAGAACAGGTGCATTGCATTTCAAGTGACACTTGGCGAAGGCATGTGGGCCAGCGGTGGACCTCCATCACGTACTTGCCATTTGAAGCTGCAACACCGACCTGGCGAAAAACTTGCCGATGCAATGCAGCGCCCCGTTGATGAGCAACTGCCCACCATTCGTTGCACTCTTACCTGCGAGTGCTATGCGTTTTCCAAGCGCATCAGGATTCATCCTGTTTGGTCGACTATCGTCTATGCGGATGCCATCCGAGTTTTCGACGAACTTGCCCGGCTAAATCACTCCGAGATGGTGCCTCGCATGCTTGTTGTCAACGCGATGCGGGCAGAGTTCAAGCGTTTGTTCAGCTACCTTGCTCGTTCTGAGAAGACCCTTGCTTCAATGCCAGTCCTCGACGATGAAACCATCGATCGTCTCTTCTTGTTGAACGACCGATCACCAACGCTCGAGCGATTCTCCAAGGCGCCAATTAGCAAGCAGATGTTCTGCGGCGACTCTGATCAGTCCATTTTGGGCATTTGGCGAAGCTTTCAGATGCTCGTCGAAATGATCGGACGTTCAAAGTTCGTGCGAAAGCTCTATGCAAGTAAGCAACTTCGCATGTATACTCCCACTGAACAGCTTCGAATTGAACCTGATTCGAATCACCTGAAGCATGAATTCGGCTTCTTCTTTCGCCTTCCTCGGTCGTCGGTCCCATCTCCAGCCATCGTCATCGAACTTTTTCGATTCGTTGGGGACTGCAAAAAGCACAAGATCCAGCAAATTCTCCCGCAGGCCTACATCACTTCCCGGCAGCTTGAATTTTCAGGTGGCAATCCATTGACCGCCTTTGCCAATCTTCAAAGCGCGCACGCCGCAATCTTCAAGAAGATGAAGCCTTCGCAGTTGCTCCAAGTCGTGGGCCTCTTCGACGACAAAGATGCGAAGCCCAACAGCAAATTCGCTGTTGGTGATGATCCAAGCGCCTGGGATGGCCTTGATGTTGACTGGTGGTATTCTTCTACCAGCAGTGAAACACTCTACCGCTAAAAAGTCCTTTTATCTCCAAGTAAAAAAAAAAGAATAACACTCGCTCTCGCTGTTTCAATGATCAATCACAACAACTGGTCGTTGTCTCATCGATGGCCGATCAACCACAGCAGAGGAGGAGGCGGTGGAGCGTGCAGAAAAAAGACGATGATGTCGTTGATCCTCCTCCACCAAGAGACACTCGCGTCAAGGCGCAGAGTTCTTCCTATCCAATGCGTCAACGCCGGCCTGCTCCAGCCGAAGGAACGGCTTTTATGACGGGAACGAGCTTTTCGATTTTCGACTACGATATAGTTGGCTTTCTGCGCAAGATTCTCTTGTCGCTCTACGTTGTGGCCAAGCTCGTTGTCGATCTTGCTCTTGCTCTGGTTCGCTTTGTTCTCTGGCTTGGTTCCATTCTCTACCCATGGTTGATTTGGTGGGCTCTACTCACGATAGTCTGGTATCTCGTGGTAATATACTGGGCGTATGTAGTGGCCGTAGTCATTTCCATCGTTATACCGATATTGAACGTGCTGATCATCATCTTCAACTTCCTAGCACAGTTGTTCATCATCTTCTGGGACATCTTCGTGACAGTATGGAATTGCGTTGTGCCTTTCCTCGGCATGATTCTCTATGTGGTGATCAACGTGGTGCTGACGATTCTCGCAGACATCTTCGATGTTATCGGCTCTATCGACTGGGAGCCGGTGATCAGCGCTCTCATGGAAATCCTCAACGTTTTAGTGGAGATAGCCGCGCAAATTCTCTTGATCGTCATCAAGGTGGGTGGCGAGATTCTCAAGGCAATTGCCAATATCATTGGCCCTCTGCTAGAGATAGTCATGGAATTTGTGAAAATTTGGGCGCCGGTGATCGCCTGGATTTTCAAGTTTCTCTTTACGATTCTCGAGCCCATTCTCTTCTTTCTTGGCGAGTTGTTTGGCAGTGGCGGATCTTCAGAAGGCAACGACTCTTTTACTGGTCCAGACTACACTAGCAAGGGGTCTTCGTCGACTGCTCGCCGACTTCTCTCGCTTGATAGATTCAAACTGTCCGAAGAAGAGCGTGATGCAATTCTCAACGATTTTGACGAACACATCTACACGCTTCCCGACGAAGGGTTGACTATAGAAGAACGCAAGATACTCGAAAGTATACTGCGTTCCAAGACCGCGGAAGAACACGATACAAGCGAAGAAGACGCAAACCTACTTTTCTTCAACTTGATGAAGGCCTCAGAGGAGGGCGTTGGCCAGGAAACAACATCGACGAAATTGAAACGAAAGCGCAATCATGGAGAAATCGACACGCAGGTGCTTCGTAGTTCTGAAGTTGACCATAGCGGCGACAACAACGACGAAGAAGAAGTTCTCGATCTAACTGGTGGAGCTCGCCGGCTTCAAAGCGTCGAAAAGCCCTGGAAGATGGGACGCGTGGACGGCCTCAAGTTCATGAACACCGATCAGGATGAAGGTCGAGCCAAACGACAAAAGCAAGAGACGGGCGAAAGTCATCTTGACGACATTGCACACAGCATGGCTCATAGTATGTACGTTGGAGCCAAGGAGATCTCCTTGGACGACTACAGTCTGGCTCGATCAACGATGAGCGCCGTGCTTCGGGCGCACAGCGACAACAAACACTTTGGGTTGAATTCACTCATCCAGAACATTGGAAAGAAGTATACAAAGTACATGCCCGACACAGATGAAAAGGTGTCGTCGGTGAACTATGGAACACCAAAGAACCCGCGAACAATGCTGCCGAGCTTTCACGAAGATGCCGCCGTTCACTATCGAAAGCATCTGGAGCGTAATGGAGGTCGTCGTCTTCTGGAAAACTACAGAGACGTGAAAGGCAGACGCATGAGCGACATTCGTCTAGAGGACGCTAAACGCATCTACAATCAGTACGAAGCCTATCGCAATCACCACGACACGCGTATTAAGGTTGCCATTGTAACCTACGGAGCGGTGACTCGTTCTCTCCACCACTCCATGAAAGAGGTGATGACTCCTCAGAACCTCATCAAGCACTATGGAGCACTACTCGACGCCTTTGGCTACAAGAGCATTCAGGATGTTCGTCAGGAGTTCCTTGCTCGCTACGGCGATCCTTGGGGCTTTCTCTTGAACGTTTCCTATGTTACCGAGCATCCAATTCTCAAGAGCTTCAAGCGTCTCGATCCAAGCCGCGAAGAGTCTCCATTCTATCATGATTGGGTGGTTGAACACGCGAAACTCCACGAGGAACGCAGTCTTCGAAACACGGGAAGAAAGCTCATGCAGAGCGAAGGTAACGTTCAAGGCTACGGAGATTCGTCGGCAGCGCTGAGCGGTTTCGCGACGATCGCAGGCTTGAATTGCTTTAGCACTCCTAAGAATCCTCTCTGTCTACCCTTTATTCCCATGGACACGAAGATCAAAATCCCCTTGATCAAATTGACTGTTCACCAGAAGCAAATCATTCAAAGTCCGACGACTCATTGCACGCCTTGGCGTTTCACTAACTGTATTATTTGCGCAGATCGTCTCTGGAACGCTTGCGTCGAAGTACTCTTCCTCTTTGCTTCGAACCCCTACACCAACTATCCAATTGCAACATTGATTGACATTTGGCCGTGGACTCGCGATCTCATCGACTGGATCTTCATCGTACCAAAGTATGGCTATCCTACAACGTATCAATGGGTGTGCTTTGCCTATCATCTCTACGATTTGTATGTTGTTCTTCTAGCAGGTTGGCTCATCATGCACGTTGTGATGCTTCTCTGGGAGGTGGGCAGTGTCACCTGGGCAAATCTTCAGGTGCTTTTCAATTCAGGGAGAGAGCCTTCGTGGTTTGCCAAGTGCATGGCTCGCGACATTCAACGGAGGATTCGCAACAATGAATATCAAAGTCGTCTAGCCTACGAAACCCGTCGAATCGACTATGATTCAGGAGATAGCAGCGGCGAAGACGACAATGATGATAACAATACTGTAAGACTTGTTGATTACAGTGAAAGCGAAGAAGAAGAAAATGATGGTCGTGTTGTTTCAAGTCAAGCACGAGTGAGTTCCAAACTTCGAAAGAGAAAACTCAACGACAAAGAAAAACAACAGAGAGTGCGCATGCGAAAGAGGATAGCGCAGTCGCGTCGAGTGGAAAAACCAAACTACTACAGTGTTCCAGCAAGCGAAAGACGACGCGTTGACGTTCTCGAAAACCTTGAAGGTCTGCCTGCGTCCTCTCCGCATACAAACACCGCCGATCATCTTCTCGAAAAACATCATTTCGAATATGGCAACATTTACTCTGACTCAGATACCAGTGAAAGTATCACTAGCGAAGACGACGACGACGATGATTATTTCGATGAAGAACTTCAATTTCGAATTGAAAACGATCCGCTGATGAAGCATTTCAACGAAAGTAAAAAATAAAGATTAGTTTTGACGCGATTTCTTGGTGGGCGACCGTGTTTCCAAGTGATAAGGTCGACCTAACAGCTTGCAGAAGTTGCGTTCCGTAAGCGGAATGTCGGTGATGTCCAAGAGCACGCCTTTGTTGGAGAAGTATTGTGAAAAAGATATTTCAACGAAGGATACTCCGCAACTTCGCTTCACCGTTTCTTCGATGGTGTACTCTACAGTCAACCCCCCCAGAACGAGATGGCAGCAAGTTCCTTTGAAAACATTCAATAAGCAGCTTGAACATCGTTGGACTGTGGGTTTTGAGCTTCTCTGCGGTCGACGTGAAGTCAACGTGACAGACAGTCTGTAAATAGGCAATATCGTCTGACATGGTCGTCAAGGGGTTGTGGGCTTTTTTTATTTGGAAGAAAATAAAGAAAAGAAAAAAAAAGAAAGAAAATTTCTTTTTTTTTTTAAGGGGACGATAAAATTTACACTGATGGCCTTGTACGTTCAAATCAACTTGGCCTCTTCCTCTGTAGATGAAGCAGTGGACTCGTACATGTTGATGTTGAACGCAGAGTTTCGACGCGTTCTATGCAAGAGAATCTTCTTTGGGATGGTAAGAATGACGTCGACCATGTATTTTCACGGAAGATGTGTTGTATCGAAGACGACAAAGGCTTTTCTTGACGATGGAGGCTTGACTGAAGCAGTGGAACTCGTCAAAACATGTTCGGAGACAATGCACGTTGTTGCAGTTACAAACCTGTTTCCTCACTACAATCAGTCTGGACAAGTGACTGGAGTCTATTTTTACATGGGTCCTTGCTTGGACAACGTCAAAGCCCTCCTTTCCTTTGATCCCACCGCTGAAAATTTTCCCAAGCCATCTGCAGATTGAAGCCGACTAAACGTGAAAACTTGCGAATTTATTTTTTTTTTGGTAGGTGAAAAAAAAATATTCAACGTTGTAATCATCAATATTGAATGAACTGTTTGTTCAACTGATCGAAGCAAAAGGATTTTCATCAAAAGTCCGCATTACACTTGATAGTGGAGCACGTGGTTCAACGACAATTCTGCCTGTTCCTCGACAAGTTTATCGAGTGTTTAGTTTACTTTCAATCAAGATTCTTTCTTTACAATGAGATCACCATCTTCTGACTTGAGCACGATGGTATTTCGTCCATGGTGGAATTGAAGAGGTTGTCCTAGAGGAAAGCTAGGGCCAAAATGAAACGTTTGTGTACCGCCAGTCGTCATGAAACTTCCAGGCATATTGGTAAATCCACCGCTGAAGACGCTCGTAGTGCTTCCAGACTTCACCACGAACGTCCGCGGTGCTGTGCGAATCTTCTTTAACGCAGCGCCTTTTACGGCTTGTCCGAGAATTGTTCCGGTGTTCGTTATGCTCTGGTGAAGAACGCCAACGACACCGCGATGTGTATTGGTGATGATTGTTCCACGGTTTAAAACACTTCCGTAGAAATGACAGACAATATCGCTTCCCGCTGGAAGTTTGTCCTTTGGGTCGAAGAGCATTGGCATGATCATCGTTCCTGAGTTGGTCACGTTTGCTCGAATTTCACAGGTGCGAACACCAGACATCAACTCGATGCGACTTTTGACGACTTCGATTAAATCGTAGGTGCCTCTGTTGGTGATTGGCGTTGAAATCGTCATTACTTCTTCGACGGTGGGTTGTGGCGGAGGAATGGAAAGTTTGATGCCAGCAACATCAAGGATGCTTAGGTTCGTGACAAACCCCTTTGACGCAAATGAAACGTTCACCGTTTGACAGACGGGACATTCAACGAAAACGATTTCAGACTCGGGAGTCTTTTGAAGTTTGCTGGTGCATTCTGCGCAAATCGTATGGCCGCAGTCGGTGAGAATGAGAGGTCGGCGAACATTGCCATCGTAGGGCAGGCTGCAACTTGGACATTCGACAAGGGAACTCGCCATTTTCAATTTTTAAAATTTCTTTAGAACGAAGAAAAAACTTTCAAGGAAAATATGTCCCAGGAAAAAAGTTTTTTTGCACGCGAACAAATGCGTGTGTGATCTAGACGTTGAGATAGTCAACGCAAAGTTCATTGACTATCTCAAAGATCAAGGAGTTCTTGAACGATTGAAGATCGATGAAACTCTCGTAGAGGGAAGACGGCATGCAATTCACCTTCCTTTCACTTTGCACATCCCCGAAGTTGATTGTACCTACGATTTGATACTCAGTGTCGTTTTTGACTACTATCTACAGCATCTCAGACCTGTTCTTGAACAACGAGGAACAATGCGTTTAAGCAGTATACGTTCTACTCTAACGCAGAGAGAAATCAAAGGTGTTGCTGTTGACTATCGCAGCTTTTCGATAGTTTATTAAACTGTTCGTACTATTTATCGTTTTTCGTTTAGTTCATCTTGCCGTCGAGAGTTAGCAAGCCTTTCTGCTCTTCGGATCGGTCGCCTTGCTGAATTTTACCTGCGGGCACTGAAGCAGCTTCTTCTTCATCGTAGCGATAACGTGATTGACGTTGCGAAAGCATGATGTCACTGTCAAATCTTTCGTGACAGAACTTCCAAGAGCAGACACAGAGGCCAATAAGCAGAGCGACTAGAATGAGAAAGAATATCCAAGCGCCTCCATCGTGATATTCATAGGGACGACATTCATGGACGTCCACGTTGTAGTACCAACCTGCCGCACAATGCGAATAGAAGCCCTGACTGTTGTCGTTTTGCCAGTGCCAACCTCCGTGATGACCATCGTCGTTGTCGTCGTTGTACATCTCGATGAGGCCACCTTCTCCGCCGGCTTCTTGTGTAGACCATCGAATGCGCAATCGTTGAAAGTGATTACTGTAGGCTTTCACCTTGAAGGTGAAGCCTTCGCAGTGTGTTGTTGACGGAGGATCGTAGAGAAGCTCGAACTCCTGTTTGGTCAGGGATTCGTCGTCGCGTGAATAGACGACAACCTGTTCGACGCCTTCTTGATCGCAGGACAAGCTATTGATTCCCAGAGAGTCTTGATCCTCGATGGTGTAGCAGAGCATCACCTCTTGAATGAAGATGTCGAGGTGGCGGTGTTCGTTCAAACAGACAAGACCAAAGAGATGTGATTGATCAAGCAGTTTTTGCTTGACGTCTTGCGTGTAGACTTCGGTGAAAGCGCGATCCTTGTATAACTTTGAGTCGACTGTGATGCGTCCATTGTCGAGGTGATCTTGGTTGCCGAGATGCTTCGCGAGCACGTACATTGTTGTCGATGCAGTCATGCCATTGTCCACGGTAGTCCACGAGAGAAGATGCTCGCTGGAGAAGTCGACGACTTCACCTGCATCGTAGCTTCGCAGGGTCCATTGTTGGACACATACGTTGTCGATGTTCTCTGCGCAGGGAACATTTTCACCATCGATGAAAACCAACGAGACGCCCGATTCCCCGTACCACATCACTCGAGGATTGACAAGTTGGTGACCGTGCGTTCGAGTTTCAATGTGAACTTGCAGGTTGCCAGCGTCCTTTTCCGTGCAACACAGCCAGATGTTCTCTAGCCAGCGCACTTCAAAGTCCACGTCGATTCGCGATACCTCCGCTTTTTGAATGTCCACGGCAGAGCTACTTGAGTCCAAAGCAAAGGCAAGATCATAGGAGGTTCGGCTCCAGAAAGTCTCGTCGAGTTCATCGTTGACGCTAGAACAGGCTTCGGGTTTTTCAACGACGGTGTGATAAAGTGAACCAATGATGTAGACAAGACCGGTGTCTTCGTTGTTCACTCGAGTGAAAAGTGGAGCGTACTTGTCGACGTTGTCTCGACACCGAAGAAGATCTTCGATGGTGAAGTTTGCGCAATATTCAATGATAATCGAAGGTTCGCTTCCCGACAGATCTTCTTCTCTTGTCATCACCCAACGATCGGTGTCCACCATGGCCTCGCCTTCATCGTTGAAGAGATCGCAGTAGAGGTTCTTGGCGGTGTCCTTGGGACGGTGGATGTTGATGTCACCTCGCATGTCGCCACCTCGAACAACTCCCGATGAAGCAAAGTGCAAGTTCAAGTCGTGAGGTTGGTTGACGACCGTCCAGGTGAACGATGCCCACATGCCGTTATTCATACTCACTGCGTTGGCGCCATAACCTGTTTGCATGCTACCCTCGACGAGATCGATGATCAGACCATCGTAAAGACTCTTCGACAAGGCGGTAAGGCGTCCTCGTCGAAGCTTGTAGCCTTGCCATGTCCTCTTGACGTCGATGTTCATGCGAGCATAGCAATCGTCGGAAAGCTGCTTCAATGGCGTGTACGAATAGTCCCTGTCAAAGTAGGCGTTCACGGCGAAGCCAAAGCCTTCGCTTGTACCAAAGCCTTCGACTTGCGCGTTCAAATGGAGTTGTCCTCCACCAAGATCGACAAGTCGAGATTCACCGTTGTTCTCGGACCACACGAGCTCCGAGAATACGCCGTCCAGGTGCAAGCCAGGCCGGTGTCCTTCGCTGCATTGAACGCCTTCCAGTTCAGGTTGCGCTTGAAGGACGTAGAAAACTCGATTGTGTAGTTCGTCGTTCGTGGGAACGTCGATGAGATTGTCGCAGGTGCCTCGCTTGTGCAGACCGTTCTTCTTGTAGTCGTCGAAGCTCAACACGACAACTGGAGACGTGAGATCCTTTGATGCGACGAGCATTTTCGTACTATGGCAAATGCCGATGGAGGCATCTTCGTTGGACGTGATCTTCAACTGTCTGTTCTGGCGATTGTCGAAGTAGACCTTGTGGGCAAAGGTGTCTTCGCAGTTGTCGTCGTCGCCGTTGCTTTCATGCAGGCAAATCACCTCACCATCGAGCGAATCTCGAGAGCACACGTCCTTTGTGCAAGGGTTGCCGTCGTCACAGGAGACACGTTCATAACGACACTGATCGTTGAACGCGTCGCAGCCAATCGACGTTACACATGGATCGCCGTCTGTAGGGAGTTCGCACTTGACTTCGGAGTAGACGCAGAGATCTTCGATGCACATGCTAGTCTTACAGTTCTTCTGTGGACATTCACTGTTGATCGTACAGTGAAACTCGTCTGCCTTCACCGTCGACGACGCAAAGAGCGCGAAGATGATTGCCACCGTTCCAACGATGCCCAGCGATCGTCGGTTCATTTTTTTACTGAGGTTTGGGTTCTCGCTCGTTTTTTGGCGGGCGTGACTTTTTTCGTGGTGCGTTTTGGTGCAGGTTTCTTCCTGGTGGCGACGTCCGCAGTTTTTCGTCTCGGCTTCTTTGAAGTTGCGGCGCCACCTTTAACTTCGTTGACGTTGTCATCGTTGTTTTCATTGTCCTCCTCCTCTTCCTCTGCGTTGTCTTCGTCTTCGTCGTCAGATCGATCGCCAAGTCTATCGTCTTCGTCGAGTTTGCTTGGTTCGTTGACCTTCGTTCCGTGGAGAAGAATGTCGTACTCGGACATAGTAACAATACCCGTTTCCTGGGTACCGTAAATGAGTTCGTATGTTACCAGGGGAATTACGTATCTGTAGCCACCCTCTCTTTTTCGCTGGGCTTCGACTTTCTTTAGGTGTTCGGCGACAATTCGATGTTCTTCTTTGTCGTCGACGATCTCCTCTTCGATCTTAACCTGGGCGATAACATCGTGGATGCTTGAGCGCAGAGTCTCTCGCGTGGGCGGATTCAAGTTGAAGAGTCTCTGAAGAGCAACGTATTCTTGTTGCATCGTCGATCGAAGGTTGCGCTTACCTCGATTATTTCGAAGCACGTTGGAAATATACATGTAGCAACGCTTTGCCTGTTCTGCGTAAGCTCCCATGATGTTGATTTTTCCCGTGTGAAATAGAGAAACGCAAAGGGCTTGCTTACAGCCAGGCGGCTTCACCTGAATGACCGTGCCAGGAAAGGCATCGTTGCACTTGACGTAGCCAAGTGGGTTGTTTGCTTCGAACTTCTTCAAGTCGAGACAGTAGTTGTGTAGACCGCTGCTCACCTTGTTCTGCGAGAAGAGCCTGCCGTTTCGTGGAGGCTTGGGCAAGTCCAAATGTTCGAGGAACTCGCGCACGCAATGAACGTAGAGCTTGCCGCTGTTGATTTCTGAGGCTCCAATTTCAACGCCCATTCCCGATGCAAACAACTGCATGCTTGGTGCGCGTCCAGGATAGCTGCTTACAAAACGAAAGGTAATGGCGGTGAGACGCTTAGCTCGATAGCTAAGTGTTCCAACAAAGCCCACGATCGACGAGAGCACCAGCTGCGTGTTGAAATAGACGGTGAACACCTGATTCTCCGAGGTTGGCAACGAAATGTTCTCCTGTGAAAGAAACACGTCGACAGGCTCCTTTCCATACTTCTTGATGTTCCTCATGAAGTAGCTATCATCTTTTTCCCAGTGATTCGACATTCCTTCTGGCGGAGACAAGAAGTTTTTTTTTCTCTCGCTTTCACCGGAGAAATGGCAAAATCCGTGGGAAGAAGTCGCAGGAGTGGCGGGAAATCCCGTTCGAAACCAAAGACGGCCGCCAGAAAACGAGCGAACAAACGGAAGAAGAAGTTCAGTTCAACGAAGACAGGATCGCAAGCGAACGCGAGTAGGCGACGCCGCGACAAAGAACAAAAGACGCTCGCGAAACAACAAGGCAAGAACGATAAGCGTCATCAGGAAACGCAGCAAGAACATGCAGAGCGCAAGGAACGTCATGCTCGTCGGCACGATGAAAACGTCAAGAACATCAAGAATAATCCGCGAATGTCCTCGGCTGAAAAGCGCAATGCACTGCTGCGTGAGCGCGAACGTCGAAACTCTGAACTTCTACGAGAAGGAAAGCGCGATCAAACGATTGAAGCCAACGAACGCCGCGACCGAAGAGCAATAGACGACGCCCGTCAAGACTCCAACGATCGACACAAACGTCGCAAGTACACTGCTCAATACTTTCAAATTCGACAACCAACTCGATTTTTTACGAATGGTGGAGTGATGGTTGTTGGAGGCGGTGGAGGCGGAGGAGGTGGCTACTATGGTGCACCACAACAAAGCTATCCCGCTTCCTTTGAAACTCCAAGTTCCCAGCAACAGTCGACTAACAACA
Organism: Proteobacteria bacterium ST_bin11; assembly: GCA_002083615.1. Classification (GTDB taxonomy): domain Bacteria; phylum Pseudomonadota; class Gammaproteobacteria; order Methylococcales; family Methylomonadaceae; genus Methylomonas. The sequence goes on along the minus strand of MSXO01000011.1, from coordinate 37,309 downwards.
ATCAAGTCGCAAGCAAAGAGCGTAGCGACGACAACGACAAAGTCAAGGCCACGAACGACGAAGAAGAACCTGAGTCGTCCGTGTCGTCGCCACCGCCGGACGATAGGCAACTTCCCGATGCATCACAGATCGTCATTCTTTCGGAGATGGACATTGAAGCAGCAAATCGGCTATTGGTTCTTCGCGACGCCTATCTAAAAGCCAAGGATTGGCAATCAGCCAAGCGAGCAAGTCTTGAGTTTGCTTCTTTCGCTGAGATTTTGGACAAGCGATTTCTTTCGCATACAATGATCTATGTTTCAGTGATGAAATGGCGCCCCAGTTCTTGGAGCGCACAGCGTGCTGCAAGCTTTGTTGATCGTCTCGATCAAGCTGGCGTAGATCATATGCTCTTGTTGAAGAAACAAGCGCTTCATGATTATCTTGAAAGTCTGGAGTAAATGTATCTCAAAGGAGAAAAAAAAATAAAGTCTTTAGATTTTCGGGAAAATACACGCGAGAAAAAAAAATGCAGAGCTTCCAAGTTCTCGACGATGGAGGTCAGCCTGAATATGCGCCTTCGTCGTTGTTTCTTCAACAAACCCCATCGCCTTCTTCGTCGTCATCCTCTTCTTCGTCGTCATCGTCGTCAATCAAACAAGAAGAAGCTGTTCCTAAACGTCGTCGACCCATTCCCGCTGAAGCACGCAACGCTGTTAGTATTAGATTGAGTGGGAATGCTGCAACTTCCAGTGGAAGTCCGAGGGTTGGACTTCCTGTGGACTTACCTCCCCCTCCTCCTGCACAACAATATTCATCGTCGTCTTCTTCTTCGTCGTCGTCGTCGTCGTTGCTTCCAAACTTCAACACGTACACAGCTGGTCGACCTGTACAAAGGTTTCAATCTGGAAAGCGTTCGGAAATGGAAAAGGCAAACAACGTTAACACAACCGCCATTCGAATGTTCTACAATGTTCGTGCCTCCGTCAACACGCTCATCAAGTTCATACTTGCTCTTAAGGCGGGCACCCAGGGAAGGTTTCCCAACTCTTTGTTGATTTTCGTTGGAACTGAAAAGTCGTCGTTTACCTTCACCGTTGGTCATCCAGTCACGACAAAGACGAATTTCCTAGAGAGCAATCGTCCCGATGAAAGCCACTGGAGTCTCCTTGAAACATTGGACATCAAATTCACGGCGTCGTCGGCTTGGGCCACCGATGCAGGAAGTATCGCGTCGCTCTATTTTGCCTACTTGAGTTTGACACACTATGTGCTCATGTGTGTCAAAGAGCTGATCTTGGTTGGCGCAGGAGAACGCACCACCACGGGCAAGGAGAACACAGTTGCCGTCGAAGTGTGGCGCGCATTTTATCAAAACACGCGCGCCAACTCATGCTTTGATTTTCACACTCTAGCATTCGGTGGGTTCGTCAAAGATCTCTATCGAATTTCAATCGGCGGAGGACTTGATTTCTCGGATCCCAGCTTCAAGCAAGATCAACGCGAACTTGAAACACGCACAGCTGACTTTGAGCTCTACGTTTTTCGTCCTGTTCTCGATATCTTCTACAAGCACACTACGTTGGACGTCGTGGAACTTAACTACAGCGTGGCGCAAAAGACCAGAGTTTTGGATCAATTTCGAAAGAGAGGAGCCCAGTACGCAAAAATACAAACGGTCTACGAGAAAATCGCAACCATCAACAAGACCTACGCGCAAGCTTCACGCGAAGGTCTCGAGCGAATCACAAGGCAGACCTACCAAAGTATGTTGGAACTCAGTCGCAAGGTGGCCGCAGGCTTTCCCAAGTTGGCGGGCGTCGGGGAGTTGGGTGGAATCTTCGACAAGAATCGAATCGCAGCCTTCAGCTTCCTGATCTCCAAGAAATTTCACGAATGTGAAACCGTCAAGGCCTATTTTGAACTGCAACCAAACGTCAACATCAAAGTCGTTTTGAACTTTTCCATGCTCATAACCGACTACGGTACAAACAGGACGCCAGTGAAAGGCAGCAAGACAGATACTTTCTTCGACAAAGTTCGAAAGGAGCTCGAGAGGTTTTACACCACCTACCTGAAGAACCGCTTTGAGTTCGTTGAAATCGCCTACAGGGAGTTCTTGGATAAGCTGCAAGACGAACAGAGTTTCATTGAACGTAACAAAAACCAACGTTCGTCGTCAAGCGAAGATGCAGCCAAGCTCGACGAGGAAAAGCGAGCTAAACAGGCCGAAACAAAGAAAGCTGCAGCCGCTGTAAAGGCTGCGGTTCTCGCCATGCCTTTCTTCGAAAGCGACGAAGTTAGCTCTGCCTATGGTCGACTGTACACCGAAATGTTTAACGCACACGGTAGAGCACTGGAACTCGACGAATCTACCCGAAGCGTCATTAACTTTTCCATGCTCAACAAAACCAATATCTTCACGCCTGGAAACACAAACGTTTCACAAGCGAGAGCAGCGACCACAAAGAGTGCACTACAAAACAGAGGAGTGCCCACGTGGGTTTCCGTGGATCAAATCCTGTTCGACTTGATGACAGAGTACATGAAGCAGTACTTCCGCGACTACATCTACGCGTTCTATGCTCAAAACGACGCGATAAACTAGTGAATAAAGTTTATTTCGGTGGAAGGTCTTCGTTCACAGGAAAACTTGAGGTGGTCGCTAAATGTTACAGTATGTACAAAGAATAGAGAGCAGTGTGGGCACTGGTGACGATCGATCAGCGGTGCAATCATACTTGGATGCAATCTTAGATCGTCGGCATGACTAGCCTTCAAAGTATGTTGATGTATAACCTGGTAGTGTTCGATGATGCTCGCTTTAATGCGCCTCACCTCCTTTGAAGTATTGAGGGGAAATGTTGGATTGATGCAATCTTTGAATGCGCATTTCCACTAGAGGTGAAAGAAAAGGGGGGAAAAGACGGCGTTAGTACGAGTTCATCCACTTGAGCAAGTGAGCGTAAATGTCCTTGCTGCACATTGAAAGTGATTCCGAGTACAGTGAAAAGGACGTGCTTATCACTTTGTCTGAAAATGACGATGACGATGACTTCAACGTAAAACAAGTTGCTTCATTGACTTCAAGGAAGAAAGATCTCGCATCGACTTCTCGATTTTCGTCGTCGCCGTCCAGTATTGGAGAGAAAATGCGTAAAAAGTCGAAGGAGTCTTCCATTGAAATCACCGACTTCCACGACAGTCGCTGCACAACATCGCTTTTTGTCGTCGTCACATCCGTGCTTACAATCTACAACATCGGTCTGGTCGTGGCCATGGTGTGTCTAGACGTTGTGCACTCCAATCGTTACACCTACTGGAATTACTTTGGACAGGCGCTCTTCTACTTTGTGCTCTGGATTGCGATTGTGTTCAAAAGCTCGTACCTTTTTACCCTCCTCACGCTCTATGCGCTGCCTGTGGTATTCGGCTCTGTGTTCTTTGTACAATTTTTCATCATACTTGTGCTTCAGTTGGACAATGGTGAAATGTTCACTTCCGCGACGACGCTTGATGGTGGCACTGCTTCCGTTGGCACCGTACATACGCTCGATTACGTGGTGCATACCAGCCCCGTCATCTCTCTGCTTGCCTTGTTCGTCAGTGGCTACTTGGTGGAGGTGCGCGCCACCGTTCACGCTGTGCAGAAAAAGCTGAACAAACGCGGTGAATGTTTGATGTTCTTCGTGCACTACCTTGCGACACCGTTTCTCCCGTTGACTCTCTACTGCTCGATCTTCAATCCATTCTATGAGTATCCCACACCTGCGTCGCCTGTGCTCTTGTTCTTCGTCGCTTTGCTTGCATTCATCTTGTTTCTCACGTGGTTCTGGAAGATCGTAACTACTTCTAGAGGCGTGGTCACAGCTGGACATTTCAAGGTGAAGTAGATGTGTGCGCGCGTGTGAAAGTAGAGAAAGAGAGTCGCGTGCGTCTTCGTTGTTCCTCGAGTAGTTACATCCCTTGTTGCACGTTTTCTAGACAAGCTGTGTAAATCCCATCAACACAAAGACAACCACTGAAAATAAATTCATGTACTTGCTAGAGTGATTGGCGTGTTCGATGGAAGGAGAAAAAAAAAAGAAGTTTTTTTTTCTGTTGGAAAATTAATTTATTTTTTCCTATAAATTTAATTTATCCGAATCCTGGTAGGATTCATGAGCACTTTCACGAGTGGGAAAGATCACGACCAAGCACGAGAAAACACAGCAAAATAAAGAACAGTTTCTACAATAGTTTGTGGACGTTTCATTTTCATAGGTGTCTTCTGTGTTGTCGTCGCTGCAATCCCTAGTGCTAGTGGCGATGTTCGCCATTGCACGTGATTTAACTTAGTCACGAAAATAGGATTTTTTTTTCACCGTTAAAGTTTTAAATTTTCCTTAATTTTTCAAAGATTCTTTTTTTTTCTCTTTTTCCTTCTTCTTCTTTTTTTTCCTTGCTCACTACAAAGCAAAAAACTCAATGCATTTCAACGCGTTCTTTATTGTCTTTGCCACTCTGTCGTTCGTTGGTCAACAGACGTTGGCTTGTCAAACTGCCATCGATTCTCCAAACGTTTGTCTCTACGGAAGTAACATTCTCGAGGGTGCTGGCTCTGGTGACGCCGATCGTCTTGCCTGTTCGGCAGTCAACGAAAATCCCTTCGTCTACGCAGCGTCGCCAGGAACTTCAGGTGTTTCCGCAAGTCAATGTGAAGCTGATGCTCGTGCAGACGGCTCTGCTTGCGTTCAATTCTACGCAAAGTATGCATGTGCAAGCAACTGTCAGCTCTGCAATCTTGGGCCGTGTTCTTACTTTTGTTCGAACTACGCTACAATCTGTCCTACTGCGACAGCAAGTCAGTGCTTCAAGTCGATTTCCTGTGCTTCTGGCAACTCTGCTGGCGACACTTGCACACAGTGGAGCATCGATTCTTCGAAGATTCCTGCATCCACCGCCACAACAACAAAGACCACGAAGACCACAACAACTACTACTACTCGTTCAACTACCTCTGGAACTGGAACAGGCACCAACACCGATCAACTCACGTCGAACGCTCCCATTTTCAGCACTGCTGACGTCAAGGTGATTTTTTCCATGGCGGTCTTCGCCGTTTGTTTTATTTTCTTTGGCTAGTAAAACTTTTTTTCTCTTCTTCTTTTTTTCTTCTTTTTTTTTTCCTTCTCCACTGAAGAAACAAAGATGGCCTCCCAAGCCAACCAGTACACCGAAGAAAACCTGAACATGGCTTTCAAGTCCATGGAGATTTCAAAGACTAGCTACTTCCCTTTGTACATTGAAGGGCTTCCCAACGATCCAAACCAGATCATTGCCTACAACAGCTACTGTCATTTAAATCCTGACTGCTACTATCTCTTGCCTTTTCCAATGCCTCCGCTTTCCAAGGAGAGCATCGAAGGCATTGAAGCTGAAGTTATGTCCACGGTTGCAGAGCTTCCCTTGTTCATCGTCTATCCAATGGCGACTCCAATTCTCTGTTGTCTTTTGACAGGTAAGCCTTCTGATCTCCACATTCGTGACCTCGAAAAAGAGAGAGATCTCTACTCTCGAGAATACGAACGACTCTACCACGAAAGTGGTTTGAATCCTCACGACTTTCTTAAGACCAAGGACGCGACAGCTATCGTCAACAACATGATTGTTCTTCGCGTGACCATCGAAGAAGAGAAAATGAAGCTCGCGTCGAGAAAAAGCGAAGCTTGGCCGCTTTGCTCGAGCAGCTACAAGGTATGCACCTACTATCAAAAGATCATCAACATTCTCCTTGCGATGAGCAAGCAACAGTCCGACGACTATCTCCACTATATCTCGGAATGCTACGAACAACTTCGTCACAACATCGACGGTCTCCTTCATGATCATCTGGCGGAAGGAAGCGACTTCGCCATGAAGATGGGGGAGCTCATTGAAGCCTTCGACGAGGAATTTGTCGTCTACAACGACAGGGTTCTTCCCAACGACTTTGAGCAGATTCTCCTGGACTACACCTCCAACGTAATCAGCTTCATGGAACAATGCATCATGGCAATGATTGGCGTTTTTCAGGCGTTTCGAGAAAAGCTCGTGCATACCGTGCAGGGTGCAATCGACGTGCATTCCAATGATTACTATGGAGCGCCTATCATGGCAGATCAGCACAGGCTCTCGAAGATTCGCTATGGTGTTGCACCTGAAATCTGGAGCTTGAACGAACGAATCGTCAAAGCGTCCGAGACAACTCCGGCTATCTTCGCCACAAAAGACTATCAAGTTTGGATGTTCAATCAACTAGTGTGTCGAGTACACAAGAGCCAAGATCGCCGTCTCATCGACACGCACGACTTCATTGTTCAAAGAGCTCACGTGACGCGCCCTACCACCGCTCCGATTGGCGAGCTTAAATTCTACTAGAAATTCCTGTGAAAATGGGAATTTCCATTTAAAAATTTAAAATTTCATTTCTTTTTTTTTCGTATTTTAATTTTTCTCGAACACAACACACACAGAGGAAAAATGCCTTCGGAGACGCTTCTCCGTCATCAGCTCGTCTGCGCTCGAGCCGTTGCAAGCACAGTGTACCTAAAGATATCGGATTGTGTGGAGAGAATGGGTGCTCTTTCTGCACCTACGGACTCGTCGATCAAGAACTGGACGGATATTGTGGCCTCTCTGGAAACCGCCAAGCTTGCGCTTTCTACGATTTTCAACGACTCGCAAAATCTCGATCTCTTTCGCTTGGCTACTGGAGATCAAGAACTGAGAACGCCACCTACGCTATCCAACGTTGTCGCTATCGACGAACTAACAAATTGCAACGATGACAACGAAGATTCGTGTTCCGGTCCACCTCCACTCTCCCCTTCTTCGCCACCGAGCGTCTTCGACGTGACCTTCAGAGAAGTTGAGAGAAAGCCCATGACACACACTCACTGGATCAACGTTGCCTACGCTGGCCAGGAAGATGCTTCAACAATCGAAACACTCGAGGAAAATTCACTGGCGGTTGTTCGTGAGTTCGCCAACGTTCTGAGAATTCTACGCATCAGATCTTCTAGCAAGCCCAAGTACGCGAACTTCGACGTCGAATCTTTCCTACAGGTGCTCTGTGGAAACAACGCAGAAAAAAGGAAGAACGAGATACTCAGTCAGCTCTTTCGCGATTTCTACGAGTGTATGATAGGAACACGTAAATCCTGGCACGTCAAGGACGGCGTCGATGCAAAACAGTTCAAAGCTCTCCTTCTGGACTACGGCAAGTCTAAGCGAGCCTACACAAAGAAACGTCGGCAACGACAAAAAGCCTCGACGCCAGAGGACAACAATGACACCGACGACGATGATGCTTCGCCGATGTCTCCTCCCCGAGAAAACCCAGGTGGCAAAATGGACAAGCATCTCAACAGGTTCAAGTTTGCTTCGGACTATAGTTCAACAAGTTCAACTAAACGAAAGAGGTTGTGAAAAACCCCTCAAAGAAAAACACTAATAATTATTCCGCTTGGGCTGGCCTCGAAGAGAAGTCGGTTACGCGCGCGCAGCTTCGGCGAGAAATGTCGAGTCGCGGCAAACAGCTTGCGGCGATTTTCGCTGTCCTACTTTTCCTGCTCTACGTTCGATCGATACTTGCTTTCGATTGTACCAAGGTCGTCGTCGATAGTCTAACGGAAACCGATCCTCGATTCTCGGTGAACGCTTGCATCATTATCAATGAGTTCACACCAATCGACTGCTCGAAGGTCAAGGACTTGTTCGTCGATTCTTCTGTAAAAGAAGCGGCTCCCTGTCCAGGCTATGGAAACGTCGTATCCGTGGCGACGAACATCAGCGGCACGCAAATTCAATACACGCAGCTAGAAGATGCAGTGCTCAACTGTCCCTTCGATCCAGTGCTCATTGAGTTCTATGGAACTCTCTACATGACGAACGCCACCGATTTTATCTATCCTCGACCCTACGACTTCATTCTACGCGGAATACCCTTGGTAGAATACGTTCCACCCGTCAATGTTACGTCGCTTGTACCCGTTCCAGTCACGGTATTCAACGCCACACTTGGAGTGAACGTCACCACCATTGTCTTGGAGGAGCAAGTGACAAGCGTCATTCCAGAACAGTACGTTAGTCTTCAATCGAGTATCGTTGGCTTTCAAAACCTGCAGGTCGTTTACGAAAACGTTTCGGTGACCTTCGATGGTTGGCTCTCCGAAGGCTGTGGAACGACCAACGGTCTATTTCTTACGCAAGCTTGTCCTGAATACTGTGGCGTCGACGACACAAACTACTGTTCGGGATCGTGGTTCAACAAGAATGACGACGTAGTGGACAATAGCATTTGCATGCAGACGTCCGCCGTTTTCAACGGATCGACGAGTCTCTATCTACTACCCACAAACACCTCGTCGAAAAGCGACTCTGCCTCAGTGCAATTTCAGCTACAGGAATTCACCTTGGAGGCTTGGATCAATCCAAGTGTCGCCTACGCTCACAAGGACACGGTCGTGGTGGGCAATCATGCCTACGATGTTTCCAGTACGGGAAGTATAGGCTATGGATTCGTCTATACCAAGACCACGCCTCAAGAGAGCTCAGGTGCTTGCACGAGTATCTCCTTTGTGGTCACTGTAGATGGAGCGTCGACCAACGATCTCATTTGTCCGCTGCAGATGGCTCCGAACATCTGGCAGCATCTTGCTGGATCGTATAGTCAGACAAATGGCATGAAGTTCTACGTGAATGGAGTACTCGTCTGCACGAAGCCTGCGCCAACAAAACGTGCTCCAGACTACGACGCGGTGCGTCCCTTCCGTCTTGGTGCCGGCTACGACTCGTCGAATCTTCGTCATTTCACCGGACAAATTGACGACGTTCGCCTGTGGAACTACGTTCGAACGGACTCGGAGATCGCGACATACTACTCGGTGCCGCTCAACTCGCCGAACGTTGGTCTCATTCTCTACTTTCCCTTCGACATTGATTCACCCACGCCCTTCGTCAACAAGTCTCCTTTTACAACGTTGCCCACGTGGACTGAATACGATGGCGACATCAGTTCCCTGCCGTTGACACTTGTCTACGATTGCATGTGCATCACAATCGAAGACTCGTGTGTTCCCTCGAAGCTCTATTATGAACAGCCGCCAACCGCAGTTACCTCCATTCTAAGCACGGACAACGCTACAAACTACGAGTTCATTCGTGGCAAGCTCATCGATCCCAACGGCAACTATGGCATTCTCTGGCTGCCCGGAACAACAATGACCACAGGACCTTTCTACGATCCAAACGTCACGTTCATTCCGGGAATCTTCGTGAACAACACAGGTCAGCCGATAGAATGCCCAAAGAACACCACAGGCAATTCCACCGAAGTGCAGTACACTCAGACGTTCGTTCCCGGTGCCAATCCCGTGAATCTGCCAGTCATTGGTCAGAACCCATGGGGCGATCCCATGTACGACTTCTTCATGCCTGGCTGGTTCGTCACCAACGTCCAGGCGGGAGGTGCCTATCTCGCCTCGAACTTCTATCCGGGTATTTTTGTTCCGGTTAGTCAGGCACCTCCCAATCCCATTGGACAATTGCTTGGCTGCACGGCGCCTTGCAACAAGACGTTCGTTGCGGGAATTCAATGGCCCAATGGAACGTTCACGCCGTTTCCCTTTCTGTCGCAGTACTCGCTCATCCCAATGGCCTTGGGTGGTTTCTGCTGGAATGACGATTGGCCAGATGAATGTGTCATTCCTGATCTACCTGTTGTACCAGTGGCCACGGTTCCAGAACTGCAGGAACGCTACAACTGCACGGTGAGTGACACGGACGTCGAGCCTGTGTTCCTGGATCCAAGGAAGCGGGATCCCTGCTTTATGCTCCGGGAAATCAGTATGGCGATGGGAGGCGAAGAAACTGTTAATGGAACAGGCTGTGACTTGTCTGGAGATTGGGTGGCGCCCGCCTATCTGAATCCCTTGGAGCGTAATCCATGTTCGATCGCAAGAGCGTTGGTTGCTATGACAAACAATGGCACGACGGTGCTCAACTGTTCAGATGGCACCGTGCCTCTACCTCCAATCGACATGCCTTGTCTCCGCAATCAAAACCTCACCATCTTGGACATGGTTGTTCAAAACTACTATGGCGAGAAGGTGGTGTGCATGCATTCTTGCGATGAACTGTCAAGTGCCGTCATCGAGAACACCAACTTCACGGGTATTCCTGGAAGTGCTCTCTACCTGACAGGCATGGAGAACTTTGACATCCACAACAATGTCTTCTGTCCATGTGGAGGCATGACCGAAGGCTGCGTCGTGCTAGCAAGCAACATGATTTCCACAGGAGAATTCTGGTTCTACAACAACCGTCACTGTGCGGTGGAAGATCTTCTCCCCTACACCTGTTCCTATCCTTTGACGCCAACGCTCTACTGTGAAGCAGGCACCCTATTGTGCCTAGACGTTCCTGCAACATTGGACGTAAATTGCATTCAAGTCGAGGTTTCTCCGGGTGTCTACTACTTTGACAACTCGTGTGCAATCTACACGCCATGTCAGTGCGGCTCTGAAGATCAGGTGATCTCTTTACCGGATGGAACGAATGTCACTTACACGTCAAACACAGGTGATCTCAGCATCGACATTGCCTTTCTAACGCCACTGATTGCAGACATCACAGGAGGAGAACCAGAGATGAACGTTTCATGCGCAGTGACAACGGCGATGGTTCCTTTCAATTACACGTGCACTGTCTACGAGAACGTTACGGTGACAATCGGCAATGTTACCACGACCACGACTATCTCCTACACGGACATTTGTACAATAGACATTGAGGTTCGAGTGGGCGTTGCAGAGGCGCTTTCCTGTGGCTGTCCTCGAGGCTACAACAACTCCTTTTCCACGAATCTTACGGGATCTCAGGCCGCCAATGCCCTGGGTATCTATAGTACGTGTGAATGGAGCATTCCTGGAGGTCTTTCCGGCGAAGAGTGTCTCAACGGTGTTGTCCAATGTCCCTATGCAGGCGGAACTCTCGGATCAGGAGCTCCTCCTCCAGTGACCGTGGGAAAGTGCGCAAACGGAACAGTGACGCTCGACTGCGAAGACTGTGTTGGCGGACAACAGTACTACGAGACGGGAATGGTAGCCTGTCCTGGCTCGTGCTCGAGCAATCAATACTTTACGGCGAGCTGCCAATGTCTGGATTTCTCCTTGGTGGTGCCGTGTTCTCGCGACGTAACGTGCATTCCTCCTGTGCCTTGCTCGAGTTTCACGAACATCACGCTTTGCGGCTACACAGGCTCGCTCATGTACGATGGTACAAGCTACCCTTGTTTTGTCGAGGAGAACGCCACGCTTTGCACGGGCTATAACTATGCAAGTCAGGGAGCGACACCTCCCGATGGATTCATGCGCATGCCATGCGACAACACCTATGTACTACCCAGTCCAGGCCCTTGTTCGTGTTCGTCGATCATCTCTTCGGCGGACAACACAACAGTGGCATGTACGAACACCACCGTCAATTCGACTTGCAATGGAGGAACTCCGTCTTCGGTGCAAACTGGCTACTCCAACCTTCAGCTAACCTGCAACACCGACGGAACAATTAGTTGTCGGTGCGACGGTGCGCAGGCTATTAGCGCGCTCACCTATAACGGTTCGTCGCTCTTGAATACTTCGGCTGCCTACGTTTTCAAGTACATTAGTGTCAACGCCTCTTGGTATCAGCAAAACAACGTCGCGCAGCAGCTTCCCTATGGTTGGCGCTTCATTCAGTTTCTCTACGATCTTATCCAAGCTGGACCTTTGCTCGTGCTTGGCTGGTTCTCGGACAAAGCGGTTCTCTACGAATCTTCACGTCTATCGCCTTTGATTACCGGGACAGTTGCTGACTGGGCGGATGGCTACGATAGTCAGTGGAACTTTCGAACGTGCAACATGCTCGATCCAGGTCCCGACGAAGGAGTTCTCGACAACGAGTGCAAGCAGTATCGACCGTTGGAGAATACAAGCTGTGTCGTCGATTCTACCTACGAAGAGCGCATTACGAACGACTATGGTGTCAGCCGGTTCAATCGAATCAACGATGCAATGGACAAAGGTTGCAATGTCATCGTTGTTCACAAGAGCTTGAACGCCTATCACGAACGACTCAAGTTCACAGAGAAGAACGTCTGGGTTGGCTCCTATGATAGCGCGTTAATCATTGCAGCAGGTCATGGTATCTACACGGATGGCATCACGCTAAGAGGTCTCGTTCTTCAGCACACCAACGCAATCTCCTTTCCTTTGATTGAACCAACACCGGTAAGCTCCAATCCATTCGACACGGACTTCACCGATGCTCCCGACGATGCAGGTCTTCCAGACACTTTTCGAGTGTTGAACTGTGTTCTCGACGGTGCCAACGTCGACAAGGCTGGCGCAGTTATCGGTCTCTTTGGCAAGGAGTTCGTCATGCTCTACAACACCATTCAGAACTTTCATACGCGAGCGGTCTACATTCAAAGTCCCGACGTCGAAGCCCGCATGAACACCTTTGTTGAAAACCATGGTCGACAATTTCAGCTGATCGAAGGACAGGCGTTCACTTTCGAAGAGAACTTGGCGCTCAATCCCAAAGGCAAGAAGAAGGCCAACAACCTTGAATTGTTCTCCTTCAAGTGCAAGGGAGACTATGGTCCCATCGTCAAGCAGGACATAGGCACTCTCGACTTTGCCTCGTACACGGCCGAGGACTACATTACCTTGTTCGACATTGAATCGGCGTTGGAGAACATCGACCCCAAAGGACTTGGCTGCAACCCAAGCTACGACGACACGCTTCAATGCTACATTCGAGGCAATCGCATTATCTACGACGAGGAAGCTTCGCAAGAACAGAGAAGTACAGTGGGTTACCGAGTTATCGGTGGAAACATCACCGCGAATAGGTTCATCGACAATACCGTAGTCAAGGGTCAAATTGGTGCGGACTTCACCTATACGCCATCGATTAACTACCTCAACGCTGCAGAACTGTCGTCGACGAATGCCCTGATTCGCGTGGAAGACAGCTTCTCGATGAAGGGGAAGACGGGAGCCGACTGGTGCTTTCGACCTCCTGGTTCCTTGGTCACTGTCTGCTGTTTCTATCCGAACTGCTGGCCAAACACCACCTTCCCTGTGATGGAGATCAATCCGCAATGTAAGTTAATCGACACTCCGGGCTATGGCTTTCTCTGCATGAACAACCTTACCGATGGAGCTCGCTATGGCTATCCCATGGAGATGTTGAATGTGACGTCGAGAGAGACGATTCTTCGCAACGAAGTGCTTCAATTGGCGAGCAGTGTCTACGCTGTTGGCTATCCGGATGCCTACTGTTGCGCTCGACCAATCATCTACGGAGCGTCGCATCAGCTTGCCGCCTCAGAGATCATCCTTCAGTATCTGGAGTTCCGTTTCAAGGTGAACACCACGGAAAACGACAATGTGGCCGAGAAGATGTTCGAAACGCCTGCAGGCTTTCTTCCCACGGACATTCAGTTCTGGGACGTGAACTTTGACGGTAGAGGTATTCTTGGCGACGGAAAGATCAAGATCGCTAGCATTCACATTGATCCAACGACGGGAATCTTTGCTCTTAGAGAGTCGCGCATCTACGGCTGGTGGCATCTTCCCGACGACGCTCGACGAGGATTCATTGCTAGCAACAAGGGTAGTGTTCCCATCATCGCCTTCAACGACAACAGCGAGTACTTCTTCAAGACGAGGATGCCTTCGGTCGAAGGATTCTACATCTACTTTCAGCTGTCCGAGAATCTCGACACTTCTCCGTTTGTCAGCGGGAGTAAATCAAACCCTCAGTTTGAGATTCAATCGTCGGCGATCATCAAGGACAACGTTTTTAGAGATCTCGACGGCAACGTCTTGACGATTACACAGCCGGGCAACTGGGAGATCACAGGCAATCAGGTCTTAGACTGCGGTGTTCGACAGCCTTTTGCGACGTCGTGTTTCTTCTTGAATGGCAATCAAAAGTCCACGGGCGACTACATCATCGAAGACAATCTCTTTGAAACGAAGAGGAACTATCTTTGCCCATGGGGAGGCGGGAGAAACAATCGAGTGGAATTTGCTGCGTTACGCATCGAAGGACTTCTCTATCCAAGAATCTTCTTGTTCAGAAACATCACGGTCGTCAAGAACGGTAGAACAGACCACTATCCCATCGTTCAACAGGGAGACTCCAGTGGAAGAACCTTTGAAGACCTTGACTGGGGATGGTTTAAGACGGCGGGTCCAAGAGTCCTCAACGCTCCCTACCAGATAGAGCAGACTCCAGAGCCCAACGATTGGGATGCAGCGGTGATCTTCGACAGAGACGTCAATAGAAATCACATTATCACGGGGGGAAATGCCAACGAGGCCACGCTGATTGGCGACGAGGCGGCCACGGACAACTACGCGTCCTATGGCGATCCAGTTCAGGCGCTCTTGGGCATTAACGCCGAGGGAAAGATCTACACCTATCCAATTGAAGACAACACCACTGGCTATCCGTTTGCCGTGCAGTTCAACTTGCCTCCACAGATTCTCGTGCAAACGCTTGACCCCACCTCCGGCTACAATCTCTCCTACTTTGGGGGATTCGCCGATCAATTCTATCCTCTGAGAATCGTTGCAGTGGAAAGTGGTTTCGACGCGGCCAAGCTTCTCTCCTACGGCAACATCAGTAGGCCCCCAAGCAACGGTCCAGGTCTTCGAGGCATCACGTCGGACATTGTTCTATGTTCAACGTACAAGAACATCCTACAGTCTGGATTCCAGCAGTGCACCGTGTGCAACAGTGGCTGCCCTATTCCCCTGCCCACGGAATGTCGGGTGGACCCGGCAAACGCAACGTTCGTCAGTACGAATCCCTACTTTAAGTCGTGGCTATTCATGACGCTACATGATGCCCTGCTCGGTTGCAAGGACGTTCGAAGAAAGATCGTCGTTGCTCGGCAGCCTTTCCCCTACACGGACACCTGGAATTTCGACGTTGGCAATTGGACAATCACGTCGGATGACGATGCAGAAGTGCTAGTGAGTTCACCGGTGACGATCTACGCCGACAACATCAGCATTCGAGGCATCAAGTTCATTCACGCAGCGGGAATCTTCTCACCAACGATGCGCTCGTCGAACACCCTTCACGGGAGACCTCCGGCAAATATCACGCTGAGACACTGTAGTTTTAATGGAACTGGGATTAAACAGTCGGCAATTCTCGGCTCGTTCAGTTCCCTGTCGCTGCTTGGCGTCAAGTACACTGGTTATCAACCAGTGTCGAGTTCTGTGGTCGAGCTTACTTCGCAATGCGGCATGCTCTTCGTGCAGAATAACGTGTTCGCCGACGCCAAATACTCGGCTCTGACAGCCTACAACTACGATGCCTACACCTTGCACAAGAATCGCTTTCGTCATTGCGGAAGAAATGCTACAGTCGATCGTCCCTACTGCATGAAGATCACCGCTTGCTACAATTCTTCGACGCGCATCGTCTTCACGCACAACAAACACCACGAGACGGGCTATCGACACGTCGATGGGCGTCCCTACGTTACCGCTTTCTGGTTGGACACTCTGCCGTTCCTCGAAGAGAAGAATAGCGCAAACCATCTTCCCCACATTGATTTGTCGTTTAACTCGGCGAGTGGCTTGGACATTGGCCTTCGCGTAACGAACGTTGAGGACACTTCGCAGAGCAAGTGGATAAGAAATCGCGACACAGTGTCAAAGCTGAGTGTTGGCTTTAGGAATCAAGATGTCCGAGGCAATCGCTACTACATTGTCTGGGGAGAGCCAAGCGACGACGCGCTCATCGACCAAGATCCAGAGGCGCGTCAACACTACTGGTGCAACAACGATTGTTCGTCGGGAAATCAATACTTTTGGCTAGTCATCATTGTTTCAAGCATAGCTTGCTTCATTGTTCTTTGGTTCTTGGCCATCTGTTGCTGTTGCCTTGAGCCTCCGAGTCGTCGACAGTATGTCGATGGAGTCTGGATTACCACGGGATTTCGAGATAGCAGGAATTTTGATTAGAATAAAAAAAATGTAGATTTTTCCCCTTTTCGAAGAAAAAAAAGAGAAAATGGACTTGTATTTCTACGATGTTGTTGAAAAACCTGATGATGGCCTGCTGATCTTTCGTTGTCTTAGCGAAGAAGGTCGAAAGATCATCATTAAGCATAGCAATGTTCGACGAAAGATCTGGTTGCGTCCACCTTCGCTCGCTTGGCAGGACAGCGAAGAATGGCAACGCGAAACCATTGAACATTTGGCAAGAAGGTTTCGTCTAACGCCAAGGGCTTTTGGGTGTCGCGGTCTCGTGGAAAAACAATACGTCGATAAGCAAACCGACTCGCTCAGCGAACCAACTACTTTTCTAGAACTGGAATGCGGCTTCAACGTGACAAACTATGCACTCAATGACTTGGCAAGAGGCGACGCGTCGAGTTCCATCTACTATTCTCTCTGTCTTGGACACACGGACACCTACGTTGAACAAGCTGTTCTCAACCACGGTCTTTCAGGCTGGGTTCGCGTTCCGCTTGAACACGTTCGACTTATTCGCGAAGGTCTCTACGAAGCGCTACACAGTTCACCACTGAGTGTCTATCGACGTTATCCAGATGATCACCCAGTTCAGCTGAGGGAAAGACCTCCGTTTTCCACTGTGGTTGTATATCGCGGCTGCGCTCTCGATGTTTCGACCAACGTTGTTCATCGACCAAGCGAAAGCGAGACTCTACTAGCAATCCTCCAGAGACTAGACGCCTGCGTCACGCTAATCTATGGTAGAGACACAGAGTTTCTCTATGGACAACGCGGGCGATACCCCATCATCGACGTTCACGAAGTGGCTACCGAAGCAAAGCTAACTTACGCTGGCGTCCACGAAGACCTCGACAATGGCATCCACACGGTGCTGGAGTTTGCACGCAAAGCAAAGGCGGTAGAGATCATGTGTGAGGTGTCGACGATCATCTGGCAGCCTTGGTCGCAGACGTCTCGACACGCTCGAAAGATGGACAGGTCGCAGTGGATGCTCTACAAGAGTTTTCACGAGGCGGGTGTTATCTCACCAACGAGAGTTCGACCCGAAAAGATCTCAAGGAGTGGCTATGAGGGAGGAATGGTGTTGAGCGCTCGCTCGGGTGTTTACGATAGCGGTGCCACACACGTTCTAGACTACACATCGCTTTATCCTTCCGTGGCGATTGAACATTCGATCTGTTGGAGTCCTACGGGAAAACTTCTGCCCAGACTTTGGCGCACGCTCATTCAAAAAAGACAAGCGCTAGCTGGAGTGCCCAACAGCGAAGTGATGAGCTTTTGCTTTAAACTGCTGGCCAACCAAACCTACGGAATGCTCGCTTCTCCCTACTTTCGCTATTACTCTCTTCGCTTGGCCGAGGAGATTACCCGACGAGGCAGAGAGTCGTTGAGCTTGGCGATTCGACATGTAAATGCCCCGTACACTCTACTCTACGGAGATACCGACTCGCTTTTTGTGCTAGCGGAGGGTCCCTTGCGAATGTCCGATGGACTGGCCATGATCGAACGAGTGAACAACGACTTCAAGTTCCTAAGGATGAAACATGAAACCGCCTTCCGACTGCTCTTGCTTCTCGGTAAGAAATGCTATGCCGCCGTGGACTTTTCCAATGAAGTCACCATCAAAGGTATGATGTGTGTGAAGAAGCAGTACTGCCCTCTGGGCAAGCGTCTGGTTCTTTCAGCCATCGATCGATTGAAGACCTGTGAATGCGACTATAATCGAGTGATCGAGGAAAGCTATGCAGAGATTACCCAAGAACTCAACAAGCTACTAAGAGGAGAGCTTAACGTCGCAGAGGAACTCGTGCTAGTCAAGCGACTCAAGCGAAAGCCCGAAGACTACCGAGAAACAAAAGGTCTCTATCACGTCGAAGCTGCACGTTCGTGCCGAGAGCGCAAGTTCACCGCCAAGGATTACGTTCGCTACTACATGCTGGAAGGGCGAAAAGCGATTGTCTACGAGGATTTCATTAGATCTGCAAGTGGCAGTGTTATCGTCGATGTTCAATGGTACAGCAGTCAAGTGCAGAGCATGTTCGAACAGCTTTTCTCGGTGTTGCCGTGCTATCAAGTTGAAGAACTTTATGAAGTGTTCGCAAAGTTCACGGAGACGTCGAGAGAACGTAAGAGATCTCATCAATTCGTCTCGTCGTCGTCTTCTTCTTCTTCTACCTTGATAGAAGACACTCAACTTCAGCCTATGAAAGTCTATTGTTTCGAATGCAAGGACATCGTTGATCATTGGGGACTTCTTCGTTTAGAACAGCAGCTTCTCTCCTCGGTGCACCGAGGTTGTTCGTGCACCGACGACATTCCTGAACTTACACTGCCAACGAATCGCTGCGAAGATTGCGACGAAGAGCTGAGCTTAGACTCTACAACTCGAACTCTAGCGTTCCAGGGAAATCGGATGGTTGTGGCGAATGCATCTGCGCTACACGACTGCAATCGACTGCTCTCCGTGGTGGCTTGTCTTGTATGCAGGAGACGTCTCTATGAAAAACTTCACGACGCCGGACTCTACACTTTCTACAAGGAGTTGACTGTGAACCTGAGGATTTATTAAAGGCGGCGAATGCAAAAGAGAGAGCGGGCAACTTCTGTGCAAAGAGGAATCTTCATGTAGGTGTACTCGCAGTCAAAGTTGAAACTCCGGATATTCTTCATGTCGCCTTCAGAAGCGAGAATCCAGAGAGAGCGAACTTGCTCCAGCCCGGAAAACATGTTCAGCGCATCGTTGACATGATTGAAGCCGGTGTTGTCCAAAAGCCCCTTGGGTGGAACGCAGAAAATGTGCGTGATACTGTTGAAAAGATCTCGGTGAGCTTTGAAGTGCTCGCTGTACTTCAAATTCCTGAAGATGAGATTCGACTCGCCTCGAGGGTCGGTTGGTTTGTCAAGAGGAGGATCGCAGAAAGTGAAACGCTTGGTTCTTTCCATGAGATTGACGACAATCCCAGCGTAGTCTTTGCTTTCTTTGATGGAAAGACTTGAAACAATCTTAGTTGAGTTGAGAAGTTCGGGATAGTGTGCTTCAAGTTCTGTCTGCAGGACGGTCGATGTAATTCCAAAGAGAGATCGTGTGTCGAAGACCACAGCCTTTTCGCCTGAAGGTGTGTCTTCTTTCAGCATCTGCGCCATGAGCTTGACGACAAGTTTGTGCGTGGGTCTGAGCTCAAGGCCAGCGAGGTAGTAGTTCGCAGAGTTGATCTTTCCTTCGTAGCTGCTTACAAGTCGTCGACTACGGTCTTCTTCGGTGAGCAAAGACTTAATGTCGACAAGCTCGAAAGTGGCAAGAGAGGTCTTGCGTTTGGCCGGTGCAACACGTGCAGTGCCAAGAAAGTCTTCGTCTGACGCATCTTCGGGGATGACACGGAGGCGTTTCGCTGGAGAGGAAACCGCTATCGTGGGTTTGTTAACGAGATCATCAACGTCTTCGTCGTCGGATACCGGATTGTAACGAGCGGGCACCTCACTTGAAGAGGACGAGGACGATGAAGAGGACGATGACGATGACGTGGCTTTGGAAAGAGTTGTGTAACTAATCGACGAATCCTGTTCAAAGTCCAATGTCCCATTGTCCGCTTCAGCCTGTGTGGTGAAGGGGAGACCTGTTTCTGCGAGTAAAGTAAAAGCCATGCTGTTTGGGGAGTTGTTGGTTTTTTTTTTAAAAAAAAGAAAGAACTTTTAAAAAAAAAGAAAGAAAAAATAAAAAGAAAAAAAACAAAGAACTTTTAGAAAATATTAATAATTTATATACATGAAGAAAATTGCAGGGCGAACGAATGAGTGAAATTTTGGCTCGCCTGGTAAAAGTTCCCGTTCCAACGGGAAAGTCTATCATACCTAACTATTT
>MSXO01000011.1:12471-17383 GCA_002083615.1 Proteobacteria bacterium ST_bin11 | reverse complement strand
AAATAGTTAGGTATGATAGACTAAAATAGACGACAAGAAAAGCCTGGTAGTTTTATTTTTCACAGGGAAATCCGATTGCCGTTTCGGACTATTGTACCTAGGTATTTATTTTATCGATAAAATAAATACCCAGGTACAACGGACGATAGCGGGCGATGGGTTTCTAAAATCACAAAAAACTCTTCTTTGCTTCGAGGTTTTTCGCTCGTTGAGTTAGCACCTCTTTGACGTATCCTTTGGCGTAGTCAACTGGCTTCTTTCCCAAAGCATCCAAGTGCTCAGAGTTCGCACCAAAAAGCAGCAAGTTGAATACGTTCTCTTCCTTTTCACTCATCACTGCATAGTGAAGAGGCGATCTTTCCCCAGGTTCAGTGAGGTTTGGATCAGCCCCCATTGTTAAAAGCATGTGAAGAGTATCGGACCTCCTTCCTGCTGCTGCGTGAAGAAGCGTCATCTTGAACGGTGCCGCCGTGGTCATGTTGAGTAGTTCTGGATGACGAGTCAACGTTCCTTTCACGAACTCAGGATGGAGGTCTTCGTCCAGCTCCGCCAGAAAAACAGCCAACAATTCGTCAAGCTTGGTTGTCGCCGCCATTCGTTTTTTTTATTTATTTTTGGAGTAATGGAAAAATTCTTTGAACCAGAGATTCGGCAAAATAAATTTGAAACCGAGCGTGATAAACCTCCTCTTCCGACAGCAGATAGTCGGGACAGCCTTCAACTACGAGAATAGGAGAAAGAAGTATTTTCTCCGACATGGCGCGTTGAAAAGGAGATGTTAGTGTAACGTGACCGTCGTCGAGTGGAAACGTGGAAAGTTGGTGTCCGTTTGCCCCAAAGCGCAGTAAAAGTTTCAGTACTGGTTGACACGCGCTTATCGTAGCAAGGCCAAGTGCGGTGCGTTCAGGCTTGAACTGAGCGTTTGGGTCCGACCCATAAAGAAGCAAAATTTTACACATGGGGGCGTTGGTTTGAGCTACCGCGATGTGTAGCGCCGTTTTTCCACAGAAAGACCTGGATCTTACCAACTCACCTTTCAATCTGACCATTCTTTCTACTTCGTCCACATCTCCTCTGCTCACAGCCTTGAAAAAGTTGGGTGCCGTGGGCTTAACCGATTTCGTCTTTTGCATCGCCGTCTTGTCTTTTCCGGGAGCTAGGTTAAAAAAAAGAAAGAAATTTTATTTTTTAAAAATTTACATAAAAACTCCTCGCCTATTGCCGTCTATTGTATCCAAGTATTTATTTTATCGATAAATTAAATACTTGGATACAATAGACAGCAGTGGGAATCGACTTCGCCTGTGAATTTACATTCGCCGAGCTTTCTCATCGCCTATTGCACCTAACTATTTAATTTATCGATAAAATAAATTCATTCAATTAAAATTTAATCATCATCGAGAACAATGCAACGGGAAGAAGACGAAGACGAAGACGACTGCGGGGAAAGTCGTTTGATGGGAGCACGAATGCGAGGCCTCCTCGTTGTTTGTCGAGTCAAGAGAAGAGGATCGACGTGGTTCGATTCGCAGTCCAACAGGCGTTTAACCAAGGAAGTGCTAAAGTAGGTGACGTACCGACTATTGGCAACTTTGTCTTCAGAGCACGCAAACTTTTCAGGCACATTCGTCCTGTCCATGTGAGTCATGAGAATGTCGATGACTCCAGTGTAGGGACGGTAGAAATCATACGACGCTATGTTTTCATCTGCGGAGATTTCAATGGGCGAACCAAGCCGAACGAATGTGCGGACGAGCTCTGCTCGATTCTCTCGCAGGTTGAAGAAGCTCTTTGTCATGGGAACGTCTTCGAATCGAAAACCAACGTTCTTGAGAAACTCGCAGTAGTTCACAAGATCATTGAACGATGGTTCAACAACGTTTTCAAACTGAAAGCCGCGCGCCACCCTCACCAACAAGGATTCTCCTTCTTTCGAGAGTTCGTTGATGTCTGCTCCATACCTTAACAGTGCCATGGAAGTGCCGATTCTTGCATAGGCAGCGGCACAGTGGATAGGAGGTTTTCCGTTGGAATACCCTGTGTTGGCTTTGTTGCGCTTTCCACAAATCGTTACACCCATGGATGCGAGGTACTCGACGTTTTCCACAACGCCCGCTGCAGCTGCAAAATGGATAGGCCGGTATTGAACGGCATTGTAGGTTGCATTGGAAGTCCACTTGGACTTTTGACTCTTCAATGCGACGAGCATGTGGTTCGTTTCGGCGTAAAGTGCTGCCTGATGAACAGTGGAGATGCCCGTCGAGCTAACAACGTCTGTGGGGGCACCTCTCTCGAAAAGGAAATTTGCCTGCTGGATTCGACCGTAACGCAAGGCCTCGTTCATGGGCGTCATTTTGTCGAACTTCGACGTGACATGAAGGTACTGCTGAATGAAAGGATAGAATCTTTCAAACAGACTAAAGTAATGGGATCTCGCAAAAACGTGGAGAGTCGTCACTCCGTCTTCAGTACGATGACCCATCTCTTCGCCAAGCAAGTCGGCCAGATAGACGATAATCTCATAGTGATTGCGTTTGATTGCAGTGTGGAAGCAGTACTTGTCAGCGTGCTTGTGGTCGATGATGGAAACACCGAGTTGGACACACTCTTTGATCAAGTCAAGGCGATTGGCGGAGATGAGTTCATCGATGATGCAGTAACGTTCACCACAGAGCCTGGCACAAACATCGGGGAATCGCCTGAGAATGTGCATGTACAAGTCTTGATAGCCAGCATCGATGGCCACGCAAAAGGGGTTGTAGAAGTCATCCCTGAGAATGTCACGATTTCCAAACTGATAAAGCAGTTCGAAAAGCTCGATTCCAAAGGACGAGTTGTCAAGAAGCATCATGGGACTGTTCTTGATGTTTTCATCGATGGCAAGGAAATTGCCATTGTGAAAGTCGTTGGCGGTGCTCAACAAGAGCTTGACCACTTCAATGTTTTTGTTCTTGACCGCTTGGGTCAAAGGCGATTCTCCGCTGAGTCCAACATAGCGTTTGAGGTTGGGGTCAACTTGGTTGAGAATTCGAATAATTCGAACATCAATGTCCTTGTGTTTCTCAAGGAGAGTCATGAGGACATTGCCAAAACGAACATCGATCGGAACGTTCGTCGGCGTTCCACCAAGGAACAGGAGGTTGTCGCGAAAGAGTCTTTCGATCTCTTCGTCGGAATGGTTTACAAAATTTTTGGGCTGAGTGACCAAAGATTTCAAAACTCTAAGGGAAGCAAGATTTTCAGCGGACATATTGAACCTAACAAGAGCGAAGCGAGGGGTTGTGCTGAGAAGAAAAAGAAAAAAAAAGAAAGAAGTTTTAAAAAAAGAAAGAAATTTTAGAAAAAAAAAAGAAAAGAAAGAACTTTTAGAAAAAAAAGAATGAAAACGGAGAGCCAACTTATTTTCGCCAA
This sequence comes from Proteobacteria bacterium ST_bin11, assembly GCA_002083615.1. Lineage (GTDB taxonomy): Bacteria > Pseudomonadota > Gammaproteobacteria > Methylococcales > Methylomonadaceae > Methylomonas. The sequence continues at coordinate 13,969 of MSXO01000011.1, read as the reverse complement.
AGTTCGCTCGACTTTTCGAGGAAACTCTCCGCCTATTCTAGTCTGTTGTGCCTAGCTATTTATTTTATCGATAAAATAAATAGTTGGGCACAATAGACTAGCGCGGGAAATGAAAAAAGCCTGGTAGTTTCAAAGTCACAGGCGAACTAGCCGTCTATTCTAGGCTATTGCACCTAGCTATTTATTTTATCGATAAAATAAATAGCTAGGTGCAATAGACAGCCAAGACAAATCGAGTTCGGTGGACTTTGGTAAAATGAGCTGGCTCTCAGTTTTTATTTCTTTTTTCTAAAATTTCTTTCTTTTTTTTTAAAACTTCTTTCTTTTTTTTCAAACACAAACCTCCCGTTCCACCTTTGTTAGATAGTTAGAATGCCCAAAGTTTCTTCGCGATACCCTCGATTGGCTCAGATCATGAAAGTCCCTGCGGCTTATCATGTCCCCGTCGACTTCTACAACGAGTGCTTCGATAAAGAATATCGAAACGCGCTCTTTGTTGCTTGGTATCGCAGTGTTACCCACCCAGACTTCATAGATGAAAAGCTCTGTGCGTCGGACTACATTCCATCAAGGATGGAGATGAAACCGATCGTTGACAAGCTTACGCTTTTGGCTGAAGACCAGTATGTGCGCTTCGAACCCTATCGCTTTGTGCCTATGGAGCGGTCTAATCTCAAAGGCCATCGAATTTCCGGCTATCGAGCGGCTTTGTTCGCACTGGAACGAAAGCACAGACCGAACAGTCTCCGCCTCAAAAACTATGGTTACGTTCCCACTGAAAACGAAGTGAAGTCTCTTCACGAAATACACGCCCACCTTTTGCCAGAGTCTTTCTTGGTGAAAGAAGGCGAAGAACCTCTCCCGTTCAAGTGGGATACTCTTGACGACGGATTCGAATATCTCAACGAAAACTGCTACACCAGTGGACAATTTGAAGCTGCGTCAGATGATGAAGATTGCTTCCTCACCCTCGATCTTCATGGAGAAGAAGAACTCGCGTTAGCCGAAGAAGAAGAGTGCCGCGCCGAAGCATCAAGCTGTAAGCTCGAGTGGTTTTCCGGAAGATACAGCGACAATGACAAAGACGACGTTGAAATGATCGTTATACCCGATGAAGAAGGAGAGACGGCAGTCGAAGACGACAAGGACGAAGAAGAAGAAGATCAAGAAACGATCGACGCTGGACTCTACAAATGGCTGTTCGAGCAAGGACTTGACGCCCACAGAATACCACTTGCTCGTATCGTTGAATGTCCCAACGAACTCTTTGGTCCCATCAAAGACATGCTCAAACCTGTTGTAACACTGACATTCAGAGAGGTCGTTAGTAGGGCGAAAAACGGTTCGCCTGACAACAAGGTCGTTCGAAATTTCCAGGCCTTTCTTGCCGCCTATGTTTGTAGGCAAACCAGTTATTAAACACTTTAAAAAAATGTGAACTTTGCAGTTTTTCTTTGTTTCTAACTATTTATTTTCTCGATAAAATAAATATCCAGGT
>MSXO01000011.1:741-12384 GCA_002083615.1 Proteobacteria bacterium ST_bin11 | reverse complement strand
ACCTGGATATTTATTTTATCGATAAATTAAATTGCTAGGCGCAATAGACTAGAATAGGCGGCGAGTTTTGCCTGTGAATTTCAAATGGACTTTGGAAAATGAACTGGCTCTCAATTTTCTAAAAGTTTTTTTCTTTTTTTAAAAGTTCTTTCTTTTTTCTTTTTTTTTAAAAGTTCTTTCTTTTTTTTCTTCCAAGAACAACAACCCCCGCTTCTCTAACGAAACAACAATGGCCTCAACTACTCTGTGTGAAATGATTGCAACTGCTGCAACTGCAATTGACATTCAAACCAACAATGAATATGTCTTTCAGCTTGCTACCAAAGGCAAGCGCGAAGAAGGTGAAAAACTTTGCGACGTCATCCGCAAGGCGATTGAAGTCGCCTTCGACTGCAAAAGCGCATGTCTTTTCCATCGACTTTGCCAGCACTTCAAGGAAACAATTGTTGCGACACCTGAACTCAAAACCTTCATTCTTCGCAACATTGTCGACAGGTTCCTCCCGTTCTACCTGAAGATCTTCTTGAACGCCACCGACTTGGCAATCGAAGAGGAGTTCAACACAGACACCGAAACCTTTGATCCTGTTTTTGAGTTTTTGGCAACAATTATCAACAAGTTGTCGCAGCGCGGACTAGAGCGATTCTTTTCGCACATGCTCCGCAAGTCCATCTACACTCTCGATGGCAAACGTCGCGGCTTTTCAATGGTCAAAATGACTTTGGAAGCTTCCCTCTTCCCCGAAGACTATGAAGAAGATCCCAACTTCATGCCCAACATCGAATACGGTGAAGGTGTTGGACAATTGGACAAGATCACTGCCTTTAAATTTAGGACTGCCCCCAAACGACCTCGCGGCCAACAAGAACCCGACGAAGAAGAAAGCAGCGGCGACGACGACAATGACGAACCCGACGAAGAAGAAAGCAGCGGAGATGACGACGATGAAGAAAGCAGCCAGCGCAAAGAAGAAATGCGCGAGTACCAGAAAAACGGAAAGGCTGCTAAGCACCAAAGAACTTAGAATTAAAAACACAAACAACTGAAGATTACTTAACTTTTTCACTTTGATTGGCTTCTAGATCGTTTCGAATATTTTCTTTGTCTGCCTCTAGTCATTTATTTTATCGATAAATTAAATTGTTAGGTACAATAGACAGTAATAGGCAACAAGTTTGCCTGTGACTTTGAAACTACCAGGCTTTTTTCGTCGCCTATTCTTGTCTATTGTACATAGGTATTTATTTTATCGATAAAATAAATACCTATGTACAATAGACGATAATGGCACTTGAGATTTTTGAAAAGTCGAGCGAACTTTTGGCGAAAATAAGTTGGCTCCCCGTTTTCTTTCTTTTTTTTCTAAAAGTTCTTTATTTTCTTTTTTTTCTAAAAGTTCTTTCTTTTTTTTTAAAACTTCTTTCTTTTCTCTTCAACCACAAACAATCAATGGCGAAGTGGAAGTTCAACTACGTTGGCTATAACAGACCAACGCACAGCGCACTCTGCTTTCTGTTCTTCAAGACTTTGTTTACACACATCGCAAAGAACAATGATTTCAAGGGCGCTATAATTGATGACAACGAATTCATCGTCATCTTCAAGAAGCAGTTGCTCATCGATATTTTTGTCGAACTTGGTGGCTGTGCTCAAAGACTGGACAACCTCGAGGAACTTTTCTTTAGGTTCATTGCAGATCCAGTGTTTCGCAGATCATCTCATCTGTTCATCGAAGAGGGAGTTGTTCGCGTTAAGATCGAAATTGCCAAGGAAATCAGCCACTCTTTGCTCGTGCAAAGCATCAAGGCGAAACGCAACCCACACGACGTTGTTGTGTTTCTGGCGGAATTTTTCAATACTTTTTGCCCATTTCCCGAATCTCTCAAAACACTCAAGTGGACGGAAAAAAGGGACATCCCCTACAGCTACGATGCGCTTAGCCTTGTCGTCAAACGTACTTCACACGAGTGGGGATACCGATCGTTGAATATGCTCAAACGTTATAGCGCGTTTTCGAGAAAGTATGCAAAGAAACCAATTCAAACGATGGCTGCCATTGAAAGCGCTGCCTATCATCGAAGCAAGGCAAGATATCAAAAAGCTCTCTTCAAAAAGATGGGCGACCATGCAATACTTCAAAAACTTGTCGCTGATTTCAGCGCTGTCGGGATATCGCAAAGCGAGAACGCCAGGACGTCTTCCACGTCATGTGTCCACGAGGACTCCGAGAGCGAAGAAGCAGACAGCGACAGTGAAGACGAGATCTCAATGCAGTCCAAAATGAACGATGACTCTGAGACTGAAGAATACATCAGCGACGAAGACAGCGCTGATGTATTCGCAGAGCAGTCTGAAACTGAAGACGAACAACCTGAGATCGACGAAGACACCGCACTTGAAGTCTGCGCCAAAGACGAACTTCCTTCGTTTACTCAACACTTTGGATCCTTGAAAATCATCGCATCGCCTCTCGAACAGTTCACAGGCAATCCAGCGGATTATGTTGCTTACTTTGTTTAAAGGTAAAGAATAAACATTTACAAACATCCACCTGTTTGTTGTAGTAGCGCGTCAATGGTATCACCGTCTTCCATGTTCATCGACTCTGCGGTTGCTGTGTCTGAAATTCGCTGTCCGTCGAAGATAAATCGAATACTCGTCGGACTCTGGCATTTGCGTTGACAGTAGGCGTTCATCATTTTCAAGAGAGGCGTCGCCTTTCTAATTTTAAAGTGAACTTCCTGACCATCCGAAGAGACAACCTTAAGGGAAATGAAGTCGGGAACCACAGTTGTCTCGGGTGAAGTTGCAGTGGGCTCCTCTGACATTTTTTCTTATTTTTTTTTAGCAGAAAAAAAATATATTATTTTTCTCCTTGAAGAAAAGCAAAGATGACGTCGTTCTCTGGTGTGGTTACGCTCGCCACTCTTCTTTTTCTCGGCAGTGTTCTTCAAGTTGCAACCGCTTCTATCTCCGATCAATGCACTTCTCATGAGAGCTTTGAACGTTTAGACGTGCACGAATACATTCTTCGTTCACCACGCGAGGAAAAGCCCTTCGCTGTAAAGACCTTGGAAGTCGTGGAAGTATTGGTCTACATATTTACGCAACCAGGCGGACTCGCAGTTCTTTTACTTTTTACGATTGCATCAAGCGTTCCATCGTACTTCTTTCCACGTAAGAAAGAAAAGATTCGCGATTGATTTGCGCTCCAATCAATGCTGNNTGATCGTTTAGTCGTAGAGTGCTTCTTCGTCGCACATGGAAATCATTTGTTTGCGCGTCATTTGAACCAACATTACGTTTCGAGCAAAGAAGAAACTTTCGCGTAAATACAAACGCGCGCTAAGCTGTTCGTCTTTGGATGGAACAATGACAAAGTATATGAACTTGCAGGCAACAATGGAAGCAAACATAAGAAGCCAAATGACCACGGCCAAGACGATATTCCAACAAACAGACGTTAGAATGATTATCACTGTAGTCAATGCGCTATTGTGTTCACCTTGAAGCAACTGCGGCACAACAAGTAAGACAAAGATACAGAGAAAGAGTACTGTGTATCCAAGTCCAACGGTCTTTAAACAGTGGACTCCATTGTTGGAGATCGAATTGTCGTCTGGATTCTCTGAATCAACGGCGTTCATTCAAACGTGCACTTCCGAGCTTTTATTCACCGACCAGAAACAAATAAAAAAATGGAATTTACAATATCACCTTCTTCACTAGTCCAGTTATTCATACATCAAGTTCTTCATCTTGTGTAAAAATGAGGGTGCGGAACATCGGAATCATCATCACGTTCCACACTTGGACAATGCTTTCACGCAAAAATAACCTCGGTCTGGGATAGTCGCTTTTCGATGTAGTGATGATATTACACGCGCACTTGCAGCCAACAGCCACGAGAAAGACTATGCACCAAATAGCCAAAGCCACGAGAAACGCTATACCCCAAAGTGTCAGGAGCGGAATGATCATCAAGCCCAGTCCCTTTAGAATTGTTATCGTTGCAGTTAAAGCGCCAACAATGTCACCTTGAATTAATTGTGGTATGCAATGAAGCACAAAGAGGACAACAAACATCAGAACAAATGGAACTCTAATGGATTTAAAATATTGAATCATGGCATTAATGACGCCTCCATTAGTCGCCGTCTTCGAATCAAAGATGATCATTCAAGTGCGAGGACCGAACAAACGATTTTTTTTACTAGGAATTATTGCAATTTAAACGCAGATAAAAAACAAAATTTGCACCGTCGTTAGCCGAAATGTCGACAGGATAGAAGCCAGAACGCGATTCGTACACAAGCTTTCTCGTTGAAAGTCGAAAAGCCTCCTTGCGGTTCACCTGGAGAAATTTGTTGTCTCGGAAAAGCTTGAGTTGAAAGTTTTGATGCCAGAAAGCGTCTAATTCGCTGTGATGAATAACCTCGAACACGAAGTTCACATAGGTGAGACCCACCGCAGGGAAAACAGAAAACAGAACATCTCCTGCATCAGCGTGCTTGAAGTTGAACGCAAATTCTCGTAGGTCGCCGGGAATTTCTAGTAGATCTTTGGGCACAGAGAACTCCAGAAAGTCATCGTCGTTGATTGTACCGTAGAATTTCGTTGTGGAAAAGTCCAAAGTACTACAATGAATGTTCAATGAACGAAACGTTGGTTCGGACTTCCTTCGCATAGAAGCAAACGTCGATAGATTTTCTCGTAGAGAGTCTAGATCGTTTTCTCGAAATGAATCATCATCGTTGTCGTCGCCGCTCTCTTCTAAGACTCTTTCTATGACTGAGATGTTGCGTCGCAACGGTTCAATGCAATTGGCGAGTTTCAAATGAACAGAGTCGCCCCACTCGTCGATTTGATTTCGACGTTCGCTGTGTTCACGCCGAAGAGCTTTTTCAGCGGAGTCGTAATGATTATCGATTAGCTTGATCAGACTTTCACGGTGGCTCACTGTAGCCTGTAGTTGTTGTTCAATCTTGGCAACGACAGCATTGCTTGCATCACGTTCACGTTCGTAGAGTTCGACAATGTCATCGCTAGAACAACGTTCAATGGCGTTTGTTCGCGCTCTCTTCTGTGGTGTATCTCCATCGTCTTCACTGCAGTCGCTACCATTACGGTTGTTTGAAGTACACTTTGAACGTTTTGCCAAGACACGATCACGATCTTCAATGTAGCTCAGAGCAAAGGAGTTTACCGGAAGAACTGCGACGTCGCTGGACATCTTACAGACGTTGCAGTAGAAGTCACCGTTCATTTGAAGCATGCATGTTTTGCAGATTGTACAGCCGCAGAGAAAGTTCATTGGCGTGCGCTCTTTGTTGTTGTAACCTTCATCGCATTGCCTGCAGACATCGAATTGAAGACGTTCATCAATGAAACGAGTGTCGCCGTCGCTGTCTTCGCTGCAACTCAGAATCTTTCCATTATAACAGAAATCCAGAAAGCCCATCACGTCGAAGATTCGCCATTTTTTCTTCGTTAGACAAGCAACATTTTTGGAAAGTTCTCTGGTTCTTCGTTGACTGTGATTTCCAGATCGCGCTGTCTTCCAGAGCGTCATGAGTTTTACATCGAGATTTGAAGGCATCGTTTCCGGTTGGATTTCCCTTGAAAGTGAAACGATGACATCCACCCAGGATTGAATAGACATGCTCACGCGTTCTTCATCGCTGTTGTCGACGACAAGATAGTTGAATCGTTGACGACATTTTTCAGTCAAGTTACTTGCAATACTCTGAAAATACCTACAAGACTCCGAGTAGGACTTTCCACATTGCCTTAAATCGGTGGCCGCCATTTGACCCAAGGACGAGCGAGAAAAGTTTTTTTTTTCAATTGCAAAAAAAAGAAAAAAAAAACCTTTTCCCTTTCTACCCGAAGAAAAAAAAGACCATGCTTTCAAGCAGTCTTTTCAAATATCAAGAAAACTGTGTTGTCAAGATCATGAACATCGCCAAGGGAAAGGTTGGCGAGAATAGACGAGGTGTCGTGGTTGCATTGAAGCCAGGTTCCGGTAAAACACTCATTTCACTTGTTGCAGCGCGACGTCTTCTTAGACAGAGGGAAAATCAGCCAATTCTCGTCGTCGGTGAAGTATCGACGATGCAAGACTGGGAGGCAAACTGCAAGAATCACTTTAAACCTGCGCTCAAGTTTGCCTACTTGGACTCGGGAAAAACAGCCTGCGATCTCAGCTGGTACACCTTGAAGACCTACGATGTGGTGGCGTGCAGCTACGATATGCTTTGTAACTTTGAGCGACGTGGCGATTCTTCTGAGAGCTGCTCGGACACAACCAACGGAGTGTCCTGCGTCTTTACGAGAAAGTGGGCCGTCGCTATATTCGACGAAGCGCATCGAGCAAGAAACGACGAAACCAACGTGCACAAGACAATATGTTCCGTCGACGCAATGTTCAAGGTGGTGTTGACGGCAACTCCCTGTAACAATAGCATAGACGATCTTCTCTCACTGTTTTCAGTGATCAAGCTTCAACCTCAACATGAAAGCTCGTCGGGATGGACAGCAGACTACGTCCTTCACAACATCGAGGAGTTCAAGAGAATACGCAACGACTATCTCATCTACGACGACGATGACAAAGAGAGCGACGACCACTTTGGTCTAACGACAATAGTTGTCCGTTCGGCGTTTCTCAACCCCGTGGAAGAGCAAAGACTCCGAGAGGTGCAAGAGAGTACATCGTCAAAGCTTCGATTCGAAACCTTCGTCAAGGAGAAGAAAGTTTGCGACGGAATGCACGTTTCCGACTACACTCCAACGAAGATACAGATGTTGCTCGCCTATCTTGAGCAGGTTGTTGTGCCTCGAGTGGAGAAGGCCAACGTATTCTGTGCCTACAAGCAGAGTATTGTGGACATTGCAGAGCATTGTCGAAGGAAGTTTGGTCGCCAACTACAAGTCTTCACCGCAGACGGTTCAATGTCCGTGGCGGCAAGACAAGACGTTCGCGAACGCTACTTTGAATGTCGAACTGCAGCGGTGCTCATCGTCACATGCATTTTCCATCAGGGCGTGAACTTGCACTGCGCCAACCACACGATTCGCTACGATTACTGGTGGAATCCCACCGTCATCGATCAATCGCAAGGTCGTTGCAAACGACCAGAACAAAGAAAGACGGTCTTCGACGTCGAACTCCTCATCGCCAATACAATAGACGATCACGTCTGGCAGACAGCGCAAAACAAACGGCGTCTCATCAAAGCAGTCTTCGACAAAAACATCTCCAACGAAGAACTGACCGAGGCGGTGCGCGTTCAAAACTTCGATGAACACGGTGAAGCAACTGTGAAACGAAGAGAAGGTGTAGAACTCGAAAGAATGATACGCGGCACCTACAAGCTCTACGTCGATAGAAACCTGGACTTTTCCGGAGTGCCCGCAACTCGACCAATCAAATCGATGATTCGCAAGCATCACGAAGAAGAAGAAGATCAACAGCAACGACGAACAAAACATCTTCCAGGTCATTCATCGATAGTCGTCGAAGCCGATCAGTCCATTGCCTTGAAGAGAAGAAGAACCGTGCAAGAGAACCGTAGAGTCGAACTCACTCCACTTCCAGCACTCGATAAATCCGATTTAATTCTACATTCTTCGACGTCGTCATCGTCGTCATCGTCATCGTCATCATCTACCTACAAACGATCTACGTTTATTTCAATGCCAAGCATTCCCCTGTTGGTTGCGTCGTCAAAGCAGAAACGAGGAATCTCGGAAATAACTAACTAAACAACTTGGATTTTCCTCTTCTTCGCGCATTGGAAAAAAAAAAGACGAGTATCGACACTGGAGGGGGAAAAAGATGAATAGACTCTTGTCGGTGAAACGTCTGAAGCCACAACAGCAACAGGAGAATGCAAATCGCCTACGCAACAAGCTCATCTTTCTCTTGACGTTGGCTGCCTTGGTCTTTTGTGTAATTGCCGTGGCCACAAGTAAAAACGACTCAACGTCGTCGTGCTCGCCTCCCTACAACATCGCCAAGTATCGTGGTATTGGCATTGGTTCTGGCGCAGTTTTTTCAAGAATTATTGCTTTCAGAGAGGACGTAGATCCCCTCGTGTCCATTCCAGATCCTCTCGATGTAGTCAACCTGCTCGCCAATGAAACCTCGCTACCGCTAAGAGAATCGAAAGCCTCGTCTTTGGTTTGGGCGTGGATGCAATTCATCGGCCACGATCTCAGTAGGACGTTGACGTTGAATGGCGTAGAGGAAAACGGCTCGCTTGACTTCAGAAATCTCACGAGAGACGATCGATTCCTCGACAGTCACGGCAACGCACAGACGATAAACTATGCTTCGCCATTCATCGATCTTTCACAGATCTACGGAAACACAGCGGACGAAGCCACCGCTCTAAGAAGAATGGACGGCACAGGCAAGCTTAGAACGGAATTCACTGACAACGGCAACGTAAACGATTCAGAGATGCTTCCGCAAGCGAACGAAAGCTTTGCCTTTGTCGATTCGCGGAGTTCGGACAACCTACTAGTGGCCTCTCTATACACGCTGTTCGTTCGCGAACACAACTACTGGTGCGATCAATTACACAGCGAATCTGCCAACCTCTCCGACTTTGAATACTACAACACGGCACGTCATATCACTATCGCCACAGTTCAGGCAATCACGTATCGCGTCGTGCTTCCGCTGCTAATCGACGACTTTGACGACGAAGATAATGTCCACTGTTTCGACGGCATCGAAAAAATCAAGCCTGGCGCAACCATCGACGACTATGTTCATAGAGTGAGTGTCTTCAATGAAGTTGGCACCGCACTGTTGCCAATGTACACAGCGTTTGCAACAAGCTCCCCCAACGACAACATCTACAATCGCATCGCGGAGTCTGGTATCGCTGGAATACTCGTCAATGCTTCTAACCAACGAGCAAGAAAGCGCAACGAAGGTCGCATCAGCCAAGAGTTCAGAGACGCAGCGGCTGAAGTCATTGCCAGAACTCGCGATCATCAGATCCCCTTGTATGTTTCCTACAGAAATCACTATCTTCGACGAGCACATCAGCCTTGTTCTTCGTACACAAAACCCGAGACCTGTGCTCGTCTTGAACAACTCTATGGCCCCGAGGGAAAGAACACCGACCTGTTCACCGGCTTGCTCGTTGAACGTTCCGATAAGAATCATAGACGGGCTCTTCTCGGACAAGTTGGAAGACGTCTAGCTGCTGAACAGTTCCTCTATGTAAAACACAACGATCACTACTTCTATCATTGGGACAGAATAGTTAAGGCGCGCATCAATGAAATCCATCACAGTAATCTTGCCATGATAATCGCCCGCAACACCGGCATCGACTATCAGACAATCCGCCACGATCTATTTACGCTGCCTACAGCTTAGACGCGCCAACTAAAATCCGAACAGCGCCGAAGTAAATTTCAGCGAAAAGGACTACCACATTTTCTTGCGGCAAAGAACTTTTTGGGTCAACTACCTTCTCACAAGCGAAGAAATTTTCGTGGGGGCACCTGGGCTAACGCCGGAGTGCAAGGCCAGCAAAACGACCTAGTCCGTTGGAGAATTCTTCCGGCAAAAATTTAGAAACAAGTTTGGAGTTTTCGATAAAGGGTGTTCCCACCACACTTCTCTTTTTTTTTCTTCTTCTACAAGACGACAAATGTTCGCCCTAGAAGACAGGATAAACCTGCGGGGTTTCAATAACCTCTCCGACGATGAAAAAACGAAAATCCTAGACCGCATCGCTAAAAACAAACAAAACAACGTGAGAAACATCGTCGAGTTCACACTCGAAGATCTAACGATAACCACGTCTTCGAACAACCTAAGGAAAAGTCGCGGTATTGAAGATCGCCTGGCTTTATTGAATTCCTCTTAAACGCAAGAATTGATGTTCAACAAAAATTCTTTTTTTTTTTTGACAACTAGATTAAATTAAGATTTTTGCCTCTTTATCTTTCTTCGAACAACACAATGTCCAAAGACCCTTTTGTGATACAGAACCTTTATGATGCGATTCGCACTGAAGATATTCAATCTCTCGTAGAGATACTCTCGTTGCATCCTCATCTCATCAACTTTAAACTCTTCTATGGAGATACGCTTATACATGAAGCCGCTTCAAGTGGAAAGTCTTTGGTAATCGAAGAACTTGTACGTCGAGGAAGTGTTGATCTCGATACTCCGGACAAACATGGCATTACCCCTATGCTCATGGCAACTCGACACGGGCATGTGTCAGTGATAGAGACACTTGTTAGATCGGGAAGCCAAGCTATCGACATTGCCGACAACGACGGCAAGACTCCCATGTATGTAGCAGTCGATAAGGGTTATGTATCGGTAATTGAAACACTTGTTCGATTGGGAAGCACAGCCATCGATACTCCAGACAACGAAGGCATGACTCCTCTATCCGTAGCAGCTGAAAATGATCGTGTATCGACTATCGAAATACTTATGCAATTTGGAAGCCAAGCCATCGATACGCCCGACCCATCCGGCTGGACTCCCATGTTATTGGCAGCGCAAGCCGGACACGCATCAGTGATCGAGATACTCGTACAACTTGGGAGCAAAACTATCGATACCCCCAACAACCACCGCATGACTCCCATGTCTGCAGCAGCTTGGAATGGACACACGTTGGTGATCGAGACACTTTCACGATTGGGAAGCACTGCCGTTGATGTTCTAGACAACAGAGGAAATACTGCTATAATTGCAGCAGCCTGTGGAGGACATACATCAACAATCGAGACTCTTGTTAGATTGGGAAGCACCGCTCTCAATGTCTCCAACAACGAAGGTTGGACTCCCATGCATGCAGCAGCCAGAAACGGACATCCATCAACGATTGAGACGCTTGTGCGACTAGGAAGCACCACCATCAATACACCTACTCTAGGGGGATGGACTCCCATGATCGCAGCTGCTCAGCACGGAAATGTGTCAGCAATCGAGACACTTGTACGATTGGGAAGCGCAATCATGGATACTTTAGATAAGTTCTATTGGCCTCCAATTCCACGCACACCTCGCAGTGGATATAGAGATTGCGTGAAAACCTTAAATTCGCTAGGCGCCAACTTTCCTACCTATCTTTCAAGCGACGCGCTATTGCAATCGAGCGAAGATGAATCAGCGGAGTTACGCTATAGAATCTACTTTAATCGATCATTAGTGGAAAGACTACTGCTTGAACTAGAAGTGCACGATTCCCAAGCAAAGAAAAACAGCGCAAAATCCCGACGATTGGGATAAATTAACGGACTTTTTTTTTAAAAAAAAAAGAAAGAAAGATTTTTTTTCCTTTTAACCTAGCGAAATGGCTACCTCTCCTGAAGTACAGGAGATCTGCGATGCAATTCGTACTGGAGATATTCAATCGCTCTCATCGATACTTACTTTGCATCCACATTTAATTAGCGTCAAACTTTCAAAAGACGCAACTCTCATACACGAAGCGGCTTCAAGCGGACAGTCTTCCGTAATTGAAGAGCTTGTGCGTCGAGGAAGCGTTGATCTCGACACTCCCGACAAAGACGGAAAGACCCCTATGTTTTTGGCAGCTTATTGCGGCGATGTATTAACAATCGAAACGCTTGTTCGCCTGGGAAGCCAAG
>MSXO01000011.1:0-686 GCA_002083615.1 Proteobacteria bacterium ST_bin11 | reverse complement strand
TGTGTCAGCAATCGAGACACTTATGCGATTGGGAAGCGTGGCCATTGATACTCCCGCCAACTACCGTGGCACTCCCATGTATGTAGCAGCTTTGAAAGGACATGTGTCAGCAATCGAGACACTTGTGCGTTTGGGAAGCACTGCCATCGACACTCCCGATAAATATGGCCGTACTCCTATGCATGCAGCAGCTGAGAACGGACATATGTCAGCAATCGGGACACTTGTACGATTGGGAAGCAAGGCCATCGACACTCCCAACGAAGACGGCCAGACTCCCTTGTATACAGCAGCTCAAAATGGACACGCGTCAATAATCGAGACTCTTGTACGATTGAAAAGCAAAGTCATCGACACTACAGACAACGACGGCTGGACTCCCATGCATGTGGCAGCTCTAAACGGACATGCATCAGTAATCGAAACGCTTGTTAGATTGAAAAGCAAAACTATCGACACTCAAAACAAGGGCGGTTGGACTCCAATATGTACGGCTGTATACATGGGCACTGAGAGCTGCCTTAAAACTTTTAAAATACTTGGTGCCGACTTATCTACCGTACGCAGAGAAGACGCTGAAAGCGAAATGCTGAAATGCTTGGATGATCCAATCGACGAAGAAGAATCCTTTGAACTACGCTACCGATTCTACTTTAATCAAGCGTTAACCGCCCTTCGACTGGAAG
>MSXO01000068.1:14174-27360 GCA_002083615.1 Proteobacteria bacterium ST_bin11 | reverse complement strand
GCGAACAACTGGCGGCTACTGCAGAGGAAATGACCGGGCAAGCCGAACAACTGCAAACGCTGATGAGCTTTTTCAGGCTCGATGATAGCGGTAGAAAATCTGCGGCTCCCACTGAATTCAAAGCGGCAAAAAAAGCTATCAAGCTAAAACCTGTGGCTCAGGCAAGCGCTAGTATCGATCATGACTTCGATTTAAACCAGTTCGAACGTTTCTAGGAGCGGGCCATGACAGAACTTGCAACGACTCAGGAAAAGTTACCCGCTGCGCAGAGCAAACCGACTGCGCTGGCGGGTCAATACCTAACCTTTACCCTTGCTGGAGAGCTTTACGCGCTGGGCATTTTGAGTAGTAAGGAGATCATCGATTACGGCAATCTTACCCAAGTACCGATGATGCCGGAGTTTGTTCGCGGTGTTATTAATCTACGTGGTAGCGTGGTGCCGGTGGTTGATCTGTTGGCGCGATTCGGCAAAGGTGCTACGCCTGTTGCCAAGCGCACCGGCATCGTGATTGTTGAAACTAGCGCTGATGGCGAGGACGACGGTCCGCAAGACATTGGCATTATTGTGGATGCGGTGAACGAAGTGGTCGAAATTATCCAGCAAGACATTGAACCGCCACCGAGTTTTGGCGCGGGTATCCGCCCGGATTTCATTAACGGCATGGCTAAGCGCAATGGTCAGTTCATTATCTTATTGAACGTTAGCAAAGTACTGTCGGTGGATGAGATGTCTGCATTGAGTAAAGTAAGCCGGGAAAGGCCAGCCCAGTTGGCAATGGAAAGTGCCTAGTTGGTTTTACCGGGCGTTTCATCAATTTGATGTTTGGCAGTCAATGCTAACTCCCGATGCCGACCGATGGCCGCTTCAGTGTCGATAGCAGATCAATTGACCGGGAGATCTAGCCCGGTCGGTCGATTCCCTGAGGGATGATGCTAATGTCGTCATTTCGACTGGAGTTGCCGAAATGGTTAGCTTGAAGCTTATCTCCATGCCCTGGCTGCTTGCCGAGCATGACGTTCTTTTGGGGAATTGGCTGAAGCTTTTTCGCCGACAGCAGCGATACTGAATTCGATCTTCACCGGTTTTTGGCCAATTCGCCTAGGGTGTCTGATAGGGTTAATGCATGTAGTTTAAAACTTAGGAGTAAAGAGTGTCGTCAATCCATCGTGCCTCAGCGCCGGTACTACATAAGCAAGAGTTTGCCTGGATCAGGGACTATCTTTATAAAACGGCTGGTATTGTCTTAAATGATAGTAAGCAGGCCATGGTGATGGGGCGTTTGGAGAAGCGTTTGCGTCATCATGGTATCGATAGTTATGGCGAGTATTTTCGGCAATTTGGTAGGCCCGGCTTCGAAAATGAAACGACGATGGCTATCGATTTGCTGACTACTAACGAAACCTATTTTTTTCGCGAATCCAAGCATTTCGATTATGTGGTCGAGCAGATTTTGCCGCAGCATGCTTCTGCCAAGCCTTTTCGGGTTTGGAGCGCGGCCAGTTCTAGCGGCGAAGAAGCCTATACCCTGGCGATGCTCTTAGCTGAGCATTTAAGGACCCGGCAATGGGATATTGTCGGGACCGATATTTCCACGCGGATCTTGGAAAAAGCTCGGCGTGGCTTGTACCCCAGCAATGCCGCCGAAAAAATTCCTCTGCCATTATTAAAAAAATATTGTTTAAAAGGCACGGGTGAATACGATGGCTTTTTACTAGTAGCGCCGGAGTTACGCAGTCGCGTTAAATTCGAATCTGCCAATTTGATAGGAGCCTTGCCGGACTTGGGGATGTTCGACGTGATTTTTTTGCGTAACGTAATGATTTATTTTGATATTGAAACCAAGCAACGCTTGCTGGATAAAATCTTTAAATACTTGCGGCCTGGCGGCTACTTTTTTATTAGCCATTCCGAGTCTTTAAGCGGCATGAAAACCGAGCTGAAAACCATCATGCCCTCGGTTTATCGCAAAGCCTTGGACTGATTAAACGCCAAGGCTAGGCTGGTTTTTGCGCAAAACTTTATTCCCCGCCGCCGACTCGTTCATAATTACGCTCTTGTTTGTATTTCTGAGGGTGGCCAATATGCGTTATTTACACACCATGGTTCGGGTAAAGGATCTGGCGGAATCGCTGGATTTTTATTGCAATAAATTGGGTTTGATTGAAGTACGGCGCATGGCAAGCGAAGCCGGGCGTTTCACTTTGGTCTACCTAGCGGCACTTGGCGACCAACAAACCGCCGCAGCGGTTGACTCGCCCTTGCTGGAGTTGACTTACAATTGGGATACCGAGGATTACAGCGGTGGCCGCAATTTTGGGCATCTAGCTTTTGAAGTTGATGATATCTATGCGTTTTGCCAAGCGTTAATGGCTAAAGGTGTGACGATCAACCGCCCGCCACGCGACGGGCACATGGCATTTCTGCTTTCCCCCGACTTGATCTCTATCGAATTATTACAAAAAGGCGATGCTTTACCGCCACAAGAGCCTTGGATCTCCATGGCGAATGTCGGCGTGTGGTAAGGTCAGCCGAGTTGTTGCCGCTGAGTCTTTATATTCATTTTCCCTGGTGTATCCAGAAGTGTCCGTACTGCGATTTCAATTCCCACGCGGTTAAAAATCCGATTCCCGAACAAGCGTATGTCGATGCCTTGCTGGCCGATCTGCAAGCCGATTTGGCGTTGTTGGGAACGTCGCGCCTCATCCAAAGCATGTTTATGGGGGGCGGCACTCCCAGCTTGTTTTCGCCGGAGGCACTATTTCGCTTGCTGGCCGGCGTCAGGCAATCAGTACCTTTAGCGGAACAGTGCGAAATTACTTTGGAAGCCAATCCGGGCACCTTTGAAAGTGCCAAGTTTAGTGAGTTCCGTGCATTAGGTATTAATCGCTTGTCGATAGGCATTCAAAGCTTCCAAGACCGACATTTGCGGACTTTAGGACGGGTGCATTCTGCTGCCGAAGCCAAGGCTGCGGTGGAAATTGCTGTTAAAGCCGGGTTCGATAATTTCAATCTGGATTTGATGTTTGGCTTGCCCGATCAAAGCGAAAGCGAAGCGTTGAATGATGTGGAAACCGCCATTAGCTTGGCCCCCACTCATATTTCCTTTTACCAATTAACGCTGGAGCCCAACACCTATTTTTATAAGTTTCCGCCGAAATTGCCGGAAGACGATGTGATATTCGCCGCGCAAAAGTGCTGCCAGCAGCGCTTGGCGGAACATGGTTACCAGCAATATGAAGTGTCTGCGTATGCAAAGCCGGGCAAACAATCTCTGCACAATCGCAATTACTGGCAATTTGGCGACTATGTGGGCATAGGTGCCGGCGCGCACGGCAAAATCAGCCAGACCCTGCCAAACAAGATAATGCGCACGGTTAAACCCAGAAGCCCTGAACAGTATTTGTCGCAGCCAAGTCGTTCGCAATGCGAACCCATCGATGTCGCACAATTGCCGTTAGAGTTTCTGATGAATCAATTGCGCTTAAAGGCTGGCTTTAGTTTGGACCACTATGCAGCAGCCACCGGCTTGACGGCAGACAGCTTGGAGCCGAACTTGTCGGATTGTCTGGAACAAGGCCTGCTGTGCCGAGATGGCTTGGTGTATACCTGCACCGAAAAAGGCTGGGATTTTCTGGATGTAGTCCTAGAAAAATTCATCGATTAAAGACGCACGCGTATAATTGTTTCCATTTTAGATTTTTAAGATGCCAATGCTCGATTACCAAAAACAGTTTATCCAGTACGCCTTGGATTGCGGCGTATTGAAGTTTGGCGAATTTCACTTAAAGTCCGGACGAGTCAGTCCTTATTTCTTTAATACCGGTCTCTTCAATAGCGGTGCCCAGTTGGACAAATTGGGGCAGTTTTACGCGCAGACGATCATTAGCGCCGGTGTGGAGGTAGATCTGTTGTACGGGCCGGCCTATAAAGGCATCCCCTTGGTCAGTACTACCTCGATTGCCTATTCCCGCTTGCTGGGTGACATTCCGTTTGCATTTAATCGCAAGGAGGCCAAGGATCACGGCGAAGGTGGTCTATTGGTTGGCGCACCCTTGCAAGGCAAAGTCTGGATTCTCGATGATGTGATTACCGCCGGCACCTCGGTGCGCGAATCGGTGGAGATTATCAATGCCGCCGGCGCGACGGTTGCGGGGGTGGTGATAGCGTTGGATCGTCAGGAAAAAGGCCAGAACGAGTTGTCGGCTGTGCAGGAAGTATCGATCCAATTCGGTATTCCGGTGCTGGCGATAATCTGCTTGGCGGACATCATCGAGTTTATTTCCCAGCAGAGCGGTTCGGCGGATAAGTTGGCTATTATTCAAGCCTATCGACAGCAGTACGGAATTTGAGTATTCATGCGTGCCCCAGGCTTTTGCTTATGGATTATTGGTCTACACTTAGCCGTTACAATTTGCCCCTTATATTGAGTACAGTCGGAACAAAGGCGAGCCATGAGAAATCTGGAATTTAAAGAACAGTTGCACGAATACACGCATTGGCGCGAACAACTGATTCAGGGTATCGAATTGTATCGGGACTGGCGTAATCGTTATCGCTTCAGCGACCCGCAGAGCACCGATACCTTGCTGAATATATTGCAAGGCTTGCAAAACGATCGCGTCACTTTGGCGTTTGTGGCAGAGTTTTCCAGAGGTAAAACCGAGCTGATCAACTCGCTGTTTTTTGCGGAAACCGGCGTTCGCTTGTTGCCATCGTCGCCGGGCCGGACCACGATGTCGCCCACCGAGCTGTTCTGGGATGAAAAAGGCGGCAGTTACATTCGGCTGCTCAACATCGAGAGCCGTTTGGAAGATATTTCTTTGATGGATTACAAGCGTAATCCCGACCGCTGGACGCAAATCGAGCTGAATTGCGAGTCGCCTACCCAAATGCAGGAAGCATTTAGAGAGTTGGTTGCCACGAAGAAGGTTTCGCGGGAAATGGCCGACAAGCTGGGTTTATGGAACGAACGCGAAGCCGCCGAACAAGGCATTATCAATCCGGAAACCGTGGAAGTGCCGTGTTGGCGGCATGCCATGATCAGTTTTCCGCATCCCCTGTTGAAAGAAGGTCTGTGCATTCTAGACACGCCCGGTCTAAATGCCTTGGGTACCGAGCCAGAGTTAACTTTGAGCATGCTGCCCAGCGCTCAAGCGATTATTTTCGTGCTCGCCGCCGATACCGGGGTGACCAAAAGTGACCTGGAAATGTGGAAAAGCCACGTTTGCAGCTCCAGAGGCAATCGCCGCCAAGGTTTAGCGGTGGTGATGAATAAAATCGATTCGATGTGGGACGATTTGGCCGGCGAAACCGGTTACGAAGCCTCGATCCAAAAACAAATCGAAACCTCGGCGATGATCCTCAATCTGGAGAAGGAAGTTATCTTCCCGGTCTCCGCCAAACAGGCTTTGTTGGCTAAAGTCAAAGGCGACGATGCCTTGCTGCAAAAAAGCCGTCTCAATCTGCTGGAAAGCTACCTGTCCGACGATATTCTCGATCAACGCCGTGATATTTTGAAGGGCGTGGTCGATAAGGAAATCGGGTTTTTGGTCAGCGAGTCTGTCAAGTTGATGGACTCAAAAATCACTAACGCCCAAAAGCAGCTCGACGAATTCAAACAAGTCGATTTCGAGAATCAGGAGTTGACCGGCAAATTGATGGCCGAAACCCGCGATCGGCAAAATGCCTATATGGCAAACATCGAAAACTTTCAGGCCAGCCGGAAAGTGTTTGCGGTGCAAGCCAAAATGTTGATCGATTCGTTTGCCAAAGAAAAAATCGATGACATTATCCGGCGTACCAAAGACGATATGAGCAAAAGCCTAACCACCTACGGCATGAAACAAAATATGCGTAGGTTGTTTGACGAGCTGCGCGATCTACTGCAAGACTCGGTCGATATGACCGAAGAAACCCGGCGGCTGATTAAAGCCATTCACAAAAAATTTCAGGACGAATACGGCTTTAAGGAAATCGAGCCGCAGTTGTTTTCGATCAAACAGCATCAGTTCGAGCTAGAGCAGATTTTTGAAGAAGGCGAAGCGTTCCGCAATAGCGCCAAAACCACGATGACCGAGCAAAGCATAGTGGTTAACAAGCTCTACGGCACTTTGATAGCCAAGGCCCGAAACATTCTGCAGCAAGCCCAACGAGATGCGGTGACCTGGAGTAATAGTGTGCTGTCGCCGCTGATGCACCAGATCAAAGACCATAAAAAACAAATCGAAAGTCGTTTGATTATGCTCAGGAAAATCAACGAATCCAAAGGCAATGTCAACGAAAGTATTGCCCAGTTACAGAGCGAATTGGGCCCGCTACAAGTCCAGTATCAAGAGTTGCTGGAAATCCTTAAAGCCGTGCATTTGGAAGTTAAAGCCGAATAGTTCGGTTTCCGTCTCATGGCGATGGCGGCGCGTTCGTTTTGCTTATGCCACGGGATTTAAAGGTTCAGCGTTCAGCAATTCGTGAAAGCGGGCCCAATCGAAAAAGGGGCCAGGGTCGGTTTTTCGACCAGGGGCGATATCGCTATGACCGACGATGCGCTGATTCGATAGCTGCGGATAATTTGCCAGCAAGGTGTTACACACATCAGCGAGTTGCCGGTATTGAATATCCGTGTAAACCACGCTCACAGAGCCCTCCAGTTCAATACCAATAGAAAAGTCGTTACAGCGTTCCCTGTCCTGATGTTTTGAGGCACCGGCATGCCACGCCCTGCGATCAAAAGGCACATATTGCCGCATGCTGCCATCCCGGCGAATCAATAAATGCGCTGATACCTTAAGTTGACATATGTCTTTGAAGTACGGATGCTCGTCTGGGTCAAGGCAATTGCAAAACAGCTGATCGATATAGTCTCCGACGAATTGCTCCGGCGGCAGGCTAATGCAATGGATCACTAATAAAGAAATATCGTCGGGGTCCGGTCTGTCGTCGCAGTTCGGGGAAGCGACCTGGAAAGCGTTCTTTAGGTAGTGGTCGCGGATCATCATAGGTCATCAAGTTTTGTGGATGTTACGATATTTTAGTCGATCTAACCCTGTCTCATTGGCCTTAGTTTCGTTCGGCAGCGGCCACTATGCGGTTTATAATCATTCACTTTTTTAATCGTCCATTACACGTTCATGCAACCCAGTTCCGCAGAAATTGCACTTTATCTGGCCGAAGATATCGGTAGCGGCGATATTACCGCCAGTATCGTCTCGGCCGAGACTCAAGCGAATGCCGCAGTGATGACCCGAGAACCCATGGTGCTGTGTGGTCGGGCCTGGTTCGAGGAGGTGTTTCGGCAATTGAATCCTCAGGTCATTGTCGATTGGCAGTCCGATGAAGGCGAGAGCATCTTTGCCAATTCGCTACTCTGTCGGTTGCATGGCCCTGCTCGGGCTTTGTTGACAGGCGAGCGCACTGCGCTAAATCTGCTGCAGACCTTGTCGGCGACGGCGACTATCGCACGCCGTTATGCCGATGCAGTGGCGGGTACTGGTTGCAAGGTGTTGGATACCCGTAAAACTTTGCCGGGCTTACGTTTGGCGCAAAAATACGCGGTTAAATGTGGCGGTTGTTTTAATCATAGGGTCGGTTTATTCGATGCAATCTTGATCAAGGAAAACCACATTATGGCAGCCGGCTCGATTGCCAAGGCGGTTAGCGTGGCTAGGAGCAAGGCGAATGTACCGGTCGAGGTGGAGGTTGAAGACCTTGAAGAGTTTGCCCAAGCTTTAGCCGCGCAACCCGATAGAATCATGCTGGATAACTTTTCGCTGGACGATATGCGTAAAGCGGTGGAGCAAAATCAGGGGATGCTGGAGTTGGAAGCGTCGGGAAATATCACTTTGGAAAATATCCGAACTGTTGCCGAAACCGGCGTGGATTTTATCTCAATTGGTGCTTTAACGAAGCACGTCACTGCGATTGATCTGTCGATGCGCATTGAGATGCGCACCGATTAATCAACATGCTGATACGCTCAGTTGACTGCGTTCAGCATCTCGTTTTCGTATAAGCGCAGTTTTTTCCAATTCGCGAATTTGCTGTCGTCGAACGGCGCATCATGGTCGATGGCATGCTCGTAGCAGCTACGAAATAGGCGGGCGGTACGAAACGCGTGCAATTCGTCATCCGCCGTTACCGTATCCACATTCCCTACTTGGAAGGTTTTATTGCGGGACTTTCCGTCTTTTACCCAAAACACCGTGTAGCAAAGATAACTTTTATCCTTGCGGTGATCGAACTTGATGGTTCTAGATACCCCGGTTACCCCGGTTGTGGTTTTGTTTTTCGGCGGCTTCAGGAAGCGGGTCTTGCTGCCTTTTAATACCACCAGCATTTGGTCTCGCCATGTGATTGCTGCTTTCAGGGACTTAGTTTTGCTGCCCCACAGCTTATGAGAGAAATAACGGCTGCTCTCTTTACCCCGTCGGACAATACGAACTTGAAAACCGAATGTATCGGGTTCTGTAATGTGTTTTACTTTTGCCATTTGTCGTACCCTAAAAAATTCACAAAGGTCTGCATAGTGAATTTGAGCAGCGCGAAGGACGCAGACCGCCTGTTAATTGTGTAAGCTTTGGATTACAAATTAGCGCGAAATCGACTGTCTTGCAAGCGGAATTTACCGGGATTATTAGGTGAATACCAACTAAATTAGTGTAGAATAAGGCTCAGCCCTCTCGCAGAGGCGCAAAAACCCTCTTAACCTTTTGTTTTATAAATAATTTCGGAGAAAACTGATGAGCGTTTTAGTTGGTAAGCAAGCCCCTGATTTTACAGTTCCTGCGGTGTTGGGCGACGGCCAAATTGTGGATTCTTTCAGCTTTTCAGGTGCGACTAGCGGCAAATATGCAGTACTTTTCTTTTATCCATTGGACTTCACCTTCGTTTGCCCAAGCGAATTAATTGCCTTGGATCATCGTATTGACGAATTCAAAAGCCGTGGCGTTGAAGTGATTGGTGTTTCTATTGACTCGCACTTTACTCATAACGCTTGGCGCAACACCCCTGTCAACCAGGGCGGTATCGGTCCGGTTCGCTACACTCTGGCTGCCGACATTGATCACAAAATCTGCCAAGATTACGATGTAGAGAATGCAGGTTTTAAAGTTGCGTTGCGCGGTAGCTTCTTGATTGACAAAGCTGGCGTCGTCCGTCACCAAGTGGTTAACGACTTGCCTCTGGGCCGCAACTTTGACGAAATGTTGCGTATGGTTGACGCACTGCAGTTCCACGAAGAGCACGGCGAAGTTTGCCCGGCGGGTTGGACTAAAGGTGATGCAGGCATGAATGCTAACCCAGAAGGTGTGGCTGATTACCTGAGCAAAAATGCTGACAAGCTGTAAGCATTAGCTTTAGTTAAGATAAGACGCATTGCCTGTAGGTAATGCGTCTTTTTTTTGCCCAATAAAACGGTAAAACGCGCTGGACAAAATCGAGTTATAGCCTGATTTGTAAATTAGCCGCTGTAACGCGTAAGCAGGGGCATGTTATGGTGAACGAAATACGATTGGCCAGAGTTCAAAGCTTGGACAGATCGTTCAATACAGCAGCATATGCAAAACCTGTGTCGGTTCATTAGATAATTCGGCTCTTACCGGACTAAAGCCAGCGCGTATTTGTCAGCAATTAGCTAAATTTTCGGCTGCTTGTTAAGGAGACCGGCATACAGGCTTCTTCCAGTGAGTTTCGGGTTTGGCGGGGAAGTGGCAAATTTCAATATCTAAGGATTTAAAAAAACTAGTTATTTCCGGATTTTTGATTCTGCGTATACCTTTCGACGCCAACCACAATGTCGTCGGCTTCGCTAAGGAGGGCGAAGAAGTCTTACTCGGGAAAGGCGTGTACACAGTCGGTCGCAAAAGCGATGACAACGAGTTAAGCACTAGATTGATGCGTGAAATGCGCGAGTTGTACTTCGTTTGGTCGCTGGCCTGATTGTCATGGGACTGGGTTAAGTTAGGCGAAACCCAGCTCTCGATGAGCAATCTCGCACCGGCGGGAATCCGGTTTTGCAAATCCTGGGGTTCCAACTCGTGCGAGAAGGAAACGCAGTTTTTGGATTAGCACTCCCGAAATGATGGGTCTTAGGCGATAATCGGGGCATAGCTAAAAGTATATTCAGCTTTTTGGCACAGCGCAGATTATCGGAACAGAACGTGGGTATTCAAGATCGCGACTATTATTGCGACAAACATAAGCAGGTGGGGCAAGGCAGCAACCCTGATGTTGTTGTCCATCAGAACACTCCGCATAGGCAGGTAAAAGCAGCTAGCAATGCGCGCTACCTAGTGTTCCCCGTCTTAACCATCGCCTTACTCTGGTATGGGGCAGATGCGTTTTTGAAATCGGAAAAGGCCAAAAGACAGACTGCGATATCGGTACCGACCCCTATTGCTCCGCAAACCCATTCAAAATCCGATCTGATTGGCCCCAAAGCCGGTGGCGTTGTCATCAAGACCGATCCGCAGGGGCATTTTCGAGGTATGGTGTTAGTCAATAATGTGCCCATGCCTTTTCTGATCGATACCGGGGCAACCAAAACCGTAATTCCGAGCAGCCTGGCAACCCAAGCCGGTTTGCCGTTTGGCGATGTGGTGCAGTCCAATACCGCCGGCGGCAAAGTGTCAGGCCGCACGACCCGCATTACCAGTTTGGTTTTGGGTAGCGCCGTCGTCAAAAATCTCGATGCCCAAATCAACGACCATCTGGATGAAGTGTTGATTGGGATGAATACTTTAAAATATTTCCAGATGACGCAAGCCGGCAATACGCTGACCTTGGTAGCCAATAATCAAGCCGGTAACAGACCCGCGAATCAGTCCATGACCAGCCTGGAGACTGTGGCTGCCAATCAAGCGGTTAAAAAGCCCACGACCATCAAAAAGACCGTGCATTGCGATGAACGCAATGTTTGCACGACAACTTACAGCGATCACTGATGCGAACCATCAGCAGCAGTTTTTACGCCTACCTGTCGCGCTTGCGTTGGATCAAGCGTTGGGGTTTGAAGCGCAACGCCCACGAAGAAAATGTCATGGAGCACAGTTGGGAGGTGGCGGTGATTGCCCATACCCTCGCCTTGATCAAAAATCGTTATTTTGATGGTCTAGTCGACGCCAATGCCGTGGCCACCGCCGCGCTGTATCATGATGTGACTGAAGTGATCACCGGCGATTTGCCGACGCCGATCAAATATCACTCGCCGGCGATACTCGGGGCGTATAAGCAAATCGAACAACAGGCCGAAACCGAGCTGTTGAACTTGTTGCCGGATGCATTGCGCGAGGACTTTCGATCATTTATTCAACACGAAAGCTTGCCGGAGGCTCATCAGCAAATCATCAAGGCGGCGGACAAGATTTCCGCCTACTTAAAATGCCAAGCCGAACTTAAGGCCGGCAATACCGAGTTTGAAATGGCCGCCGAGCAACTGGCTAAAAATATTCACGAACTGCAACAGCCGGAAGTGGTGTTTTTTATGCAGGCCTTTGCGCCGAGTTGTGGATTAACCCTGGATGGTTTGATGCAAAAAAGCGATTCCGCAACAGGCCGGCACTAAGCTAAAAGATCGAGCGCTATAGTCCGCGCACCAATAGTTTCAACTGATTTTTAAATTCGCTTTTTAGCCGATAAAGCTGCGCCGGCCGATGTGCACCGGTCGATTCGGTTTGTCCAGCTACTGTTTCCAACACCCCTAATTCGTCCATTTTTCGTCGGAAGCTGACTTTGTTCAAGGTTTCGCCTAAGCAGGCCTCATAAATCTTCTGCAATCTTGGCAGGCTGAAGGTTTCCCCCGCCAAATAACAAGGCAAGGAGGAATATTGCGACTTGTTGCGAATCCGGTCTACAGCGGCGGCTATGATCTCGTTATGATCAAACGGTAAGCGCCGCAAGGCATCCACTGGACAAATCGTTAGGCCTGGATTGGTTGCGGACAGGATCAAATCGGCATCGACCAAGGCAAAATACACTACCGAGATTGACCAGCCGCGCGGATCTCGTGCTGCGCCGGCAAAGGTTTTCAGTTGCTCTAAATAAGGCGGTAGCAAGCCGGTTTTTTGTTGCAGGATGCGTACTGCGGCGTCCAGGCAATCCCTGTCAGCTTGGGCATGGATATAACCGCCGGGCAATGCGTCCTGGTTTTCGTAGGGTTCTTTATCGCGGTTGGACAGTGTGACGCACAAGCGATCTTCTTGGATGATCAGCAAGACGATATCCACGGTTGAAATAATTGGTTCGGACATATCAATATGGAGTTGGGCGATGCGAGAGATCTCACTTAGTAAAGGATTATAAACAGTTCTATCAATACCTTTATAAAAACTGGGTCGTGAAATATTTTTGTTAGTTGCATAATGTAACTAACTTGATTAAGCTAAGCCCATATCAAATATTGTTGCAGGTTAAAGCCTATGCCAAATACTCAGTTACTGATCATCGATGCGCAAAACGACTTTTGCGATTACTCCACAGAGGCTTACGTTCCGGCTTTGCCCGTGCCCGGCGCGTATCAGGATTGCCTGAGATTGGCACAGTTAATTAATCAGGCAGGATCGGCTATTGGAGGGATTGTCGCCACGCTAGATACCCATCACATGGTCGATCTGGCGCACAACACCTCTTGGCTAACTGAACATGAGGTAGCCCCGCCGCCCTTTTCCTTGGTCACTTCCGCTGACTTTATAGCCGGTCGCTACCGACTGGCAGCGGCGCAAACTTCACCAGAGCAAAACGACTATGTTCTAAACTACCTGACGCAACTGGAACAGATGCAGCGGCCTTTTATACTGTGGCCGCCGCATTGTTTAATCGGTACACCGGGACACAATCTTAATACTGAACTGGCCCAAGCCTTAAGCAATTGGGAAACGCGGACCGGCAAGCCCGTTACCTTTATGCAAAAAGGCGAAAACATTTGGACGGAAAGCTTTTCGGCGTTAAAGGCGGTAATTCCCGATCCTGCCGATCAGGCTACGCACTTGAATCTGGCCGTGTTGAAAATGCTCGCTCAGTCGGATCGTTTAATAATCGCCGGCCAAGCCAGCAGTCATTGCGTCAAAGAAACGATTTGCGACCTCTTGCAGTTCGGTGCCGCAGAGCTAAAACACAAGCTGGTAATTCTGACTGACTGCATGAGTCCTGTGAGTGGATTCGAAGCGGCAGTCGAGCAATTTTTTACCGAACTGCGC
>MSXO01000068.1:0-14105 GCA_002083615.1 Proteobacteria bacterium ST_bin11 | reverse complement strand
TTAAGGAATGCCCATGACTGCCATCGTCAAAAGCCTGCTAGAAAACGATTTATACAAATTTCCGATGTGGCAAACCATGCTGCATAAGCGCCCGGAAGCCAGTGCCGAATACGATTTTATCTGTCGGAGCACACCGGAATATCCGCTGGCTGACTTGCTGGGCGATGTCAAACAAGAACTGGATCAGCTCTGTTCCTTGCAATTCGCCGAAGACGAGCTGGCCTACTTAGCCAAGCTGCGTTATTTAAAGCCGGATTTTATCGAGTTCTTGTCCTTGTTTCGCTTTAGAAGCAAATACATCAAGGCATTTGCCGAAGGCGACACCCTGAGAATTCAAGCCCAGGGCCCGCAAGTGCATGTGATGAATTTCGAGATATTTTGTTTATACATTGTCTCTGAATTGTATTTTCGCCGCTTCGACCAGGCCGTGTTACTGACTGAAGGCCGGCGCCGGTTGCAGGAAAAATTGGCTACCCTGAAAGCTTTTGCCGAGCAACCCGCAAAAACCCATGCCTTTGAGATTTTCGATTTTGGTTTACGCCGGCGCGCCTGGCGTAGTTGGCAAGAAGAAGTGGTGCGGACGTTTCAAGCCGAAGTGCCGAGCTTGTTCAAAGGTACGTCCAACGTCTATCTGGCCAAACAATTCGGTTTAACGCCGATTGGTACGATGGCGCACGAGTATCTGCAATCTTACCAAGCCCATGTGGTGCGGCTGCGCGAGTTTCAGCGCATGGCCTTAGAAGATTGGGCGCAGGAGTTTCGCGGTGACTTGGGCGTTGCCTTGACCGACACTATCGGCATGGATGCTTTCCTGCGCGATTTTGATTTGTATTTTGCCAAGTTGTTTGACGGCCTGCGCCATGACTCCGGCGACCCGGTAGTTTGGGGTGAGAAAGCTATCGGCCATTATCAAAAACTGCGCATCAATCCGCACGGCAAACGCCTGGTGTTTTCCGATGGTTTGGATATACCCAAGGCGATTGGCCTGTATCAGCATTTTGCGGATCGCATTCAACTTGGCTTTGGCATCGGCACCCATTTAACCAACGATCTTGGCGGCCCCAAGCCTTTGAATATTGTGATGAAGCTGGTGCGCTGTAACGGCGACCCGGTGGCGAAACTGTCCGACGCTCCCGGCAAAACCTTATGCAACGACCAAACCTTTATTGCCTATTTGCGGCAGATTTTTAATCACTACGCCTAAATTCTGCATAGGAATTTTTTATGTCTACACGTAATGCCTTGACCGTCGCCATCGCTCAAATCAATCCGATGGCCGGTGATTTTGCCGGCAACCTTGAAATTGCCAAGGATGCTTTTCGGAAAGCCGGCGAGCAGCAGGCGCAACTGTTGGTATTCCCGGAGCTATCTTTATGCGGCTATTACCCCGGTGATCTGTTGAACGAATCGGCGTTTATCCGCAAAGCTTACGAAGTGCTGGCGGAGCTAACCGCTTTTTCAACACAGTTTCCGGGCATCAACGCCATTGTCGGCATGCCGACAAAATCCAATGGCCCAGGCAAGCCACTGTATAACACGCTGATTGCGATACGTAACGGCGAGCTAATTGCCGAATATCACAAGCAGTTGCTGCCTACTTACAATATTTTCGACGAGCGCCGTCACTTTGAACCGGGTCAACTGGGCGCGGTGAGCATTGACATCGACGGCTACAAAGTTGGACTGATGATTTGCGAAGACGGCTGGAACGACAATGCCGCCGATTATCCGGTCAATCCTTACGAAGCGCTTGCTGAGGTTCGCCCGGACTTGGTGGTCAGCATCAATGCCAGCCCTTCCAATATCGGCAAGCGCGCACAACGCCATCACGTGATTTGCGGCGCGGCCCGCCGACATGGCTTGCCGATACTGTATGTCAATCAAGTCGGCGGACAAGACAGTATTGTGTTCGACGGCGCTTCCTTTGCGGTGAACGCCAACGGCGAGATTGCGCGCGAGTGGCCGGCTTTTGAAACCGTAATAGATGCGTTGAATTTTGTAGAGGACGGATTTCAAACCATTGCGCAACCGGCCAAACCCCAAGTCGATAACGATCAGGAATTCATTCTGCAACATATTTTGTTGGGCTTAAGGGACTATGTCCGACGTTGCGGCTTCAAGCAAGTCGTGGTGGGTTCGTCGGGCGGCATCGATTCGGCGCTGACGATTGCCATTGCCGCCGAGGCCTTGGGGCCGGAGAATGTTATCGCCATCACGATGCCGTCGGCATTTTCCAGCAGCGGTTCGGTGAGCGATTCGCAACTGCTTTGCGATGCCTTGGGTGTACAACTTTACAGCTACCCGATCAAGGCGCTAGTCAATGATTTTGGCACGCAATTTCAAAGCAGTTTTACCGACGACCTGCGTGGTTTGAGTTTGGAAAATCTGCAAGCCCGCCTACGCGGCACCATCCTGATGGCCTACTCCAACCACACCGGCGCGATGGTTCTCACCACCGGCAATAAAAGCGAAATATCGGTCGGTTATTGCACTCTGTACGGCGATACCAACGGCGGTTTGGGTCTAATCGGCGACCTTTACAAAACCGAGGTGTATCAGTTGTCCGCTTATATCAATCAGCGTACGGGGCGAGAAATTATTCCTGGAGCTATTTTAACGAAACCGCCATCCGCCGAACTGGCGCCCGATCAGAAAGACACCGATAGTTTGCCGCCTTACGAGGTCCTGGATGAAATCTTGAAACTGTTGATCGAAGGCAAGCAGCTGGCTGGGCGGGAATATCAGCAGGCCCGCGACTTTGTGGCTAGCTATCGAGCCACCACCGCCGGCGAAGCGGTGTACCAACGCATCGTCGGCATGATAGCGCGCAACGAGTACAAGCGCCGGCAAGCGCCCCCCATCATTCGCGTGCGGCCACGAGCGTTTGGCGCTGGCCGGCAAATGCCGATTGCGGCCAAGCACTAAGGACGAACATGACGTCGAAATACCAAAAAGCTATAGTAATTGGCCGTTACCAAATCTATCACAAGGGTCATGAACAGCTCACCAACCGGGCGCTGGAAATCGCCGATGAGGTATTGGTGATTGTCGGTTCGTCCTTTCAGTCCAGAAACATCCGCAATCCGTTTAAATGGACCGAACGTGCCGCTATGATTGCTGCGACGCTGCCGGAGAGCGATCAAGCTCGCCTGCGGTTTTTGCCGGTGCGGGATTATTACGACGACACACTTTGGAATGCCGATGTCAGACGGCAGGTTGCGGAATATGTTTCCGACGCCCACCGGGTCGCGTTGGTCGGTTTTAAAAAGGACGAGTCCACTTATTATCTGAATAATTTTCCCGCTTGGTCGATGGTGGAGATAGAGTCCGAGCTTGATATCGATGCCACGGCGTTGCGCAACCAGCTTTTTGCAGCGGAAAGTGCCGGGATAGCCTTGGCAAATATCGTCAGTCGCATTTCTATGCCAGTGCGGGAATTTCTAAATGATTGGTCCAATAGTCCTGAATACGCGGCATTAAAAGCCGAGTACGCTAAAATCGACCAGGACAATCAAGTCTACGCCGGCATTCCCTGGGACGTTATTTCGACGACAGTGGATGCCGTGGTTACCTGCAACGATCATGTATTACTTGGCAAACGCAAGAATCATCCAGGCAAAGGTTTATGGGCTATCCCCGGCGGTTTCCTGGAAATACGCGAATCCTTATTACAAGGTGCGATCCGCGAGTTGAAGGAAGAAACCAGCCTGAATCTGCCGGATGCCACTTTGCGCGATTGTCTGCAACACGTTAAAGTCTTTTCCCACCCGAGAAGATCATGCCGTGGCCGGGTAATCACCCATGCGCATCACTTTGCTTTGGAAACAGCTTGGCTTGATGAAACTTGGCCTGAGATAAAAGCTGCGGACGATCTTGAAAGCGTGGCTTGGGTAGCAATCACGCAGTTACCGGCGCTGGAAGAAGAGCTGTTTGAAGACCATTTCGCTATCTTATGCAACTTCCTGTCATTTCAAGCCGATTAGAACGATGTACTTTATTTAAGCTTAACAGGTCAGAGGGAATAGCCAGGGAAACTCATCAATGAAACCCGAAGATTTACAAAAGCTGGTCAGTGTTACTATGCCTTACGGCAAATACAAGGGCCGCGTCATTGCCGATTTGCCCGGTTACTACCTCAATTGGTTTGCGCGCGAGGGATTTCCTGGCGGCGAACTGGGCAGACTATTGGCATTGATGCAGGAGATAGATCACAACGGCTTGAAATCTCTGCTCGATCCGCTCAGACAAAAAACGCCGTCTGATTGATGGGTTCATAAACCTGCAGCACGTGAAGAAGCACTTTCTTTAGGCAAAAAAATACCGACACGAGGTCGGATTGAGGGAGGAAGTTATTGCGCTGAACATCTCTGCAATAGTGCGTATAGTATCAGCGTTTGCTTATGCCTGGAATGCGACATAATGTCACGCGCCATTTGGCCGATACCCAGTTTAATGATATCCGTGGTGACCGAGATGCCCATGACCGTGATGGCCGCCATAGCCCCTATGGCCTCTATATCCCCATCCGCCCCGAAACATGGGTACCGGCACAACCGGCGCTGAATAACCGTAACTGTATCCGTAGCTGCCATAACCGGGTGGGCTATACGTGGCGGGATAATGGTCGGCATAGGGCGCGTAAGCCACACAGCCGCTCAACATCGTCAGACTCAAAAAAATTAGCGCCAGGCGTATTCTTGTGCTCACGACTACCAACCTCGCCGTATATTCCGATCACAACGCGGCGCACGGATGGGTTGTTGGTAAACAAATCCTCTAACTGGCGGCAACCCATAATAATCTGCCGGTGCTTGGTAATAGCCCACTGCGGGCGGCGGCGCATATGTCCGGTAATACGGGGTGTTATAGTTATATCTATAGGTGTCCCGGCGATAAGCGTCTTGGCGCCTACTGCCCCAGTCGTCATCGTGCGCAAACGTTGCACTTGAAAAGCTTAAGATGATTGCCAACAGTGTGGTAAGCCTGAACATAAACCCTCCTTATCCGGGATCTTCAGTTGCGGCTCATTGTTCTCCCTCAGGCTTAAACATCTCTTAACTGAGAATTGTTTTTCAGTATGAGCCGGGGTCTAAGCACTTTTTTGTTGTTGTTAAGGGTTTGCCACAGTCGGCTTCGCCAGGCTTAGTTCGCACCGAATATCCGTGATGAATGGGACCCAGTGATTAAAACTTAGCTTGGCAAATTGCTTGCCCGATTCACACTGGCAATAACTTGATTGCCCTTTCCGAGGTAATCAAGTGAGTCGAAGCTTAACATCCGGGATAAAGCGATGCCCCGGCCATGTAGGTCGGTGGCGCGTTCCGGTGAGAAGTTCAGGAAAGTTGATGAATCGAAGCCGTTGCCTTGATCTTTGATTGTAAAAGTGGTCCGGGTTGGCTCTCTAGCAATTTTAACAAACACGAGTTTGTCTTGATACTCGGGCTGCTTGAGCCGGCGATCTATTTCTGCTCGCCAGTGGCCCTGGCGAACCAGTTCCGATTTTTCTGCGTAGCTAATGCCGAGATTACCGTGTTCGACAGAGTTTATTAGTAACTCGGAAAGTCCGGTGGCAACTCTTTCCGGGTTGCCTGATAAATCCGCTAGTAGTTCGGTCAAATCCTTGATTTCATCTAAGGTCCGGAAGCTAAACTCGGCTTTTCTGAGTAAGCCCAGTGCGGCTCTTTTGTTGGTAATACGGGTTTTCAGGGCTTTGTGGCGGCGACTGTCATCTATAGCTGCCGCCACAAATGCCAGTAAGACTTTTTCGTCGTAAGGTTTGGTCAAGTAATGGTAAACCCCAGCATTGATACCTTCTACAATAGCGTCCCGCGACGAGACCACCGTCTGAAAAATCACCGGCAACTCGGCAAAGTGCGGGTCGTTTTTGATTTTGGCTAGTAACTCCATGCCGTCCATGTGCGGCATATTTCGATCCGTGACGACAATATCGAAAGGGTGTTTGCTGCTATTAAGTATCTGCCAGGCCTCGA
Organism: Proteobacteria bacterium ST_bin11; assembly: GCA_002083615.1. Taxonomy (GTDB): domain Bacteria; phylum Pseudomonadota; class Gammaproteobacteria; order Methylococcales; family Methylomonadaceae; genus Methylomonas. The sequence goes on along the minus strand of MSXO01000068.1, from coordinate 8,115 downwards.
CGCCATCACTGGCGGATTGGACCAGATAGCCGGCTAATTCTAAGTATTTTCGGAGCATGTCCCGCATGAGTTTCATGTCGTCGGCGATCAATACTCTCGCTTTAAAGTCGCGGTCAGCAAGTGTCAACGTCAATTCTCCTTGGCTGAGGTGAAGGTAATCAGAATAGGAAATTAGCCTAGCGGCTTAAATGATGTTATCCGCGTCGGGGCTAATTGGCAACTGTAACGATTTTGCGGGCTAACCTTGAACTGATGGTTTGGATGTAAGCGTTAAGTTCTCGGTACCGAACAGCAATCTATTGTTTTCTTTGAGTACTTTAATTTTAGGATAAGCAGCAGATAAAATCATAGCGACTTATAGATCAGGCCCTTGAGTTTGGTAGTCGCTGGTCTGGTTAATTTTCCCGGCCTTTTCGACTGCAGTTCTTCCGCTCTGGCTGAGTTTGCCAAAGCAAATACGGTCGGACTTTAGAAAGGCGAACAGCGTTTACGGGCCGGATACTAAAAAATACCCAGAATAAACATAGCTGGACAGCGTGTAGTAAGGTAAAAGGCTTATGAATAGCATTTAACATGGAGACCGCATGAGCAACCTGTTTGAACCCATCGAAGTTGGCGACATCAATTTACCTAACCGAATCGTGCTAGCGCCGTTAACGCGTTGCCGGGCCAGTGCTGGTCGCGTGCCTAACGAATTGATGGCCGAATACTACGGGCAAAGAGCGGATGCCGGGTTGATTTTGAGCGAGGCCACCAGCGTATCGGCGCAGGGCGTTGGCTATCCGGACACGCCAGGTATTTGGTCGGATGAGCAAGTGCAGGGCTGGACGACCGTGACTCAAGCGGTTCATGCTGCCGGTGGCCGCATATTCCTGCAACTCTGGCATGTTGGCCGCGTATCGCATCCGGATTACCTAAACGGCGATCTGCCTGTCGCACCCAGCGCGATTTCGCCCGTGGGGCATGTTAGTCTGCTGCGGCCAATGCGCGACTACGTGACACCCAGAGCCTTGGACATCACTGAAATCCCTGGCATCGTCGAGACCTACCGCAAAGGCGCGGAAAACGCGAAACGGGCAGGGTTTGATGGCGTGGAGATTCACGGCGCCAACGGTTATCTGTTAGACCAGTTTTTGCAGGATAGCACCAATAAAAGAACCGATGCCTACGGTGGTTCGGTGGAAAATCGTGCCCGCTTGATGCTCGAAGCCACCGATGCCGCTATTTCGGTGTGGGGTGCGGGTCGCGTTGGCGTGCATCTAGCGCCCAGGGGCGATTCGCATACCATGGGCGATTCAAATCCTCTTTACACATTCGGCTACCTAGCAGAACAATTGGGCAAACGCGGCATCGCCTTCATATTTACTCGCGAATCGCTCGGAGAAAATCGCATCAGCCCCGAGTTGAAAAAACGCTTCGGAGGTGTGTTGATTGCCAACGAAGGTTTTGATCGGGAAACTGCGCAGCAAGTCATTGCAGCCGGCGAAGCGGATGCAGTCTCATTTGGCAAAGATTACATTGCCAACCCCGATTTAGTCCGCCGTCTGGAACTGAATGCTCCTCTAAACCCGTATCAGGCTGAAACCTTTTATGGCGCTGGTGGGCGGGACCCAAAAATCGGCTATACCGATTACCCACGTTTGCCAGCGGATCTGGATTAACTAAGAAGCAGCAATAAAGTTGATTCCGTGTGGCACTCACAGCCGCGAACAGGCGGTAAACGCCTCTTGGTTTTGTTGCTCCTCACTGCATGCCTGCGAGCGATTGCCGCTGGAGACATTTGCCTGGTTGGCAGGCCTTAACGCTTAAGTTCCTCCGGTTTAGCGACCTGGCTGCAATTAATTGGGCCTGCTTGCAAAACGGTAACCAGAGTCCTTGCCGATATACCCAGGACGCTTATACTTGGGAAGGACACTCTACATTCAGCCTGTCAGTGCCCTTCCGGTAGCGCCAATGCCCCTCTGCTAACAACTTGTTGGTTCCGATTGATTCGGAGTAAGGGCGTCAAAGGGCGAATAAACTCCAAGCTGCAGCAAGTGCAAATCTTGACTTAACGTCATTGCCAAACGCTAACCCATTATCAGCGATAACGAAAATTACCCCGGTAGTAATAACTGACACCCCACCAGGGATGGCGGATGCTGAAGTCCAGATAGAACTCGTCCTCAGAAATTGCACGTTCGCTGATGCTTGCCGAACCGAGTAACAACCAATCCGGAATGTTCATGCGTAGCGAACCGCATTGCCAGAAATGGCCATTGCTGCAATACAGCAATTCGCCGTTCCTGACGCTGACGTTCAAGCGCAAACCAAAGCCAAAGCCTATGAGTTCGACTAACTCGTGGTCAGCCGCATAACTCATCCTGGAACTGAAGCAATCAGTTTTACCATCGGCGTAAGTCATCGTCCTATGCCAATGCAATAGTTCGCCGTCGGCGGCCTTGTCCACTTCGGCCTGTGCAGCCTGCCCACGCCACAGCAACAAGCCGCCAAATAAATGAATCAGCCAAATCAACGGAAACAGATAAATTGGATAGCCTATTTCCATCTTACCCACGAGCCGACTTTGTTGGCCGTTGCAAATTCGGTAATGTCTTTGAATCACTTCCGGCAGATGTTGCCAGTCGTCGCCCAATACTTTTTGCATTAATGACACAAACATGGCTTAGCTCCAGAGTGAGTTGTGAAATACCATCAAGGTGGTGATGCCTATCATGCCGAAGAAAGCCGGCACACCCAACCATAGCCAAATCTTGGCATAGTAGTGGTACAGATAAGGTAAGGCTCGGCCTTGGGCCAGTGACTGGACGGCGATGTCGCGCATGCGGATCTGCAAAATCACCACCGGCAACCAGCACAGCCCGGTGATTAAATACAGCACCAATGTCCACCACAGCCAGCCGTCGCCGAACGAGGCCGACAATTGCTCGGCCAGTAAGACACCGGTTAGCGGCTGGATAATCACGGTCGGTGTGGTGAACCACCAATCGGCCAACACTACATGTTTGCTGGTTGTCGCGATTGCCGCATGATCGCCGCTTTTGTCGGCCATTACCTTGTAAAACACCGTGCCGGAACCCAAGCCGAACAGGACGATGGCGCTGAGGATGTGGATCAATTTTAACGATAAATACATCATGACTGTTCTCCTTCGATTGCTCTAACCATCAACAAACACATTAAAAACGGCAGGTTTTTCAGTAGTGGGCCGAACGGGTGGAAAACAAACTCCGGCAAGCGCAACGCCACTACCAGGCTATAGCCCAGGACGATCCAGAACTGCCAAAGCAGCAGTTTGTTGATCCGAAACCGCGCTAAAGTTGCCAGACCCAAGGCAATATCCATTGCCGCCAAACCGTATAAAGCCATTGGCGCGCCCAAGCCGTTGATCCCGAGCGGTTCCAGCAACTGATAACTGAGCTGATGCGGATAGAAAAACAGCGAGGTGATACCGCTCCATAAACAGACGAAGGCAATCGTGTATCGCAGCAAAGGCTTGAGAAAATACAAACCCGCATGCCAACGCTCGGCTTGGCTGGCCGCTTGTTCGAACCATTGCTCGTTCAAGTTGACGGGCGCTCGACCCAAAAACTGAGTGAGATGGCCCGGATCTGCGCAATTACCTCGATTCAGCATCGCTACGTTGTCTTTGCTCAAAATCGGCTCGCCCAGCCATTTGCCAAAACCCGCCATGATCAACGCATAGTGGTAAGGAATGGAGCACGTTTTTGTCTTGGGTTTGCCCAGTCGCCGCCTAAGCCCTTGCAGCCAGTCCGCATAAGTTATCGGACTGGGGCCAACCAAGGCCAAGGTCTTACGGCCAGATACAGCGGGCTCAAGACAACGACAGACCGTAGCCGCTACATCGTCAATATGAATGGGTTGTAAAAACTGGCGTCCACCATCCGGTAGCAAGTGCACTGGTAAGGCCGCAAAGGCATGAAACAAGCCACTACTTTGCCCGCCGTGGCCGTAAACCAGCGACGGCTGCAACACAAACCAATCCACGACCAATTCCTGTAAGGCGACGTCTGCGGCTTTTTTACTCAGGTGGTAAGCCGATTCCGCATCCGCATCGGCACCAAGAGCTGAAAGTTGCACGATCTTTTTTACCCCTGCTTGGGCACCTGCCTCAAATAAGGCTACGGGTGCTTGGGTGTGCAATTGGGCAAAGCTCTGGTTTTTGTTCTCGGCAATAATGCCGACGCAGTTGATGATTGCATCGATAGCTTGCAGATGCGGCAGCCAGGAGTCGATTGCACCGGCCTTGGCGAAGTCCAATTTTAATGGGGTCAGGTTTGGATGATCGATCAGCAGCTGTTCGGGGTGACGACAACAGGCCGTGATCCGGTGACCCTGTCGCAGCAATTCGCGTAGTACGGCGTTGCCGATAAAACCGGTCGCGCCGGTTAATAGAATATTCATGGTTTTGCTCCAAAAGTTGAGAGGCAGGAGCAGGTTAACGACAGCAATTTGGACGAGCTTCCAGATTGATAGGACAGGAATATAAATAATTTACGCTGGATATAAACCCATAAATATCAACGTCATGTATATTTACAAAATGATAAAAATGGAGTTTTTTCTTTAGCCGGTATGTGTTTTTCGATATTGTCCTGGCGCCACACCGACGATATCGCGAAACGCCGCGTAAAAATTGGACTGGGTACTAAAGCCCACCGTCAAGCCTATCGACAATACCGATGCGTTGGGTTCTGCCAATAACAGTTGTTTCGCTGCGGCTATGCGCTGCTCGCGGATATAGCGGGAAAAGCCTTGTTGAAATTCGGTATTGATCAGCTCCGACAACTGATGCTGACTCACCTCCAATTGCTCGGCCAGCAGGGCTAGATTCAGGGTTTCCAACGCATATAGTTTGTCCTGTGTCATCAACACGTCGAGCTTGGCCAACACTGCGGACTTATCTACATTTTTTAATGTCGATTCCGCATAAGCCGCTTGCACCGCTTCCGACACGTCGGCGGCGATGCCGGGGAAACGCAGCAGGGTCAACGCCACCGCAAAAAACGCCATACCAATCAAGATACTGTAAGCGCCGATAAAGTCGGTTTCATTGAGCAAGGGCCAAATAAAACCCAACACCAACACCGCCAGGGCAATCGCAAACAAAGTCCCCAACGCCAACAGCTCCAGATGAAAACGCCGGCGTTGTTCGCGCAACGCATAGACCGTTTTTGCCAGCCAGAGTAAATAGCCGCTGCCAATTAAAAATGCACCGGGTAAGGCCAGGTGGTAAGGCAAGCAAAAGCACAATACTAAAGGTAAAACGTGCAGGCCGTCGTGCCAGCGACAGTGAACTTGGGTAAGCAATAGTTGGCGACTGTAGAAATAAAAGCTGGGGGCGATGCTGTATAGCAGTAGCAAATACAGCGATGAGTGCAGGTAATCGAATCGGCTCAATATCCAGCCCAGATGCAGGATTTGAATACCTGCCAAGCCGGCGATCAACAAAAATCCGGCCCATGGCGCAGACTCGCGTTGCAATTCCTGGCGCTGCAAGAGCTTACCGACGATTAACAACAGTGCCGCGCCCAAAGAAAACCCGATGAATAATAAAGAAGCGATTTGCATGGCAGACCAAGCGGAAAAGACGTTTTGAGTTTAGCCATTATTATTCATGCCGGCTAATCGGCAGCCGGGTACAGTGCATGGTTTTGGTTCGGTGCTATCGCTTAACGCCGGTAGCCGCTAAAATCACAGGTAGGCGAACACGAGGAAACGTAAATGGCGTTAGCGGAAAAATTATCGATCAGCGTGGCGGATTATCTGCAAGGCGAATTGGTCAGTGACATCAAGCACGAATATATTAATGGTGATGTTTATGCGATGGCAGGGGCGAAAAGGTCACACAACATTATCAGCATGAACCTGTCTGGGTTGGTTTTTTCGCATTTACGCGGCACACCTTGTCGGGTTTTCAATTCAGATATGAAGGTGAATGTCCAAACCGCCCAGGATGACTGTTTCTTTTACCCGGATTTGCATATTACCTGTTCTGCGACCGACACCTCCGAACATTACAACAGCCAGCCGAAGTTGATTATCGAAGTGTTATCTGATACCACCGAACGCTACGACCGCGCCGAAAAGTTTCACCATTACCGCAAACTATCCAGTCTGGAAGAATACGTGCTGATTGCTCAAGACACACAACGCGTCGAATGCTATAGCCGCGACAATCAATGGGATTTACGGCTTTATCGAGCCGATGATCGTGCAGTGTTGCAGTCTATTGGCTTGGAATTGGCCGTTGCCGAAATTTATGAGGGGATAGCGTTCGACGATGTGGCTTAGAGACGCGATCCCTGCGTCTCTAATTTTCCGATCTACTTATAACTTACGCCAACACCACCGGAATTTTGCCGATTTTTGATTGCCATTCCTTCGGTGCGGTATTGTGAATCGACTCTCCACGACTATCGACCGCCACCGTCACCGGCATATCTTCCACCACAAATTCGTGAATCGCTTCCATACCTAGCTCGGGAAAGGCCACGACCCGCGCCTGCTTAATGGCCTTGGAGACTAAATAAGCCGCCCCGCCGACCGCGATCAAATAGACGGCTTGGTGCTTGGCAATGGCCGTTATCGCTACTGGGCCGCGTTCCGATTTGCCTATCATGCCCAGCAGACCGGTTTTTTCCAGCACGGTGTCGGTAAAGCTGTCCATTCGGGTGGCTGTAGTCGGACCTGCCGGGCCAACCACTTCGTCACGCACCGCATCGACCGGGCCGACGTAATAAATGAATTTGTCTTTTAAATCGACGCCGTTCGGTAAGGACTCGCCTTTGTTCAACAGATCGACGATGCGCTTGTGTGCGGCATCGCGGCCGGTCAATACGGTGCCGCTCAGCAACAAGGTTTCGCCGGGTTTCCAGTCGGCGACGTCTTGCTTGGTCAGACCATCGATATTGACGCGGCGCGCCGTGCTGGCAGATTGCGTGATTTCTGGCCAGTCCGATAATTTGGGGGGCGTTAATACGGCTGGGCCCGAGCCGTCCAATACGAAATGTGCATGCCTGGTGGCCGCGCAGTTGGGGATCATCGCCACTGGCTTGTTGGCCGCGTGGGTTGGGTAGTCGAGGATTTTTACATCCAGCACCGTGGTCAGGCCGCCCAAACCTTGCGCGCCTATGCCCAGTGCATTCACCTTGTCGTACAACTCCAGTCGTAATTCTTCCAACGCGTTGCTGGGGCCGAGCGCGATCAAGTCCTGGATGTCGATAGAGCCCATGCAAGCTTGCTTAGCCAGGAGCATGGCCTTCTCGGCGGTGCCGCCGATGCCGATACCCAAGATGCCAGGCGGGCACCAGCCGGCGCCCATGGTGGGTACGGTTTTCATCACCCAATCGACGATGCTGTCGGCCGGGTTGAGCATCACGAATTTGGATTTGGCTTCCGAGCCGCCGCCTTTCGCGGCGACTTCCACGTCCACTGTGTCGCCAGGCACCAGTTCCATGTGGACGACCGCCGGGGTGTTGTCTTGGGTATTGATGCGCTTACCGGCTGGGTCGGATAGGATCGAAGCCCGTAGCAGGTTATCTGGATGCAGATAAGCTCGACGTACGCCTTCGTTGACCATGTCGCTGATACCCAACTTTGCGTCCCAGCGCACCTCCATACCTATTTTCAAAAACACCGTGACGATGCCGGTATCCTGGCAAATCGGTCGTCGGCCTTCGGCGCACATCCGCGAATTGATCAGGATTTGCGCCATCGCATCTTTCGCGGCCGGGCCTTGCTCTTTCTGATAAGCCGCATGCAAAGCTTGAATGAAATCCTGCGGGTGGTAATAGGAGATGTATTGCAAAGCATCAGCGATGCTTTGGATGAAATCGTCTTGGCGAATGGTGGTCATAGCGGAACCAACGAAATAAGGAACAGGCCAAAATTTACCACGAAGCGCCAAACGATTGAGAATTTTTGGGGCCACCAGGACCATCTCTGACAGAAAGTGAGTTTGCTTTCATTCCTAGAAAATCGGTTGAGCCAGCGAGTACCCGTTTGCCCGCAGCCATTATGCGCATCGGCAAGCGGTCATCCATAGCCATGAGAATAGTGGGGGGTCATCCTTTTAGCAGGCTGTTGATTTTA
>MSXO01000067.1 GCA_002083615.1 Proteobacteria bacterium ST_bin11 | reverse complement strand
CGACCACCCAGTCATTCGACTTTGGACTGTTCATCATCCTGACAATCATTTGTTGGCCTCTCCCGGCTTTCCCACAGAGGGTGAGGCGCGGCGCTTTGGCAGCGTTTTTGGCCTGACAGGGTATTGCATTCAAGATCTGCGCTGCTTTTATGTTGGCGAGGGCGATGACGATCCACGAAAACGTATACTTTATTCGCTGTCACGGGGCCGAGACGTATATGAGCGATTGCTCGAATCGCTGCCGGTAGACTCTGATTCGGAAACATTGCGGCAGCTTGCTTTATCACTCAACCTGAGAGACTACGCTTTGCCGCAATTTTCGGCAGCTTTCAGCGACGAGAGGCCAGCATAATGGCTACCATCCGAAAAATTCAACGTCAGTCGGGTGTCGTCTATAAGGCGATCATCACCCAGCGCGGCATTGCAATAAAATCCAAAACCTTCACCCGCAAAGGCGATGCGCAAGCCTGGGTAAAGCGCATCGAGTCTGATCATGAAATGATGGAAGCCTTGGGCTCGCGCGGCGCGGGTTTGCGTTTTGCTGATCTGGTCGACGAATATATGCGCCAATGGCAAGGCAAGGACGCGGTCAACCAAGCCAGGCGGGCGCAGTATTGGCAGACCTGCCTGGGTGACTATAAGTTGGTCGACATCAGCGCGGATATGATCCGCCAACGGCTTAAAGCCTTTGAAGCTGGCAAGGTGCTGCGCGGCGATGGTGCCGGCAAGGCCAAGGCAATTAATCGTGATCGTTCGCCGTCTACCGTCAATCGGTATCGCACCGTACTGTCGGCGATTTTCAGATATGCGATTTTCGAGGGCTATATTGTCGCCAATCCGGTCGCGCGGGTGGCCGCGCGCAAGGTGAACAACCAGATTAATCGATTCCTGGATGAAGGCGAACGGATCCGGCTTTTGGATGCGTGTCAGAAAGCGGACTGGAACAAACTGCATTTGTTGGTGCTGATGGCGTTGACTTCCGGCATGCGCAAAGCCGAAGTGCTTAACCTCCGGTGGAGTGACATCGACTTCGATAACAATCTGGCCAGGTTGGCAACCAGCAAAAACGGCGACCCCCGCTGGTGTCCTCTGCCTGACTTTGTTGTGGACCAACTAAGGCCGCTGCGCCAGGTGGGTGTCTCGCTTGTTTTTGCCAGCGAGAACAAGCCAGAACGGCCGTTCGAGTTCAAAAAGCATTGGGACAAGGCATTGCGAGAGGCGGGGGTCGAAAACTTCCGATTTCACGATCTACGCCACAGTGCGGCCAGTTTGCTGGCCATGTCCGGCGCGTCGCTGTATGAAGTCGGCGAAGTGTTAGGCCACAAATCCACTCAAACCACGAAACGCTACGCGCATTTATCCACCGAGCACAAATCTAAGCTGGTCGAGCGTGTTATGACAGCCGCCATCCGGCAAGGGAGCTAATCATGGAAACCAATAAATCACTTTTTTCACACCGCTTTGATGCTAATACGGCGAATATTGAATCGGCAGTGGTCGATGCTATTTCGATTATCGTCGAGCGATCCAAGGCGATTGCCAGTCTGTTGGCCCCTGAAATATCCGACCATAAAACCTGTTCCATCTTGTTGGCCAGCGTTATCGATGATTTGTCTATGATCGATGAAATTATTGTCCGGTTCCATTTGCGCACCGACTTTGAATTGGATGCTAAAACGACTATTGGCGATCAAGTAACGCGCTTGGTGGAGCGTTCCAAAGCCGTGTTGTGGTCTATGGATGGGGAGTTTGAAACCCGGCTGATAACGTCGGTGATATTCCAGGCGATTGTGTCGGATTTAAATGATATTGCCGACATTCTCGATATCCACATGCGAGGGGCCGCGAAGGATCACGCCGGATTCGTCTAACGATTTACCAGCCACCGAAGCTGGTCGAGCGTGTTATCACCGAGGCCATTGAGTAAAAATAATTTGGAGAGCACCATGGATACAGAAAATCAAGCACAAAACAGAGTCAGCCGTGAACAAATGGCATTGATTGATGCCGTCTTGTTGAGTTCGGAGCGCGCGCGGTGCGTGCTGGAGTTGGTCTCTGACGCCATGATAGACAGCGAGTTATTGCCGGCGCTTAGAGTGGCAATCGACCCAATCGAGGACATTGATCACACCATTAAAGCCTGGAAATCAGGCGAAACCATCAACGCTTAAGGAAATCGACCATGATAGATATCGCAGAAACAGAAACTTACCGATTGATAAACGCCGTTGAAGAACTGTCAAACATGCTTTTACATCGACTTTGGAGTGATGACGACATCAAGGACCGTTTCGAACTCGCCGCCTTAGCAGATGCCATACGTGTGTCGGCATTGCGATTAAGTGAAGTTGTGGGAATCGACGACGATCGAGGGGAGCCGTTTAAGGTGGCGACAGAGAACGATGCAAAGTAATTGCAAAGCGTAAAGCCTAACTATACACTAAGTTATGATTAGGAGTTTCCGCCATAAGGGTGTTCAGCAATTCTTTGAAACCGGTTCAAAGGCCGGCATCAATGCCGATCACGCCAGCAAGTTGTCGCGGCAATTGCTGTTGTTGAATGCCGCCAAAAGTCCGCAAGAAATGGACGTGGCAGGCTGGAAGCTGCATCCGCTCAAAGGTGATTTATTCGAACATTGGGCGGTCAAGGTTAACGGGAACTGGCGTCTCACCTTCGCGTTTGAGGGTGAAGACGCCATTCTGATCGACTATCAGGACTATCACTGACGAGGTGTTTGCATGGCTATGTTTAATCCGCCCCATCCGGGCAGTATTTTGAAAGAGGACGTCTTGCCCGAACTGGGTATAGGCGTTACCGAGGCGGCTGCGCAATTGGGTGTGTCACGCGTGGCATTGTCGCGGGTCATTAACGGCAAGGCCGCGATCAGCGCAGAGATGGCGATTCGATTGGAAGCCTGGACCAGTGGCCCGACCGCTGAAACGTGGGTGCGTATGCAGGCCGAGTATGACCTATGGCAAGCCCGCCAGAAACCACGCCCCAACGTCACGCCAGCACCTCGCCCAGAGGCGGCTTAACCTGTTTTACCAAGCCTAGCCCGACGGGGCGAAATGCGGAAATCTCACCCGCCTGGCTTGGTATCTTTTTTGAGAATGACACTAGAGAGGTGTTGATGTGGGTATTTTTGATAATTTAAATTTAAATGCCTTCGCTAGATATGACGAAGGATTGTCTTTGCCTGACGAAATGACTTTAGGTGAAATAGCGATATTTTGGGCGACACCGCCATCGGGGCCGCGAAAAACGCCAATCCATGACGACGGAGCACGCTGGCGAGTGAAGATCATGCTTGAGGCGTTTAAGTCTGGAAAGCTTGTAGGCATTGATATGGCGGCCAAAGAAGAATCTGAAATTGCATCCGATGAAAGCCGTGGGGCAATAGGGAGTATCCCGTTCGAGGACTCCAATCGTTTAAGAATTATGAGGGAAGTAAATCGGCACATTCAGATAAAGAAAGCTGATTTCATAGCTTGGCTTGAAAGTGAAAATCAACCGTTTCCATACAATTGCCAGCTGGAAAAATGGTGGATTGAGGGCGGCGATGGTCTGGTATTCTCGATTGATGAGGAGGAGGTTGACAGAAAAAAGGTTCAGAAAATCGGGAAAGAAATGTTAGAAAGCAATCCGGGGATGACTTGTACAGAGGCAAAAAAGCGGGATGAATTAAAACCTTTTTACAAAAAATACCCTGGCAAAGACCCTGTAAAAGTAGACGATTGGTTAAAAGAGATTGGGATGCTGCGTGGTAAGCGAGGCAGGCCAAAAAAATATTCTGACAAAGAGATTTCTTCGACGTTTTTTCAATCGAATCCTCATTAAAAAATAACAATAAATTCAATATCTTATGGTTTTTAAAAATACCGTTTAAACTCCCTTTATTCCCTGTTTTGCGGGAATAAATTGCTTTAATAAATTGTCACCAATGCCGCGAAACACGGCAGAACTTCACTAATCAGAGGTGGCAATGATGCAAACGAACCAAAACCCAGTCGAACCAGTTGCACCCGCGCTGGATAACATCCTTATTCTCGAAAAATTCCAGGAAAAACACGCCGACAAGTTCACACCCGGTCAATTGACTTGGTTCATGCGTAATCGCGCCCGCAATGGATTGTCGAAGTCCGGCGCGGTGATTTTGTCGGCGAGAAAGTTTTACATCAACGAGCCATTGTTTACGCAGTGGTTTGCTAGTCAAAAAGCCTAATTCTCTTTCAGACGACTTATCAACATGGCCGCGCGGATTGCGGTCGAGTCGGACCGATGGCAAATGAGAATGGGTGATTTTGATGATGAAGTTTAAGAACTGTTACAAAAAGCAGGAACCGATGTGGCAAGGCCACCCGGTTGCCCCGCATTACAAGAGGTTGTCCAGTGCCAACAATTGAGTCGCGGATTGAGTACGCATTGAAATATGCGGCACAGGGCTGGCCAGTGTTGCCGGTGCACTGGATTACTGAACGGGGTATATGCAGCTGCGGCAAGACTGATTGCCGCTCCGCTGGCAAACATCCGTTGACGCAGAAAGGGCACCGTGATGCCACTACGGATAAAGAGGAATTAAAGGCCTGGTTTAAAAAATGGCCTGAGGCGAATCTCGGTATTCAAACCGGTGCGGCATCTGGAGTTTTTGTAATTGATGTCGATCCTCGCCATGGTGGCGATGATTCGCTGGTGCAAATGAAGCGTGAACTCGGCCCGGTCCCGGATGATGTGGTACAGGTGACCGGCTCAGGTGGTAGTCACATTTGTTTCAAATATGCCGGGCAGGAGTGTGTGTCGACAACCAACTTTTACCCGGGGATCGATCTTCGCGGGGATGGTGGTTTTATTGTTGTCGAACCATCCAATCATGTGACGGGTGGCAAATATTATTGGGATGGTGATTCGCCTTTGGAAGGTGCGTCTTTGCCAGAGCTACCAAGTAACCTTCTGGCAAAGTTACGCGCTAAAAAGCGGGCGATCGTGTTGCAATCTGAACCAGCGGTCGCAAATCCTTTAGCGGCGGTTGAAGTTAAGAAAATCCGCATAGCACTCGGGTTTATTCCAGACTTTGACGACAGAGACCAATGGCTCACCATAGGCATGGCGTTACACTCAACCGGGGCAGGTGATCAGGCTTTTGGGTTGTGGGGTGAGTGGTCGCAGCAGTCGGACAAGTTCAACCTGGCTGACCAGCGGCGAGTGTGGAATTCATTCAAACCCGGGGGCGGGGTGAGCCTGGCCACCTTGTTTGGCATTGCCAAAGCTAAGGGGTATACACCGCCGGAGTCCTGGAGGCCGCCGGCGCCGCCGATGTCTGTTTATGAGGCTGAAGCTACTCAGGCACAAACGCCGGCAAAGAAACACAAACGTAAACCCAATGCGCTGCCAGTTGGTGATACTGATCAATTTAAACGCTTTGTGTTTTTGAAAAATCACAATCGGATATTCGATACCGTGACGCGCAACGAGTTGAGTCGAGACGGCTTTGATGGTGCGTTTCTGCATGTCTTTCCTGATCACAAACCATCGGCAGTTTTTCTAAAAAATCCGGCCACTATCAAGGTTGACGGTCTGATTTATCTGCCTGGAGAAACCGATAACCCGGTTCATCGTGATGGTGCGGTGCTTTGGAATATCTGGCGCGATCCTGGCGTCAGTTTACCTGATGAGGCTACGCGTGAGGATGTGGGGCCCTGGCTAGAGCATCTTAATTACCTGTATCCCATCCCGGCTGAGCAGAATCACTTAGTAAGGTGGCTGGCTTGCACTTTGCAACGTCCGGCGACCAAGATTAATCACGCGATTTTAATCGCTGGGAACATGGGAGTGGGTAAGGATATGTTGTTGAATCCCCTGCGGTATGGGCTTGGGGAGGCCAATATATGTGAGCCGCCGGCAGGTGAATTGAAAGAGGCATTCACTGACTATCTTCACCATTCCAAATTGGTTGTTTTCCAGGAGATTCGAACCTCAGATTTGCTTGATTTGGAAAACAAACTGAAGCCGATGTTGGCCGCGCCGCCGGATATGTTGCGGGTGAGATTGTTCGGGCGGGGATTTTACGAAACACCGAATATTGTTCAGGCCATATTTATGAGCAACTACAAAGATGCAATGCATATATCTGCGAACGACAGGCGTTACTTTGCGGTGTGGACAGACGCGGAACCAATGCCAAAGGACTATTACGACGAATTGGGATCCTGGCTTGATGGCGGCGGCAACGGCTTGGTGGTCCGCTGGCTGCTGGATCGTGATATCAGCGACTTCAATCCCAAACAACCAGCGCCTCTGACTCAGTTCAAATCGGAGCTGATTGGCACCAGTAAGTCGCCGCTCAAACACGATATCGAGGAAAGGATAGCGGGCCGCGATTACCCGTTCAACGTAGATTGTGTGCGGTCCATCGATGTGGCTAAGGCCATGCACGATAAATACAGCGCCAAATCTATTGGGGCGGTGATGGCTGAGTTGGGGTGTTTGCCGATGATGTGTAAGCGCTCGACAGGTAAACGCGAAACGGTCAGTCTGTTTGCGGTGCGGAACATTGAGGACTGGCGGCGGGAGTCGGTGATCAAGTGGCTGGATGAGTACGATAGGCGGCTTAATAAGTAGCCATGTGGTCTCATTTATGAGCCTAAGCTGGACGGATAGCTTGACGTTGTTAACCCTTGCGTGTCGTGGGGTGCGGCGCTATCCGTCCACTTGTCCACCTATTTTTTCATACATGTTAGAGATATAGAGAATAACGGCGAAAACCGGACGATTATGCATATACACGAAATGAACCGGTATCGAAAAAAACAGTGGACAAGTGGACGGAATGCAATCAAAGCCAGATGCAGCGCGGCTTGCAGACGTCCAATTTGTTGAAAAATTACAGGTGTTCCGTCCACTTATCCAACTGGTTAGGGGGGGTGAAAACTCACAGCCTTCCCCGCGCTAGACCGATCACGATTAGTTTCTTGCAGGCGCGCGAGTTTTGGGAGGGGGGTATAGCAATGGGGAGGGGGGGGTTAAAAGTCATAGTCCTTGCCGACCGTGACCCGTTAGCCAGCTAAATTTTTATTTAGGATTTTTTGAATAGAAAAAGCCCATTAAGTTACTGATAAATATAGGTATTATAAATTATTTTTAATCCCTTTATTCCCTGTTTTACGGGAATTATTTTATTTCATACGATTACTCACAATGCTTACCGGAGTGACTCCGGCAAGACTAGCGAACCAGTGAGATGCTGGCCGCGATCAGACAAATCCTCTGCTGCGAGATGCAGCAACAGCACATGTCAATCGTTTTTTTTAAACCACGATTTTAATCGACGGCTTTCTGTCGTCTTTTGTGCGAGACAACCAATGAAAAACTGGTATCAAATTAAAAACCTAACGGCAGATATCGCCAAAATCAGCATCTTTAACGAGATTGGGCTTGGTGGCATCACGGCGGCAGAATTCATTGCCGAATTACGGGCGCTGGGTAACGTTACCACGTTAGAACTCAACATTCATTCCCCTGGCGGCAGCCTGTTGGAAGGCTTGGCGATTCATAGCGCGCTGAAAAACCACCCGGCTAAGGTGTTGGGGCATGTCGATGGCCTGGCAGCCAGCGCGGCGTCGATTATCTTGATGGCCGCCGACCGGATCACTATGCCGGAAGATGGTTTCATCATGATCCACAACGCCCAAGGCGGCGCTTATGGCGATGCTGCAGAGTTGCGCGACATGGCCGCATTAATGGAAAAGCTCCAGGGCACCGCTGTCGACATCTATGTGCGGCGTACCGGCCTGGACCGCCAGACCATTGTTGACATGATGAGCAAAGAAACCTGGATGTCAGCGGCAGAGGCCAAGACGCTTGGGTTTTGCGACGAGGTTCTAGGTCGTGTCGGTTTGGCTGCCAAGGCCCGCCCGTTCGATGACCGTCTGAAGTTGTCGCCAATGGGGGCGCCTGATTTCACCGAACTGGAGAACGAGCGCGACCTGGAGCGATTCTTTCGGGACGTCCATTTCAGCAAGACGGAATCAACCGCCCTGGTTGCCAAAATGAAAACATTGCTCACCCGGCCACCCGTCGATGACGAAGACGCCAAATTTTTGGAGCGATTGGAAAATTTAAAAATACCCAAATCGATCCTCAACTAAACACATTTTTACAGGAATTAATTTATGAAGACTTTTAAATTTATCGGCCTTTGCATAGCTTCTTTAGGGTTGCTGGTCCTGGGGTTCAATGTCGGCGCTGCGCCTCATGAGGTCGTCGCTGGCCTGTCCGGACTGGCATCACTGGATCACAGCCAGTTATTCACTGGCCTGCTGATGGCAGGCACGGTTGGCAACTCCGACGCGGTTATGAAAATGCTGGACGGCGTGGAAAAATCACTGGCCGACTTCCAAATGAAAGCCCAGAGAGAGCTTCAGGAGTCTAATCGGGTCTCTACCGAAACCGTCAACGCGTTGGAAGCGGTTCAATGTAAACAGCGCGAATTGGCCGACGAGATTCTGCTTCTCAAGCAAAAAGGCGTTGCCGAGGGCACTGGATCAAGCTCGCTGGCTGCAAGTCAAGGATGGGGCGGTCAAATCATCCGGAATCAAGGTTTTAATGATTTGCTGCGCGGTGACCGCTCGCGGGCTAAGTTTGAGATCACTAATAACACAGTGACAATAGGCGGTAATACCCTGGTGGGTGCGGATCGTCGGCCAGGGGCTGTACCTGGGGCATTCTCACAGCTGAAAATTGAAGAGTTGTTTGCGCACATTCCAACCAGTTCGAACATGGTCGAGTATTCACGCGAAAACGTATACACCAACGCGGCAGCGGAAACTGCCGAGGCAGGGGCTGGTCCTGAATCAAGCGTGACGTTTACATTGGTTCAGCAGCCAACCTCGACGATAACGCACTGGCTTAAAGTCAGCAAGCAGTTGGCCGCGGATAATGCCGCCTTGGTGGCCTACATCAACACGCGGTTGGCGTGGGGTGTGCAACGGCGCGTCGACTCCCAATTGGTGAACGGTAACGGCACGTCCCCCAATATTTCCGGATTACTTCAGAGCGGAAACTTCACGCCTCACGGCTACACCGCCGCGACAGTTGGCACGCCGCTGCCCAGGCATCGAATCATTCGCAGGGTGATTAGTGACTTGCGGGCGGCGGGTTATGTGCCTAATGCCATCCTGCTGAACCCCGCTGACTGGCTCGCCTTCGATTTAGATTTACTGGCCAGTACACCGGCGGCATTAAGCTCTATGGATATTGCGAACGGGTTCTTGCCGATGCTGTTTGGGGTGCCTGTGATTGAGTCTAGCTCGGTGACAGTCGACACCTTTGCGGTTCTTGATACGCTGGCCGCCGGGTCAATATACGACCGCCAGGAAGTGGAGATCGAGGTCTCTGAAAGTGATTCCGACAACTTCACCAAAAACCTGATCACGGTGAAAGCGACCCGCCGCCTGGCGTTTGCTATCGAGCAAACTGCCGCTGTTCGGGCCGGCGACTTGTCGCCCGTGTAGCAATATAACCGGGCCATGGCTTCGCCATTGGCCCGGTTCTTAATGGAGTAGACATTATGAAATTTTTAGAAAATATCCTGTTAAAAACCGGGTTTGTCGGACAGTTGTTCCGGGACGATTTACAGGAACGCGCAAGCGAGAGGCAATTGTGTGTGGCAAAAATTGAGCCACTGGCCAGGCAGTTGAAGGATTTAGCGACCGATAAACTTGCCGAAGCCGAGAAAGAAGTGGCAGATGCGAGGCTCAACCTTGAGTTAGCGCAGCTCAAATATAACGACTTGGCGACCAGTATCGAAAACCAACGCCGTCGAATAATGGCGGCTATTCAGGCTGAGGAGCAAAAGCTTCAGCAGATGAAACCGCTGATCCTTCAGCAAGTCGTCAATACTCTGCATGAACGCGTACAGGCTGCCGGCCCGTTAACACCCAAAAAAATGGGCCAGCTCAACGGCATTTTTGAAGAATTGCGCGTCTTGCCCCTGGTTGTCGATGACGAGCGCTTGCTTTCATGTGTTGCCGATATTGACGGACGCATCCAGGCGATTTTTAGCTAAATGCGCCAATCCATGCCCCCCGCTGGCGATCATATCAAAGGCGAGGTAATTCACTTTGGCGTTATTGACAGTCCACCCTGGCAGCGAGCCGGATTCTTTACCTATGGCGGCTATTGGCAGAGCAGGCAAGTACTCAAGGCATTGAACGGCGGCCAGAGGTGGGCATGTCAACAAAGCATGGCTAATGGCTGAGCGTTAATTGAGGAACACACTATGAAAAGGATGGGATTTACCGTTACCACTGCCGAAGGGCATTTTTTAACGCGCTGCGAGATTAAGCAGGAGGGAGAGGGCATTTACCTGGACACGAGTTTCGAAAAGGATGTGGTGATGAGCTTGACGGTGCGAAAGCTAAAGGAGCTCACCGAAATTAAGCGGAAACTTGAAGCTGCTAATCCCGAGGTAAAGCTTTGGGTAATCGAGTTGTTTAAAGATCGGGGCCAGGCGTTTTGCAAATCGGTCGCTGCCGACTTGCCGCCTTGGTTTAAAAACCAACACGAGCGCTTCGGCGGCTTGTATTCCGTCCTATAACGGGCAGGAGAAATAGTCATGTCAAAAGACTTCGATTTAAAAGCCCTGATCAGCATGGTGGACCGCATGTCACCAGGCCTGAACGTCATTAACAAAAATCTGAATATAGTTCGCCGCCAATTTCTGGCAGCGGGCAAGGATGGCGTTGTAATGGGTGCCGGTTTGGCCGCGGCGTTGGCAGTGCCGGCCAAGGCGTTTATGGATGTAGAAAGCGCTACTATCGGCTTGAGAAACACCTTGATGAACAAGGATGGCGTTAGCGCTGGTTTTGAGGCTATTTCCCAGATAGCCACGGACCTAGGAAATAGATTACCCGGTACAACTGCCAACTTCCTGGATATGGCCTCGCAGCTTAACGGGCTGGGTGTGGATGCCAACACCATCGCCGGCGGCGCGCTGACAGCTACCGCGTATTTGGCGGTAGTCGGTGAGCGGTTTCATGTCACCTATGAATCGGCATCCCAAGCGGTCGGTAAGCTGGGCAAGGCTTTCGGTATCGCGGCGAATGATTTGGTGCCGTTTTCCGATGCCTTGCAGCGTTCGTTGCATATGGGCAGTGATCTAACCGAGTTGCAGTATTCCATGGCCAGGGTGTCGCCGACCTTAAAAGGGCTGGGCGTACAAGGCCTAAAAGTGGCTAATGACCTCATCCCGCTTAATTCGATGCTCATCGGCACCGGGATGAGTGGCGAAACGGCTGGAACCGGTCTGAATAAAGTCATTGAGGGTTTTGCCAAAGCGGGCAAATTCCATGGCATGCCGCAAATGATTAAAGACCTGGAGAAAATGAATCATCTGACCGATAAAGCGGATCGATTTAAAAAGTTGTTTGGTGAGGAAGGCGCGCGGGTGGCCAATATTATCGCCGCCGGCGGTTTTGGCCAATACATGAAGAATTACGAGAACCAGGCCTCTGCGATACAGCGTATCAATAACAGCTTGGGAACGATGGCCAATCTCTCGGAGGCTGCCTTCGGTACGTTTACCAACGCCATGGCGGCAGTTGGTGAGGTCTATTCGCCGGAGTTAAATCAGTTGTCGAAATATCTCAACGATGTTTCCAGCGGCTTAATGGATTGGGCGAAGAACAATGACACCACCATTAGAGCAGCGATTGCTTTGGCGGGTGGGTTGGTCGGCGTTAAGCTCGCGGCCCTGGGCGCTGCCGGTGGATTTGCAGTAATAAGCGCTGTAATGAAATCAAGCCCATGGATGGTATTTGCTCAGTTGGCAATATCTGCGGCGGCGATGGTTTATGCTAACTGGGGCCCGATTTCCGACTTCTTTAAGGAGAATCTTGGAGGGGCGATTGATTCGGTTATGAATGCCTATAAATCGTTCATCGACTTTATAGGGTCCAGCCGCAGCATCTTGACCGACGCTTTCATGTGGGCCGATAAAACAATGTCAGCCATGAGTGCGCCGGCTGCTAACGGTATGCGCCCGCCTGGGTATCAAAAGAACATTAATTCACCAATGCGGGGCAGTGTTGGCGTATCGGTTGACTTTAGCAACGCGCCGCAAGGCATGCGGGTTGCCCCGGCTCAAACCAAGGGGCCGGTTACCGCCTCGCAAAATGTGGGGTACAGGACCATAGGCACGGCGGCCGGGGCTCATTAGTCCTAATTCGCCGGTATGATTTAAGGCCGCCTGGCAGCAACGCCGGCGGCTTTTATTTTTTGCGCCATTGACCATCGGTTTTTTTACCCGAGGGCGCAAGGCAGGGCACATATTAGGGCACATTCAGACACAAACCAAACGCATCGAAACACGCTTGACCTTCGGGCAATTTCTGTTATCCTTTTGATCCATAGGACGTTTCAGCGTGTCCCGATGTGTTCGCCTGTTATTGGTTGGCGCTCATAACCCGAAGGTCGTAGGTTCAAATCCTGCCCCCGCTACCAGACAAATCAAAGGCTTAGGTTTAACGACCTAGGCCTTTTTTTGTTGGCTGTCGGTTTGGTGTAGGCAGTTTGGATGGCATTTTTAGGAATGCCAAGCAACCTTCTTGCGAAAATAAGCACCAATCCGTAACCTTCCTCGCGCCAATCTTGCCGTCATCGATTCAGGTTCTCTCGCGGCTATGGACTCCAATTCTGATCTCCTTAGCAATGGCCTTAGTGTTTGCCTCGATCAAGCTTGCGTCAAACGATCTGCCAACCGTTTTTCTGATTGCCTGCCACCAAGTTTTTCAAGCCTGCTTTCAATTCCCATCGCTCGACTTCCCAATAATTCAATACGTTATTCCAAGTCGCAGCCTTCAATGACCTTGCGGACAGCTTGTAGTATCCAGGTTAACTTTGTGCCATCCTGTATATTAATGGCTTGAATGATTTAGCGCTTAGGCTGTATCGATAAGCTCATGTGAAATAGAGCTTCCACACCTTATAATGTCGAGCTTGTTTAGAATATTTCCCGTCCCCATGTCAGTCCAAGACAAGCTTAAGCAACTCGCCAAAAATCTCCAAAACTGCATGGGCACCGACCGCCACGGCTTGAAGCGGCAACTGGATCGCTTGCGCAGCGAAGCCAACAAGGGGAAGGATTTGACTGGACAGGTGCAGCAACTGGCGGAGAAAATCGAGCGATCGGTCGGGCGATGTAACCAGCGCCGGGCGTCCGTACCGGCGATTAATTACCCGGATTTGCCGGTTAGTGGCAAGAAGGACGAGATTGCCGAACTGATAAAAAACAACCAGGTCACCATCGTCTGCGGCGAAACTGGTTCCGGCAAAACTACGCAGTTACCTAAGATTTGTCTGGAGATCGGTCGGGGCTTGACCGGTTTGATCGGCCATACCCAGCCAAGGCGAATCGCTGCCCGCACCGTCGCGGACAGGATTGCGGAGGAGCTGGGCCAACCTATTGGCCAGGCGGTGGGTTACAAGGTGCGCTTTCACGACCAGACTCATCCCAATTCGCTGGTCAAGCTGATGACGGACGGCATTCTGCTGGCCGAGTCGCAGAACGATCCTTACTTAAATCAATACGACACCATCATCATCGACGAGGCGCATGAGCGCAGTCTGAATATTGATTTTCTGATGGGCTATCTGCGCTGGCTGTTGCCCAAGCGTCCCGATTTAAAAGTGGTGATTACCTCCGCGACTATCGACCCAGAGCGCTTTGCTAAGCATTTTAATGATGCGCCCATTGTCAACGTGTCCGGCCGCACCTATCCGGTGGATGTGCGTTACCGGCCCATCGAGTTAATCGAGGAAGACGACGAAACTTCCGCCGATTTGCAGCAAGCCATTCTAGATGCGGTGGACGAGTTGTATCGGGATATGCGCGGCGACATTTTGATTTTTTTGAGCGGCGAGCACGAGATTCGCGAGACTACCGAATCCTTACGTAAGTCGCATAATAATGCCCGCTACGAGGTGTTGCCGCTGTATTCCAAGCTCAGCGTTGCGGAGCAGGAGCGGGTGTTCAAACCCAGTGGCAACAAACCGCGCATCGTGCTGGCCACCAACGTCGCCGAAACCTCGTTGACCGTGCCGGGTATCCGCTGCGTGATTGATTCCGGTCATGCCCGCATCAGTCGTTACAGCCATAAAAGTAAAATCCAGCGACTGCCTATTGAGCGTATCTCTCAAGCCAGCGCCAACCAAAGGGCAGGGCGCTGCGGGCGGGTGGCTGAGGGTATTTGCATCAGGTTGTATTCGAAAGAGGATTATCTGGCCCGCCCGGAATTTACCGAACCGGAAATCTTGCGCACCAATCTGTCGTCGGTGATCTTGCAGATGGCGGCCTTGAAGTTGGGCGACATCGAAGATTTTCCGTTCGTGGAGCCGCCCGACGACAAGATGATCCGCGATGGCAAGAACGCGCTGTTTGAGGTGGATGCGCTGGATAAGGCCGGCCAGTTGACCGATACCGGGCGACAGTTAGCAAAGATTCCCACTGATCCTAAATTGGCGCGGATGTTGTTGTCAGCTGCCGAATTGGCGTCGTTGACGGAGGTGGCGATCATCGTCTCGGCCCTGAGCATTCAAGACCCGCGCGATAAACCGGCCGATAAAATGCCGCAAGCCGAGGCCAAACACGCGCAGTTCAAAGCCGAGGAATCGGATTTTATGACGCTGTTAAATCTGTGGAATACCTTTGAGGCGCAGAAAAAGCATCTGACCAATAACAAGCTGCGCAAATACTGCCAGGATAATTTCTTGTCCTACATTCGTATGCGCGAGTGGTACGACATCCATGCGCAAATCATGCAGGTGGCGCGCGGCGAGTTGAAGTTAAAGTTCAACGACAATCCGGCCAACTACGAGCAGGTTCATTGCGCGCTGTTGCCGGGCTTGCTGTCCAATATCGGCTTCAGGCATGAGCAATATGAATATCTGGGCGCACGCGGACTCAAGTTTTTCATCTTCCCCGGTTCCGGGCAGCATAAGCTGCGACCGAAATGGATCATGGCCGCCGAGCAAGTGGAAACCAGCAAGGTTTACGCGCGCACCGTGGCCAGAATTGAGCCGGAGTGGATAGAAGCTGCCGCGCAGCACTTGGTCAAACGCAATTACTACGACCCGCATTGGGAGAAAAATGCCGGTCGCAGTGGCGTTTACGAGCGCACCTTGTTGTACGGTTTGACCTTGCAGGCCAAGCGTAAAGTGCCGTACGAAAACGTCGATCCTAAAGCCGCGCGGGAGATGTTTATCCGCCATGCACTGGTTAATCACGATTATCACAGCAACGCGCCGTTCTTTAAGGCCAACGAGGCCTTGCTGGAAGAGGTGGGTTACATTCAGCATAAGGGCCGCCGCGTCGATTTGGTGGAAGACGAAGAGTGGCTGTATCAGTTTTACGATAAAAAACTGCCGGCTGAGGTGGTCAGCGGCATCACCCTTGATCAATGGCGCAAGCAGGTTGAGCGGGATAATCCGAAAATCCTGTTTTTAACCAAGGCAGACCTGACCCGCAGCGACGACAATCAGATTAACGATTGGGATTTTCCGGACAGCAAAAAAATCGGCGATTTAACGATTGAATTGCATTACCGATTCGAGCCGGGGCACGACGAGGACGGGGTGACGGCCATTGTGCCAGTGCATCAACTTAATCAAATCCGCCAAGCGCCGTTCGATTGGCTGGTGCCGGGCATGTTGGAAGAGAAGGTCATGGCTTTGATCAAGTCGCTGCCCAAGCATCTGCGCAAACATTTCGTGCCGGTGCCGAACACCGCCAAGGCCTGTCTGGAAATCGAACCGGATTTTAAAGGCTCGTTGTTCGAGTGGTTGAGCGGCCGTTTACGTAAACTGACTGGCGAATCGATACCGCTTAACGAATGGCAGCCAGATGCTTTGCCGGATCATTTGAAAATGAATTTCCGGATTGTCGATGATCATGGCCGGGCCTTGGGCTACGGACGCAATCTGGCCAAATTGCAAGGCGATTACGCAACCAAAGCCGGCGATAGTTTCGATAAGTTGGCGCAAGAGGAAATGAACCACACCGGCTGTATTGCTTGGGCCTTCGATGACTTGCCGGAGACTTGGCAGTTCATGCAAAAAGGCCAAACTTTTATCGGCTTTCCGGCGATTGTCGATGAAGGCGAAACGGTGGGGGTGAAGATACTCGATACCCAGCACAAGGCTGACTTGGCGCATTTCGACGGTTTGACCAAGTTGTTTCAATTGCAATGCCGGAAGGACGCGCAGTATTTGTTAAAAAACAGCGGCGTCCAGGCTACCCTGCAATTGGCCTACAACCAGTTGCCCAAGCATCCGTTGTTGAAGGAACGGCCGGGCGGCGACTTTAGGGAGGATCTACTATTCTTGGTGTTTAGCAGCGTGTTCGTTGCCGATGGTGCGCTCCGCAGTCAAGTGCAGTTCGAAGCGGCGCTAACGGCTAAAAAGTCGACGCTGGTCACGGTCGGCAATCAAGTGGGCAAGCACGTCACAGAAATCATGGCAAACTACCAGACGGTTAAGCAGCGATTGAAACAGCCCGGTGTTGTAGCGAGTTTGCGAGAGGATTTGGAAAAACAATTAAGCCTGCTGTTGTTTAGCGGCTTTTTACGGTACACGCCGCTGGCGCAAGTGCAGGCGATTCCGCGCTACTTGAAAGCTATGGAATGTCGTTTGGATAAGCAAAAGCCGGATTCGGCGGACATCCAAGGTTTGCATCGCTTATCGCAACGCTTTTGGCAGCAGGTTGAAAAGCAAATGAAGACAACCGTGCCAATGCCAGAGCGCGATAACTTCCGCTGGAGCTTGGAGGAGTTGCGGGTTTCGTTGTTTGCTCAGCAACTGAAAACAGCCTTTCCTGTTTCAGTGCAACGTCTGGAGAAGACTTGGAACGAAAAGTTTTAATCAGCCTCTGAAGCTTGTAGGCACTACTTTAGGACACATAAGATGATACCCATTCGAGATTCGATACCGTGTAACACCAAACCTTATGTGACCTGGGGAGTGATGGCTATCTGCGTTGCCGTTTACGTAGCCATGCTGTTTATGCCGGACGAGATGGCGCAGCACTTTATTTACATGTACGGGATGGTGCCGATTCGGTATTCCAATCCGGATTGGGCTTATAGTTTTGGATTGCCACCGGATTATTACCTATCTTTTTTCACCAGCTTGTTCCTGCATGGCGGGTTTGGGCACTTGCTGATGAACCTGGTGTTTTTATGGATCTTCGCGGATAACATCGAAGATTTGATGGGACATAAGCGCTTTGTAGTGTTCTATATCGTCTGCGGTTTGTTGGCCACGTATGCGCAGTGGTACTTTTACCCAAAAATGGTGGTGCCGGTGGTCGGGGCATCGGGTGCGATTGCCGGCGTATTGGGGGCTTATTTCGTCCGTTTTCCGCAAGCCACCGTTGTCATCATGGTCCCCATTCTGTTTTATCCGCTGTTTTTTCAAGTGCCGGCGATAGCGTTTCTAGGCTTTTGGGTGATTATTCAGATCGGCGACATATTTACTGCCAACTTTTTAGATAATGTCGCGGTGGATTCGGCATGGTGGGCACATTTGGGCGGTTTTATCACCGGGGCTTTGATACATCCTTTTTTCATCGAAAAGAAGCAGCAAGAATATCAATTTTAGGCGTTTAGCCAGTGCACTTAGGCGCGTTGGACCAGCAAAAAAGCAAGAAACCATAGGGCTTTTCTTTTATAATGTCGGCAATTGGTAGACGGTCAAAAAAGAAATACAAATCAAGACCGTCGCCTGTGTTTGCAAAAGATTATTCCTTCATTCGAGACAAATTAACATGAAAAACCTTAATGTCGCATTGGTGAGATTGCTGCAGTTTGTGGTATTTGCGCTGTTTACATTCATTGTGTTGTTGTACTTTGGTACGCTGATTTTATTGCCGCTGGATATAGTGGTGTTGATTACTAAAATGTTGCACATGATTGGTATCGGCACACTGTTTGGTGCGATTGTGGCTGTGCCCGTGGTTGCTTACCTCGGTAAAGTTGTTTATGGCACACCGGGTTTGGTGCAAATGATCATAGAAAACGGTATCGATTTGGCGAATATTGGCAAACAACGAGTAGAAGCATTCAACAAAATTGCTGAAGCAGTGAAGTAGTTTTTCATAGATTAGAAAAAAGGGGCTTTTTAGCTCCTTTTTTGTGTCTGTCGCTTAGATCAAGCTGGATTAATGCCACTTAGCGCGTAGTCTATAGGCTCTATAATGGCATTTGGTCCATTAGTCGTTCTGGTTCCGGCCCAAACCCCCTGCTTCCGTCAACTGTCGAAATATTTTACAGCGGTTTTTTTGCTAGCAAGCAAGCCGACTCAGTTGATTTTGTCGATTTCAATAGCTTATCCGTCTAAATTCGTTAAATTTGAGCGCTGGGTGGCTTTGGATTTCATCAGGTTCAAGCTTGACTAAGATCGCTAAGTCGGGAAAATTTACAAGTCGTCGATTGGCTGTAACTGTTTTCTAGCGCATGGCAATTAAAACCCCTTTTAATACATAAGCTTGAATTTTTTGAGTATGTTTTTTGCTTCTTTTTTACGTAAACAAATTTGTTGAATAATGAGGTAAGTATATAGAAAACAAGGGGAAGATTATGGACACAAAGAAAGTAGATACATCGACTAAAAGCAGAAATGATGAGCACTGCGATCACCCATCCCTGGCCAAAGAATATATATCCGGGGTACCTACTGGAAACTTTGTTTGCGCGCAATGTGGTCGTCATCTGACTTCAATACTAAGAACATCCAAAAAGTAAATTTTTCCGATTAGCGCATGCTATCAAAGGTATGCGCCTTCAGATTCAGAACCTAAAATCGCCAATTACTACTTCTCGGTAACCTTCTGTTTGCTGTAAGGGTTCGACTGCTTATACTGGCGTAGTGACTCGGCTCAAAAACTAACATGCTTTTGATTGGGGGCTGGTAGCGTTGCCTGTTGCAAAAATTATGAAACAGGCGCAATCTTGGAACCTGAGTACTACGGCTAGTTAGAGCTTGTGCTGGAACATGTTTTCTGATTTAGCAGGGTTCACTGATTTCAAACCCACAACCAGCCAGTGCAGATCAACGCGCACTGGCTTTTTTTGGACTATCAATTTTGAAGGAAAACGTTATGGCATTTTGGTATCCGGACAATTCGCAGTCTATCGGCAAAACACCGCTGGTCAGGCTTAACCGCATCACTGATGGCGCTCAGGTCACCCTATTGGCTAAAGTCGAGGGGCGTAATCCCGCGTACTCGGTAAAATGCCGGATCGGTGCGGCGATGATTAACGATGCTCAACAGCGCGGGCTGCTTGAGCATGGCAAGGAATTGATCGAACCAACCAGCGGTAATACCGGTATTGCCTTGGCTTTCGTAGCGGCTGCGCGCGGCATCCCGTTAACTTTAACCATGCCCGAAACCATGAGTTTAGAGCGCCGAAAATTACTGGTGGCCTATGGTGCTAAGTTGATCTTGACCGAGGGCGCTAAAGGGATGAAAGGTGCAATTGCCAAAGCGGAAGAGATCGCGGCCTCGGATCCGGAGCGCTATGTATTGTTACAGCAGTTCAAGAACCCGGCTAACCCGCAAATCCACGAGCAAACCACCGGCCCGGAAATTTGGCACGATAGCGATGGCGCGGTCGATATTTTTGTTTCCGGCGTTGGTACTGGCGGTACTATCACTGGTGTCTCGCGCTATATCAAACTCACCCAATGTAAACCCATCATTTCCATTGCGGTTGAGCCCGAAGCCAGTCCGGTACTGAGTCAATATCGTAGCGGTCAGGACATACAACCCGGTCCCCATAAAATCCAGGGCATCGGTGCTGGATTCGTCCCCGACGTGTTGGATTTGTCTATGATCGATGCCATCGAGCAAGTGAGTAATGACGAAGCGATAGAGTATGCGCGGCGATTGGCGCGGGAAGAGGGCCTTTTGTCTGGAATTTCCTGTGGTGCGGCAGTCGCGGTAGCGGTGCGAGTGGCAAAACGCCCGGAAAATGTCGGCAAGACTATTGTGGTGGTACTGCCGGATTCCGGCGAGCGCTATTTGAGTTCGGCCTTATTTGAAGGATTGTTCGATGCGCAGGGCGTGGCTATTTAGTTTACCCCCGGTCGATAGTAGATTAGGGGGATAGCGGCCCAGGTTTCAGACCTCCTCTGCAAGCTTTGTCAGCTTGCGTTGCCCCCTTTGTCGACTCTGGAAAGATATCTCTAAATCTACTTTTACGTCTTAGCAAGCTCACAATCACCAGCGATCTCTGAGATCGTATCTGGGCATGGGACGCTGCGGATAACTGTAATAGTCGAACGGGGGGCGTGCGAAATAGCGTGGCGGCAACGGCGCATAATAGCCGATTCTTGCCGGATTATGCCCCCTAAAATAGGGCAGGTAACCCTGTGCGTGATGGTGATGATGCCACCTTTGCCGTCCATACCCCCAGTTATTGCCATGCGCAACAGCTGACTCAGAACATAACATGCCGATTAACAATATCGTTATAAGCCTGAACATATAGCCTCCTTTGGAATTGTTTCAGTCGCGGCGGATTGTTCTCCTAAATGCTTAAAATCCTCTTAATTCGCCTGTGAAACTGGTGCGGGAGCATATTCACACCGTATTCGTGCGCGGCGATCCGAATACTGTGCGCTTCGAGGAAACTTTTAGCCTGACTGAGGAGATTGAAGATCGATTGGTGTATGTGGGCTATGTTAGCCCGCCGCCTCCGGCAAGCTGGCCCGAAAGACGGAACAGGATCGTCGTCAGTCAGGGCGGCGGTGAAATCGGCAAGACGCTGTTGCGGGCGGCTATTAAGACGGCGCCGCTATTGCCGGATTATCATTTTCTGGTCGTCACCAGTTCACGCGCCGCAGTCGCTGAAATTGCCGAGTTGCAGGCGCTGGTCAGCAGCCCGAATGTCCAAGTCGTCTCGTTCTTGAATGACTTTCAGGAGAATTTACAATCCGCCGCTTTGTCGATCAGCCTGGGTGGCGACAACACGCTGATGGACGTGATCAGCACTCGCACGCCGGCGTTGGCGTATCCGTACGCCGGTAATAGCGAGCAAGGTCTGCGGATTGAAAAGCTGGCGGGTAAGCGGTTTGTGTTGCCGTTGATGGAAACGGATCTAGCGCCGGAACGGCTGAGCACCAAGATCAGGGAGACGATAAACCAAACTTATCCGTCACAGGCTATAACCATCAGCGGCGCTGCTGAAATCAGTCGGCGGATAAGCGCGATTCTTGAGGGGGGATTGTGTGAAGACTAGTGCGCGCGTTCAGGAGAGGCTAGCGCGGTACTCGAATCGAGCAAATTGGCGGTCGATGCGTCGTTTCCGAGTCGGCGTTTGATGTCCGTGGCTTTCCAATCCGGATGCAATTGCAGCAGTAATGCGGCCATACCGGCGACATGCGGCGTGGCGAAGGAGCTGCCGTTCATAAAGTCATAGGCTTGATGCGGCACGGTGGTCAGAATGTCTTTGCCAGGCGCGATGATTTGCGGATTGCTACCGTTGCTTTCCTGGCCAACCGCTATCACGCCGGGGATATTGGCGGGAAATCCGCCGGTTTGATTCTCACTGGGGACTGCTGCGATGACAATAATGCCTTTTGCCAGGGCTTTCTCAATCAACTGCTGTACCAGAGGGTCTTCAGGGCCGCTCAGGCTCAAATTGATGATATGGCTATTCATGCGAATGGCCTGATTCAAGGCTAATGCCAAGGTAAAGCTGTTGCAACGCGCCGCCAAGGAATTGGGTTTCTCCGGCCAGCATGCCCGAAATGCCAAAATTTCTGCTTCGGGGGCGATGCCGGCAATGCCTATGCCATTGTTGGGATGGGCGGATAATACGCCAGCCACCGCCGTACCGTGAATATCGGCCAAATTGTGATCGCTGGGTTCCGGCGCGGTGTTTTCCGAGTATTTAATTCGACCTTTCAAGTCCGGGTGTTCGGTATCCACGCCGGTGTCGATGACGGCAAGACGCACGCCTTTGCCGGTGGTGGTACGGTGCAGATCGGCTACTCGCAAGGTGCTAAAACCGGTTTGTAAATGCAGATACGGGTCGCTATACGCCGGATTAGGCGGTGTCTGTTTACCTAGAACTTGAAAGCTTTGCATTTGCTGTACCGACGAAACGTCCCGGTCCTTTTGCAATTCTGCGATTGCCTCTTTTACGGGCAGGGTGTCCGGCACCTCGTAAACGACGCAACTGACACCCAATGTGGTGACCGGCCATTGGGCGACGAATTGCAAATGATGGCGCTCGGCAAGTTCCTGTGCAATATGTTCGCTCCAGCCGGAGTTGCCGTATTGGCCACGCAAGCGATAACCGTCCAAAGAATTGGCCGGCAAGGCGCGATCAATGCTGCGGTCGGTAAAGGTGACCAGCAGACGGCGTTCGTCCGCAGATTTGCTATCGCCCAGCCGCGATAAATCGCCGGTGCTGGCGCAGGCACTAAGTAGCCCTAGCATGCAAATAAACAGATTTAAGCGCACTAATTTCATGATTAATTACGGTTGTAAAATAGGTTCCGCCAGTATTACATCCTGTCGGCCGCGGAGCAACGCCAAGGCGCCGGCCATGTCAGTATCCGGCTTGCCGGCGGTAATTTTGACAGTGTAAGCGCCGACGCTGTTCGGCCCGTCTACCCGTACCCCATAAATTTGGCTAAGCGCGGCGTCTATGTCTTTTTCTGTCAGATTCTTGGCAAACACCACGCGTAACTGACCGGTTGGGCTGGTGCCCGGTTTGGCTGCGGAAAGTGTGTAATAGTCTGCGGTATTAGCCGGTTTTAGGTACTGCATCGTGGCCGGTAGCGCGACCAATAACAAGGACGCAGCGATAGCCAAGCCTTTTCCGATATTACTAGCGATTTGCCAAAATCGGTGGCGAGCAGTGAAGGGTGTCAAATTGGTGTTACGCAGCTTTTCTCGCTGGCCATCGATTCTGGTTGGAGATACAGTTTGACTGGCTATTTGCATTTTAGCTCGTAAGCCGGCGAAAGACGCTTCAGCGGCAACGTCCAGATCAGCGGCTTGTTGCACGGCTGCTGCGAGTTTACGCAATGAATGCAGTTCGCGCCGGCAGATCAAGCAGTGCTTCAAATGTTGAGCTACCTGCTGACGTTCATCTGTTGACAGGCTTTGATTAACGTACCAAGGCAATATTAACGCGATGTCTGCGTGAGATCGAGCGGGTGAGGAAATTTCCGGGTTCATGGCCTTAATTCTCCTGAGCTTCGGCAAAAACCTGCAGCTTCCTGCGGGCGTGAAACATACGGGTTTTTACAGTATTTTCGGGGCAACCTAGGATTCTGGCGACATCCTGATAACACAATCCATGGTAGAAGGTCAGTTCTATGACTGCGCGTTGGTCTGGCGGTAAATAAGCCAGCGCATAGTTTAACCAATCTGCGTTTTCCCAGTTATTTGCAGGATTCTCAGTGGCATCACCAATAGTTTCTGTGATCTCATCAATGTCGACATCGTTGCTGCGCCGCGCGCTTTTCGCCATGGCTTTCAAGGTCTTGTGATAGGCGATACCGAATACCCAGGTGGAAATTTTGCTTTCATGATTGAAGCCCTGCGGTTTTTCCCAAATAACTAGCAACGTTTCTTGAATTAATTCTTCTACTGCCTCAGGTTGGCGCGTCATGCGCAAGATGAAACGAAACAGGCGGGGATAGTAGTTTTTGTAAAAGGCTTCGAAAGCGGCAGCATCCCCTGCGCCGATACGTTGCAGCAAGTCGTTCTCGTCCGGGCCGATTTGGGGCTGTTCGGGCATGGGTGGTCGATATAGGTTAGG
Source organism: Proteobacteria bacterium ST_bin11 (assembly GCA_002083615.1). Classification (GTDB taxonomy): domain Bacteria; phylum Pseudomonadota; class Gammaproteobacteria; order Methylococcales; family Methylomonadaceae; genus Methylomonas. Next base: position 69,041 of record MSXO01000067.1, on the reverse strand, counting down.
TACTAAACGCAGCATGGCTCAAACCTGAGTTCCTTTGATTCTAGCTTGGTGTGCAGGTGTATTCCGCTGCGCAGCGGTAAGGTTCAACGGTGGGGCAATTTATTTAAAAGCCGGCTGTCACGGAAAATAAAAACTTATTGTCCTGTAAGCGTGGATAAAACTCATGGTGATGAAGGTCTTCGTGATGATCGTCCAAGTTAACATCTGCGTAGCGTAAATCTAGCGCCAGATTGGCAGTGATAAACCAAGAGACGCCGGCGTTCCAATAAAAATAATCCTCATCTAACAACTTGTTAGCCTGGTAATAGCCAAGTCCGGTGGAAAATTGCAGGTTGTCCAGGATGTCGCGGCGATATTTGATCTCATGATTTAGTACTGTGGCATCTCGCCGATAGGCGTTAGGTGCTACAGATACCGTAGCGCTAAGCCAGTCTTGATAGTGTAGCGAAGCGTAAAATTCGGCGTAATCAGCATACTTTCCAAAAATCTTGCCGTCGAATAAGTAGCCGGTTACTGATAATTCAGTACGCCAGGCATGGTTTAGTGGCAGGCTCCAACCCAGATAGGGTTTAACTTCTACATCGGCGTAATTGGTATTGTTACGGTCGTCAAAGCTTACTTGTGAAACGTTTACGCCGCCGAACCAGCCCAGAGAATGCTGATAATCGATACGCGCCTGCACCAAAGGAATGCCTCGATTTTTGGAGTAGCCCCGATGTAAGTAATCGCTGAGAAAAGTGAGCTCGCCATGCCATTCCGCTCGGGCGATGGGTGCGCTCGCTAACGTGCCAAAAACCCCTATGAAGATTGAAAACAAGCCTTTGCGGAAAATTTGGTTTGTGTCCATGGGTGGGAAGTTTGAAATATATGCGAGTATTGTCAGCGATTGGTAGGCGCTAGAACACTACCCTTTAGTGCATTTTTCCAAGTAGGGTACAACCCTTAATTTATGAGAAGGATAGGCCATTAACTTATCGACTTAACTGAAATGTTTTGGAAAGCCTAAACCATACCAGTTGGTAACATGCAAATATTGGCGGATAGGTGTTTTGATCAACAATAGTAGCAGCCCGATGGAATATAGACACCAAACGGCGGCCCATTCGTTCATGTTATTGGTGGTTAAATAGGCGAGTAGCGGACCGGTAGTAATATGATAGAGCACCAGTTTCCATGAGCCGTAAAGCAAAGGCAGCAGGAAGGCTGCGTAGATGTAACTGTTAGCCATTTGAATGCTGCCACTAGCGGGTATCGCCCAGGCGATATGCCATTGTCCCGACGTAGAGCAAATTTCCGGGCCACAAAAGGGCATTAGGAATTTAATGTGAGTGCCTGGTAAAAACTGATAGTAATGGTCAAAGCAAAAGCTGCTCCAATGAAATGGATAAATCCGAATCATGAATATGGTGGCGGCAGCAAAACAGAGAATATAAACAAACGGTGCAATGCTTTTTCGCAAAGGTTGTGGAACAAAATGCATGCTAACAGCGTTAACGAAAAATGGTTGAAATGCGATGTGCATATAACCCAGAAAGGTAGCAACTTGGTTATTCGGATTAAGGCATTGGTCAATCACTGAATAGGTATAGGCTTGCAATAATTCCATTAGGGAAAAATAAGCCAATGCCATGCATAAGACTCTCGACTCGCCGCGTCGATAAAAAAAAGCAGTGCTCGCAAAGCCAGTTACGGCAAGCGCGGCCGATGCCTCGCCACTCCAACACATAATTCCTCCTTGGAACTAAAAACTAGGATCGGGCAAACTGCGATCCAGTGTCGGAGTTTGAAAAGTGTATAAAGAGTAACGCCTAGCAACTGCCGGGGGCTTTAAGGCTCTATGTTGTCGGAGCCCCAGCGTTGTTTAGCGTAAGGCTTGATAGCGAGGAAAATCGACGCAAAGTTTGCGATCGGCAAGTTAAGTTTCTAGAACGGATTCTTCATAAACACTTGGTATTGTAACGGCTTGCTTGAGTGTTATTGCAAAAAAATTCTGGAATTACTCACGCTGACAAATACCGGGCTTTGCTTTGATTCGGTAAACACAGATTGCTTGATTGAAAAGGGTAGGGCGCTCCAGTCGTTAGGTGAGGATAGGCTATCCAAAGCCCGTGAGAGGACTTCGAAAAGTCTTTGTTTCGGTGTTTTTGCGAAGCTGAACATCCAGCGAAAGCAAGCGTCCTAACCCTTAGTTCTTTAGAGATTGACAGCAGGTGAGCTTATGCATCATCCGGTAAGCCTTCGATTGGCTCAGGCCGTTTCCGTCGTTCTGCTTTTAACTTGTTTGCTTGCTCAGCATCCGCCTTCGTCACTTGGCCAACCGGATTGCCGCTTAAATCAACTCTGACCGCATCCTCCGTGAGACAATCCCAGTAACGATGTCCCCAGCACCAAGCTTTGAGCGCGGAGCGAAGTTGGTTTTTATCTGCGCCGAGTTGATCGGCATGCGTCAGGATGTCTTTGTGGATACCGATTTTAAGCGGTATTTTAGCGGCGGGCTTTTTCGGAAATGCCAAGGGAAATCTCTTTTGAAGCAATCCGATGATCGATACTAACGCGTCAGCTTTACCGGTCTTTTTAGTAGGTGTTTTCTCAGCTGGTTTTTTTTGCTGCTGTGCGGTTTCTATGGCCGCCGCTTGCTTAACAAGTTCATCTCTGAGCGATGCTAATTCTTCAAATCCCATAATGTAGCCACACTTTTATCAAGGAATAAAAAGGAGATTGTACATCGGGAAACATCAAGCCAATAGTGCAATCGAATTTGGTTGTCGGAAACAAAAAAAATATCGAACTGAGACACGTGTGGCAAATGCAAAATCCAAGCCTTCAAAATTTTCAAGTTCGGTCATTTCGCTAATTTAGATTGCGAGTGATGGCTAGCCATGAGTCTCATGGCTAGTTTTATGGTAATTTGCACCAAAAAGTCCGGGGCGCACATGGGCTTTCCGAGAAGATTAATACCGAAATAGGGCTGAGCTAGATCATGATTGAGAGCGATATATCCGCAGTAAAAACCTACTTGCTGAATTTACAAGATCTAATTTGTAGCGGTCTGGAGGCCGAGGAACCGTCCGCCCGCTTCGTCGAGGATGCTTGGGAGCGCGCCGAAGGCGGCGGTGGACGTTCTCGCGTGCTGACAGGTGGTGAGGTGTTTGAACAAGGCGGCGTAAATTTTTCTCATGTGTTTGGTGACTCTTTACCCCCGTCCGCAACCACTAAACGGCCGGAGCTGGCAAATCGGCAATTCGAAGCTATGGGGGTATCCTTGGTGATGCATCCGCGCAACCCTTATGTGCCAACTTCGCATGCTAATGTGCGGTTTTTTATTGCCAAAAAAGACGGTGAGCCGCCTATTTGGTGGTTTGGTGGTGGTTTCGATCTGACGCCATTTTATCCTTTTCGAGACGATGTGTTGCATTGGCATCAGCTGGCGCGTCAGGCCTGTCTGCCGTTTGGCGAAGATGTATATCCACGCTACAAAAAATGGTGTGACGAGTATTTCTTTTTAAAGCACCGCAATGAAACCCGTGGTGTCGGCGGTTTGTTTTTTGATGACTTGAATGAGCCTGATTTTAGCCAGGCTTTCGCGTTTATGCGGAGTGTCGGTGATCATTACATGGAGGCGTATCTGCCCATTGTGCAAAAGCGAAAAGATACCCTCTATGCCGACCGGGAGCGCGATTTTCAGCTTTATCGGCGCGGGCGTTATGTCGAGTTTAATTTGGTCTATGATCGTGGGACGCTTTTTGGTCTGCAATCTGGCGGTAGGACAGAGTCGATTTTGATGTCCATGCCGCCGGTTGCGCACTGGCAATATAACTGGCAGCCGGAGCCAGGTAGTCCAGAGGCGGCGTTGTACGATACGTTTTTACGACCGCAAAACTGGCTGGGAATTTAGCTTGAGAAATTGCGGAATGGGTTGCTTGATTCGGTGTCAGTATCTGTAGCCAAAATTTGCTTTCGGCGTTTTATCTACAGTCAAGCGGGTTAGGATTTTTTTTTGGATACTTAGTTAAAGTTCACAAAATTTCAGCCGCTAATTGAAACGGCATGGTTGTAACCGCCAATACAGGAATCGACTTGATTGAGTTGGTCCCGTGTCAGGTTCGGCTATCAATCGAGTGTTTTTTTGCAGCGTCAAGGTGAATCAAATGACTACGATCTATTCATTGACAACATCATTCTATGTGTCGCAAACCACCATCAGCCTATCCAGCACCAAGAGTACTCACAACGATGATGACAAAGAGCGTCCGGCAGTAAACGGAAGAGGCGAGAAGCACGGTCATCACTACGGCGGGGCGGCGTTTATGCAAAATGTTGTAAAAGCCTTGCAAAGTTTTGGATTGAATATGCCTGCTCAGAATGGCGAGCCTGGCACTGATGACGAGGTTGAGACCGGTGTTTTTGACGGTCAAGATAGTTCATCCAATCTGGGGCAATTGTTGCAAACCTTTTTGCAAGATTTGCGGCAAGTGTTGAAGCAAAGTGGCCTGCAGCAGTCTGTTGCAGTTCAGGTCGGCGATGCAAGTGTCGTGCAAGCGCCACCGAAACAAATAAGCCCCAGCGCAGTGCCATCGGCGCCTGCGAGCACAGCGCAATCGGGGCAAGCAACGTCAAGCACTGTCCAAAATAACGCGGGCACGCAAACTACTCAGACACCCGCAGCCGCGGCATCAGTCGCTACTGTGACAGGGGAGGCGACAGCTAAAACCTACCGCCCGCGAGCCAGACTAGCGGATGTAGGGGAGGCTTTGCATAGCTTCTTGCACGAATTGCGGCAGGCTTTGAAACAGAGCACGAACCCTCGTCATCGATCTGACGATGACGGTGAGTATGTCGACAAAGCCATCGGAAGAAAAGGTTACGGTAAATTCACCGACAACCTACAAAACTTGATCACAGCTTTAAACAACTCTAGCGACCAAGCTGACGAAAAATATAAAGAGTTACAAGATAGTTTTAATGATTTACTGAATCTGCTGGGTACGCCGCCTAACGGCAAAAAACCGACTTTGCTGGAGTTTTTAAACAAATTGGCCGGGAATGATGTCACAAACACGCCACCGCCCAATGTCAAGGGCGCGATCTTATCAGCAACGGCTTAAGTCAGGGCTGTCAAGTCTGGGCTTCTCACAAAAAGCTTGCATAAGCGATTTAGGTGGTTATAATGCGCGGCTCGAACGATAGACTTTAGGCGCGTAGCTCAGCTGGTTAGAGCACCACCTTGACATGGTGGGGGTCGGTGGTTCGAGTCCACTCGCGCCTACCAAAACATAAAGCACCGCATGACGGTGCTTTTTTTATTCTGGAATCGAAAATGCCTGTAATAACTTTGCCCGACGGCTCTCAGCGTCAATTCGACCAAGCGGTGTCTGTAATGGATGTTGCCCTGTCTATCGGCTCGGGCTTGGCAAAGGCGACTTTGGCCGGCAAGGTCAATGGCACGTTGGTTGATGCCAGTACGCTGATCGATTCCGATGCAAGTCTGCAAATCGTTACCGCAAAAGACGAGGAGGGCGTCGACGTAATCCGCCACTCCACGGCACATTTGCTGGCGCAAGCCGTCAAACAACTATTCCCCTCTGCGCAGGTAACGATAGGTCCGGTGATAGAAAACGGTTTCTATTACGACTTTGCCTTTGAGCGGTCTTTTACGCCTGACGATTTGGCAGCGATAGAGAAGAAGATGGCGGAGTTGGTTACGCAGGATCTCGCAATTAATCGTTCGTTAATGTCTCGCGACGAAGCCATAAAATTTTTCGAAGGTTTAGGCGAACAATATAAAGCTGAAATCATATCGTCAATTCCAGCCAACGAAGATCTGTCTTTATATCAGCAAGGCGATTTCACCGATTTGTGTCGCGGCCCGCATGCGCCCAGCACCGGTAAATTAAAAGCCTTTAAATTAATGAAGATTGCTGGCGCCTATTGGCGCGGTGATTCAAAGAACGAGATGCTGCAACGCATTTATGGCACTGCCTGGGGCGATGCCAAAGAGCTGGCGGCTTATCTGCATCGCTTGGAAGAAGCTGAAAAGCGTGATCACCGCAAGATTGGTAAGGCCTTGGATCTGTTTCATACCCAGGAAGAAGCGCCTGGCATGGTGTTCTGGCACGACAAAGGCTGGACTATTTACCAACAGATCGAGCAGTATGTGCGAGAGAAGTTGCGAGTTAACGGCTATGGTGAGGTAAAAACGCCGCAGATTGTGGATCGCAGTCTATGGGAAAAGTCTGGGCACTGGGATAAGTTCAGCGCCATGATGTTTACTACAAATTCGGAAAACCGTGACTATGCGGTCAAGCCGATGAATTGCCCTTGCCACATTCAGATCTACAATCAAGGCATCAAAAGCTACCGCGATTTGCCTGTTCGCTTGGCCGAGTTCGGCTCTTGCCATCGGAATGAGCCGTCAGGTACTTTGCACGGTTTGATGCGTGTTAGAAATTTTGTCCAGGACGATGCCCATATCTTCTGCACTGAAGATCAAATTCAATCCGAAGTGTCGACTTTTATCGATTTGTTATTCGAAGTTTACAAGGATTTTGGTTTCGATGAAGTGATTATCAAGCTTTCGACGCGCCCGGATAATCGGGTCGGTGACGATGAGGTTTGGGATAAAGCAGAAAGCGCCCTGGAATTAGCTTTAAACAATAAAGGCTTGGATTGGCAGTTGCAGCCGGGCGAAGGCGCCTTCTACGGACCTAAAATCGAGTTTTCCTTAAAAGATTGTATAGGTCGAGTCTGGCAATGCGGTACTATACAGGTTGATTTCTCGATGCCGGCGAGGCTGGATGCTTCTTACATTGGCGAGGACAGTGCCAGACACGTGCCAGTGATGTTGCATCGGGCGATTCTAGGGTCTCTGGAGCGTTTTATCGGGATTTTGATCGAGCAATTCGCAGGTACCTTCCCTTTATGGTTGGCTCCGGTGCAGTTGGTGGTTATGAATATCACCGACCGACATGCCGAATATGCTGAGCAGGTGCGCCGAGAACTTGAAAAACAAGGCCTTAGAGTCAAAAACGACTTGAGAAACGAGAAGATAGGCTTTAAAATCCGCGAGCATTCCATGCAGCGGGTTCCGTATCTTCTGATTATCGGCGACAAGGAATTAGAAACTCAGACTGTCAGCGTTCGCACGCAGCAAGGTGAGGATCTAGGAAGTCTGTCAATTGGCGCACTTAGCGAACGCTTGAGGAACCAGATTGCGGATAGAAAATAATAACAACTTGGAGGATTAGGGTATCAGCTCTAAAAAAGATGCAACGCGCTTAAATACCGAAATCACCGCTAGACGGGTTCGGGTGGTAGGTGCTGAAGGTGAACAAGTCGGGGTTGTTTCAATAAACGAAGCATTACAGCTCGCCTACGATGCAAACATGGATCTGGTCGAAATATCGCCCAACGCCGATCCTCCGGTTTGTAAAGTCATGGACTTCGGCAAATACCAGTTTGAGTTAAACAAAAAACTGCAAGCCGCCAAGAAAAAGCAAAAACAAATCCAGATCAAGGAAATCAAGTTTAGGCCCGGTACTGAAGAAGGCGATTACCAGGTAAAACTGCGTAGCTTGATTAAATTTCTAAACGAAGGCGACAAAACCAAGATCACCGTGCGTTTTAAGGGCCGGGAACTCACTCATCGCGAGTTGGGCATGGACTTATTGAAACGTATCGAAACAGATCTGGAAGAGATGGCTATCGTCGAGCAGTTTCCCAAGTTGGAAGGCCGACAAATGGTCATGGTTATGGGCCCTAAGAAAAAGAAATAGCTCAAACACAAGGTTTTAGCCGTTTTTTAAAACGGCAACGCGATTCAGGAACGAATCGGCTAGCGGATACTCTCGTGTCCGGAAATTCACTGGGGCCAAGCATTTTGCCTCACTGGGTTTTATCTCAGGGACTTTACTTTTAATCATTGGAGAAAACAAATGCCAAAAATGAAAAGCCATAGCGGTGCCGGTAAGCGCTTCAAGAAAATCGGCAGCGGCGGTTTTAAATGCAAGCAATCGCATAAGCGTCATATTCTGACCAAAAAAACCACCAAACGTAAAAGACAACTGCGTAAAACAGCCATTCTTCATCCGTCGGATACGCCGTTGGTTGCGCGTATGCTGCCGTACAGTTGATTTATCATTGATATTGAAGAGAGTAGAACATGGCTAGAGTTAAACGCGGCGTCACCGCTAGAGCGAGACACAAAAAGATTTTAAAGCTGGCAAAAGGCTACTACGGTGCCCGTAGCCGGGTTTACCGAGTTGCTAAGCAAGCGGTCATCAAGGCCGGTCAATACGCTTACCGTGACCGTAAACAGAAAAAACGCCAATTCCGCGCCCTGTGGATTGTGCGTATCAACGCTGCCGCACGTTTGTACGGTATTTCCTATAGCCGCTTAATTAACGGCTTGACCAAAGCCAACGTAGCCATAGACCGCAAAGTATTGGCTGACTTGGCTGTTCGCGACATCGACGCATTCGGCGCGATCGCGAAAGTGGCTATAGCGAACCAAAGCAAACCGTAAGGAAAATATTAAGCCTGGCTTACAGAGCGGCTTAATCGCTAGACTCCCTGCCCTTGGCAGGGAGCTTTCCGCCTCATCTCGTTGGCGGAACCCTATCGTTTTGGAATTTCCCTCAATTGCAGACAAAAGTGAGCTGAGTTGTGTCGGCTAGTATCGAAGATATTGTTACGCAGGCATTACAAGAGCTTGCAAGTTCAGCAGACCTTAGCCAACTGGATCAGGTTAGAGTCAATTATCTAGGCAAAAAAGGTTTATTTACTCAGCAGATGAAAGAGCTGGGGAGTCTGGATCCCGAGCAGCGACGCAGTGCTGGTCAAGTAATCAATGATGCCAAAAACACTTTTCAAGAGGCGTTAGACGCTCGCAAACTGAATTTAGAAAGTGCTGAGTTGGCTGCTCGTTTGGCTAGCGAATGCATTGACGTAACTTTGCCTGGTCGCGGGCAAACTGTATCCGGTTTACACCCGGTAACAATTACCTTGCGGCGCATCGCCAAAATTTTCGCCAGTGTTGGGTTCAATGTGGTGGAAGGTCCCGAGATCGAAGATGACTATCACAACTTCGGGGCGTTGAATATTCCGGAGCACCACCCAGCGCGGGCGATGCACGATACCTTTTATTTTGATGCCCACACGGTATTAAGAACCCATACTTCGCCAGTACAGATCCGGGTGATGGAATCCGAAAAACCGCCTCTAAAGGTAATTGCTCCTGGCAGAGTGTATCGCTGCGACTCCGATTTGACCCACACACCGATGTTTCACCAGGTGGAGGGTTTTTTGGTCGACACCGATGTAAGTTTCGCAGACCTAAAAGGTGTGGTGTTCGAGTTTTTGCGGGCCTTTTTCGAGAAAGATATTCAAGTTCGATTTCGCCCCTCGTACTTTCCGTTTACCGAACCGTCAGCCGAAGTCGATATTGAGTGCGTGATGTGCGAAGGCAAAGGTTGCCGGGTATGTAGTCAAACCGGTTGGCTGGAAGTAATGGGCTGCGGCATGATTCATCCCGAGGTTTTCAAATCTGTCGGCATCGACAACCAAGTCTATTCCGGCTTTGCGTTTGGCATGGGCGTCGAACGTTTGGCAATGTTGCGCTACGGGATTAACGATTTACGGATGTTTTTCGAAAACGATCTGAAATTTTTACAACAGTTTAAGTAACGGTGGACAGCAAGTATGCAAGTCAGTGAAGCCTGGTTAAGAGAGCTGGTTAATCCGCCTGTCACTACCGCCGAATTGGTCACGCAATTGACCATGGCCGGTCTAGAGGTTGACGCCGTTAATCCCGTTGCAGCGGAATTCAGTGGCGTGGTAATCGGCGAAGTACTGTCAACAGTGCAGCATCCGAACGCCGATAAACTCCGAATTTGCCAAGTCAACATTGGTCAAACCGAGTCGTTGCAAATCGTTTGTGGCGCCAGCAATGTGCGACCAGGGCTAAAAATACCTGCCGCGTTGATCGGTGCGGTATTACCCGGCGACTTCAAAATCAAAGAATCAAAATTACGGGGCGAGTTTTCGTTCGGAATGCTGTGTTCGGAAAAAGAACTTGGCTTGGCGGTTAGTTCTGAAGGCTTGATGGAACTGCCGAATGACGCGCCGGTTGGTGCTGATATTCGCGATTATTTGCAGTTAAATGACAATGTCATTGAGCTGGGTTTAACACCAAATCGTGCCGACTGTTTGAGCGTCGAAGGCGTTGCCAGGGAAGTGGCGGTTTTGAACAAGCAGGCATTCGCTGGTGTTGCCTATGTGGCTATCGAGCCAGCACATCAACAAACCTTGGAAGTCAAGGTTGAAGCGCCTGAAGCTTGCCCGATTTATCTGGGTCGTTTAATTAAAAATATCAACCCGGTTGCCGTCACGCCATTGTGGATGCAAGAACGCCTGCGCCGTTGCGGTATCAGAAGTTTGAGCCCGGTTGTCGACGTTACCAACTACGTTTTAATCGAATTGGGTCAACCCTTGCACGCCTTCGATGCCGATAAGCTCAGTGCCCCCGTCGTGGTCAGACAAAGTCGTGCGGGGGAGTCCCTGGCGCTACTGAATGATCAAACTATTGAATTGGATGGCGACGCCTTGGTAATTGCTGATCAAAAGCAAGCCTTGGCCTTGGCCGGGGTGATGGGTGGTAAGGATAGCGCCGTATTTTCCGAAACACGCGATATCTTTCTGGAGTGTGCATTCTTTACCCCAATCAATGTGGCTGGTAAGGCGCGTCAATTCGGCTTGCATACTGATTCATCCCATCGCTTTGAAAGGGGGGTGGATTTTAATTTACAACGCCGGGCGATCGAGCGTGCGACGCAATTGATTCTGGAAATTGCTGGCGGAAGCCCAGGACCTGTTCAAGAAGTGGTTGCCACTGTCGCGTTGCCAACTAGAGTCCCGGTCAAATTGCGCAGCCAACGAATAGCCAAAGTACTCGGTATTCAGTTCGGTGATGACGAAGTGCATAAGCTTTTTGAGGGGCTAGGTATGCAGGTCCAAGTCGTAGAGAACGGTTGGGAAATTACCCCGCCAGGTTTTCGTTTCGATATTGCCATCGAAGAGGATTTGCTGGAAGAAATCGGTAGAATCTACGGCTACAACAATCTTCCCAGTAGTAGTCTGCTAATGCGTTCTGAGCTGGGTAGCGCGCCAGAAGGGCTGCTGCCGTTAGCAAGATTGCAAGACTGCTTGGTTGACAGAGGTTATCAGGAAGCGATTACCTACAGTTTTGTCGATGAGGCAATGCAGCGGGCTGTCGCGCCCGACGAAGAATTTATCCGGATTCAAAACCCCATATCTTCGGAATTAGCGGTGATGCGGACGACGTTGTGGTGCGGTTTATTGAATGCGGCACTATACAATTTAAACCGCCAACAGAACCGCGTCCGTTTGTTCGAGGCTGGTTTGCGGTTTTTCTATCAAGATGGACAAATTCAACAGCGGAAAATATTATCCGGTTTGGCCTTGGGGACAGTTAATGTCGAACAGTGGGCTGAAAAAACCAGAAAACTAGACTTCTTCGACGTAAAAGCCGATGTCGAAGCGTTACTCGGGCTGGCGGGAATAGACGCTGATTTCGTTGCCTGTCAACATCCGGCGTTACATCCGGGGCAAACCGCGCAAATTAAAAACCAAACCGGCGAAACTCTAGGCCTATTGGGTATGTTGCACCCGACGCTAGAGAAGCAATTAGGTTTCGATAGCCCGGTATATTTGTTCGAGTTGGAGCAGGACGCCATAATGGCGCGTAATGTGCCTAAATTTAACGCCTTATCCAAATTCCCTTCGGTGCGTCGCGACATGGCTTTGTTGGTAGAGGAGATCGTGACGGCTGCTGAAATTATCGGAGTTATTGAAGATTGCCGGGAGCCGGCAATACGCGAAATATCGATCTTCGATATTTATCGCGGACAAGGCGTTGCTGAGGGTTATAAGAGTGTCGCGTTGGCTTTAGTCTTGCAGGATTTTGCACAAACTCTTACCGACACGGAAATTGATGCTATATTTCGCAAAGTGCTGGACACTTTAGCGTCTAAATTGAATGCAAAATTGAGGGAGTGATTGTGGCATTAACCAAAGCAGATATTGCAGAGAAATTGTTTGAAGACCTCGGTTTAAACAAGCGAGAAGCTAAAGAAATCGTAGAATTGTTTTTTGATGAAATTAAAAAAAGTTTGGAGAGCGGTGAGCAGGTAAAAATTTCCGGTTTTGGCAAATTTGAGTTGCGCGACAAGAGCGGTCGGCCAGGTAGAAACCCAAAAACCGGTGAAGAGATTCCCATCACCCCGCGCCGTGTTGTGACTTTTAGAACCGGGCAAAAACTGAAAGCGCGAGTAGAAGCATATGCTGGAACCCAGTAATAATAACGAATTGCCGGTTATTCCTGCCAAACGCTATTTTACGATAGGCGAGGTCAGCGATCTTTGCGCTGTCAAGCCCCATGTATTGCGGTATTGGGAGCAGGAGTTTACCGAGCTTAGTCCGGTAAAACGCCGTGGTAATCGCCGTTATTATCAGCGTCACGATGTGCTGTTGATTCGACAAATTCGCGCTCTGTTGTACGAACAAGGCTATACCATAGGCGGTGCAAGGGCCCATCTGACTAGTGGTAGTGCCAAGGAAGACAGTTTACGTACTAAACAGCTTATCCATCAGATGATAGGCGAGTTGGAAGATATTTTGGAGCTGCTGAAATAGCGTTTCGCTAATATTATGATATGATGCGCGGCTTACTTTGCTAAGCCAAAGCATGTATTCAGCGATAAATTTCGGGGCGTAGCGCAGCCTGGTAGCGCACTTGTCTGGGGGACAAGGGGTCGTGGGTTCGAATCCCGCCGTCCCGACCAATTTATTTTGAAATAGACGATTCAATATTCATTAGCCCGCAAGTTAATCGACTTGGCGGGTTTTTATTGCCTAAAAACTAAAGAATCAAAACTGATTTTGATAATTCGTTAATAAGTGTTTGATTAAATTTAATTCAATGAATACGGCGGCTAATCTTTCGTTTATAAAATATTTGAGACTGGTGTAATCCAATGTTGAATGGCTCTAGAAACAATATTGTCGTGCATCGCCCGAATCAATTGTCCCGGAAATGGGCGGAGCTTATCGTCAATCGATATGTAGCCGATGCCGCGGTGAGTGCGGTAGAAGTCCAATCCGTCAATATTGGCACCTCGACGCGTTTGCGGCTCATCGTTGAACATGATGCCATTGGCATTGTTCCCAGTCGCTGGTTTGTAAAAACGCCATCCCTGGCAATTAAATCCAGAGCTATCACCGCGATACCGCGTTTATTGCATAAGGAAGTCAATTTTTATAATTCGCTTTCTCAAGGTTCTCCCGTAAATTTGCCACATATATTAGCCGCTGAAAGTTTGTTTGGCCGGGGAACCACTTTGGTAATGACGGACTTGGACGAACTCGATTGCCGCCCTGGGCTTAGCGACGATGCATTGTCGGTGGAGCAAGCTAGGCGGGTAGTGGAAAAGTTAGCGGGTTTTCATGCCCACTACTGGGGAAACACTGATCTACTTACAAAGCACCGCTGGTTGAGCGGCTTTAGTTATAACGTCGAGAATTTCATGGGAACCTTGCTCGCAGTGCCTTTGATGCGCCGAGGCCTTGAGCGGGCTGGTGGCGTGGTGCCTAGCAAATTGTATCGACCTGCACTGCATTACGCAGCGGATCGCCGACGAATAACCAATTTTTTGGCGACCGGTGTGCAGACGCTGGTTCATCATGACTGCCATCCTGGTAACCTGTTCTGGAAGGAAGCCGAGCCCGGCTTACTGGATTGGCAATTGGTGCGAATGGGCGAAGGCATTAGTGACCTGGCTTATTTTTTAGCAACATCGCTGAAGCCAGAGTCTCGACGTATTCATGAAAAGCAGTTGCTGGAACTTTATCTAGCAACCTTAGCCAGTCACGGGGTCGATGCGCTTGACGAAGAGGTCTACTATCAACGTTACCGCGCTCATTTGGTGTATCCGTTCGAAGCAATGATAATCACCTTGGCCATAGGTGGCATGATGGAGCAGTCAAATAATTTGGAATTAATCGCGCGCGTTTCAGCGGCAATCGAAGATCATGATAGCTATGCAGCCTTAGCCTTGTAAGGCCTTAATACGGGATCCTCGATCTCACGGGCGTAAGGGTTGAAGTATTTTAAAATACTAACGAACTTACTCACGGCTCGGGCAAAATTAGGTTCCCTACTTGAAGTATGGGGTTTACTAAAGCCGGTATTAGATTAACTGTCGAGAATTGACATCTTAGGCGCTGGTTTTAATGATGCCCTGGCGACTAGCTAATAGGGTTAGCTCCGACATAGTCTTTACGCTCAATTTTTCCTTGATAGCGGTGCTGTGATTACAGACGGTTTTATAGCTCAAACATAATTTCTCTGCTGCTTCGCGGGTACTGAGACCATTGGCTAGTAAGCAAAAGATATCGAATTCACGCGGTGACAAGGACTTCACTTTATAAGCCTCGTCTTGGCCGATAGCCATATTCACCGCTAATTGTTGTGCCAACGCCGGCTCGATATACGTACCGCCTTCGGCAAGCGTGCAGACAGCTGTGACTAGGGTGTCCGGCTCGTTGTTCTTGGTGATATAGCCTTTAGCGCCGGCTTTGATCGCTCTGGTAACATACACCAACTCGTTATGGATACTGAACACGAGGATCTTGCAGTTTGGATAGCGAACCAACAAGCGCCGCACCGATTCCAAGCCGCCCAAACCGGGCATCGACAAATCCATCACCACCACATCCGGCGTTTGCTTGTCATACACCTGGCAGGCGGTCTCGCCTCTATCAGCTTCGTAAACAGCACCGATCCGTTCCGATAATGATAAATAAGTCTTATAGCCAGCTCTGACCACTGCATGGTCATCCACCAATAAAACGCTGATTTTATTCGCCACTAATTACGTGTCCTGCTCTGTTATGTTGATGAGCAAGAAACGCCCTCGGCAGAGCCGGTGCTGTCCATGGCTGGCGTTTCTTGCCCTGCCATGATGCCGATTTTTATGCTTGGAAACCATGGGAGCTTTTCCCGTTTTTACGCGGCAAGGTGCTGCGTGATGCCGGGAAAACTTCCAGCGCTTTTTTCGCGGAATTCCCAGGCTATTCGTGGATTATTCCGTAACGCCCGATAGGTCGACTTCTTTACCATTTGCGCCAGCATGGCCCGGTAGGTCTAAGTCAATATTGTGTGCGACTTGATCGAAATTGCTGATGTGAAAAGTGAAGGAGATTTCTGCCACAAAGCAAAATCTCGCGTCACGGATTGACGCCAAAATTAAGCGCAGCTTGTGATTGATTTTGCCCGGAAATGCCGATGGCGTATCCGCTTTTGACGGAAGGCTCCCCTAACCAACCGATTTGCCTGGCCATGCAACCTAATAAACAACATAGGAGGATTCATGCAAATTTCACGGTTTGCCAAGCAGGTATCGACCACGGCATTAGTGACGGCTGCGGCCTTGGCCGTGTCGCAATCGGCGCAAGCGAATAAAGAATTGGAACAGCTGTCCAAGCAAAACACCAATTGGGTGATGCAGACCAAGGACTACGGTTCGACGCACTTTAGCGAAATGATCGACATCAATGCCAACAATGTCAAAAAATTGAAAGTAGCTTGGTCGTTTTCGACTGGCGTGTTGAACGGCCATGAAGGCGGCCCGTTGGTGGTGGACGGCATTATGTACGTCCACACCCCGTACCCGAACAATGTGTTCGCAATCAGCTTGGACGAGCCGGACAAGATTTTATGGCAGTTTAAGCCTAAGCAAAATCCGGCGGCTCGCGCCGTAGCTTGTTGCGACGTGGTCAATCGCGGCTTGGCCTATGCGCCGGCCGGCAAAGACTATCCGGCTACCATTTTCTTGAACCAGTTGGACGGCCACGTGGTGGCGATCAACGCCAAGACCGGCGAAGTGCTGTGGAAAATGGAAAACTCCGACATTGCCATGGGCTCCACTTTGACCATTGCCCCGTTCGTGGTGAAGGACAAAGTCATCGTCGGTACCTCCGGGGCTGAGTTAGGCGTGCGCGGTTACGCCACAGCCTACAACATCAAAGACGGTAAGCAAGCCTGGCGGGTGTATGCCACCGGTCCTGATGAAGACATTAAATTGTCTAAAGACTTTAACAGTGCTAACCCGCATTACGGCCAGTTCGGTCTGGGCTTGAAAACCTGGGAAGGCGACGCCTGGAAAATCGGCGGTGGTACCAACTGGGGTTGGTATGCTTACGATAGCGACTTAGAAATGTTGTACTACGGTTCCGGTAACCCGGCGCCGTGGAACGAAACCATGCGTCCCGGCGACAACAAATGGACCATGACCATCTGGGGCCGTGACGTCAACACCGGTGAAGCCAAATTCGGTTACCAAAAAACCCCGCATGACGAATGGGACTACGCCGGTGTTAACTACATGGGTCTGTCAGAGCAAATGGTCGATGGCAAAATGACCAAATTGCTGACGCATCCAGATCGAAACGGCTTGGTCTATACCTTGAACCGCGAAAACGGTAGTTTGGTTAACGCCTTCAAAATCGACGACACCGTCAACTGGGTGAAAAAAGTCGATCTGAAAACCGGTTTGCCAATCCGCGATCCGGAGTATTCCACACACATGGATCACCAAGCCACCGGCATCTGCCCCTCGGCGATGGGTTATCACAACCAGGGTATCGAGTCTTACGACCCGAATAAGAAACTGTTCTTCATGGGTACTAACCATATCTGCATGGATTGGGAACCGTTTATGTTGCCATATCGCGCAGGCCAGTTCTTCGTGGGTGCGACTTTGAACATGTATCCGGGTCCGAAAGGCACTTTGGGTCAAGTTAAAGCCATGAACTCGGTCACCGGCAAAATGGAATGGGAAGTTCAGGAAAAATTCGCGGTGTGGGGCGGTACGACCGCCACTGCCGGCGACTTGGTGTTCTACGGCACCCTGGACGGCTACATCAAAGCTCGTCATTCCAAAACCGGCGAAGAGTTATGGAAGTTTAAATTGCCTTCCGGTGTTATCGGCCATCCGATCACCTATAAACACAACAACAAGCAGTATGTGGCGATTTATTACGGTGTCGGCGGCTGGCCTGGCGTAGGTTTGGTGTTTGACCTGGCTGATCCGACGGCGGGCTTGGGTGCGGTAGGTGCGTTTAAAGAGTTGGCGCACTACACGCAAATGGGCGGCGGCGTGATGGTGTTTGCGCTGTAATTCGCCGCATCGTTCCCACGCTAGAGCGTGGGAACGCATCCTGAACCGCTTTGCGGCTCGGGACGCTGGAGCGTCTGGCTCGGTTCCCACGCAGAGCATGGGAACCATATCCTAAGTTATTTGAAGAATTCTTATGAAAGAAACGACACGCATTTTTACCGCGCTGGCTTTGGGTTTGGGATTTGTAACGGCCAATGCTGAGCAGCCTAAGCTGAAAGTCTGCACGGCCGAAAACGAAATGCCTTACTCCAATAAAAACGGCGAAGGCTTTGAAAACAAGCTGGCGCAGTATGTGGCCGAACAGCTGGGTCGCAAATTGGAAACTGTCACCTGGACTGATCCTCGATACTTCATCCGCGATTATGTCGACAAAGGCTTGTGCGATGTGGTGATGGGCGTCGATCAGGGCGATCCGCGCTTAGCCACCACTGCGCCATATTATCGCTCCGGCTATGTGTTTATCAGTCGCAGCGACGACAAGCTGGACTTGCAGAACTGGGATAGCGAAGCGCTACGCAAAGCCAAACGTATTGCTTTTATGCCGGGTACGCCCGCTGAAACCATGCTGCGAGCGATTGGGCGTTACAACGATATGTTCAATTATCAGCAAGAGTTGGCCGGTTTTAAGTCCAAACGCAATCAGTATGTCAAGTATGAAAACGACAAACTGGTCAACGAAGTGGCTACCGGTAAAGCCGAGATAGCTATCTTGTGGGGGCCAGCGGCGGCGCGATATGTCAAGGCCTCCAGCACGCCGCTGACCATGACTGTGATTCCAGATAATAACAAACGGGCCGACGGCGAGAAGGTCGGTTTCCATTACAGCACGTCGATTGGCGTGCGTAAGGGCGATACCGCGTTGCTGACCCAGTTAAACAAAATCATTAAAGACCAACAGGACGAGATTGAGGAACTCCTGGAGGCGGACGGTATTCCGCTTCTGGATCAACCCGATACCGCTCTGTCCATGAACTAACAGGAAACCTTCGATAATGAAATTTACAACAGTTTTGAGCGGCGCGGTGCTGACTCTGACAGTGCTGGCAATGCCTACGGCCCAAGCGGATATTACCTTGCGTCACGCTTTGACCGGTGAAACCCTGGATTTGAGTTTCGCCAAAAAAGGCGGTAACACCGACAAATTCAAGCAATTTATGCAGACCGGCAAAAACCCGTACAACGGCGATGCCGAAGCGGCGAAAAAAGGCGAAAGTCTGTATATGACCGGTTGCTCGGGGTGCCACGGTCATGAAGCCGAAGGCAAACTGGGGCCCGGCCTGGCCGACGACTACTGGACCTATCCGCGTGGCTTAACCGACCAAGGCTTGTTCGAAATCTTGTTTGGCGGGGCTAACGGCATGATGGGGCCTCAATATGTCAACTTCAGCACCGACGACATGCTGCACATTATGTCTTTCTTGCGCAGCATTTATAAAGGCGATCCGAAAAAAGCGGATTGGTTGAAATAAAAGAATAAATCTTTGCCCATATCGGCGCGTAGGGCGGATAAGCGCAGCGTTATCCGCCTGTCGGGTTGCGTTTAGTGGATGGCGCTAAGCTTATCCACCCTACGTTGAACGATTTCGTCGACTGCGTGGAGCGAGGTCACAATCTATATCCAACAACTTATCAGGAGATCAATATGAACAGACTAATAATGTTAGGCGCAGTATTACTGGCTTTAGGACTTTCCAGCGTGGCAAACGCTTACGACGGCACCAAATGTAAAGAAGCGGGCAATTGCTGGGAGCCGAAACCGGGTTATCCGGCACAAGTGGCCGGCAGTAAATACGACCCAAAACACGATCCGAATGAACTGAACAAACAAGCCCAATCGATCAAGGAAATGGAAGCGCGTAACGCCAAGCGCACCGAGATAATGGCGAAAACCGGTAAGTTTGTTTACGACGTGGAAGGTCAATAACACATGGGAAGACCTGGGCGCGCGCAGCGCTCCCAGGCAATTTCCCAACCAAGCGAACCCTTGGGACGCCGCCAGGGACGGCGGTAACCATTTTGCGGCTTCGATAAAGGTTCCCTCATTTACGGCTCCGTTTAACCCTCGGAGATTTTTAACTATCGTTTTTTAAATACCGGCATTTAAGCAGCCATGACAAGCACGCAAACCCTTAGCGAATGGCGCGCCAGTGCCTTGCAGTTGGAACAACAAATCAACCAGGTTGTCGTTGGCCAACAGGCGGCAGTCCGCCATCTATTGATAGCGGTTTTCGCGCGCGGCCATGTGTTGTTGGAAGGCCAGGTTGGGGTCGGTAAAACCACCCTGTTACGCGCGATAGCCCAAGGGCTGGGCGGCCAATACCAACGCATTGAAGGCACAATCGATCTGATGCCAGCGGATCTGATTTATTACACCTATCTGAACAGTGACGGTAGGCCTTGCGTCGATCCCGGTCCCTTGTTAAAACAAGGCGAACAACTGTCGGTATTTTTCTTTAACGAAATCAACCGCGCCCGCCCGCAGGTGCATTCGCTGCTATTACGGGTAATGGCCGAGCGCAGCATCGGCGCATTCAACCGCGACTACCGGATGCCGCACATTCAGGTGTTTGCCGATCGCAACCGGGTGGAAAAAGAAGAAACCTTCGAATTGCCGGCTGCCGCTCGCGACCGGTTTTTTATGGAGATCACTATCGACACGCCGCGTAACGACGCAGTGTTGGACGATTTGATGTTCAACCCGCGTTACCACGATGTCGATGCCTTGATCGGCGAAATGGCCGCCAGCCAGATTCCGTATTACCAGCTCAACGATTGGGCCGCCACCATTCAGCAAAGCATCCAGCCCACACCGGCTTTGCGCAAGTATGCACTGGACCTATGGAAAGCCAGCGCAGATCCGCGCGCCTTCGGTATCAAATTGCACGATGTGGAAATGGATCAATTGCTACAAGCCGGCGCCAGTCCGCGCGGCATCAGCTATTTGATCCGCGCCGCCAAAGTCCGGGCCTGGCTGGAAAACCGTGACAGCCTCCTACCGGAAGACTTGCAGGCAGTGTTCGCGGTGACCATGTCGCACAGGATCTTTCTAAATCCGATGTACGCCTATCGCAAAGATGAACTGATTCCCACCCTGATAGATAGCATCCTCAACCAAATCGCCGCACCGTAATACCCATGAATATCAAAGCGACTCTGCACGCCATGCTGCCGCATGCCGGCCTTGGCCATTTATTGGACACTTATTTAACCTGGTCAGGGGTTGGTTTTATCTGTTCGTTTATCGCCAGCAGTCTGGATAAACACTCGGACGTGCCGTATGCCGCGTATTACACCAGTGCCTTGAACGATGCAGTAGGTTTTAAGTTCTGGATATTGTTGGCGGTGGTCGGCACCTTGCTGTTTTGCCTGAGCCTGCCAGTGTTATATCTTTCGCTACATTTTCCGGTCTTAACTGATTTCAGCCGGCGATTACGGCGGTTTACCTATACCTTTTTTCTGGTGGCCTTCGACGAAGGCGGGTTGATGATAGGCATTTTGACCGCCAATTTTATCGATACCAGCGAGCGCATCTCGCTGTTAGCCAATAAGTCATTTTTGTTCAGCGATGTCGGCTTTTTCACGATACTAGCCTTATGCCTGCTTAACTCCCTGCTGTGGCTATTCGGCGAAGCCATCCACAGCCGTAACCCGCAAACATACTCTGGCGTAGTCGCGTTGCTAATGAAGGTGCCGCTGAGATTCTCAATTCCCGGATACCTAATCGTGACCGCCGTGCTGGCCAATTTAGTCGTCAGCCAATAACGGATGGCTCACTAAGACGATGTCAGCCAACATTCACCCCTTCCAATACCGCCTGCCGCGTCCCGTGGTGGGCGCGTTTCCCGGCGCGCATCCCGGACAAATGGTTGGCAACGGGCAATTGTTCAAGCGTCATGACACCTTGATCGCCCGCCCGGACCCCAGACGCATCGATCTGCGCGCCAGCCTACTCGACCCGTTTGGCAATTACCAAGTGCGGGTGCAGCAGCAACACAGCGCGGTCGATGTGTTTTTGCTCGCCGATTTTTCGGCGTCCATGGGTTTCTCGGGCAACAACGAGAAGCGCAGTGTACTTGCCGATATGCTGCTATCAATTGCCGCTTCGGCCTTGGAGTATGGTGATAGTTTCGGCTTTATCGCTTGTAATCAGCAAGTTTTAACTGACTGCTATTTGCCGGCAGGTAAACATATAGGGCGGATTCAATCTGTGGCCGAACGTCTGCAAAAGCGAGCAATGCAGCCCGGATTTGCCGGCTTATTGCATGCCCAACGCTATCTACCCAATCACCGAGCCTTGGTATTTTTGGTGTCGGATTTTCATTTTCCGTTGCCGCACTTGCAGGCCGTGCTACGAAGCCTGAGTCGTCACGATGTGATCCCTCTGGTGCTTTGGGATCAAGCCGAATATAGCCGGTTGCCGGATTGGGGCCTATTCCAGCTACAAGACCTTGAAACCGGTAGACGACGTACGTTGTGGCTGCGGCCGGGATTGAAACGCAAGATAGAACAAGCTTTTGCGCAGCGTCGCAGCCAATTGCAACGCCATTTTCGGGCGTTTGGCTGCGAACCATTATTTATCGAAAATGGCTACCGTTCGGACCAGCTAGCACAATATTTCTTAGGGAGGGCAGGGTGACGCAGGCGCTGCAGCGGATTCGCCTTAGTGTGGCATGGGTAATGGTAGTAATACTGTTAGCGGCCTGTTCCGGCGCCTCCAACCAGCCTATTCGCGATTTTCAACTGCAAACGCCGCGCCCGTTCGGTTATGTGATCGGCGATACCATACGCCACCGGATCTTGATCGAAACTCGCTCGGGCATGGCGCTAGAACGCAGCAGCCTACCGGCGCATGGCCGACTCAATCGCTGGTTGCAATTAAATGATGTCAGCGTCACCGAGCAAGACAGCGACGGCGGTAAGCACTATCAAATCGATCTGCTGTATCAGCAATTTTACGCGCCGTTGGAAGTTAAGGAACTGAGAATTCCGGCTTTTAATTTGCGTTTTCAGCAACATGGGCAAACCCTGGAGCAACCCGTGGCGGCCTGGGCGTTCACCGTGGCGCCGCTGCGGGAATTAGTGGTCAGGCAGGACCAGCACGGGGAATATATGCGCCCGGACCAAGCACCGCCGATGCTGGATGACCAAACTATTGTCATGCGCATGAGCATATCGCTGGTAATAGCATTGGGCATCGCTTTGCGTTTGGTTTGGCTCTACGGTTATTTGCCCGGTCTTCCGCAACGCAGAGTATTCAAACGCACTCAGCGTAAATTGCAAAACATTGAGCTACAACAATTACCGCAAGCACTCAGTTCAATGCATGCGGCATTTAACATCTTGCACGGCAAGCCAGTGTTCTTGCATCGGCTGGCAGATTTTTATCAAAATCATCCGGAGTATCGCCACGTTGCTGACGAATTGGTCTGGTTTTTCGACTATTCCAACCGATATTTTTTCGGCGACGCCTCGACAATGCCGCAAGAAAACGATCTGCAAAAAATCAAAACCCTATGCCTGCACTGCCGGGAAATCGAGCGAGGCAGCCGATGAATTTGGGCTTGGAATACCCCTGGGCCTCGCTCGGCTTGTTGTTATGTCTGTTGCCGATTCTCAGGGTGGGCGCGGTTGCTAATCCCTATCCTTGGCTGGCTATTTTGCCAGCTGATGCTGTGTCCTTGCTCGTCGACGGCTTGGTCCGTTTAATCGGAGTACTGGCTATCGGCAGTTTGACGCTGGGTCTGGCCGGCGCGTATTTGCAAGAACAACAAGTCGAGCGTATCGGCCATGGCGCGCATATCGTCATGCTGCTGGATCGCAGTAACAGCATGGACAATACTTTTGCCGGCAAAGCGCCGGACGCACAGGGCGAGGAATCCAAAGCCAGCGCCGCTCGCCGCCTATTAAATCAGTTTGTCGATCACCGCGCACATGATCTGATCGGTATTGTCGAATACAGCACCTCGCCGTTGTTCGTGCTGCCGCTGACTGAAAATAAAGCTGCCATTCATGCCGCGATAGACGCCACTGCCTTGCCGGCTTTGGCCTATACCAACGTCAGCAAGGGATTGAGTATGGCATTGGAATTTTTCGATAGCCGACCGGTGACCGGTTCGCGAATCGTGTTGTTGGTGTCGGACGGTGCGGCGGTGATAGATCCCGACAGCGAAGCGGCCTTGCGCGAGCTATTCAAACAGCGCCAAGTCAGTTTGTACTGGGTGTTTCTTAGAACAGCCAATAGTCCGGGGCTGTTCGAAATCCCGGACGATCCGCGCGACGACAACGCCCAGGCCATGCCGGAGCGTTATCTGCATCTATTTTTCAATAGTCTGCATATTCCGTACAAGGCCTACGAAGCCGAAACTCCAGGCGCTCTGCAACAAGCGGTAGCCGACATCAACCGCCTGGAAAACCGACCTTTGCATTATTTCGAAAGAATACCCAAACAGGATTTATCGATGCGTTGTTATGCCTTTGCGGCGGCGATGATGCTGTTATTGCTGGGCGTGAAACTCTGCGAGGCCAGACCGTGATCCGCAAATTAAAACATTGGCTACTATGGGCCACGCTGGCTGCAGCTGTATTAACCACGCTGACGCAATTGCTGCAACTGTATGGGCTGGCCGGGCAAATTCGATTGATCAGTCAGTTGCTGGCCGGTAAGGATGTCGGTGCTGATGAATTGGCGACATCGGCCCCGGAAGTGCGCATGGCCAGAGCCGTCTATCTCAGTCAGCACCAACGTTACGACGAAGCTCTGGCAACCTTGAACCTGTTATTACAGCAATCCGGCCCAGAATTGCAAATGCAAACCCGTTACAACCTGGGCAATCTCTATCTGCGGCAAGCCATGGAAAAAGCCCAGAGCGGTAATATCAACGACGCGATGCCTTTGCTGGGCCTGGCCAAACAAGCCTACCGGGAAGCCTTGGTACTGGACAGCGAATTTTGGGATGCCAAATACAATCTGGAAGTAGCGATGCGGCTGCTGCCTGAGATGGACAGAATTAGCAGCGGCGATGATAAGGACGATCTTAGCCAAAAGACCCAGCTGTGGACCACTTTGCCGGGCTTTCCGCGTGGCTTGCCGTGATAGCTGACCGAAAAAATAAGCTATGAATCTCGCGCCGAATCTCAAGGATTACCGCTTCTGGCTGCTGGCGGCGGCGTTGCTATCCCTGTCGGTGGTATTTTTCCATCCGCAAACCAGCGCGCAAGTGTCACTGTACCGGCTGACATTCATTGTCGACATTACCCGCAGTATGAACACCGAGGATTACCAACTGGATAAGCAGCCGGTCGGCCGTTTGCAGTACGTTAAGCACGCGCTGCGCCAGGAATTGCTGAAACTGCCTTGCGGCTCGCAAGTCGGCTTGGGGGTGTTTACCGAACGGCGCTCAACCCTGTTGTTCGAACCGATAGAAGTGTGTTCGGGATTTGCCGAGATCGATGCTGCAATTACAGCACTGGATTGGCGCATGGCTTGGGCGGCTGACAGCCGCATCGCCAGTGGCTTATTGAGCACGCTGGAAATGTTGAAGGATAAAGACCAGACCCTGGTGTTTTTCAGCGACGGCCAGGAAGCACCGCCGCCCAATTCTCGCTATAAACCGGATCTATCGGCGCTCAAGGATAAAGTAAAAGGTGTGATCGTCGGTGTCGGCGGCGACCAACTCTCACCCATCCCCAAGTTTGATGCTAAAGGCCAACGCCAGGGCTTTTACAAACCCGAAGACGTGCCGCACCGCTCATCGTTTGGAGAATCGGATTTGAACCCCGAAAAGATCCAGGGCTACAACGCCCGTAACGCGCCATTCGGCAGTGAAGCGGCAACCGGCGACGAACACATGAGCCGGCTACACGAAAGCTATCTGCGCCAACTGGCCACTGACAGCGGTTTGCAGTATCGGCGCTTGACCTATGCCGACAGCCTGGATCAGGCCCTGCAACAAGCCGAGTTTGCCAAGCCCGGCAAACAAAATATCGATAGCAGTTGGCGCTATGCCGGCTTGGCTTTACTGCTGTTGGCAGCGATGTATGTCAAATAAATTAGTCGCCAGATACAGTGCAAGTCGAAAGGAGAAAAGGGTTCAGAGAAAAGAAGGCAGGTCTTTCAATTAACCATACCTGAAAGCCTTTGCTATATTTCAAGACCTGACCCCCCTTGTTCGGCATTTATTCGTTCTGCCTCAATTATCCTGCGTAATAAAATCTACTGTATGCGCTTAGCTTATAGGTTTGATTGTTCCATTATTTTTTCGAGTGCTTGTTGCAATGTATCGAGATGGATTTGCACTGTTTCCCAGACCATCACAGAATCAACGCCCAAATACTCATGTGCTAAAACATTGCGCATACCGGCAATTTCTCGCCAAGGCATATTAGGTTGTTCCGCCAACAAGGTTTCAATACCAAAGTCCTTAAGCGCTTGGCCGATGATTTCCAGATTGCGAATCACTGCATCCTGAGTTTTTCTATCGGCCAAAAACCCAGTTAAATCGTAGCCTTCGATATAAGACTGAATTAACTCGATGCTTTCCAATGCCGCAGCAATGAAGATAAATCGATCTTTCATAACGCTACAGCTTCTTGCAAAACCCGTTGGCGTAAGTATTTGTTCAATGCGCGCTCGCTGACTATATCGACCTTGCGGCCCAGTGTCGTTGATAGCGCATCAATCAGGCCAACCTGATCCAATAGAGTTGAGCCTGGCAGAAAGTCGACCAATAAATCAATGTCGCTGTCTTCGCGCTCTTCGCCGCGCACCACGGAGCCAAACACGCGGATGTTGGCTGCGTGGTAATGCTGGGCAATTTCCAGAATACTGGCTTTTTGCTGCTGTAACATTTCATATAATTCATTCAAGTTATATCCCCTTGGTTATGACGGTTTGCTGGTACGAAACCGTCTTACACCGTTTATTCGCCCACAACAAGGGGGTCATATATGGTCTACCCCGTATTGCAAGAAAAATTCACTCGTGACAAAAAAGAATATTGCTCCCATATATCCGGCCTTGTTAAGCGAAAAGATGGAGTCAGGTCTCGAATTAAGAATCGCTGTCGTGCCTGACGATCACACTTACTGTACTGGGATGCAGATTAAAATGCGCTCCAATTTCTCGCTGACTATAAACTCCAGTGGCATACGCTGTTTTTATGGCTGTATTCCTATCAATTGCTTGCCGCTCGATTTCGAATAACGACTTGGCTATTCCCCGCTTTTGTTTTTTTGGAATATCCCAAGCCTGTTTGTCGAATTCAAAGTCCTGTTGAACCTTTGCTACAAATTCCTCATCACCCAGATAAATCTGATTCTTTAAATTATGCCAAATTTCAATAGTCTGCTGCATGCCATCCTGCACAAACACGCGATAACGCTGTTCTGCTGCGGCTCGATTCTCGCCGAATTGGGACAATATCCAGTCCGTTGTCAGCCAGTCAGCCATTTTTACTTGACCGGTCATCGCAAGGTAACTGCTCCACGGCCAGTCTTCAAGTGTTCGCACCATGCCCGCTCTGGCAGGATTAAGCACAACGTAGCGAGCCAATTCCAGAAGGTAGCTTTCTTTGTCCACCAGAATGGCTTTATAACGACCTTGGAATAAATGCCCCGTCCGCCCGTGGCGGCGATTGCTGGTTTGAGTGTACACGCCGTTCAATTGCCGCATCCCTTTGGAGAGATTGCCCTCAAGGGTTTCTACTATCAAATGGTAATGGTTTGTCATCAGGCAATAGCCGTGACAAAGCCAATTGAAATCACCAACAACCTTGCCCAGCAGGCTCAGAAAAATAAGCCTGTCTTCTACGTCTTCGTAGATATCTTCTCTTCGATCACCGCGGGAAGTGATGTGGTAGAGCGCGTTTGGAAATTCAAGTCTAAGAGGTCTGGTCATGGCGTTAACTGTAGCTCAAAACTGGGAATTCTTAATTCGAGACCTGACCCTGTTGTCCCTCAAATCTTCGAATAGGCTCCCGGGACAGCAAAATGTTTGCTCCTTCTCTATTGATTTTATATCCAATTGCTTCCCAGTATTCATCTGTGAGCCAATTATATTTTTTATTTTCAAAGAGCCCCATTCCAATGGCATGTGAAAACATAAGCGTTCTAGGATCAGTCCTGTAACACCTATTCAATATTACATCGACTTCCAATTCTGCTTCTTCTGCATTTTCAAAAATATCTTGAAAAATATCACCTGCTATGAAAACGTTGCTTCTTGTAATTTTTTCACATAATTCAAAGAAAACCTTTGGAAAATCCTGTCTCTCGTCAATTAATATATAGTCAAAGGCATATTCAAATTCATCAGGGTTGATATTTGCTATATATTCCAATGCTAGGGAAAATATTTTCTGATAGTCGGTTGTGTAGCTATATCTTAAGAATGGGATATTGTAAAAATTACAGATATAGGCATATAAACCAGAATCCTTATCTCTTTCAGATCCCCACGCTCTATTGACCAGAAGCCTTTTGCCCCACTCAATTTGCATCTCTACTTTCATGAAGTTAAAGAAGTTGGGAATTCTGTCTTTTAAGGTATTTGCTAAAGCTATATTGTGGCATGTGAAGAATATTTTGGAATCTTCAGAAGAAGTGTATAATTCCTTTAGTTTATGCAGTAATAATTCTGTTTTTCCTGTCCCAGATAAACCTTGTATTGAAATTGTTTTTTTATTAAATTTTTTATATATAAATCTTGTCTGATCTCCATCAAATAATATGATATTCTTTTTTACCTTTTCAAGTAGTGTTTCAGGTATCTCAGCCCCTATCTTGTCGATATCATTAATGCTTCCAGTCAACAATGAAATCAACAATTCGCTTTTTCGCTTCAATTCATTTTCTAATCTCGTCTGTGCAAACAATGATTCAATGTCAAATTCATCATTTAATTTTACTTGAATAGTTATTTCTTTTTTCCACTCCCTAGGTCTTCCAATGTGTTCTTTATAGTTAAATTTATCTGCAATTGAACTTAAGTCTTCAATAAAATCTTCATAATATTCATCAAAATCATCTTCATCCTTGTTTAAATCTAAGAATATTACTTTGTGTTTTGGAGATAGTATTACCAGAGCATTATCCTCGTATGCATAATTGTATTTTTCACCCAAGGGCGACGTCACTATATAAATCTGCTCACTAGGGTTGCTCGTTGCATACTGTTCTATCTGTTGGATAACTTCTTTGTTTTTACCATTTTCTTCTACATGATTGTAAAACAAACTATTAACCATTGTTTATTTGTCCTTTTAAAATTTAACTATTGATTATCGAGCAAATCTGCCGCTTTTGCCCTGATAACTCCCAAACCTGGCAAATGTGCCTTGATTATCTGATATTAGCCATAAATTCAGGTAGATTATGCCAATATAATATAATTATGCCTGAATATAACGGTTAACAATCTTATGTCAAGTTCAAAATCGCCGACTTTGTTGGAAGATGTTCATCGCGTAATGCGACTCAAGTGAGAATAGCGTCAGATCTTGCAATCATGCAACTATGAAAGACCTTGGTATATTTTAAGACCTGTCCCATTGGATTCGAAAATTGGGAAGCTCTAAATCAGTTCAAAGCCACGTCAGTATTGGCGTTGAAAAAACTCCTCTGGGATTTTGGCGGTTTGTTTGAATGTCCCCGATGTTAGATAAATCAATCGCCCACCACAGTGTCCACCAATAAAATCCGCTCGCTGTCCAGGCGTAGCGACAGGGTTTTACAGAGCAAGCTGGTTTCGAAATCCATGTAACGTTCGGAGGTGACGATGCGGCCTCGGTCACCGCAATTTTCCAGCGCCAGTAACTGAAAGAAATAAGGCCGCCAAGACCAGTTAAAGCCAATCTTGCGCGGGTCGGTGTACCACTGGTTTTCTTTGAAATTAAAATCCGGGGAAATCTGGTCGCCCTGGTTGTTGCACAGATAAAATCGAATCACGCCGCTATCAGTAAAACTCCAGCTCACCAATTCATTCAGATTAAAGTCGTCCTGCAGGGTTTCGGCTAGCTTATAGATCAGAGTTTTGGTGGTGTTGATGGCGTTGACTTTCTTTTGCACCTTCGCCATGGTGTTTTTCAAAAACTTATTGCGTAAGGAGGCGATGTGCTGCTCGTAAAGCTCGGCTGGTTGAAAATTGGCTTCAGCCTTGGCAAATAAAAAGCCCTGCATGAATTGCGCGCCGCAGTTCAAACTAAATAAAAACGCCTCATCCGATTCCACGCCTTCGCAAATAATCCGGCAACCGGTGCGTTTGCCCAAGCGCGATATCATGTGAATGATGTCGCCAGCGATACCGCCCTTGGTGGCTAACTTAAACAGTCGCATATCGATTTTGATAATGTCGGGTTGAATGGCGATCACCCGTTCCAACTGCGAGGAGCCTGCCCCGAAATCGCCTATGGCCACGCTTAAACCGTGTTTGCGATAACGCTGCACGATTTGTTTTAATTTGTGGGGATCGACATGCGCATTGGAAATTTCCACGATGATGCGTCGTCTGTCGATATTCAACTCATCCAACATACGCAGGGTGGGCAGCGTATTTAGCTGCCGCAGATTTTCTATCCAAGCGGCGGAAATATTCAGAGCCAGATAGCTTTGGGTATCGGCTAACGCCGAGAATTTTTCCAAGGCTTGCCAGCGGACTTGGCGATCCAATTCGATACGGGTTTTGGCATCGACATCGGCGGAAGAGAATAGGGCGCCGGCAGGCACGACTTTGCCTTTGCCGTCATATTGGCGGGCCAAGGCTTCATAGCCGACGATTTTACCGCTAGCTACCGAAATAATGGGTTGAAAGTATGGAAATAACGAGGTTTTAGCTTGCATCGTCCCTTGTGCTATCAAAATTAACTGGGTTTGGGCAAAAACTCCTTCAACTCCGCGACACAAGACCCGCATCCGCTCCCGGCGCTCAGACAAGCGCTAATTTCACCGACGCTTTTCAGTTGATGGGCTTGCACCGCATGTTTGATGGTTTTTTCGCCGACATTGAAACACGAACAGACGATTCGGCCAATATCGGCCTCGCCTTTTGGCGGCAGCCCACTCAGTAAACTAAGGCGCTCAGCGCGGCTTAACGCCGGTTTGGCAAATAAACCGCCTAGCCAACCGGGTTCGGGCAACTCGCTGTTTGGGCCGATCAATACACAGGCCTGCAAATGGTTGTCGGGCAAATAAGCCGTGCGGTAATAGCCTGCCTGCAGGTCGCTATACTCCAACCAATAACTGTCGTTATCGCGATGCTCAGCACTCGCCAGTAAGGAACGGCTCCAAGTGCGCCAATCGTACTCTTCGGCAGTAGCCGCTAATTCGTAGCGAAAATAACTGTCGCCCCGGACGCTGACGCGATACTCAGCATCGGGAATCGCCAACGGTTGCCGAGCCAATACCGTGGCATACCATTTCGCAGGCCAAGCAGAGATGGACACCGGGGTTTGTTTGCTTTCCGGTTGTCCGGAATGCGGATCGACTACCGGGTTAACCAATGCGCCCATGCGGCCATGAGTACTCAATTGTTCTGACCAGTGCATGGGTACAAACAGACTACCGGTTTGCTGGCCGGGATCGATCTCTACTCGCGCCAGCATCTCACCCCAACGGCTTTTGATCTGCGCCAGACTCCGCGCTGCCAAGCCGAAGCGTTCGGCATCAACCGGATGTATTTCCACGAAGGGTTCTGGCCGATGCGCAGTCAGCTTGGCGGACAGGCCGGTGCGAGTCATCGTGTGCCATTGGTCGCGTAAGCGCCCGGTATTTAACGTCAACGGATACTCGACATCCGGCGTGTTCACCGGCGGACGCGGCGTAATCGGGATGAATCGCGCCTTATGGTTGCTGGTGAAATAGCCGCCGTCGGCAAACATCCTTGGCGTGCCTCCTGTCTGCTCTTTTGTCACCGGCCACTGCACGGGTTGCAAGCTGTCATAGCCGGGTTGATCCAAGTCTGCAAAGGCCGATAAATTGAAATCGCGTAGCTGATGTACGGTATCGTTTTCAAACGCCGATAGCGTTGCGTGCTCTCGAAAAATATCGGCGCTGGATTGGTAGTTGAATGCATGCTCATATCCCATGCGTCGGCCCACTTGACTGATGATCCACCAATCGTGCTTGGCTTCGCCGGACGGCGGAAACAAGGGACGTTGCCGGGAAATGCGCCGTTCCAAGTTGGTGACGGTGCCGTCTTTTTCGCTCCAGCCGGTGGCCGGCAGCAACACATGCGCCAGCTGGGCGGTATCGGTGTTGGCGATGCAATCGGATACCACTACCAGTTCGCATTGCTGCAAGGCCTGTTTCACCTTGTCGGCATCCGGCATCGACACTACCGGATTGGTGGCGATTATCCATACTGCCTTAATTTGACCGGCGGCGATGGCCTCGAACATGGCTACGGCTTTCAAACCTTGTTTATCAGCCACCTGAGCACTGCCCCAAAACCGACCGACTCGCTCGACATGCTCAGGGTTTTCCAGATCCATGTGCGCGGCCAAAGTATTTGCCAGACCGCCGACTTCCCGCCCACCCATCGCATTGGGTTGACCGGTGAAGGAAAAGGGTCCCATACCCGGTTTGCCGATGCGACCGGTTGCCAGATGACAATTGATGATCGCGTTGCACTTATCCGAACCGGAGCTGGATTGATTGATGCCTTGCGAATAGACACTGACGGTTTTTTCGGTGTTGGCAAACCAATTGAACAGCGTGCTTACCGCTGCCTGGCTTAATCCGCAGCCGACGGCCACTTGCTCTATGCTGCCGGCGCTGCGACTGGCTTCTGCCAATGCCGACTCGAAACCTTCGGTATGCCTATCGATATACGTTCGGTCA
Source organism: Proteobacteria bacterium ST_bin11 (assembly GCA_002083615.1). Taxonomy (GTDB): domain Bacteria; phylum Pseudomonadota; class Gammaproteobacteria; order Methylococcales; family Methylomonadaceae; genus Methylomonas. Next base: position 36,957 of record MSXO01000067.1, on the reverse strand, counting down.
ATCCGGCCTATTTGCTGTAAATAGGCGAGAATGCCGTTGAACAACAGCGCGTCCATGCCCGGCTTGACCGGTAAATGTAAGTCGGCAATATCGCAGGTGGCGGTAGCGCGCGGATCGATCACCACGATTTTTACCTGAGGATTCTTTTCCTTGGCAATGCGGATGCGCTGGAAAGTGATGGGGTGGCACCAGGCGGCATTCGAACCGACGAGTAATATCAGCTCGGCCTGCTCCAAATCCTCATAATTACAGGGCACGGTGTCTGCACCGAAGGCCCGTTTATAACCGACCACCGCCGACGACATACAGAGCCGGGAATTGGTGTCGATATTGGCCGTGCCGATGAAGCCTTTCATGAGCTTATTGGCGACGTAATAGTCCTCAGTCAGCAGTTGCCCAGAGACGTAGAACGCCACCGCTTCCGGGCCGTGTTGCTGAATCACAGCGTTAAAACGGGTGGCGACATGATCCAACGCTGTATCCCAATCCACGCGTTGGCCGTCAATTTGCGGGTAGAGCAAGCGGTTTTCCAGCGAGACGGTATCGCCCAGTGTCGCGCCTTTTGAACAGAGTTTGCCGAAATTGGCCGGGTGCTGACTATCGCCCTTGATCTTGACCCGGTGCCCGACGCTGTCCTCAACCGTGGCTTCTATGCCGCAGCCGACACCGCAATAAGGGCACGTTGTTTTGATGGTGTTCATGTGTGAATCTGTCTAAGCTGCATGCGCCAATGCGGTGGGGCCGAACATTAATCGATCGCGAATAGAGCCAATTGAGGTTTTATTTTTCACTAAGTTCAAATACCAGGCATTGTCGCTGGTGTCTCCGTACAAAATCACGCCGACAACGCAGTCGCCGCGTATCACAATTTTTTTATAGATCCCCATTTGGTGATCGATCAACTGCAGGACCTGACTGTCCGCATTACCCTCAAAATCGCCGACCGAAAATAAATCGATACCGGTCACTTTCAACATGGTCGCTGAGGACAAGGTTTTAAATTGGCTGTCGGCCTGGCCCGAAAGCTGTTGTGCGCAGACTTTGGCCTGTTCGTAAACGGGCGCGACCAGACCGAATAATTCGCCTCGGTGTTGCACGCACTCGCCGACTGAAAAAATCGCCGGGTCACTGGTGCGCATGCATTCGTCGACCTCAATGCCGTGCTGACATGCCAGGCCGATGCGTTCGGCAAGGCTAATATTGGGTTTGATGCCGGTCGACATGATCAGCAGGTCAGCGGCTAAAACAGTGCCGTTACTCAGCTCTACCGAACTGATGTGCTGATCTTCGCTATTGACGCGTACGATGGTAGTGCCCAGTTGAAACTGAATGCCCTTGGCCGCCAGTTCCCGCTCTAAAAACCCCGCCGCTTTGCGGTCCAGTTGCCGATTTAACAGGTGGCCCGCACGGTTAATCACGCTGACGTGCATGCCGCGTTGCAACAAGCCGTTGGCGGCTTCTAAACCCAGCAAGCCGCCGCCTAGAATCACCGCATGGCGCTTGCTCGCTGCCTTGGCAATCATCGTTTCTACATCGGCGATGTCTCTAAAACCCAATACGCCTTCGACCTCACGCCCCGGAATGTCCAGCATCAAGGGCAGGGAACCGGTAGCGATCAACAGCTTATCGTAGTAGGCGACGGTGCCGTCTTCGGCAATCACGCAACGTTGCACCCGATCAACATCAACGACGGCTTTGTCGGGCCCGCAATGCAAAGTGATCTGGTGTTGTTTATACCAATCAAAATCGTGAATCATGATGTCGGCTATGCTTTTGGCGCCGAACAATACCGGCGTCAGCATGATGCGATTGTAATTGCCGTGCGGTTCGGCGCCGAACACAGTGATGTCGTAACGTTCCGGCGCGGCTCGAATCAATTCCTCAACGGTGCGCATGCCGGCCATGCCGTTGCCTATCACTACCAATTTGCGTGTCATGAGCTGGGTTTTGGCTTGTACGAAGAGCGCTGGAGAACGACACGTAAACTGCCAGAGATAATGCTCAAAACAGTTTACGTCCCTACTGAGTGATGCCTAGAAGCTGACGTTGCCTTGCAGCCAAACCACTTGGGTATCGGGAAACGCCGGGCTATCGCTGTTAAAGTGGGCGTACTTGGCCAACAGCGAGTAGTGCTTACCAAATTTTTTCAGGGCTTGGGCATCCCATTCCTTGCCGTATTCGATTTTGCCGGTATCGTCTTTAAAGTCGTGATACATGGCGGTAACGATCAAACTGTCGTTCATCGCTTTATAGCTGGCGGTGGCGAACACGTCGCGAATACCATTGGCGGGCGTGGTCAGAAACAGATCGGCCCAACCTTGGAAGGCGTGGTTGGTGCCCAGGGGCGTTTGGAAGGCCTTGCCGGGGCCATAACCATTTAACTGCTCCACCGCGGCCGATAGGGTCAGATTGAAGGCTGTTGCCCCGGCCATCAAGTTAATCCGGTCGGCCTGATAATGATTGGGGTTGTCGCCGTAGTCGGATTGATTGCTCCATTCAGCGGTGTAGATGGCATTGACGGTATCGAAAAACTGCGGGGATTTGCCGTCGAAGCGCAGACCGTAAGTTTGCGAGGATTTAGCGTAGTTGGCGCGCTCGCGGTAATCCAGCCAGTAACCGTAACCGATCAGGTTGCCCCAGTCATTGATTTTGTAGTTCAGGTTTAAGATCGGCGCGTTTATGGTCTCGGTTTCACCGAATATGTTTTGGATGTGATCGAGATAGCCGACATTTGCGGTCAAGCCGAATAGGGTCTGATTGTTGTGGGTGATCAGAATCGAATCATAGGTCATTTCCATCTGCCGCCAGCCCACGTTGCCGATAAAGCGGTCGTCGTCCAACTTGATGCGTTGCCGACCGACTTTGATGATGGTGTCGGCAATACCTTTGTAGGTCACCCAGAACTGATTGAGCTCGTTCCGCGACGGATCGGCAATCACCGGGTAGTTGCGGTCGCGGTTGGTGGTAGTGCCACCGCGGTCGTACTCGGCTTGGGCCGCATACAGTCCTTCATATTCCGCGTAACCTTGAAAATCGTGGAAAACCGGGGTCAAGAAACCCAGACGCATACGCACGGTATTGGCGTTGGCGGTTTCCAGTGGCCGACCGTTGGGCTTGCGCGCCGAGGCGTCTTTGTCGACATTCTCCCAACGATAGTTTAAGTCCAGTTTTACCGCACCGTTGCTGCCATAGTGATAGAAGTTCAACGCGTCTTCCACCTCTTTGGTCATGTCGGCCAGAGCAGGCATGCTGACGAAGGTGAGCGATAAGAGTGTCGCCGGTAATGTGCCGGTTGGACGTTTGAAGTGTTGCAGCATAAGCCCCCCTAGGGTTAAAAAGCGGTTTTAAATTAATGGGTGTGGTCGCATTCGGACAGGAAGGTCAACAGGCTCTCCCGATATTTGTAGTAATCAGGATGTTCCAGTAGGGCTTTACGGGTTCGGGGCCGGGGCAGGTCGATTTCCTGAATTTTGCCGATTTTGGCGTGCGGACCGTTGGTCATCATCACGACTCTATCCGCGAGTAAAATGGCTTCGTCGACATCGTGGGTCACTACGATAGCGGTTACATGCGTACGCTCCCAGACTTCCATCAACACCTCCTGCAATTCCCAGCGGGTCAAGGAATCCAACATCCCGAAGGGTTCATCAAGCAGCAGCAATTTGGGCGATAAGGCAAAGGCGCGGGCAATTCCGACACGTTGGCGCATGCCATTGGACATGTCCGCGGCTTTTTTATGCATAGCGTCAGCCAGACCGACCCGGGTTAAATAATATTCGACGATGTCGTCGCGCTCGTCTTGACTGGCATGCGGATAGACTTTGTCCACGCCTAACATCACGTTCTGGTAGGCGGTCAGCCAAGGGAACAAGCTAGGGGCCTGAAACACCACGCCGCGATCCGGGCCGGCACCGTCGATTTCCCGGTTGTCCAAAACAATGCCACCCTCGGAAATTTCGTTCAGGCCGGCGGTCATCGATAGCACCGTGGATTTACCGCAGCCGGAGTGGCCGATGATGGAAATGAATTCGCCTTTCTTCATTTTCATGTCAAAGCCATCTACAACTTTGACTGTGCTGTTGCCGTCTGGCGTGGGGTAGATTTTGGATAGCTTGGCAAACTCCAAGTAACGGGCCTTGCCGAGATCGCGCGCGCTGGGTTTTAGGGCTGAAGTATCCAATTTCCAGTCGTTACTGGTATTGGGACGCACCTCAGGCAATTTCAACTTGTCGCCGGTGTCAGCTTGCGCCTTTTCCATCCCGATGTTCATCAGGTAGCGCGTGATTTCGGCGCGCAGGCGTTTAAATTCTTCGTTATGGTTCAGTGCCGTGCGATCGCGCGGCCGCTCCAGATTGATGGTGAAAGCAGGGCCGAAGCTGGCGTCCGGGCCGGGATTTAGTGGAATCACCCGGTCGGCCATATAAATGGCTTCGTCGACGTCGTTGGTAATCAAAATCACGGTTTTCTTATCCTGCTCCCAGATTTGCAGGATTTCGTCTTGCAAATTGCCCCGCGTCAACGCGTCCAGCGCGCTGAGCGGTTCGTCCAGCAGCAAAATATCCGGGTTAGCGGCCAGCGCGCGAGCCACGTTGACGCGCTGGCGCATGCCGCCTGACAGCTCGCCAGGCTTTTTATCCATCGCCCGGCCCAGATTGACCATCTTGACGTATTTTTCGGTATGCGCGCGGCGTTGTTCCGGTGTCCAGTCTTTGAAGATGGCGTCTACCGCTAGCGCCACGTTTTCGAAAACCGTTAGCCAGGGCATTAAGGAATAGTTTTGAAACACCACACCCCGATCCGGTCCCGGTTCGGTGATGGCTTGGCCCTGTTTCAAAAGTTCGCCGCTATCGGCCTGAATCAAACCGGCAATCATCGAGATCAAGGTGGTTTTGCCGCTGCCGGAAAAGCCGACGATGGCGATGAATTCGCCCTCGCGAATGTCCAGATTAATATCTTTCAGGATCGAGGTTTTATGTTTGCCTTCGCCGTAAGATTTACAGACATTTTTTAATTCCACGAGCGGCTTATACGCATCGTTGGCAGGTACGGAAGCAGTGACTGATTGTTTGTGCATGGATAGTTCGATGATTTTTGCTGGGGCTGCGCTCATGACGGCATCCTTAGATTTTTTGGAACGAGAAAAGGGTTTGCAAAGAATTCATCACGCGATCTAGGATGAAACCGATGATGCCGATGGTGAATACCGCCACCATGATTCTGCTCAAAGAGTTGGAACTGCCGTTCTGAAATTCGTCCCAAACGAATTTGCCCAGACCGGGGTTTTGCGCCAACATCTCGGCGGCGATCAATACCATCCAACCCACGCCCAAGGACAGGCGCATGCCGGTAAAGATATAGGGCAGGGCTGAGGGCAGAATGATGCGTTTGATTTGGGTGGCCCAGTCCAGTCTTAACACTTTACCGACGTTAACCAGGTCGCGGTCGATGGACGACACGCCGACGGCGGTGTTGATCAGCGTTGGCCATAAGGAACACAGCGTCACAGTAATCGCCGAGGTAACGAAAGACTTGGCAAACCAGGAATCGTCATCGGTGACGTACATGGCGCTCACCACCAAGGTGACGATGGGCAGCCAAGCCAGCGGCGATACCGGTTTGAAGATTTGGATCAGCGGGTTGAATGCCGTATTCAGCACCGGGCTCATACCGCAGATGATGCCCAAGGGTACGGCGATCAGGGTAGCGATGATAAAGCCAGCAAAAACGGTACGCAGGCTGGTAAAAATTTGGTCGAGATACGTCGGCTTGCCGGTGTAGGGGCGGGGTTTGATTTCGGCTTTGGGGTCTTCGGCCAGTTTTTCTTTGTTACGCAGTTCCTGGCGTTGATAAAACTCGGCCATCTTGGTTTTTTCAGTATAGTGTTCGCTTACCAGGCCGCTGACTTCAGACCAAACGGCTACCGGACCAGGAATGGCGCCCAAGCTGGTATTGATACGCGCGGCGGTTACACTCCAAAAGCCCAAAAATAAAATAAAAGCGATGATGGGTACGCCCATGACCAGCCATAGTTGGCGCAGTTGTTGGGCAGGGTTTTCGCCGGCGGCGATTTTCACCAAGGGTACAAACCAGGTCAGGCCGGTGATGTTGAAAAATTTGATCAATGTTTTCGTCATGTCTTTACTCGTTTGTCTTAATGGAGTCGGTAAAAATGATGCGTCCCTGCATCAAAATACGATCCTTGTGTAGAGCACCCACCAGAGTTTGTTAGTCGACAATCTTGCCGCCGGAGACGGTTTGTTTGCCTTTCAGGCCAATCGGGAATTTGGCCAGGTAATCGTTAGGTTTGTTGGCATCGAACGGGATTTTGTCGATGAAAAAGTTTTGTGATGGTTTGATGCTGGTGTCAGCAGGAAAGTCTTCCGCTTTCGCTTTACCTTCGGCGATCAGCTCTTTGGCTGCTGCTAAGTAAATGTCAGGGCGATAGACTTTTTTCGCTGTTTCCAGGTACCAGCTATCCGGTTTGTATTCGTTGATCATGCCCCAGCGGCGCAATTGGGTTAAATACCAGACCGCACTGCCGTATGACGGATAGCTGGCACCGTGACGGAAGAAGGTGTTGAAGTCAGGCAGGGAACGTTTGTCGCCTTTCTCGTATTCGAAAGTGCCGTTCATGCTGGCCGCCAACACCTCGACATCCGCACCCACATATTGTTTTTGCGAAAGCATTTCGATAGCTTCTTTCCGGTTTTTGTTGCTTTCAGCATCCAACCAAATGGCAGCGCGTATCAAAGCTTTGGTTACGGCCAAGTGAGTGTTGGGATATTTGTCGGCCCAAGCTTGCGTCACGCCAAACACTTTTTCCGGGGTGTCTTTCCAGAGTTCTTCGTCTGTGATGACCGGTACGCCGATGCCTTTAAACACGGCTTGTTGGTTCCAAGGCTCGCCGACGCAGTAGCCGTAAATCGTGCCGGACTCCAATGTCGCCGGCATTTGTGGCGGTGGTGTTACCGCCAATAAGGCTTCGGCATTGATTTGGCCAGACGTGTCTTGCGGTGGAGCATAGAATCCTGGATTGATGCCGCCGGCAGCCAGCCAGTAACGCAGTTTGACGTTGTGGCTGCCGGGTGGAAACGTCATGGCCATGTTGAACGGCTTGCCTTCGGCTTTAAACTTATCGACTACCGGTTTCAACGCGTCCGCTTTAATCGGATGCACGGGTTTGCCGCCTTCCATTGCAACGTTGGCTTTCATTTGTTTCCAGATATCATTGGACACGGTAATCGCGTTGCCGTTGAAACCCATACTAAAGGGCACCACGATGTCCGCTTTGGTACCGTAGCCGGCACTGTAGCCCAAAGGCGCGGAAGCTAACATGTGCGAGCCATCTAATTCGCCGTTGATCACCCGGTCCATCACAACTTTCCAGTTAGCTTGTGCTTCCAATTGCACGAACAGGCCTTCTTCCTCGAAAAAGCCTTTTTCAGCGGCCACCGCCAGCGGCGCCATGTCGGTCAGCTTGATAAAGCCAAACTTCAAATCTTCTTTTTCCAGTTTGCCGCCGGCGACGCTGTGTTCTGAAAAACCCAATAGCGCCAGTGCGACGACTGAGCTCAGCGCGGCGGCGAGTGTCTTCGGGGTGAAAATGCTGTTCTGTTTCATGTCGTTTCCTGTCAATTGAGAAAAATCGGCCAAAAAAAAAGCGTCTATGTCCGATTTGCAAGCAAATCAGCCAATAGACGCCTTTGTCTTTAGTGCTCAACGATGAGCGGGTTTTTTGTGTACCACTCCTGCACTGGAGTACTGCATGTTGCTAAGCAATACTGGTGCCAATTTTATAATGCTAGTGACTAGTATTTATAAAAATCATTTAAAAACAGTATTTTAAGGATATTTTTCTTACAGCTATTTTTTGGGGAATTAGCTGGTGCATTTCCCGGAGCTTAAAAATGATGCACTCTATTGATTCGGAGGTGCTTTTTTTGCACATGCGTGGTGCATGGGGGATGGTTACGGTCATGGATTTTTAGGAGCTCGATGCCACAGCCGGTCAAACCAATCGGGCAAGCTCGATGCTGCATAAGCTCTTTAATACGGTTCAGGGCGGCTCGGATGCCCAAGTCAAAAAGAGTGGGCATCCAAGTGTCGATTTAACATGCTTTACAATTATTCGTCATTGGCTTTAATAATCACCTCAAAATCATCACAAAGCTTTTCCACCAAATCTTCGGTTTCCTTGAAAAAATAATCGCCCACTGTTTTCTTGCGTAAGGCTCGGAATCGGCGGTACAGCTTGGCAAAATCGCTGTAAATTTCAGCTTCAGACACTTTATGTGATTTGATTTTGACGATCAGGCGTTTGCCTTCGTCTTCCTGGCAGACAAACTCGAACAGTTGCTGAATTTTGCCTTCAAAGTCCTTGATCAATGTGCCGACGACCGCTTCCTGATCGTTGCGAGCCTCAATGATTTTCAAAATGTCGAATTGATAGCCACCGCTTTGCTCTGTGCCTTCCGCCACTTTCGGCGGCTGCTTTTTCTTGGCTTCGCTTGCCTGTGCTTCCACTTCAATGATGCCGATCTGATTGTCGAAATACACCTCAATCGGGTCTTTGCCAGCGTCCGAGCGATGCAGCAGGTTGTAGAGGGTGTTGAACTTACGCCAGAAGTGCAAGAAAGACGGAATGCTGAATTTAAGCTCCAGTTCAATCACATACTCGATCCGGTTCAGGATGGTGAAATATTGCGCCGTTTTGGCCTTGGTATCCGCCGTCCGCTTGGGATTGGCGTCGATAAACTTCTCGATGCTGTTTTCAAGGTCCAGATAGTTTTCAGGATCGTCCCGCTTATCGGCATCCTTGAATATCTGCATAAACACATCGAAAAACTTCTGATACACCTCCGACTTTTTCAGCTCGGTATACAAAATTTCCAGCACCCGCTTATCGCTGAATGGGTCAAAGTCACTGACGACGACATCGGAGAAATGCTCGAATGCATCCTTGATGTTCTGCACGTTCACATTCTCGTAAGAGAAATCGATGATCTTGCAGTCGTTTTTGTACTTGGTGGTGCGGTTGACGCGGGAAATGGTCTGAATGGCACTGATGCCGCGAATCTCCTTATCCAGAAATAAGGTATGTAGCCGCCGTTCATCGAAACCGGTTTGTAACTTGGCGACCACGATGATCAAACCATTTTTTCGCAGCGAAAACTGCTCCAACACCTTTTCTTCGGATAAACCGCCATTCAAGCCTTTGGCGCTTTGTTCATCCTGGTTGTCCGAATACACAATGTAAATCGGCGCATCGGCGTATTTCTGGTACTTGGGCTCTTTGACCCGTTCATTGAAATATTTGCTCACCGCTTCTTTGTAAGCAATGGCCGCCTTGATCGAATACACCGCCAGCATGGCTTTACCGGTACCGCGTATCTGCCGGTAGACATCCTTGACCAGCATATCGGCCACATAGTTGGCAATGGCATCTATGCGCTCGCGGTTTTCGTAGATTTGCTTCTTCTGGACATCCTTGTATTCCTTGGCCTCAAAGCCCTCCAACTCATTTTGCGGTACATCGAACAGCATCTTGGAAGCCACCGGCACGATATTCTTCAGCGGATTCAGAATAAAGCCATCCTCGATGGCTTCCTTCATGGTGTAAGAATCAAACGGCACCCATAATTTTTCGCTTTCCGCATAACCGCTGTATTCGCCAAAGCGGGCCAGGGTGTGATCATCCGGCGTCGCCGTAAAACCGATAATCAGATTCTTCTTGTTGCGCTTGGCTTGGTAGGCTTTGTCCTGATCGAAAGCGGATTGCAATTCATCGAAGATATTGACCATGTCCTCGTGCAATTCGCCGCTGTTGGAGCGGTGAATCTCATCAATCAAAAACACGATGCGCAGCTGGGCCAGTTTGTCCAACACCTCTTTGTCCAGCATGTCACGGGCGGTGCCGAACTTTTGCAGGTTGACGATGACAATCCGCATATCGGATTTCAAGGCCTCCTGAAAAGTCTTCTTGTTGTGCGCCTCGATATACATGCGCTTGTCGATGTTCATATTCAACATCAAAGAATCCAGCTGACTGCGCAACTGCAGCCGATCCACCACAATCATGATCTTGTCGTAAACATACTCGCCATGGCGCCGCATGTCCTTGAGTTGCAGGGCCGTCCAGCCAATGATATTGGATTTACCAAAACCTGCCGCGTACTGCATCAACAGCGAATAGACGTTTTTGTTATTGGCGTAAGCCTTGCGTTTGTCGATCAGCTCCTGGCGTTTGGCAGGCGAAACATTCGTCAGTTGTTTTTCCAGCAAGGCAATAAAGTAATCATCTTCGCCTTCGTGTTCCAAAAACTCGTCAATTTTGGCGATGATTTTGTCGGTGCCGAATTTTTGCTTGGGCCTGGGCGAAATCAGCTGGCCTTTCTCATCTTTGAGCTGCTTGACGCCATTAACGACAGCCACATCGCGCTCGATGAAGTTGTAATACAGAATTTCCTTTTCGACGAAAGCCTTGCCGTAGTGACAGGTGAACAATTCCTTGAATTTGTCCTTTTTATCGGCGTCGGGGTTGAGTAAAGGATAGGGTTTGAACACCTTCATCACCCGTTTTTCGCACTCCTCACGATCAAACTTACCCTGGCGGCAGGTTTCCAGAATCTCGTCGAAAAAGTCGGCGATGTTGCGTATGACGTAAGTATCCTTGATGTCGGTGGTGGTGATATGAATGGCTTTTTCAAAGACTTTCAGAAAATCCCGGCGAACGGCTTCCTTGTCTTTCTCACTGAGCAGGGCGTTGGCGTCTACGTGCGTGTAATAGGCTTTCACCGCCTCGAAATAGTCCTTGATGACTTTGCCGCGTCCATTTTTTTGCGCGCTCTGGTTGGTGTAGTTGGATTTCAGCTCGCTATAGCCCAGATAAATGCCGTTTACAAAAAATGACAAATCGGGCCGGAAGGCATAGATCAGCTGGTCCTGGTAGCGGTATTTATACGGCAGTTCCTGCACCACCGAAAAAATGTTCTGCTCGAACAGCGCGTTGTCGTGGATCACACTGTCGGCGGTGTAAAACAAGTGCAGTTTGATGCCTTGCAAGGCGATGGATTTATTGGCATTCAGGAACAAGGCTTTGTTACGACTGCTGCCGCAGCGTTCCTGAATCAGTTCGATTAAATCATCCAGCAATGCTCGCCTGTTGCCGCTGTATTTTTTCAGCAAGGCCTCATAAGGCTTCTGGTTCAGTTCGGTTTCGGCAATGAACGCTTCCAGGTCTTCTTCGATAATCAGCGAATGGGTGACGGTATTGGCTTTGACTTCCCGGTAGCCCAGACTATCGCGCAGGAACGGCAGCAAAAATCGGTCTTGCAGGTGTAATTCATTCATCGTCGGTCGTAATTATTCAGCGTTTATCTATGTAGGGTGGATAAGTAACGCGCATCCACCGCCTTTGCCGGATGCGCTAACGCTTATCCAGCCTACGCATGGATGCTTGACCAAAGGACTGAATAGTTACCGTCGGTTATCCATTCCGTTTTGCCGATTGCCTGCTAGACCAGTTTAACGGTCACGCCGTAGCGTGCTAATTTGCTATCGGCAGTCAACAAAATCAACGGTTCGCTGAGTGACTGCGCTACCAACAAGCGCTCGAATGGGTCTTTGTGGTCGTCGAATTGGGGCAATGTGGCTAGGGCCAGCAAATGGGCGTTTTCAATGGGTAGCCAGGAAAAACCGTCGGCCTGAATGCGTTCGCAGAAACGCCGTAAATCCAGCTGCAATTTTCCCTGTCCCACTTTGATCGCCATTTCCCACAACGAGGCGCGACTCACATACACCGGGTCTTGCGAGTCTTGGATCAATTCTTGAGCCATCACCGGCACCTTGTCGCGCATGCCTTGCCACCACAAAATCAGATGAGTATCCAGTAATAAACGCATGATTTACAACTGATCCAGCGGATCGTCGCCATGCTGTTTTAGACAATCGAAGAGATCGTCAAGCGGCGCATCGAAATCCTCGGCCATTCGGATTTCCCCTTCCATGCCGCCTGGCGCCGCGATCTTGTTGCGCGGCGGATTGTAAGCGGTTAAGGTCGCCACCGGTTTACCCGCACGGGCGATAACCACATCCTCGCCACTTTCCACGGCTTCCAGCAGACGCGACAGATTGGTTTTGGCTTCGTGAATGTTGACGGTTTGCATGGTGGCCTCCGGGTTAGCTAATGGTTAGCTTAGAATAGTCTAACGACCAGAGCAACTTAAAACAGTACGTTTTACTAAAAATAACCTCCCCCTTTCAAAAAGGGGGATCGAGGGGGATTTATTTAAAAAATCTCCCCCAGCCCCTCTTTATCAAAGAGGGGGGATAACCGAGTGACTCGGCGCCAGCCGAATTCCGAGAGCATATTCATGAACATATCCTTAACCGGAGCGGTAATTGCCCGGCGCCGACAGCTCTAGTCATCACCCTGCAAGCCCCATTGCACATCCTCCTGAATCAAGGCTTCGGTCAAGGCTTCCTGATGGGATTCCAGATAGCGCCGCAGGGCATCGTTGACGATTTCCTGAAAACTGCCTGCCCAACCTTGATGTACCAGGGTTTGCACAGTTTGGGTCATGGTGAATTTTCCTAAAGGACGCAGATTTTGCCGGTCACGACATCGTTGATCAGGGTTTTGCGCAGTGCTTTCAGGTGATCGATTTGAGCGTTGATGGTTGTGACAATGGCGTCGATTTGCGCGGTTTTTTGGTCGAGATAATCAGCGATGGCTTTTTGTTCTAACAATAAAGGATATGAAAAAATAAAGCGATTAAACACATTTTGGTATAGATGTTGAATTGTTGAACCGCCTTTTGTCAGATCAATAAAAGCGGTAAACTGACAAGAATGCAAAACCCAGTACATGAATTTAGTCACATAAGAATTTTTAAGTGACCTTGTAACAAAAACTCCGCTATTCAAAGTTGCTGGTAAAGGAATATCTTTAACAATGGCCACCTTACCAATTGTTCCATCTTTAGTAATTAAAATATCATCAATTTTTAATTGAATATTTATATCCTGTTTATACCTCTCTTGATCGACATAATAACAATTACTCCAATCAATTTCCCCCTGCTTTAAATCTGTGCCTGTAACACAATAATAACTTCCGCTATCAAGAAAATCTTCGTTGCGTAAGCCTTGCCAACCTATGCGCCCTTTGACATAGGTTGTATCTTTAATACGCTTCAAATCCCAGTGCTCCGGAATATACCCAATCCACCCAATCCCGCTGTCTTTCATGGGCACGGTTTTATCCAGCCCGCGCGTGACGGTTTCGTTAATCAGGGCTTGCTTCAGTTCGCCATAGTGCTTGGCCTTTTGGGAAAGCAGGTCGATTTGTTGGTCGATTTGCGCGGTTTTATTATCCAGATAATCGGCAATGGATTTTTGGGTAGCAAATGATGGAACTGGAACAACTAAGGCGCCTAACTTATCGAAATAAAGCCTCAACCGCATATCCATTATGCCGCGCGAATTACGCTTAAAAATTTCTTTTGCTCTTTCTATTCTAAACAAATAAGAAAAATATCTAGGATCAACTTCTTTGTTTGTTTTTCGCAAAATATCGTAGGCAGGACTCGTTACACCGTCAAATTCGGATAAACCAACTGATCCCATCCAAGCCAGTAGTTTATTGACGACAATATCGCCCTTTCTGACTAACCAATATCCATCAGTTGAACTAGCTTTGTTGCCACGCGCTTCTAAGTCTTTTCTCGGTCTAACCCCGATTGCGGCATACAACGACAATAACTCGAAGTCGTTATTATTAACCGCCATATCAGTTACCAATCTGAACAAGTCTTTAACCCTTTTTTCTACCCATTCTGATGGCAGTTTATCCAACCATTCATTGTGACTGTCCACATAATGTTTATAAGGCGTAGAAATGAGTTTCATAGCAGAACCGTATCATCCAAAGCTTTTAACTTTGCATCTAGCTCGGCAATATCAGCGAGAATCTCGCCGACCGGCCGCAGCTTTTCCGGCGTGTAGAACACCTTGTTGAAGTTGATTTCCACGCCAACTACGTTTTCCAGAGTCACAAACGGCTTGCTGATGTACTTGGCCATGAAGGCTTCGATCGCCTGTTGGTTTTCGGCCTCGTCTTTATGAAACGGAATGATCTCGTAATCTTTCTGCGTGTCCGGCGTGAGTTCGACCGTGATTTCAATCCGTTCGGGCTGGCTGCGACTGGCATTTTTCAGGCTGGCTTTGACCACGATCTTGCCGCAGCCTAGTTCTTCTGTGTGGCCGTTTTCGGTTTTGATCAGGGTTTCCTGGTCATTATCAAAGCGATATTGGGCCTTTGCGGTGGTAACGATCACAGGCTGTTCCTTGTAATCCAACCCGGCGATAAACGGTTTGATGTCGTTTTCAAAATAGTCGGCCAAGGATACAAATTGCTCGGCATCGAAAGTGGAGATGTCAAAGTCCGTTAGGCTGCGTTCGCCGTTGTCCAGTTTGATCGGCTTTAATTTCTGGCTCTTCTTGCCGTCTGCCAGTTGCGCCTCAAAGCTTCTGCCGTTGACATCGACGTGGGTCAGCAGGATGGCCTGTTTGTTGAAATAGAAATATTCCTTGTCGAAGACGCGGGCATAGTCATTGTCTACAAACGCTGCCAGTGTTTCCACTATCTCCAGGCGGCTTTGTTCGTCCACTTCCTTGCGTTTGGAGCCTTTGCTTTTCTTAAGCGCCTTGAATTTCTCACTGGCGTTGATCAGCATCACTTTATCTTTGCGGGCGGCGTCCTTGTTTTTGTTGAGCACCCACAGATAGGTATAAATGCCGGTATTGAAAAACTCATCGGTCGGCAACTGGATAATAGCTTCGACAATATCGGTATCCAGCATCCATTTACGGATATTGCTTTCCGCCGATCCGGCATCGCCGGAAAACAAGGTGGAGCCATTGTGAACCACCACGCCCATGCCGGTGGCGTCGAGTTTGGCAATCAGGTGCTGCATGAACAGCAATTGCCCGTCGGATATGGACGGAATGAATTTGAAGCGCCCGGTTTTGTCGTGCTCTATATCGTTTTTATAGCCTTTCCAGCTGACGCCATACGGTGGATTGGCGACCACCACGTCAAATTCGTCGTTATAGAATTTGTCATCGGTTAAGGTGTTACCATGCTCGATTTTGGAATCGACTCGAAACCGGCTTTCGATCTTGGCCAGCGCATAAAGCGCATCGTTCCAGTCCTGGCCAAAGGTTTGGGTCAAGCGCTTGACCTTCTGGCCGATCCGATCTTCCACGCCAAACAGCATATTGCCGCCGCCGCAGGTGCAGTCGTAAAGCCTTAACAGCTTGTCGGATTCTTGAATCTTGGAGGCGATAATCTCGGCAATCAAACCAATTACATCATCTGGGGTGTACTGCTCCCCGGCGGTTTCGGCGGAAATATCCGCCCATTTGCGTTTGATGTGCTCTTCCAACGTGGTGATTTCCGAGTTATTGAAGGGCTTGAGGTCGATCTCGCTCCATTCCTTCGTGTAGCCCAGCAATACTTTCTTGGCTTTGAGTTTGGCGATGACGCCTTTGATGTCGAGAAACTTCTCGCCTTCTGTGGCATCCACGCCCAGCAGGTCTTTGGTTTCGCCGTCGAAGCCGTGCAAATAAGCGTCAAAATCGATGTCGAAGGATTTGTCGTTGGCGCAAATGTCCTTCAGGGTTTTGTGGCGTTCGAAGATATAGACGTTGTAGCCCTGGCCTTTGTCCTTGATCAGGTCGATATAATCGGCTTTGTCCATGTCCTTTAACGTGTCCTCGCCATAGACGGACTTCATTTCATCCAACATGCGAATCAAGCGGCTTTCGATCATCGCCAAAGCAAAAAACGGCATCATGAAAGACGGCCATTCGGATTCTTTGATACCCGAGCCTCTTAACAGGTCGGCGGTTGCCCAGATTTTGGATTCGTATTGCAGGATATTTTGATTTTCGGCCATGTTCCCAATTCGGTCGTGTCTATCGTCAAGCTGGTTAGTTTACCTGCTTGAGGGTTTGGAACGTAATGGTTGTGGTTTTTTCTTTATGTAAGTGTCAGAGCCAATGCCGGTCATAGCGTATCAGCAGTGTTTAGTTTTTGGGGACGACTGGGATTTTTCGTGGTCAAGTTGCTCGCTTTAGGATTTTTGATCTTAGGGCATTCGCTCGGATGCTGAATACAGAGTAGGATGCAGCGAGTTTTATGTTGACGGTTCAATCGAATTTACGCCGGAGCGGATTATGAAATACATCGTAAAACAAATTGCCGATGACTTTATCTTCGAAGAAATGGAGCAGGCCCGGCACCAGTTTGTCGAGGCCTTGAATTACACGATGGAAAGCGCCACGATCTTTTTCGATAAGAATCCTACCAATCCGCTGGATTTTTTTATCGCCTACGATTTTCAGCAAAAGCATGGCGACCCGGTGGTTTACGGCTTTAATTTGCGGGATGAAATGGTCCGGATTTTCAATTTGGACGACAACCAAACGCATTCGTCTACATTAGCTTTGGCGATTAGCCAGCAGTTGAAAAAACTGGCTGAGGAGCTTGAAGCGCGCTACGACCCGGAGCCCACCAAAACCATCGCCGAAACGCAAGATAAAAAAGATACGCAATATGCCACCAACGTCAATCGATCCTACCGCGATGTGCTGAGGGAAGCCATTGAAAAAGATCGAGCCGACCAATTGCAAAAATCCGAAGCTGGGGTTTCCGTCTCAGACGACAGCTACCAGCGCCATACGATTTTATTGGGCAGTAAAACGGCTGCAAAACCGTAAACCTGGCCGATTTAATCTGAAGGATTGCGCCAAACTCCTGGCCGGTTATCTCGGATGATGTAGCCGCAGACAGGGAAAGAATCCAGACCTAGGCTTGAGCCAACCATCACCAGCACTGGATGCCGGGTTCGCAAACCACTGAAAAATTTAACTGCGGACGCGCCAATATCATTAATGCGTCCGCTGGTTAATGTCGAAATTGAAACCTGCTTAAGCAAGCGTTTTGCGCTTGTGCAAACCCAGCACGCCCATTAAACCCGACAGGAATAGCCAAACGGCTGTCGGCACGGGTACCGCATTCACCTCATTCGCCGAATACTCTTCTACCGAGAAACGAATTTGATCGTCGGCAAAACTAGCTGTACCCGGTACATTAAAGTCCAGCCAACGCCAATCAGGGCCGTTGATGGCTGCTAAGGTAATGGCTGACCAAGCGTTTAAGTCCGGCGGTGTAGTGCCGCTCCATAATTGTCCGTCGGCATTGTCCTGCCTCAAGCCAAATTGCATGTAAGGATCCAGGAAGCCATTCCAGATGATATTGGATGTACTGGCACCTGCTACGGTAAAGCCATCGCCAGGCAAAGTAGCGGAGCCATTTTGTTGATCATCTTGCACTAACATATTGACCGGTGAGGATAGATCTGCGGTAAAGCCGTTGCTGAATGTATTTGAAAATGCGCTGACGACACCGGTAGTTGCATCGTAAACGAAATAACCCGACATGGAGCTGCCGACAGAGACGCCAAATCCTGTTAGTAAAATACCGATATCGGTAACCGTGCCGTTATAGTCCACGCAATTTTTTCAGCTTGGCTGGACAGCGGTAGCAGCAAGCTGGCGCTGGCAAGCAAGACATGGGCAAGTTTTGTGTTCATGATAACTCCTGGATAAAAAGTAGATAAGCGAAAGCCGATGCGAGGTTTGACCGGCTTTAAACCTTACCCACCTGAAGCTGGCTGGCTTGGCGGGTAAGGACAATTTATCGGGAGTGGGAAAGACTGGCTGTGACAAATTCCACTGCTGACCTGTGGACTTGGCCTCATGCGTTCGAGTATTGGCATTAGCAAGGTTAGGTTGAGCTTATATCGACAACATCCAGCCGCTAGCATAAAAAACTTCAAACTCTCTGAACATCACAAAGAATCTGCCGAACTTGATTTTGCCTAGCCCGGTTTGATTCAGATCGGCCACGGTGCCGTCGCCATACCAATTGCTGTGAATGACATCGCCGATTTGTATTTTTTCGTAGTTTTTCATGACACGCCCCTGCTGGTTTAATGACAACGTTTACGCAGCATGAAAAATGCCAACACTCTTAAATAAAAATGGATTTATCTTCAGTTGGCCGCTAGTCCTTATGGACTGAGGCTCGGGCGTGCAGTGGCTTATAGACGTTAGCTGCAGGAAAGCCGATTGGCGAATGGAAGGGTTTCGGAAATTCGTCACCGGCACGACATTTAGTAACTCCCGGTCTGCTTAATGGTTCCAGGCGGCCTGCAGACGCAGAATTTCCGGCATTATTTCTATAAGCAAGGCCACCAAACGGGGGTCAAGATGGCTGCCTGCTATGCTTTGCATCGATTTTAATGTCTCATCCAGCGGCCAGGCTTCCTTATACGGGCGTTTGGTTGTCAGTGCGTCAAATATATCGGCAATCGCCACGATTCTCGCTGACTCTGGAATCGCTTCGCCGGCCAAACCTAGCGGGTAGCCGCTGCCATCCCACTTTTCGTGATGATGGCGGGCGATCTCCGCAGCCATCTTAAACACCGGATTGTCGCTTTTGTTCAGGATGTCATAACCAATTTGCGCGTGCGATTGCATGATAGGCCACTCTTCTTCGTTCAGCGCCCGCGCCGCTTTTAGAATGCCATGCGGAATGCCGATCTTGCCGGTGTCGTGAGTGGGGGCCGCCAATTCAATCATCTCAACCTGAGCACGCGACCATCCGGCGGCGCGGGCGAGTGCGGCAGCGTAAGCGGCCATGCGCCAGATGTGATCGCCAGTATATGGGTCGTTATAGTGACCGGCGGCGCCCAGCATTTGGATAGCGGCGCGGGCTAGTTGATCCAACTCATCTGCTCGCACCAACGATAGGTGGGTTTGCACTCGGCGCAGCACGATGGGGCCGGAGACCGGTTTTTGGATGTAATCGACCGCGCCGACATCGAAACCGCGTGCCTCGTTTTCCTTTTCCCCCATCGCGGTAACGAAAATGACCGGGATTTTCGCGGTAAGCGGGTCGGCTTTTAGCTGCACACAGACCTCATAACCATCCATATTCGGCATCATGATGTCCAGCAGGATAATGTCGGGTTGATGCTCGCGGGCGGCGGCCAAGGCCTTTTCCCCGTTGATGGCAAACAACAGTTGAAAGTGATCTTTGAGTATCTGCTGGAGTACCTTTAAGTTATTGGGTTCGTCATCTACCAACAGCACTTTGTAGTGGTCTTTCATTGGGCAACTCCCTTAAGCGTGATCGCCAACTTATCCGCCAAGCGTTTAACTTGGGTCTTCGCGGCGTCGAAATCGAAACTGTCCACTTCGAACCGAATCGCTTTCAACTCGGTTTCGTCGAGGAAGGCACTGAGCTGTTTTAAAATCGGTTGAACATGGTCTGGATTTAATGCATCCAGGGCGATGTTCAATTGCTGCAAGAGATCCCCAACCTGCTCGGCATCGAAGGCAACTGCAGTAACTGTTTCCGAATTAGTGGGTAGTTTGAGCTGTTGTATAGCTTGAGCAGCCGTCTTTAGTGCAGCGTCCAAGGCCTCGATCGCTTGCCGAATCTGTCCCGGATCGGCAGTGTTGAATTGCACCTCTACGTCATTCGCGAGATTGGCGATGCTCGATAGGGACAAATTGCCGGCTACCCCCTTCAAGGCATGTGCAATGCGGGTGGCCGCTGCCTGATTCTCTGGGTCGCTGTGCAGAATGCTGAGCAATTTTGTGCCGTCAGCGCCATGTTGCTCGCTAAAATTTAATAAGGCATCGGCATAAATCAGCGGATCTTGCCAAGTGGCCAAGCCTTTATCGTAATCTGCGATGCCGGCCAATGGCGTAAAGTCCACGGCAACCTTGGGCGGTTCGGCAATGGTCAGGCCAATATTGGCAATGCCACACCCTTGCGGAACCAATCGTTCCATCTGGGTTAACAAATCATCGACATCAATAGGCTTGCCGACAATGGTGTCTATGCCGGCTTCCAAGGAATCGCGCCGTTCGTGACTGAACACACTGGCGGTCAGGGCTAAAATCGGGATGCGGCTACCGCTGGATTTTTCCAGCTCGCGAATCTGTCGGGTCGCGGCGATCCCGTCCAGCACCGGCATCTGTAGGTCCATCAATATTAGGTCGTAACCGCCACCTCGATAGGCGTCCACGGCTTCTTGGCCGTTCTTGACCCAACTCACCCGATGGCCTTGTTGTTCCAGGCGCAAGCGCGCTAAGTTGGCGTTAGCCTCCAAGTCCTCGGCCAGCAATACCTTGAAGCGGCGCGGGGACACATAAGCCACGGTAGCGACGGAACTGATATCGTAAAGGCAATTTTCTGCGCTAGCCGATTCCGGCATGCGCACCGTGAAATGAAATACCGAGCCGACACCTTCCTGGCTTTCCACCCAGATTTCGCCGCCCATCATCTCGACAATTTGCTTGCTGATGGTGGTACCTAGGCCGGTGCCGCCGAAGCGACGGCTGGTAGTGGAGTCGGCTTGCGAGAATGATTCGAAGATGCGTTCGGTTTGCTCCGGAGTCATGCCTATGCCCGTGTCGCTGATGGCAAAATGCAGCATTTCGACCCCTTCCGCGCGTGAGATGCTCACACCTATGCTGCCGGTATCGGTAAACTTCACCGAGTTGCCGACCAAATTCAAAATCACTTGCCGCAAGCAGTTCGGGTCGCCGACAAAATGGCTGGGCAAGCCGGCTTCTATTACCAAATCGATCCGTAGGCCTTTTTCGGCGGCGCGCAAACCCATGATTTGCAGGGCCTCTTGCACCGCAAACGGCAGATTGAAGCACACCGATTCCAGTTCTACTTTGCCGGCTTCGATCTTGGAAAAATCCAGAATATCGTTAATTACACTGAGCAGATGCCGGCCGGAACTGAGGATGGTTTTTATGTGGCTGCGGGTATCGCCGGCTAAGCTTGGGTCTTGCAAGGCCACTTCGGCAAAGCCGATCACAGTGTTCATCGGCGTGCGAATTTCGTGGCTCATATTCGCCAAGAAGTTGGCTTTGGCTTTGGCGGCGGCCTCTGCGGCCTCTTTGGCTAGCCTGAGTTCCTGTTCGGCTTGTTTTTGCAGGCTGATGTCGGATATAAAGCCGACAAACATATGCCGACCGTCTGAAATGATGCCATGGCCGACCGCTAGATTGGCTGGAAAACGGCTGCCATCTTTGCGTTGGGCGATGACTTCTCGCTCGATACCGAGAATTTTGGCTTGATTGGTGGCTAAGAAATGCTGAATGTAGCTGTCGTGTGCGGACGCGTCCGGCTCCGGCATCAATAGCGAAACGTTTTTACCGACAATTTCGGCACTGCTCCAACCGAACAAGCGCTCCGCGGCCGGATTGAACATCCGAATCAGACCGCTGCTGTCGATAGAAATCACGCCATTTACCGCAGTTTGCACGATGGCTTTCACTTCGGTAGTGGCCATGGCTACCAGTTCTTCCAGATGCTCGCGGTATTTGAGTAACTCGGCTTCCGCCGCTTTGCGTTCGGTGATGTCGGTGATGGAACCGACCATCCGCACCGCAAGGCCGTCGGCATCGCGCAAGGCTTCGCCGCGATCCAGCACCCAACGGTAGCTGCCGTCCTTGTGCCGCAAGCGCAATTCGGTGGTATAGCGCTCATTATGTTCTAGATGGTTGCGAAACACCTCGCTGGCGCGCTCTTTGTCATCCGGATGAATCAATTCGAAGAAAATCGATTCCACATTGGGCAACTCGCCGTCGGCATACCCTAAAATCTTGTTCCACCGCGGCGACAGATAATATTCGTGAGTAAGGATGTTCCAATCCCAGATGCCGTCGTTAACCGCCCGTTCGGCCAGCATATAGCGTTCCTCACTGGTCCGCAGGGCTTGGGTGCGCTCGGCGATTTTGGCTTCGAGATTGTGCCGGGCGTCTGCCAGCGCATCGGTCATGTGATTAAACGAACTGGCTAACTCGCCGAGCTCATCAAGACCACTGACGTCCGCGCGGACTGATAAATCGCCGTCGCGAATATGTCTGACGGTGCTCCGTAGGCGGGAGATCGGTCTTACAATGCGTCTGGCTAAGGCGTTAGCTACGATAATCGTCAAGCCGACAAAGAGCATAACCGTAATCAGCATTTGCTTTTCCAGCGTTTGAATCGGGGCCAAGGCCTCGGCTTGTTCGATATGCGCCATGATGCAGCCGCCGCCGGTTTCCGGAATATAGCGAAAGCCATGGATAACCGGTTGTCCTCGGTAGTCTTTATCCAGCATTTCGCCGTTTTTTCCGACTAAGCAGGTTCTCATCGGTTGCGCCGATATCGGGCGACTAATACCTTGTGTACTGGGATAGCGTGGGCTGGTAACAAAGAAGCCAGCGTTATCCGCCAGAAAAGATTCGCCGGATTGGCCCAAGTCCGGGGGGGCTGCGAAAATGCCTTGAATCACGCTGACCGGATAGCTCACCGACAATTGCCAGGGCAAATCTGCATCGTTGATAAGCACAAAATACAGCCGCTCTGCGGTCTGCGGCAGTTTGCTGAAGTGGGCGAGTTGTCCGGGTTGAAAGTCGGTTAGATCGCCGAGAACCATGGGCCGCTCTCCGACACTGACCATGTCGCTAGCGGCGTCGCGCCGGAAGAACGCCGCGCCAATGGCGCCTTCGGTATGTATGTAATCGTTTAAAAAACCAGCAGCGCAGTCGCGATTCAAGCGGTCTGCGGCGACACATTTGATCAATACTTCGGCGAGGAAGGCGTGGGCTCGACTATCAGCACGTTGCAATACCAACTTGAGTTGTTCGTGCCGAGTTTCCGCCACGCGACTGACGGTCTTCAGCCGATCTGCGCGGATATTGTCTATGGCAAAGCGATAGGCCAAATAACCAACCGATAAGGTCGGCAATAGGATCAACAGCAACAGCAGAAGAATCAAGCGTTTTTGCAGCATGTTGGGCCTCAAGTTTGACAGGATGGTCAGCCGACCTTATGCCACGGAAGTTAGCTAGTCGGCAATAACCTAATCCAATCGATTCCTTTACGCGGAAAAGATTCCTTAGTGCTGGCAATTGTCAAATTGTGCAGGGAAGGGCGTTCGAAAATTGACAGGTATGGGGCTGAGGGTTGAATAGCCCCCAACCCGCTTGCTGGGTCGATGCGACTCGATCCGCGCTTGTGATGTCCACAATTATCTGGCGAGAACGTTTGCTTTGCTTATTGACGTAGCGCGTTAAAGAAACTGCACGCTGGCGCGCCGCCGTTTTTCTCGAAAAACACGAAACAATCGTTAAACCATTTGGTAAAGCGGTCGGCGTGCTCGGCAGTGCCAATCGGATATTGACGCATTTTCCAACGATTACGGGCCGAGTTATTGCGATAGACGCCGCCCGCGTTGTAAGCGCACGCCACCTTCGGCGGATCAAAATGAGTTTGTTTCCATTGACCGGCGATGTAAGCGGTGCCGGCCTGGATGGAATTGCTGGGGATCAACAGCCAGGCTTTGTCGATGTCGTTATTATTTAAAGCGCCGCGGGCGGTGGAAATTAACGTCTGCATTAAGCCCGGCGAGATTCTATGCGGGGTGCGCACTTCGTCGATAAAGCCGGGTTCTTCGCGCACCGCGTTTTGATTGCCGGACGACTCGGTGCAGATGGTGGCGATGATCAGTTCGACCGGCACTTTCAGCTCCGTGGACCAATGCGTTAAGGGGCTGCTGTATTGATTCCAGACTTTAGCGACTGTTTTCGGCTCGCCGCCGGTGCCGATGGGTGCAGTATCGTTACCTACCAGCAAACCGTGTGCGGTTAATTGCCAGGACACGCTGTCTTGATAGGCATGCCTGGTTTTTAACTCATCGAGCAAATCGACACCGATAAATCGGTTGCCGGCGTCGTTGGCAGCGGGGCGTTGAGATTTTGGAAAGCTGTCGTCTTGGAACAAACTGCTCCAAGTTAAGGGGCCGACGATACCGTCGTTTTCTAAGCCATGACTGCTTTGAAACGCCACCACCGCTGCCGAGGTTTTGGAGCCGAATAGTCCGTCAGGTTGACCCACACCGTTAATCTGCAGGGCTTTTAAGCGGGTTTGCACTTCCAGTACATCACGACCGCGCAGCATAGGAAGTTGAAATTTAAGCGGGCGACTAAAGGCCATGACTAGCTCCTATCTGCTAAAGGTTTATGGGCAACCGGGAATCGAGGCTTTGATCCCTGCAATGTCGTTCAACAAGCGCCGATGATGGTCGGCATAGCGGCTTTGCGCGGCTTGCGCACTGGCTTGCGTTTCATTTTGCTGCAATTGCTTCAGTGCTTGGCAACTGCCGGTATCATTGATTTGAAAACGGATCGCGGCCAGTTCGGCGTTATGCAGAAAAAAGGTAGCGGCAGGTTTGAGATCGGCCGGCGCTTGCAGAAACTCGCGCGCGCAGCCGAGTAGCTTTTGGTTATAGGGCTTGGCGGCTGCTGTACTGGTCTGCTCGCTACGTAGGAAGCGTAGCGACTCGCACCAATTTTCAAAATATTGGCCGCGTTTGCCGACTACCGCTTCGGCGCTGGCCCAATCTGTTGTCAAATGGATGCCTTGCTCAAGTTGTTCGGCTGCGCATTGATAGTGATTTAGGCTGTCGATGTCCTGTTTAGCCAGTCGGTAACATGCGTCGCCTTTTAATAAATGCAACTGATTGCAGGCGTCGTCGTCGGCTTTGCAATCCACTTTCGCGGCGGCGATTTCCTGCCAGTTGTTGGCTGCGGCGGCTTCTTTAAAGTTTTTTAATTGTCGGGTGGCGCAACCGGAGGCTGACAGACCCACCAGTAACAACGGTAAGGCAATTTTCAGCGATAGTTTCATGACCCTTGGCCCTCCAGAATTTTGCTGATCATGCTGGCGACCGGTTTGTCCTCGGCTTGTAGTTTCTCGGTTACGACGATCAAGCTATCCAGATCTTTCAAGGCGTCCGGGTTTTGGTGCAATTTATCCACGGCTTGCAGCACCGACTCGTAACCGCCGGTGCTACCAAACATGGCGGGATCGCGGGCCAAGATTAGGGATTTCAATTCGCGGTCGGCGGCGGCCCGATAAAATTCGTCCAGACCTTCTTCGAACTGTTCCAGGGTTTTAAAGCCGCCCAGTTCGGCATATTTTTCAAATAAATCCGCCGAATCGGCATTGCCGATAAAATCGTTGACCGCATCTTTCAGAAACTGGGGATTTTCCATTTGCGCCTGGAACGCGCTGCGAAATAAGGGGCTTTGCCGCAGCAGCATGAACCCAGTGTTGTCGTCGACTGGCTCTAGCATTAAACCGGCTGCCGGTGAAAACGGCATGTGCAAAATCCGGGCTTTCCATTTTTGATAGTAAATCCCGGTGAGCTTAACGGTGCCGGCCACTACTGCAGCGATCAATGCCGCCGGCGGCATAAAGGTGCCCAGCGTGGCACCGAAGGTTTTTACCGCGCTACCGAGGATGTCAGCCAACGGGCCATCCTGATCCAGTGCGGTTTGCGTGCCGGTGACGGCGTGTAGCGCATCTTCGATCTTGCCGTCGCCCATCAGACCTTTCGCGACATTTACCCCTTTTTCAACTTTATTCGCCAGATCGATGTATTTACCACCGACTTCCTTAGGCAGTAAACCTGCCACCGTGCGCGCCATGTCGATGCCAGTGCTGACGGTTTCCAGCATCGAACCGGTTTTGGATTGCTGTTGATGGCTGACCGCTTCGTCGCGTTGAGTAGTGGCTTCGTGTGCTTGCTGCAAGGCGGCACTCTCCGAATCGCGATTCTGTCCGCGCGCACCGAAATAAAAGCCGATGATAGTGCCGAGGATGCCGCCTAGTACATCGGGGAACTGGTTGTTGGGCAATGCTAAAAACAACATCGAAGCGGTGACGATAAGCATCGCTATCACACCACGTATCGTGCCCTCCGGCAGACCGGCTGGGCTTTGGAAGAACAACGCCAGTTGTTTCTCGCGGGTGCAGGTGTCCAGAAAGGTTTTTTGTAGATGCCGCAAATAAAGTAAAAATGCGAGCACGACCACCGCCAGTATGCCCAGCGTGATTAGGAAATGAATAGAGAGTGCGATGGATTTGTCTTCGCCGTTTACCGCCGCAGTTTGCCCCGCAACAGTAAACGGGAGCAGGCTAAGTCCGGTGCAACCTAGGGCTTTAAGTGGATATGTCGGTTTATGCATAAATCCGCCTTTGTAAAAACGATCTCGCTGATCGATTGAGGTCTCTGGTTAGGCTTGGCGAGCGGATGATATACCCGCGTCATCTTAATGGTCTAGTATTCGTTATCGGCGACTCAGGAAGGGCATTTTCGGAAAGATGCTTGGCCGACATTTATCGTGTATGACTAGCGTCTGTTACTTGATGCCATTCAGTATCGGGCCCATATCTTCAGTCGGGGAACCGCGTAAAGCTAATCGACAGACTCAATCTCGAGTGACTGCTGAGCCGGATGTTTGATACGTATCAGCGGCGAAGTCCATATAGGGTGTCGACGTTCCTGGCGGTAATAGGTTTCGTAGAGCGCCTTATAAACCAATTCAGAGGCCGCCCAACGTTCCTTGCAAAAACAGCTTAGCATTAAGCCTGAGACACCCGCGCAGACTAACCCCAGTAACGCCAGCTTTTCGATAAATAATACCAAGCAAAATATCGCTAAGATTAAAGTCAGACTGCGCGCCAATTTAGACTGTATCTGCAACGCTTCCACCTTAGCCACCACTGGGTTGTCGTTATCCCTAAGTCTATCCAAGGCTTCATGATATCTACTCAGCAAGGGGTCGTTGGTGGATAAAGCCAAATTCTGTGCGCGTTGGTACCAACTGTCCAATTTCAGGCGTTTGCGGTCTCGATAAAGATGATCGTAGGTAGTATTGACTAAGTCCAGCGACAAGCGCTTGATGATCAGCGAAACCGCGAGCGTCATTACCAGAAAAATCACTGCGCCAAGCGTATTGGCGGCGAAAGGGTCTGGCAAACGCTGCAAAGCAGGATGAATTTGCGCTCGATAATTAAAAAAAACTGCCACCAAGGCAGCGGAAGGCAGAGCAATGCCGACCTGTTCGACTGGGTCTGTCAGTAATTTACTGATCAGCTTACTAAGCGGGTTTGACATTTTGTCCCTCCTTCTGAGTTGGGAAAAATGAGTTGAGGAACGCCGAGCGCCCGGGTTGCTTTGGCCGTTGGTCATTAAATAGCAAACGCGACGAAACAGCAACTCACGTGACAGTGTGATCATTCTTACTCTGCCAGATTTAAGCAATGCCGCCATGCCGGGCTGGATACCCACTCGGCACAAGAGCGAGTATCTTTGAGGATTCGGCAAAGTAAAATTATGCCGAATTCCGATGCTACAGAACTGTACGAAAATACCCAAGGTTTGGATGCATTTTTCACTTTAGGAATACGGCTATTGGATGTTTCGATGAAGTCCTTTGATAGGCTAAGTACCCACAGGGCAGCAACACGAACAGTATCCTATTGGATACCTTCTCGGTCGACCGCATAGATGCAGGCCTTAGCGCTGAGCAGCATTCTTTGCCCACGAAGCTATCGAACCAATCGCGCCAGCGGAATCGAATCGTTCAGCTTTGAAAGCAAAGGCAAACTCTGACAGGGGAAGCGTTTGCTTCTAATTTGTAGGATTCTCAAGGGTACTCGTCATTCCAGCAGGGATTGCCGGACCCGATAGCGCGCGCAGCGAAGCCAAGCTCCATGGATGGGTGAAAGCTTGCCATTCATCTTAGTGAATGCCCGCTCTCGTGCCCCTCGGCTATCCACGCGGGCATGACGGCATTTGCTTAAATCTGAGAAAGTAGAGTTAGGCAAGCCCTAAAACAAAAACGCGTTGGAATATTGACGAAACAATTGACCTTTCCGATCGAAAATCTCCGCGCTACACCAAGGCTTACCCTTACCAATATCCACCGACACCCGGGTGAAGCTCTCGTCGCCGATAAAGCCTTCGCCTTCATAGCGGTATTCAATGCGGTCGCGCAAGCGGCGGGTAAGGTCTGACCACTGCATGAATTCCAGGGTCTTGCCGCCGTAAAAGTCGCTTTTGCTTTCGTGCGGATAGGGCCAATAAAACGGCGATGATACCAGTGAGGTCAGCAGAAATTGCGGATCCTGGTAGCAGCGCATCCGGGCGAAACTGGAGTTATGCACGTCGCCGGATAAAAACACCACGTCACTAATGCCTTCCACGCGGATGAATTCTAGGATCATACTGCGTTCGTCATTAAAACCAGCCCATTTGTCCTCACTGCCTTTGGCCGGCTTCGGGTCTGGGAAGAAGGGCACGCTGGATACCACAAATTTTACTGGCGCATTGCGGTGTTGATGCAACCACTCCAAAAATTCATTGAGTTGCTCGCGGCCGAGCATGGTTTTACCTTCGATACTGGTGGCTTCGCTAATCCGTAACGTGCGGGTATCCATTACAAAAAACGGAAACGGCCCCTTCTCAAAGTAGTACCAGAACTGGCCATTGGGGGTGTCAGGGTTATGCAGGTGCTGATAAGATGCATAAGCCCGCATCCGGGTCGCGAAAAAACCGCTGTTTTCGGCGCGCATCTGGTTTTTCGACCAGTCGTTGCGAATTTCATGATCGTCCAGAATCATGTAAGTGGGCACGCAACTCATTAATTCGCGGATATTGGCCAACTTGAACGACTTCCGATAAATCTCGCATAGCTCGTCGAAGTTGGAATATTCGTGCAACTTGTTCAAGGGGTCGGCATATACCTGATCACCAACCGCTAAAAAGAAATCCAGCGGATTTTTTTGATGCTGAGTGAAAATGGAACGGAAGGTCTTGTCGCCTTTTTCCGCGTCATTCAAAACAAAATTGTCCCAATACAAATATCGGCAGGAACCGAACACAAAATTCAGCGTGGTATCGTTACTGGGCCGGTGAGTTTTAAAAGTCGTGCCGACTTTTTCGGCGTTATTCACGACTGGGCCCTGCACCAAAACATCGGTAGCCGGCGCTTGTGCGTCACGCTTATAAACCAGCCCGCATTCTAGTCGATAAGCCGTATTGGCTTTTAAGCCATCAAATTTCACTACTCCGGTAAAATCGTAATAGTCCTTTAAAAAGCAATATTTCGACGCGACCAATTTGGCGCCATCGTATAAATCAAAAGCACCGTAACAAAACTCGCGACTGGCATGATTAGGACCTTTCGCGCCGCGTATCCAGATTTTGACTGAAGTGTCGGTGGTGTGGCCGATGATGGGGCCTAGGGTGATGGTCATGGCTTATCCTTCATCTATTTATAATGTACGGATATTACCGCACATCTCGTTCATACGCTCCTGTGTGGGAATGCGTAGTATCCACATGCTACTGGTTTCATTTTTAAGATATTAAATGCATTTTTGACTGCTATTTTCTCATTGTCTGCTGCGGACATTGCTGCAAAGTTTCTTTCGAATTGGCCATGCTTCCGGCAATATATTTGGCTAAGTATGGGTATTATCTGTTCGCTTTTTTCACTGATAACTTGCGCTGCAAGCTTTAGTACTTGCTTCGTATAGCCCTGACAAGATGGTGTGTCAATTTTAAAATCCGGCGCTAACAGGTTGGTGAAAAACCATATTCTGGTCACTAATTCAGCTCGAAGAGATCTTTATTTAGTGTCAAAGCCAACCTGGTGGTACTGGATATAGGGTCGATTGGTTGTATAAAAGCGTTTTTCACCAACCTGCTAAAGGGCGAATGACATTTTTTACGTTTTTTTTAGATAAATATTTTTCCGATTTTCTTAATTTACTAAATTGATCATTGAAGTTTTTTGATACATGTTTTTCTTCGGCACATGTTAGCTCCTTTACTAAAGTCGGAAATGAAATAATTAAAGTTAGAGCTAAAAAATATAATATCTTCATGTTCTTTATTTTCTTATGCAATGCATAGCATGAATATTTTCTTAGTACTTATACTAATGACCTTAGTATTTCTTCTAAAGGATCTAATACGTCGTTATCCCCCCAATATTGCCCATGAGACCAGGGATTCCAGCTCTTTACTAGCCAACCGATCACGCCGCCGCCTGCATTAATTTGATGGTCTTTTACTGTGCTTTTATAATTATCTGATAAATCCGATAACGGCCAACCTAAAACGTCATCTTTATCATAATAGTTTTCCCATTTGAAAAAATTGTTTGGTTTTATCGGTTCTATTTTGTCAGTGGCATGTGCCGCAACGAACATGGGTATATTGCAGCCAGTTGTGAATAAAGTATGCAAAGAGTTTCCGCGGATAAAGTTTATTTCATCATTTGTCAAATCTTGGCCATTATTAATATTTTTTCCAAAATTATTACCGTCTTGCCATATACCAACTTTTACTTTATTCGGAGTATTTGCTGATATAACAGCATCCCAGAAATAGCACGAAACGACTTGAGTACCCAGTGATTGCGCAATAATAACCACAGGTCCGTCACCATTCATCGCTTTCCTGGCAATTAAAAGTTCTTTGGCTATTCTCAGTTGAGCTTGCGAATATACGCTGTCGTTGGCCTCTTTGCCGTTTTCAAGGCCGGCAGCATCTGCAAATCCAAATAGCATAAACTTCCGTAATCCATCCCATTTAACTTTATTCGCTACTAACTCCCATACTCGATTTTCATTGTCTTGTAGAATGTCCTGATAATAAACTTTGCCAACATGCAAATCATCGAACTTTGTTCCAAGCCTATCTTTTATTTCTTTGACGATATCCTTATTATAATTTGGCTCCGTTGTTCCCATTCCGTGTATTGTTATAAATGCGGCTTTTTTTGACATAAAATTGTCCTTTTTCTTAGTAAAGTTGTTCAATTTTTATCAGTCGGGAAGTTTTCTAGTCCCAAGAGTTAAGATTGCCTCCATAAACTCCAGCTTCGAACGACATTCGGTGTGCAACAACTTCTAAAGTTAATGTTTGTGTTACCACTATGTGCGCCGGAGTCGATAACGCTATTTCCAGAAGAAACTAAAATTGGTGAAGTTGATTCCGATGAAATAACACGTAATATTTCGGTATAGAATGATCTCGTTCCTGCGCTCCCGCGTGAGAATGCGTAACGCCTATTTTATAGACGTATGACTTAGAGCATTGTCAAACAGTCTGAATTCCCACGGAGGACCGTGGGAACCAGAGAAATAATCTCGTCCCGATAAAAGTCAATAATTAAGGTATATCCGCATTTAATAAACCGACACCGCAAGGTTTATTTGAACACTGCAGCTTTGTACGGGGTATAGCCTTTTCTTTAATTTTAGTTTCAATTTCTGAGCTATTGAGGTGCGGATGTTTTGATTTTATAAATGCAGCGACTCCAGCGACATGAGGGGCAGCCATAGATGTTCCTTGATATACAGCAAAATTATCATTATCAATAGCACCAATAATCCCGCCTCCTGGCTGTCTTTTGTCACCGCCAGGTGCCAAAATATCAACTATCTGACCGTAATTTGAATAATGATCAGCTAATTCCCCTGTAGGTCCACTAGCGGCAACAGTCAAAACATTATTGCAATTGGCAGGTTGGTAGTCTTTGGCATCTTGTGCCTCGTTACCAGCTGCTACCACAATTAATACATCTTCTTTAAAAGCTTTATTGATAGCGTCCTGTAAGGTTTTTTTGCATTGCCCAAATCCGCCGAGACTCAAGTTAATTACTTTGACTTGCGATGTTGCATATCGTAGTGCACTTGAAATATCTTCAATATTACCTTTGCCTTGATCACCTAGTACTTTTAAAGGTAATATACGGACGCTTGGATTAATGCCAGCCATCCCGTGGTTGTTATTGGTAATAACCGCCCCAATAACAGAAGCTACGTGCGTACCATGAAAATCTGTGCCAATCCCGCTATCAATAGCTCCAGGGCGACCATTTCCATCATCTGCCCCAGTTTCAGCGCGGACGAAGTTCATTCCAGGCATAAGTCGAGATATATCAATATCAGAATGTTTTTTAACTATACCAGTATCTACAACTGCAACGATTACATTTTGGCCTCCGTTAATCCAAGAATCCCAAGCCTTAGGCATATTTATTCCCCCCGGAATGTCTTCTTGATTTCGCATGCTCCATTGTATGTTTTGTTGATAGCACGCATCATTCGGTAGTAAAAAAGCGTGGAGAATATCATTTGTTTCTGCGTATTCAACTTCTGGTAGTTTATTAAGTCTGTCAACTGCTTCTAAGGTGGCTCTTTTTAAAGCATTTTTTTCAGTATTCTGAAGTAAAATATCCCCTAGGTTAAGCTTAAAAACCCGTTGGCCTCCAGGTAATATCCTCCCTGAATCAATTAAATTTACAACGCTATTTCTCAAAGATTTTATTTTTAAGTTATTGATAGAAAGATCAGTCAATTCATAAAAATTTTTAAATTTGACAATTACCTCTCCTATTACAAACTCCGGTTCTTTTTGATTGTTTGATATATTTTTTGATTCTATGAAATTATTGCATGACTCTGTTGCTAGCTGTGTTGTAATTTGTTCGTCAGCTGTTTTATTGTTGATGTTACCTATGCCTATTGCTAAGCAGATTTTATTAGAAAAAATGGCAATTTTAAATAAAAATACTTTAAATATAGCTATTCTCATATTTACTTCCTTTTT
Source organism: Proteobacteria bacterium ST_bin11 (assembly GCA_002083615.1). Lineage (GTDB taxonomy): Bacteria > Pseudomonadota > Gammaproteobacteria > Methylococcales > Methylomonadaceae > Methylomonas. Next base: position 4,342 of record MSXO01000067.1, on the reverse strand, counting down.
ATTGGTGGGGTGGCTAATTCTAAAATTACTCCCCGATGGATTGTATGGCTTTTATTATAGATGTATCATTCTGCTTAATGGTGTCAGAAATATTCATAATTCGCTCACCGAAGTTGTCTACCTCTTTCACGGAAACTGTTACAATATAGTTGCCATAACTCCGGTCTGTCGTAGGCGATTTTCCATGTGGGAAACGATAAGATCTTGGGACTCTTAAAAACAACTCTCTTTTCCATTCACTCAAATATCCTGAGTTAACTGTTTCTGTTTGCTCATCCACGCAGTTATCTTGTTGTGCAAATAATTGTTTATCTTCATCAATTAACAAATTTGTTTCAAGTATTAAGTTGTTTATTTCTTGAGTTTTTTGGTCATTAGAAACATCTTTTTCTTGGCTGAGTTTTGTTAATTTTTTATTAAGATCGGATAGCTGGGATTCTGATGTGTTTTTATAGCTTTTTGGGGCCTGAAAGTTTATACAGCTGCCAATTTCTACGCCTGGTACCTGTAGCGTCCTTGATGCTATTTCATCAGTATGTCCTTTTTGATCCTTATCAATCCAAACGCCAATTAACTTTATATCCACGAATAGGTCTACTTTACTTGGTCGCAACGGACTAAATCCAGACAGGCCTTTTCCGAAATCATCTAGGGAATTAAAACTACCAGCTCCTGAGAATGTTTGAAATATTGTCCATGGTGCCAATATGTCAAATCCAAAAGGTCTTGTGATGTCTATTGCTGCAACTTTAGCTTTTGATTGTCTTAATGCTATCTTTCTAGGTAATATCTGGAATGCCATATTATCTGGCTGGTTAACAACATCTAAGTCTAATTCCATTGCCGGGAATTCGTCGGAATGATAGCGTTCCGTTCGTCGATGTAGGGTTATTTTTTTTAAATTTATATCTTCACCTGTGCAAGAGAAATATCCACCAATCGCACTTGCAGAATAGGTCGCCGTGTAGCGTTTTGCTTCTTCTTGGAAAAATTTTTCAGTCTCTTTTACAAAAAATTCAGCAGCTGCACTAGCGAGAGCAGCGTTATTAGTCGTTATAGGATTACCAGACTCATCAACTAGTGCATTACAGTTTTTGTCTTGTGTTACATATGCAATTGTATCTTCTCCTTGGCGCTGATCTGAGTTAGGATAGGGTGGAAATAATAGATTAGAAAAATTTCTATTAATACTAGAGCAGCTGGAGATAATAAACGGGGCCGTTAAGATGAAAATTATTTTTGTTGTCATAAAATCTCCGTAATATTTTTATATTTATGAATAGTTGTCTTAATTTGGCAGCGTTGTTTGAATTGTCAAACAATCAGCCTTATTTATCTATATTCTTTTCGTACCAGTACAAATGTACTGGCTAATTATTCGACTGTTCGGAGTTACAATCGGGAAACACCTGATATTCGGTAGGCAATCGATATATGAACATCCTCCTCATAGATGACCATTTCTGTGCCCGCGAGGGCGTGGCGTGTTTGTTGAAACAAATCATCCCTCAACTCAATGTGTTCGAATCGGAGACTTTTGACGATGGCTTGGTGTTGGCTAAACAAACGCCGTTGAACCTGGTTATGTTGGATGTGCAACTTCCCGGCAAAGATGGGTTGGCAGGTTTGGCGGAAATGAAAGAGATGTTTCCGGATTTGTGTGTGGTGATGTTTTCCGGGGTGGACGATAGGGAGTTGGTATTTCAGGCACTGCGTCTGGGAGCGATGGGGTTTATCGTCAAATCCGTATCTCGGCAGGCCTTTGTCGATGCGTTGCGGGATGTGTTGGCCGGTAAGGTGTATTTGCCGGCATCTGCGGTTGGGCCGCAGCCTGTTGGTGGTTTGCAAGCCGTGACAATATCAGATGTAACTAAGGTATCTGATCCGGCCAGTTTAGGGCTAACGCCAAAACAGTTTGAGGTGCTAACTTGGTTGGTGCAAGGGATTGGCAATAAGCAGATTGCCCGTCACCTCGGAGTGGGAGACCAAAACGTTCGTAATCACTTGCGCGTGATTTATCAAAAATTTGGGGTAGCTAAGCGTACTGAGTTGTTGGTGAAGGTGTTTGAGCAGGGAATTGTGTTTGGGAAGCCGGGGGTAGGGAATTGACCACTAATAAGGCGAGGCGCCTGCCCCTTTGAAAAAAGCCGATCTAGAGGGTACATAGAAAATCTCCCCTGGCCCCTCTTTTTCAAAGCGGGGAATTCTCGGTGCCAAATCTGGTAGCCATTAGGCAATAGGCGGGTTTCCGTTGCCGGCTGTGCTTCACGACTTGGTTAGATGCATGGTTTTAGCCATCGCTTCCATGAGCGTTTTGGTGCCGGCAGGTTTACGTAGGATGGTGGTGTAATCCGGTAACAGGGTTTTTTCGTGATCGGAGATGGCGCGGGCGGAGAGGATCATGGTCGGCACTGGTCCGCAGGCAGCGTGAACGGTGCCGATAATGTCGTGGGCGGTTTCGCGGTTGCCCAGGTAAAAATCGGTGATCAATAAATCCGGATCTCTATCAATTTCGGCTAGGAGCTCTGCGGTTTCCGTCAGTGACGCCGCGTCGTATACCAGGCAACCCCACGCTCTGAGTTGCTTGGCGATGGCTTGTAATACCTCAGCGTCGTCGTCCACTACCATCACAAAATAGTCGGAGAAATCGCTGTCTATCTCCAAACCGTCTTTTATTGTCAGCATCGGCTCGGCTATCGGTAGCTGGATTTGAAAGTCGCAACCAAAACGCGCACCAGATACCAAAGTCAGTCTGTGTTCCGGCAAGCATTTAACCGCAGCGGCCACGTAAGCCAAGCCTATGCCTAGGCCGGGTACCATATTATCGTTCTGGCGGCGTTGATTGCGGACGAATTCTTTGAAGACCTGTTCGCGCATATCGTCGGCAATTCCTGGACCGCTATCGCAGACGTGCAGCGTCAGGAATTGGGGATTGGTTTTGACTGCCGAGATTAATATCCAGCCGTTTTCGGTATATTTGATCGCGTTGTCGAGCAAGTTACCGAGGATTTGCCGCAAGATGTTTATATCGCTGCGTATGTTGTAAGGCTGTTGGCTGCGCAACACCACTTTAAGCCGGATGCCGCGCTTAGCGGCTTGCGGGGCATATTGATTTTCCAAGCCGGTGAGCAGCGCATTCAGATCGATGGCGCTTGGCTGCGGAATCTGTCGGCCAGTTTCCAGATTGGAGATATCCAATACGTGATTAAAGGCCGCGTTCAACTCGTCAATCACTAAACCCATGCGGTTGACCATAAACGCCGCACTATTAGCCGACGGGTTGGTTTGTTGGGTGTTTAACACGGCAGCGTAGCAGGCCAGGGCTTGCAAGGGTTGGCGCAGATTGTGGCCCATTTGATGGAGAAAGCGGGTTTTGTCTTCGGCGCTGAGTTGGGCATTGCGTTTTTCGCGGAACGAGTTGCGGGCGTAAGCCTCCAGTTGGCAACGGGTACACACGCCAAAGATGTTGACGATGCAGAGGTTCAAGACAGATGGAATCAAATCTGTCGTGGTTAGGCCAAGCCAATAGCCTGCCAGCGGCATGGCAATCGCGGTGCTCCAGCCAAAGCCTATCGTTGCCCGCAATGACATGAACATTTGTCCGTAGCTGAAAAAATACATGGGCAGCAAGGCCGGCCAGGTTTCCGTGTAGTAGTCGGGATTGCCGTCGAATAACAAGACTGCGATTAAATTGGCTGCGGAGAGCCCAGCGCTGAGTTTGGCGATAGTGTTGATTTTATCCACCGCTTTCAGGTCGACATGCAGATACCTGAATAAGCCCAGAAGCACCACAACGATGAGTAATCTTAAAAACGCTTCGGTGTTTGACGTAGTGCCAATTTGCACATCCAGCAGAATATAGGCTAGGAATGTGGCAGCACCCAAGCCCAAAGCCCATTTTAAAGGGCTCAGCAATACCAGATAACGCTCTTCCCAAAATTGTCGTTCGGTCTCTGCATCGAACTGCGGTATGGCAAATAATTGGATAGGGTTGAACGACAGTTTGGTATTGAGTAGCTGTCTTATCGGGCGGCGGGCAGGCGGACGAAAAAATGCTTTGCTGGAAAGGTGTTCGATGAAGGGATGTGTTTTGCGCATGCTGCGGATTCCAGTCGCAACCATCGTACTAGGTGCTGCGCCAAGGGCGCATGAACTTTTCCGATAGCCAAGTTATTGTTGTTTTTATCGCTTGGCTGCATTTTCTCTATTCTGGCGCGCTTAAGCAAGCTAAGTTCGCTAACGCACAGACACGTTCTTTAGACTTTAAACGTGCCCTAATTAGCATGCTGCTTCAGCTGAATTCCTCTCGCATCCTCAAAATCGATAGGGGTAGGGAAAGCCG
>MSXO01000066.1 GCA_002083615.1 Proteobacteria bacterium ST_bin11 | reverse complement strand
TCGATCTAACTATTTTATTTTTCTTCCCGCTTGGCCAAAGAAAAGGCGGCTCTCCTCCTCGCCGCCACAATGTTCTTTGGCTGGCGCCCAAAGATTGAAGATGAACGCGCAGAGAGAATCAAGCTAAACCAGCAAAACATCACGTTGAAAACCGCAGAAATAGCGAAAAAAACAGAAGAGATAGCCAAGCTTCAAACTCGATGCCCAACAACACTGAACGCAAAGCGAGAGATCGCAACGCAGATTGCCATCAAGACAAAAGAGCTCGCAGAACTTCAAGCGTCGCGAGCAACGATTGAAAATCGTCTCAAAGATCTACAAAAGTCCTCGGACGCCAGAAATGCAGTTGAAGACTTTCGATTTCAACTAAGAGAAGATCGTCGTCTCGCCGCTTCAATTCGACCACAGGAAATTGGCGTTCTCAGTGCACAACGGAGCGAAGCTCTACACCAAATCTCCGTTGCAACCAGTCTAATTCACGACTCGTTCGCAGAGAGTAACGAAGCAACTCAACTCGACGAATTTGAACAAGAAGAACTTGAGGATCAAATTCAAGATGAATACGTCTTGACAAGCAACATTCGAACAATCCCCTCTGCTCTACCCGCACAAGATCTTCGGTACGTCGTTGAACAGCAACATCCCATAGCTACGTCTTTTTCAACGACAATACCCGTGCAAGATCTTCGACACGTCGTTGAACATCAACAACCCACGTTAGAGGCGCCCATAGCTACACATTTTCCAACAACATTTTCACCCACGGACTCATTCGACCCCGACGATATCTTTCTGCGCTTCAAAAAACTAACGGAATAACAGATTACACAGGGAAGGTTTAATTCAATTGAGTATCGCTGCCGTAGCTGACGACGACGTTGACGCATAGGGAGAACGACTGGACGTTGGAACAAGCCTGAGTGGATCCACTGGAATAGGAGGGAATGAATGTGGCGAAGCTACGCCGAGCATAGCTTCCACGCTTTCAATAAGCGCGTTCGTAGACGAAACACTTTGATCATTGTGTTCTGGTGGCATTGAATCTCTGTAGGTTTGAAGAGTCAAGCCTTGTCGCCGTGCTTCAACTTCATCGGAAAGAGTTGTAGCTGGGAAAATTCCTCTGGTAGGAGCAACATCTCCGAGAAGCTCGTGCACTTCAAGACGTCGTTCCCTGTTGATAACTGTCTGGTTGTTGATTCTCTGCACTGCGTCTCGTGTAAGCGTAGAACTGTCGAGCATCGATGTTTCTAGGGCACTCACTCTTGCAGCGTCTTCGCCCATGATCACAGTGTTTTGTGTCGATTCAAGTTTTTGAAGAAAGCCACTGTATCTAGCTACATCCTCCTCGTCTTGTTTGATTTTAGCGTACAGCTCTGCCATTCTCGCTCGAGCGCAGTTTGCTTGGTTTGGATCGGCTCTGGGATTCTTCACGATTTCCAACTGTTCTCTGAGCTCATTCTTGCATTTTTCGATGGCGACTCTTCCAGCATCAATGTTTTCTTGACAGTCCAACTTAAACTTTTCTACGCTTTCGTCAAGATCAATCATTTTTTCTGCAGCGGTCTTCGATTGCGCAGGCAGGCAAGGACGAAAGAGCATTGAGAAAAACCATGAGGCCATTTCGTGGCCGTTGGAATTTAGGTTTTTTTTTCCAAGAGGGAAAAAATAAAAAAAAATCTTTGGAAAAAATCTTATTTTTCTCCTTTCTTTCTTTCTTCAAGTGCATCTCAACTAGCGAAGAATGAAAAGACAGCGCAAGTCCATCGCCATTCTCAACAACGATATCGACAAGGAATTCACTTTCGAGTCAAGTGAAGATGATATCGACAAGGAATTAGTTTTCGAGTCGAGTAAAGACGACGACTACAACAAAGGGAAAGACGATGGAGAATCCTTTTTCTTCGATTCAAGTGAAGAAGAACGAGAAGAACAGGAACGACGACAACAGCTTTCAGAGCAAATCATCAATAGCGAAAGCGACAACAACGATGAAACCGACGACGACGACGATGAGGAAAACGAACACGTCATTGTTGATGTTGCCGACGATCTGGACTACGATCAAGACGACGGAGACTTCAAATCTCAAAGTAAGAACGTAGTCTCCACAAAGAAGAAAGTTCAAATCAAAGAAGACGGCAACGACGAGGAGGATTTCTCTGCGTACACAATCGTTCAACAAGATCCAGTTACACTGGAACCTCCTCCATTCATTGAAACGAAACCCAATGGAAGTAGTCGCAGAAGCACGCGATCTCGAAGCAACATCACCACTACGAAAGTGAAAGATCGGCTTCGAGAGCAACCAAGCGTTACAAAGGTACCTAAGCGGTCCATCGAAGAAGCCGCTGCAAAGAAGATCTTGAAGGCTTCGCAAAAGAAAGCGATCGTAAGCCAAGTCGAAGATTCAGAGACGTCTCTCGAAGCTTCGCTCAAAGAAATTCTCCACTTTGGCAATCGAGACATCAAGCACTTCTTTCAAACGGGAAAACTCATAGAAGAGCACAACGATCGTCTGAACGCCCTGGGTAAAAACGTTCCCGAGGAGTTTGGCCACGCTCCAAAAACAACATGGCCTGCAACATCAGCTTCTTCGTCAAGTGGATGCAAAGCTAATTCGTCGTCTTCTTCATCTTCATCATCATCGTCATCGTCATCGTCGTCTTCCTCGTCGTCGTCGTCTTCTTTCTCCTCGATCTTTCAACGTCAGTCGCCTTTATTCACAGCAGCTCCTCAAATTTCCTCGGTGCCCTCAACGCGAAAAACACCCGAAGAACTCTCCATTCTCAGCGCCACCCTTCACTCTCAGCTAGAACAGGCCCCAATTGAAATCTCCACTCTTCCCATCCAAGAGTACTATCGCTTTCTAAACAAAAGCATGAGTGCCATCGAAGAGGCTATGCATATTAGCGACCCACCTCTGAAAATGCGCAACATTGAACCCTGTAGTAGAAGGCATGCGGAACTCATGATGGTCGAGTACCATGAGCCTAGACGACCATGTCGCGCTGGAAAGATGAATTGCGTTGGCAGGACAAATTTCAAGTTCATGCTCTGCGAGTATCTTTCACCTTCGGAGTGGCAACGCTATCAAGCCGACGGCACGCAACCAAACCGAGGTGTAAACTACTGCTATTTCTGCTTGTTGGTGATGATCTATACAAGCTACGTTGAAAACGTTGAGCAGGTAAGCGATCGTGTATGCAAAACCATCGATCTTCCCTTCTACAACATTGTCGATCAACCCGGAGAGTACAAACATACCGCGATGATTAGCCACAAGGCCACGCACTACGATCCCATCAATCCTGACCCGGGTGTTCTACGCTGTCAAAAACCCCGAGCAACGGCGGAAAGTACCTATGGCCTGACGATGAACGTGCGCTTCTTCAACAAAAACCACTTTATCGAGAAGGATTTTGGAAGAAAGAAGCTCAATGGAAAGAGCATTCAATGTCTTGTGGAAGTCCCCGAACTCTTCTACGAACAACCACAACAACATGTTGCTCCGCCCGCGCAGGTACGTCCCTACACAATGTCCATGCTCAAGCACATGTTCATCCCTACGATGGTTTCCGTACTGACAAGTCGATTTTCCAAAGATAACACCGATCACAACCTGGGACGAAAGCGAGTGACCAACCACGGAAACGTTGGAAAAATCAAGATCCCCAAGGACAGTCTTCCACACATCTGGTGCAGCAACAAGGATTTTCCGTGGTTCTTCGTCTTCTGCGAGGACCTGCGGATAACCCACAGAAACATCGACGAACTCTTGAACACTGCTCGCCTCGAAATCGATGTGCTTCTCTCTCTACAGAAGAACGATACCCTCTGCATTCGCGGTAAGCCCCCAGGAACGCATTTTGCCGAGGAATTTCGAGAAAACTACGACCACCTTTCCTTTTACGTAGCCATGCGCGCACGCTACTTCATCTTGACGACCATTCGCCACGTCTATCCAAACTCAAAGAACACCTTTCGAGACGTTACCATCCTTACCCGCTTGGACAAGATGATCGAATGGAATTACGAAAGCTACTACAAGTACATGCACACCTACAACCATCCTCCGCCGAGAACAGTGCACGCTCGTCTCGACGATGAAGTCGAAGGCAACGAACTTCAACGGCTTTCAGAAGTCGTTCTGCCCAATCACCAATACGCCACCGACTACCAACTCTTCAAGTTCGAACGAGTTGTTGTCCGTAGAGAGACGCCTCGACAATTTCTTCGGAGAACGATCAGCGAAGACCGCTATCTCGTCTATCTACGCAAGTTCGATAAAGTACAACGACATCTCGAATGGCACTTCAACCTCAAGGGCAGCTATTTTATCCACGACAACGACGACCCCATCGAGTTCACGCATCTCAAGTCGAAGATCACCAACGTCCTCGAACTGCCAGGCTACTCTGTGTACGTTGCAGCACTGATTCGCGTCAACATCGCCTACAAATTCCATCAGCAGAGTCGAGCAGAGGTGGAGGGTCTTCGCGAAAAGTTAGAGCGGCTCAACGCACAAGTCAAATGCAAAGACGGCGGCAAGGAATACCTGAAGACGCGCGAACAACTCGAAGATCTTCGCAACTACAGATATAACCTTCGGTTGTTCGCCTTCACGCATCTAGACCTCATCAACAAATGCTACTATCGTCGAGCGTTCACCAACGAATCGTTGTTCACACGCGTTCTCCATCCGAATCCCAACTATTGTCTCCATCACTACGAAGAAGTGATTCCCTATGATACACGCATGTTCTACGAGGGAATGCTTCCAGACTTCTCCAACTGGATCGACACGGTTATCTTCCCCAACACAAGGAAACCCGAGGTGCACAACAACTCTGCGCGCACCCAGGAATTCATGCGCATGCTTAGTCTCTTCATGCAGAGAACGTCGGTCTCTCAGCTGAAGATCGAAACACATCTTGAACTCTGCGAAGCGAATCCCGCCTACAAACGACTTGTCTCCATCATCTTGGAGGTGTCAATGCTCGGCGCCTACAAGCATTCCGACTACTGTCCAAGATTCAATCAATGCGTGGACATTCACCAGCTCTGTCATAGATCACACAACACGCCACAGTTCGACGCTTGGCAAAAGACCTACGGCGACGTCGTTCTCATGGCCATGCGAGAGTTCGTGATATTTCAGGTGCGCAATCTCTTCGCCTACAATCAATATCTCATGGCCATGCATCCTTGGTGGATCGATCATTCCAAGCAGATTTGCGCGTCCATGAACATCGTTCGTCTTTCCATCGCCAGAGGCAACACACTGCCGGGAACTCTCGAGGTTCTGCGCTATCTTCTCGTCGACAACTACTTTGATACGAACGTCAAGCATCAAGACATTCTAAGGATTGTGAACGAAAGATACTCGGGTGTCTTCGACAACGTCACAACCATGTCTACTCGCTATCAACCGGACATCGACTATCTCTTCTACCTGTGTAAACATCTGATGGTTGTCAACGCAGCACTGTCCAACTACAACCGCAAGAGAACGAAACTCCCCAGAGAAATCATCAAGTCCATCGAGTACTTTGTCCAAGCGATACCCAGGCACACTCCTCTAGATCTCAACTGGCTACTCGTCTTCAACTGGGGAAAGAAGGAAAGCCGAGGGGAGCCTGTGAACATCTGCGAGCACACCATCTTCATTCTAACCTGCTGTCTGAACTTCATTGAACATCGCCAGTTTCGTTGGGTTGTCGACGCCCTCTTTCTCATCAACGTTCGAGACTACGAGTTTGTCGACGCTTTCTTCTTCAACCTGTACACTCATTACAGCATCACAGTGCATCCTCTCTGCGTAGAGATAGCAAAAAAGCAGGCAGAGGCGGTGGCTCGACGAAATCGCACGGACTTGATTCCCAGTGCTTCACCGTGGATCGCTTCGATCGCATGGGCACCCTGTTGTGGCGTCATGCGCTCCTACCTCGCACAGAATGTTACCTCTCACACACTGGGCGTTGAGTTGGTTGGCATCAATACGGCCACAGGAGAAGCCTGCTGTAAGAACAAAGACCCCTTCAGTCTGCAGAAGAGAGCGGCAAAGCATGCATCCAAGCTAATCAACGAACTACACGAAGCTCTCGAAAAGGACAAGAACGACGTGCGTCTTGAAAAGATCTGCCAGCGAATCAAAGATAACATCGTTGAACCACGACAGAAGAGATTCTTTGCTCAGTCCGACTGTACCGACACGCCGCTGGTGGCCATTCCCGAGATAGGCTTTGTCGTGCAGATCACTTCGCCTCGAATTCTCTATACGTCGGAAGCAGGACCCATTACCAACAGCTTCACCAAATGCACGCAGTGTGCAGCAACAACGAACTTCTCGCGGAGAATGTTCCGACACAACGGTTTCATCTGCGGTGAATGCGATATTCCTCACACAAAAGCCTTTGATACGCCAGTGTGCATTGCCAACGGAGAACGTATCAAACTCAACGTTCCTCAACATTGGTATTGGGCAGTGGACGACCGTCCTGAAGTGGGAGACTATCGACTCAAGATCTTCTATGTCTGCGATCATTGCTTTCTCATTAAGACCGCAAAGTATGAAGATTTTCAAAGATTTCCTTTCGCCTCTGATCTGAGAAGATGTCGGCTCTTCGACAAGAACCGCATGCACTCTGCATTGGCGTTCGACATGCATCAGCCAGTTAGTCATCTCTATCACGACGCCAAGTCGAATTTTGGCGCCAAAATTCACGCTGCAAACAAGAGAAAAAGGAAAAACTAATTTTTTTTGGGAAATTTACTAAAAATTTGGAAATTTCTTTTTTTTAAATTTTCATTCTTTTTTTTTCGTTTTCATTTTTAAAGTTTCATTCTTTTTTTTGCTCCAACAAAACCAAACAAACAAATGTCCGCGTTTCAAATGAGACCAAAAGAAGAATTGCGCGTTTACACCGCAATTGAACAAGGAGATCTTCAAGCAGTCAAAAGTTCTCTAGAAGAATATCCCCAATTTCTCAATCAGTTCAAGTTCGATTCACGTTCGCCAATGCATGTTGCAGCAGAATACAACAAAGGTGATGTGATTGAACTGTTGGCGCTCATGGGAGCTTCAATCGACCCCATCGATAATCTCCATCAAACCCCGTTGCATCTTGCCGTCAAACAAAATAGCCTTTGTGCAATCAGAACCCTCTGTATGTTGGGAAGCCGCGCCTCTCAAACGACAAACAAATTTGGTTACACGCCATTTCATTACACGGTGGACCATTGTAGTGTTGACGCAGTTGAGATTTTGACTCAACTTGGTAATGGAAACATCAACGTCGTCGACAATCAAGGTAAGACTTTATTGAGCTATATTCTACGAAAAAAACGCTGCACATTACAAAGAAAAGAATTTTCAAAGCTTGAACACTTCGAAAATGTTGTCAAGCTGATGGGAGGCGAAATATTCAATTAGCTGTGAAGTAAAAAAGAGAAAATCCTTTTTTTTCGAGTTTGTTTTTATTTTAAAGAGAAAACAAAATGGCCAGCTCCTCGACAAGAACTATAGCTGAATGGTGGTTCTACAATGCAATCACGCGAGGCGATCTCCAAGAGGTCGAAAAATCTCTTGGAGAACATCCCCATTTTCTCGAAAAACTTCCATCTGATTCGGCGATACCAATTCATGTTGCAGCGACCCATGACCAAAACGATGTGGTTGAACTTTTGGTGGCTAAAGGAGCTTCAATCGATCCTCTCAACTCATTTCAACAAACTCCAATGCACCTAGCAGTTGAAAGAAATAATTTTTCAACAGTTGAAATGCTTTTCAGCTTGAAAAGCAAGGCTGTTAACATGAAAGACAAGCTTGGACGTACACCACTTCATTACACTACAGCTCACTACAATTCAAAAATGATCAAACTTTTGGTTCAAAACGGTGGAGACATTAACTCTCTTAACAACATGGGCGATACTGTGTTGGACATTGTCGTTCGAAGACAAGGTTACAAAATCGACAAAGAAGAACGACAAAAGTTGGAACTCTTTGAAGACGCCATCAAGTCCATGGAAAGCAAACAAACCAAGAGCAGAGGCGAATTGCAGCCAGTCTATCGCCACGATGGTTTAATTTACCAACAAAGTAAAATCGTTTTTTTTGTATTTTTTTTTATTTCAACAATCAAAGAACTAGCGTGTCGGTGATTATTGGACCTAAAATTCACCAACTTTTCGCTACAACCAACATGTCTGCGAGAGGAAGACGTTCACTGGAGGAGGTCGTTTTTTACGAGGCGGTTACAACTGGGGACGTTGAAAACGTCGAACGAATGATCCAAGATACGCCAGAGTTAGCCATGTACATTTCCGGTAAGGAAAGTACGTTGCATTTGGCAGCAGAACATGGCCAGGACGCAATCATTTCCCTGCTTTTGAAATGGAAAGCCATTCTAGCAGAGAAGAACGTTGATTCAGGCATTTTCGGCGAATCGCATCTAGACATGCAGGATTTCTTCGATGAATCGCCCTTGGAGGTTGCCGCAAGAAAAGGACACGCCTCGACCGTCGAACTTCTACTTGGTATTCAAACAGAAAAGGAGACAATTAGCACGCGGTCTCAAGTAGGCGCTTTGAAGAATGCAGCAATGTGGGGTCAAAACGAAGTAGTCAAAGTCTTCGTTCGTTTGGGATTCGACATAGACGTACTCGATGAACAAGAAACATGTGCTCTCCTCTATGCTATCAGAAATCTGAATTTGTCCACGGCAGCACTGCTTATCGAATCTGGAAGCAAACTGTTCAACGTGGTCTGCCGTGACTTCTTACTACTTCATTACGCTGCACGAAAAAACTCCGTCGAGATTGCTCGGTTTCTCATTGAAAATGGCGCGGACGTGAACATCACCAACAAAAATGATCTAACTCCTCGGGACGAAGCATACTTGAGCCAGTCCAAGGAAGTTTACAACTTTCTCAAAGAGAACGGAGGAAGAATGAGAAGCAACAAAGAGTACACCGACGAAGAAATAATTCCCTACATGCGGCCAAAAATTGTTTATCGTGCCGTTGGCTTTCCACCCCTCATGCACCTTGGGTATAAGTAAATTCACTCAAAAATGTCTGCATTTCAAGGTTCCCTTTGTCCACGAGTGCGCAAGCCCAGCAAGTTCGAAGATGCTCAATCCATTGACGTGTTCGCTTCACAGTACAACTACGATCTAAGCAACGTAAAAGATAGACTAGGTCGAACTTCTCTCCACGTCGCATCCTTGGAAGGAGCGCCGTTTAGTTCAATGGGCGTTCTTTGTATTCTAGGCTGCGAAGTCGATGCTCTCGACAACAATGGCCATACGGCATTATTCAATTCTATCATGCGTGGGGATTTCCAAACTGTAGATTTTCTCATCGACTCCATGGAAAGCAAAGCTATCGACTGGCTTTACGATAGAAAACCCATCTTGGAAAAAGCAGCGGATGGACACCGCATCTATGTTTTAAGATATCTCAACTACAGATTGACGTACAACATACAAGTACAACGGGCCTCTTCGTTACTTAGACTAAACGCTGGAGTAGAGGCGTAGCTCACGTCTTTTGTTGTCTTCGAGTGGGGGAGCTTTCTGCAAGACTATGTCCGGATCCTCACCT